>JAJZYB010000016.1 GCA_021806135.1 Thermoplasmata archaeon
TGAAGCTCACCGCCGAGGGGGCGTTGGAGCGCCTTCGGCGTGTGAACCTGGACGAACTGGGGATCCCCGGGATCTCGGCGCGGTGGTGGGCGGTGAAGGAACTCAGCGTCGAGGAGAGAGGGGTCGCTGAGGCGCTCGGGGTGGCGAACCTCGTGGCGGACCTTCCGACAGAGTTGGCATAGGCATCAAACGGGGGGGTTCTCCGGAGGGCTGCCCCCGATAGGGAAATGCCGCTCCAGCTCGGGGGAAGTTCGGCCGGACCTTCCCGCGAGCTGAGCGGGATTGCCTAACGGTGGCGAGCTCCTACATCGAACTCAGGCTCCGTCCGGGCCACAGCGCTCCCAGGCGCAAACGTCATTGCACCAGGGTTTGGGTGAAGGACTCCTCGAACCGGAGTTCCTCGGTCTCCAGGATGGACGCCTATCGGTTGGCTCACAAGCTTGCCGGAAGCAATCCCACGTTGCCTACGTTCTGGCCCGACTCGCCGAGAGCCCCAGCGCTCCGCCGTGCGTTACGAGGGGGGTCTGGCCTATATATAGCGGAGAAGGGCAAGAGAGCACCCTGATGAGAAAGGACCTCTCCCACGAATAAGGGAGGTGACGCGAGCGGTGACCACCGACGGCAATCTCCACCCCTCTTCTCTCGACCCGGAAGGGTCGGCTCCAGAGCCCCCAGGGGTCGTGCAGAGGAGCGAACCCCCTCCTCGCTTCTACACTGCCGTCCTGCTGGCGCTCGTTGCCACCTACGTGGCGGTTAGCTTCGTGATGGCGAGCCTCCGCTTCACGGGGTTCTTCACCGAGAACTGGGACTTCGGCATTTTCCAACAAGCGCTCTGGTCTACAACGCATGGCCACGTACTCTTCGAAGCCGGGGACTACGAGCTGCTGGGAGTTTCCTCGTTCTTCCAGGTCCATCCGTCGTTCCTGATCTTTGTCTTGGCGGGCATCTATTGGATTGCGCCCTCGGCTTACACCCTCCTCGCGATCCAAAGCCTCGTCGTGGGGCTGGCTGCAGTCCCGCTGTTCTTGCTCACGCGGAGCATCACCGGTTCAGGACGCAAGGCGCTCTGGGTGGCGGCCGCCTTCCTGGTGTGGTTGCCCCTGTTGAGCTCGCAGATGTATGACTTTCACCTCGAGGCCTTTCTGCCGTTAGAACTCTTCGGGATGTTCCTCTTCTGGTGTCAGCGTCGCTTCTGGGCAGCCGCTGGAGTCGCAACGATCGCGATGCTCACCCTGGAGGTGGCCCCGCTCTTCGTCTTCGCGACCGCTGCCTTCTTCGCCCTTCCCCCCCTCCGTGAATCGCTGGGTAGGCTCGCCAGAGGTTCCCGAACTCCCCCTTTCCCCCGGACCGAGAGGCCCCCCAGGCAGGACCACTCCTTCACACGGTGGCTGGCGGCGTATGTGCGTGAGCCCATGGTCTTCTTTTCCCTGTTGATGGCGGAGTTCTCGGTAGGGTTCTACGTCGTTCTCCGCCTCCTTCAGGGACCTTGGGTCTCAGCCATCATCGGTCCGAACACCGGGCCTTCCGGGGCCGTCTGGGGATTCTCCAGCTCGAGCCTGGGCCTCTCCCTGTCCAATCTCCAAGTCGGGTTCCCTCAGAAGGTCGAGTACTGGTTGCTGATCTATGGACTTCTCCTTCTCCTGCCGCTGCTGAAACCGCGGGCGCTTCTCCTCGCCGTTCCCTGGCTCGCATTCACATTCTTCTCGAGCATACCCAACTATGTCACCATTGGGTACCAGTACGGAACGGTCGCGGCGTTCCCCGTATTTGTGGGCATGGCCTACGCGATGGAGCGGATCCCCGTCGTTTCGCTGAAGGAGCTCCTCTCCCAGGCCCTGGGACGGTCCCGCGCCTCGCCGCCTCCCTCGTCACCGGCGCCGTCGACCTATCGAGCGGCACGGTTCGGCTCGGGCCACCACTTGCCGATCGGAACGATCGCTCTCGTGGGCATCATCGTGGGAGGAATGCTTCTCTCACCCATCACCCCTTGGAACCTCACGCCGGGGATTCCCGAGGTGAATCCACCCGGATTCTGGGGACGTTACAACGTTCCCGCCGGGTACGCGAAGGTCGAGAGCCTGTCCGCTCTGATCCCGAGCGGAGCGAGCGTGGTGGCCTCCACCGACCTCTTCCCATTCGTGGCGAACAATGTAAACGCTTATTCATCCCTCTGGTACCCGGGAGATCCGCTGTATCTTCCTTTCAATCTGTCGAATCCTCCGCGCTTCGTTCTGGTCTCCGAGGTGATGTGGCAGAACCTCCCGGGCTGGATTGGCCCGCTTCTGTCCAACCCTTCATACTACGGGCTCCGAGGATACGTCGGAATCTCCCCGGTGGGGTGGGTCAAGCTGTACGAGAATCAGTACCAGGGAAACGTCACCAGCTTCTGAGAGGAGCACCCTTTAGGTGGCTTACCGTGATGCCGGCAAGACCTGCGGGACCGGGCGCAAGTGCGTGCATCGACCCGTGGCACGAGCTGCAGTGAAAGGGGCTGTATCCGCCTATCTCCTTTCCCCGAGGACTTGGATCCGGGCTTGGGCGACCGAACAGTAACGTGCGCGCCAATCGCGAAACTGAGCGTGACCGACCCAACGGCGAGTCCTTCTCTGTGGCCTGCCCCAAAGACCAGGATGCACGGACAGGAGTTCTTCTGCCCCCTGGCCACGGCTGCAAGACGCCCGAGGGAGGAACGGTATCGATCTGGAGGACCCGGATCCGGCCCGCTCTGGCCCACGACATGGACCGAGCCAATCAGTCGAATAGGATTCCAACACCGTCCGTCAGGGTGCCCCCCCAACTCTCAGCCGAAGGTACCCCCCGGTCGAGGATATCGAGGTGAGTGGCCTCGGACGGAGAAGTGAGTCCTCCCCAACTCAAGAACTCGAGGGTCAGGTTAAGCGATGGAGAGAGGGAGGAGGTGGCACCCGGAGTGAGGTCACTCCACTGGGGACCTTGGCCAGTGAGAGAGTAGTACGCTATCGGCCGGTAAGGGCCGGCCCAGAGGATCGCAAACCACCCATAGTTCCCTGTGCTGGGTGCCGGAAGCGTCGGACAGGCGGTGTATCGGCTGAGCGAGACGGACCAGAGTGAGTGGTTCACGCTCGTGAGGTTGAGCTCAAGGTCGGAGAGGGGGACGGCGGAGGTCGTGTTGAAGGTCACGTTGTTGACCACGCTTTGAAGGCTGCCACCCAGGGCGGTCTGCGGGCAGAGCAAGGAGTTGACCAGGTAATCCATCAGGAACGTGGGTGAGGCGGTCGAGGAAGGGCTGAGCGTCAATCGCGCGACCCGGCCTGCGTCGCCGACCACGACCTCGTACCCTGTGCCAATCAGGGAGCGCTGACTGACCAGAACCAGCGCGCTGCCAGCACTCACGACAGCTGCGCTCGAGTTTGCCGGGTACCAGGCGGGCCCCGGGATCGTAGGGGATGAACTGGAGGTGGCGAGAGCATTGATGGCTAAGACGGCACCCGTGCTATTCACGAGAAGGGTATACCAGTACCCCGGCTCGGCGTGACACGAGGAAACGTTTGGAGCCCAGGAGAGCATCCCAGGCTGAAGTCCCCCTCCTCCGCACAGGATATCGTCCACCCATGGAGCGTGGGCGAGGTAGGCAGGAGGAAGCGGCGCGCCCTGTTCTTGCAGGGAGATTCCAACTTGGTCGACGTTGGTAAGATTCGCATCCACAAGGCTGACCTTGGTGTACGTCGTGTTCCCGACCGTAAAGGGTTGGGGCGACCCAAGCGAGAAAGAGAGGGCGGGAGGGGTCGGCGGGACATGCGTCACCGAGACGTAAGCCACCCCTGCGAGCGTGGCTAGGAGAAGGAGACCGACCACGATCCAAATGGCCAAGGGGGTGGGGCGACGAGCCGGACCCTGAGTACCCACATGCTATCGAAGACGACCCCTTCCGATAAGGTTTGGGCGCAGGTTTTGCTTTGGCAGAATAATCGGCCAGAGATGAGGTGAGGGACACTCAATCTCCCAGGACCGCCTCCAACCCCATCCCTTGACCTGGCTCAATCCTGTGGAGACCCGAGCGGGCTAGCCTTTGGCATCTCCCCGATTGGATTCGCCCCCTCGGCCTCCGCGTACGTGGCGCCCCATGGTCCATGGAAGCTATACTATCACCACTCGACTAGCCCCTCGCGATGCCCGGATGCCACCCCTCGGCCATTCGGTATGATCCAGCCCCGGCGGGGGCCCGGCCAGACCCTCCGTTGGGCCGGTCCTGGGAGGCTCCACTGGACGAATCCTTATCCCGAACCGGGGAGACCGTCCCCAAGGTCCGAAGGACCGGGAGAGTCCCTTGACGACACCGAGAGGGGTCACCATCCTTTCTGACCCGTTGCTCAACGACTTTGGTCCCGCTCGCCCGTCGATCCTCGTCGGGGAGGCCCTTTCCCGCCACCGACCCGTCACCATCGTCGCCCTCCGCATGAGCGACACGGTCAAGCACCGGCTGTCCACCCTGAACATCCAAGCCCACGACCTCGGTGCTCCGGAACCTTACGGTAGCCAGTCGGTGGGATACCTTCTGGACTGGCTCGCCACGGCCATCCGGTCCGCCCGGCTTCCCCTGAAGGAGGGGGACGACCCCATCGTCCTCAACTTCTCGAACACCCTCATCGCCCCGGCCACCGCCTGGTTCGCCCAGGGGACCATCACGGAAACCCTCCGCGGGATCATGCCGGCGTTGGACATCCATCATAAGCTCGCCGCGAAGCTCGCCCTACCTCTCGTCGCCCAGATGGAGAGACACCTTCTCCGGAGCTTCTCCTCCCGATCCACCCTCGTGGTGGCAAACTCCCGGTACGACCGGGAGCTCTACTCCCTCCGGGGGCAACGGGTGGACGGGATCATCCCGGCTCCCATCGATTCCAGGCTCTTCCGCCCCTCCACCTCCAGCCCCAGCTCCGACTATGTTCTCGCCTACGTTGGAAAGGAGACCGACTGGGCGGCCCTCTACCAGGTGGCCAGAGCAGGGGTGCCCCTCAAGGTCTTCGGTGCGAAGGTGGACAATGCCTGGGCCCGGTTACGGAGCGTTCCCAATGTCCAACTCCTGGGACGGGTCGACGATGCAGAATTGGTCCGGCTGTACTCCAACGCCGCGTTCACCGTTTTTCCCTTCACCATCGAGCCCTTCGGATACGTTCCCATCGAAAGCATGGCCTGCGGGACCCCCGTGCTCACCTATGCTCGGCAGGGCCCGGGAGAGACGGTCTTAGATGGGAAGACCGGCCGCCTTGTGACGTCGGCCGAGCAGCTCGCGACGCTCGCCCAGGAACTCTGGCGGACCGGGTGGCCCAACCCCGGGATCCGCCAGGACTGCGTGCAACGCTCCGCCTCCTATGATCTCGAAGAGGTCGGAGGACGGTGGGAGAGGCTCCTTGAATCTCCCACCTCCAGATGGTCGTGGTCTACCCCCAGTGCCGTGGAGACGACCGCCTCGCGACCGGACCTGGCCCCGAAGGGGCCCATCGCCTCCAGGAACCCGGGGTCCACCTGAACACCAGGGGAACCTTCAAGAGGGGCTCCGGGCCACGACCTACCAAAGCCACGCACGCGCCCCATGCCGAAGTCTCCGTTGGTCTCGGTCCTGGTGTCGGCCTACGGAGAGAGCCCGTACCTGGGCGATGCCCTCGCCTCCGTGGCCGGGCAGTCAGAGGAGGCAGGCTCTCTCGAAGTGGTGCTCGTCACGGACCGGCATCGACCCTTGGACCGTCTGCCAGAGGGCACAAGGAGGCTGGCCGGGCAGCTCCGGGAGGTCATCTCCAGCGAACCGGACAAGGGGCCCTTCTTCACCCGAGGGATCCGATCCTGTCAAGGAGAGATCGTCTCCTTTCTCAACGACGACGACCTTTGGCTCCCAGGGAAGGTGGCCGCCGTTCGGCGATGGATGGAGCCGTCGAGGACGGTGGGATTCCATCGCGGCGGAGTGCACTTCTACGACGGGCACCCCACATCTCCCCCCGGATGGCACCGGCTCAGCACCCGTGCCGCCGACAAGCCGGTCCGAATCCGACGGGGACGGAGCCGTTGGCCCGCGGACCTGGGACGCTACGCCCTGGGATTCAACGACAGCGCCATCAGCGTCCGTCGCGAGGTCCTGGAATCTGCCCTCCCCTACCTCGATCGTATCCGGGCCAGCGAAGACACATTCTTCCTCTACGCGGCACTATCCTTCTCCGACGAGATGGTCTACGACCCAACCCCCTCGGTCCTCTACCGGACCACCTCCCTCCCGGACCCGCCCCCACTCCCGAGCCCCCCCCACGACCCCTGGCACGAACTGCACCAGGAGTTCCAACTCCGGGTCGAGACCTACCGGGTCATCCGGGACGCGGTCTCCAACCTGGCCCCGGACCGGGCCGAGGTGCTGGCCATGGCAGACCGGGGCGTCGCGCTCTACGAACTACTCTCCACGTTGACCAACCCGGACTCCACCCGAAGGAGAATCGCTGTCCGTGCCTTGGAGCTGCTCCCCTCATGGAGGATCTATGGCCCCCCGATGAACCTCGGACTGCTGGCGACCGCAGCCCTCTCCCTCGCCTCCCGCCACTTCGCCTCTCAACTCCTGTTGCGGGCGGGGCTGGGATTGCCACGGGCTACAGGGATGGCATAGGGAGGACCGGATGACCTCCATCGCCGCCGGGACCAACCACCCTCGAATACCGATGCTCGCCGCCCGACCCCCCTTCTTCCCGTGCGCTCCCCACCTCGGACCACCCCCGTGACCTCTGGAAGCACCGCTCCCCCACTGGAGGTTCCGCTTCCGCCCCAGGAACCTCGGCGGCCCATCCCCGAGGGTGCCTCGCCCCGGGAAGACCAACCCTCCCCGACCCCTCCAGCGGACACCGAGAGCACCACGCCCGGCTCCCCGGCCGCCGGCCGCCGACGGGTCCTGGACCGGAGCGCCTTCTGGCTCGTTGGTGCCGGCTTCGTGCTCTACACCATCGTGTGGAGCTACCTGGCCGAACTCCGCCTCTTCGGGCTACGGGCTTCGGTCTACGACCTGGGGATCTTCGTCGAGCAGGGGTGGCAGCTACACGCCGCGACCTACTCCACCACGGCCCTCGTCTACGAACTCTTCCGCTTCGGGGGAAACCTGGTCTTCTGGCCGGTAACGCTCGGTGGCCTGGGGTTCATGCTGGTCTTCCAATCGGCGATGCTGGGGCTCGGTGGGGTCCTGGTCTACCTCATCTCCAGGGCCTACCACTTGACCCCCTCCAGTGCCCTCGGCCTGAGCCTGGTCTACTTCCTGTACTTCCCGCTGGCTGGGGTGAACTTCAACGACTACCACCTCGAGGCCTTCCTCATCCCGCTCTTCCTCGCCGGGTATCTGCTCTTCCTCAAGGGATGGTTCCTCCCGTCGTTCCTGCTTCTCCTCCTCTGTGGCCTGCTCTGGTATCCCATGGGAATCTACCCTGCCCTCTTCGGGCTCCTCATCGGTGGAGGAGCATTGGCCTCCTGGCTCCTGGCCCGTCGGTCCCCCCATCGTCCTCCGCGATCCCCCCGACCCTTCCGGGAGCTGGTCGGCCTGTCGCTCCTTCGCTGGGTCGCCGATTGGAGACCCGCACCAGCCCTCCGGACTGTACCGTGGTGGTTCCCGGTGGGACTGCTCCTAAGCGGAGCAGGCCTGGTGGCGGGGGGGGCGATCGTCGTGCCGACGACCCCGCTCTTGGGAAGCGCGCTCGCCTCGGCACACGCCCTTTCCCTCAGCCCTGGGGTGAACCTCCCGCTCAAGGGACTCACGCTCTTCCTCCTGTTGGCCCCCCTCGCCTTCCTCCCGCTCCTGGCGCCGCGGTGGCTGGTGTTCGACCTCCCCTTCTTCATCCTCGTGGTGGCGGCGAATTACTACGGCTACGTCTTTCCTGGGATCGCCACCGATTGGCACGTCTTCCTCGTGATCCCCTTCCTCTTTCTCGGAGCGATCGAAGGGTTGGCCCGGATCCGGGGCTGGGCGGAGGGACGTCCTTCCGCCGGGCGACCGAGCCCCTCCCTCAACGACTGGCCAGGGGCCGCCGTCGTTCCGGCGCCTTCACCGGCCTTTCCCTGGCGGGGCCGGATCCACCCTCGGAACGTCCGCAGCCGGGCCGCCGACGTGGCGGTGACCTGTGCCATCGGCTTGACCCTGGTCTGCGGCGCCTTCCTGACCCCCTACGGTCCCTTCAACTCCGGCACCTCCGCTTCCTTCCAATCCTCCGAGCTCTTCCATTACAACGCGACCCTCTACCAGGACCTCATGGCCCTCATCCACCTGATCCCGTCTTCGAACCCTTCGGTGGTCTTCCAGGACAACATGCCCGAGCTCCTGCCGCGGCCATTCATGCCGGACGCCATCGGGCCTCTGGTGCCGGGACCTTTTGATGGCGTCGCCTACAACCTGAGCTACCCTACCCCATTCGGAGGGTGGAGGCCCTTCCTGCCGGACTACGTCATCGGGGACCCGATCGCCCTTCCGGACACCTTCTTCGGCACATCGGGGACCCCCCCCTTCAACATCAGCCTGCAGCAGATCCTCGGTGAGCTCTACGCTTCCGGCCAATACGGGGTCCTGGGCGAGGCGCAGGGGATGTGGGTCATCGCCCGCAACTACACCGGCCCGCTGGGCTTCTACGCTGCCTTCCAACAGACCTTCCTGCCCTCGGCCTTCCAAGCCCCCCTGGGGGAGCAGAATCCTCCCGGCTGCGTCTCCTCGTGCCTCCGGTTCTCCAACCTCTCTCGGGGGCAGACGGCCTGGTACGGGCCGTACACCTACCTGGCCCCGGGGTCCTACCGCGCCACGTTCAACATCACCCTGCAAGGCTGGAACGCCTCCTCCTCCGTCACCCTGGACATCACCCATCACAGCGGCAAGTTCGTCCTGGGCTCCGAGACCGTCCGGGAGCCCCTGGGCAGTTCCGGGCCGGAACCGCTACGCCTCAGCATCCCCTTCAACGTCACTGGCGGTTTCGCCGCCGTGGAGTTCCGGGCCGTCGATTCGTACTTCAACGGTGAGCTGACCCTCTCCTCCGTTGACGTTCAGGAAGTGGCTCCCCCATAGGGGGACGGTCACCGTCTCCCGCCCCACGCTCCCCCCTAGTCCTAAGAGGAGGGGAGGTTCATCCCACTCCCCTCCCCCGGGCCAAGGGTCCAGGGTTGGTGTCCACCGGAGGCAGGCTTTGGAGAAGAGGACCGAGGGATCGTCGCGACGGCACGCCCCGTCGCCCGCGCTGGTCCTCGGCATCCTCGTGGGGGCCTATTTCCTTCTCGCCTTCGGCCTCTCTCTCCTCCGGTCGGAAGAGCTCTACACAGGGAACTGGGACCTGGGGATCTTCCAGCAGGCCTTCTGGTCCACCTCCCACGGCCATCCGCTCTACGAGGCCGGGGACTACGAAATGTCCGGCTTGAACTCGCTCTTCCAGGTCCACCCGGCTCCCCTCCTCATCGGCCTGGAGACGGTCTACACCGTCTTCCCCCAGGCCGCGACCTTGTTCGTCCTCCAATCGGCCGTGGTCTCGCTCGCCGCCATCCCTCTCTTCTTCCTGGCCCGGGATGTCACCGGGTCGGGGCGCCGGGCCCTCCTTGTCTCGGGGCTCTACCTCCTGTGGCCGCCCCTGCTCGCTGCCAACCTCTACGACTTTCACCTGGAATCCTTCCTCCCCCTCGAGCTCTTCCTGCTCTTCCTGCTCTGGTCCCGGGGCCGGTACGCCGTGGGCCTCTTGGTGGCGGTCTGGGCCTGCGCGACCATCGAGGTGGGCCCCGTCCTCGTCGCCTTTGTTGCCCTCTACTTCCTGTTGCCGCCCCTCCGGGAACTGGCCCACCGGTCCTTCCGCGCCCTGGGCCTCGGCCACGGTCCTTCCAAGATCGCGTCGCCATGGGCCGAGCTGGGCAGGGCCGCAGGTCGCTGGCTGGCCCGGCGTCCGGTGCAGATGGCCGGCCTGCTCTTCGTCGTTTCCGCTGTGGCTTACCTTCTGGTCCGGTTCGTGCAGGGGTCCCCCGAGCTCCTCCTCCTCCCCGTCGTCCCTCTCAGCACGAACCCCACCGAACCCCTCCTCAACACTGGGCTTTACATCTCGCTGAACCACCTCGTGATCGACGTCCCCCAGAAAGTGGGGTACTGGCTGCTCCTCTACGCGCTGGTGGCCTTCCTCCCCCTCCGGGCCCTCCGCACCCAGCTCATCGCCCTCCCCTGGTTCGCCTACACCTTCCTCAGCCACTCCGAGTTCACCGTGTGGGGAAACCAGTACGCGTTCCTCCCGGTCTTCCCCCTCTTCCTCGGGGTCGCATTCGGGATCCGCGACCTGGAATTGGGCTCCCCGTCGGCGGCCCTGCTGGCCTGGAGGGAAAGCCTCCGCCCGCGGGCATGGACCGGGAACGGCTCCACCCGTGCCGCCCCAGGGGCGAGAGCCTCCCCCCTCCACCCCCATGCTCTGGTCACCTGGGTCCTGATCGTGGTCATCGTGGTCGGCCTCGTGCTCAGCCCGGCGGACCCCCTCGTCCAGCGGAGCGACCTGGGTAACGGCTACCAAGTGAGCTACACCCCCATGCCCAACTACGCCCAGGTCCGCCAGTTGGCGGACCTTCTCCCGCCGGGCGCCACCGTGCTCGCCAGCAACAGCCTCTTCCCGCTCGTGACGAACGACCTGAACGCCTATGCCCTGCTCTGGACCTCCGCGATCCCCCCTTACCTTCCGTTCAATTCCACCCACCTCCCACACTTTGTCCTGCTCGCCTCTTCCCAGTATGGCTCGGTGCCGGCCTGGCTGACACCCCTTCTGGGAGACCCTTCCGTCTACGAGGTCCAGGGACTGGTCCGGGGCACGGACCAAGGGACGGTCACCCTCTTTGCCCTGGTCCACCCAACGACGGCTTGACTCCGTCAGGCCCGGGCCGAGCCGGCCCGGCCGGGAACGCAGCCATGTCCCCGGGGGAAGGCGCCGGTCCCGTCCACACCCCAACGGGCAACTTCCCGCTGGGACCCGGGCCGATCGACTGGGCTTCCTTCAATGGTAGAAGAAGAGCACGAGGTTGGCCGCGGCCAGGGAGGCCACCATGATGGGGAAGGCCTCCCTGAGATAGCGGGACCAGGAGATCTTCACGCCGGCCCGCCGCGCGATCGCCAGCCCCACCACGTTGGCCGAGGCCCCAATGGGGGTCCCGTTCCCCCCCACGTCGGTCCCCACGGCGGTGGCGTACACCAGGCTCTGCACCGGTAGCCCTTGGGTCTGGTGGAGCGTGAGGATGAGCGGAGCCGCCGCCGCGGCCAGCGGGACATTGTCCACCACCGAGGAGAGCAGCCCCAAGGTCCAGAGGAGCAGGGATGCCGTGAGGAGCGCATTCCCTCCTCCCACGTCGGCGATCCCCGAGGCCATCAGGCGGATCACCCCGGTCGCCTCCAGCCCTCCGACCAGGAGGAAGAGGAACAGGAAGAAGAGCAACACCTCCCAGTCCACGGCCCTCACCACCTTCCAGGCCATGGATCGCCCGGCCACGAGGAGGCCCAACGCCCCTCCGATGAGCCCGATCTCCCCCACCGAGGGAGGAAGGAAGGTGTTGAAGGCGAGGAGGCCCAGGGTGAGGGCGAACACGCCCAGGGCCAGGGAAACCCTCGTCCGGTCCAGCGCCGGGGGGGGAGCCAGGTTCTCGCGCTGGTGGATGGAGCCGGCTCTCTCGGCGCGGAACTCGGAGCGGTACCGTAGCCCGAAGAGGAGGACCGTGACCACCAGTGCCCCCAAGGCGAGCGGACCGGCGTACACCAGGAACTCCACGAAGGTGAGGTGGAAGTAGGTCCCCAGGATCACGTTGGGTGGGTCTCCCACGAACGTGGCCGCTCCTCCCACGTTGGAGCAGGAGATCTCCGCCAAGAGGTAGGGGATCGGATCGAGCTTGAGCTCCCGCGCCAGTTCCAGGGTGAGGGCGGCCAGGACGACCATCACCGTGATCGAGTTGATGAACGCGGAGAGCGCGAAGGAAAGGAGGGAGAGGGTGAGGAAGAGGGGAAGGGGCCGCCCTCGGCTGGACTTGGCGAGCCGGATCGCCAGGTAGCGGAAGAACTCCAGTTGGGAGAGCACCGCCGCCAGGATGAACAACCCGACCAGCAGACCCAGGGTGTCCCACTCTACGAACCCACTGACGGAGCAGACGGACCACGGGCTCCCCGGAGGATGGTATCCGAAGATCTCGCAGGCCCCCGCCCCGCTGAGGGGGATCAACCCCCCCACGAGGGAGATGCCGATGGCGGCCGCGCCCAGGACTCCGGCCACCAAGGTCTTTCGCTCCTCACGGAGCGCGAAGAGCACATAGGCCAGAGCGAAGAGGGCGAGGACGAGTGTGCCCTCCCAACTGAGCGGCCAATCCATGCTTCTGACCGGTCAGGGAGGAACCGTTCGGTGATATGGACCCACCGGCGAACTTCCGGCAGCCCGCCCGCACCCGTGGGGGGAGAGTGTACCCCCGCCAGGTCGGAGGCCTTCCGCTCACCCGTCGCTGTCCGGAGGGGTGGGGCTCCGCTGGCCGTCGGGTCCCGGGCTTTCGGAACGCGGGAACTTCTCCAAGAATCCCTGCAGCGGGTCCGGATACACGAACCACCGGGCCTTCGTCCTGCCGTGGGCTTCCAGCACCCCTCGCTTCACCAGCCCGTTCAAGTGCTTCGAGATGGTGGATTGGGACGACCCGGGAACCCAGCGGCTGGCCTCCCCAAGGGTGAATCCCTCGGGATGCCGCCGGGCCTCGGCCACGAGCGTTCTGGCCGTCTCCAGCAGCTCCTTCGAAATGTCCGCAGCACCCCACTCCTTCACGGCCCCACGATAGCTCTCCAGAAGCGCCTTCGTGAAGTGGTCCAGTAGCCCACGGTACGTCTCGGTCCCGCCGGTCTCCCTCGCCTTGGCGTACTCGTGGTCGGTCCCCGCGAGGAGGTCGTAGTACTTCTCCGAGTCCCGCAGCACCTCCTGTTCGACCCGGCAGAGGCGGGCGTTCGGAAAGCCGTGGGTCTGGAGGTAGATCTGGAACAGGAGCCGGCCGACCCTCCAGTTCCCGTCTTCGAACGGGTGGATGCTCTCGAACTCGTGGAAGAGGACCGGTGCCGCGATGATGGGGCTCAACGCCTCGGAGCGAGTGCGGACCCAGTCGAGGAGGGATTCCAGCTCCTCCGGGACGCTCGTACCAGGCGCCGTGTAGAAGAGCACCTCCTTCGGGTCCGTCTTCGAAACGACCTGGGAAGGCTCCGTCCCCGTGCGGAACTCACCCGGACGAACCTCCTCTCGCTCTTGGGGCGGAGCACCCTCCATCAGTAGTCGGTGGAGGCGCTGCATCTCTTGGAGGGTCCAGACCGATCTCCCAGGATCGATGCTGGCGTAGGCCCGGAGGTGGTTCGGGACCTCCTGGCTCGGCCAGTCGGGCTGGCGATCGACCCGCCCCACGAACGTTTCCCTGGTGATGTGTCGGACCGCGCCCAGGGTGATTGGGCTACCCTCAAGGCTCACGGAACCATGCACGTTGGAGGACCAGACCTCGGCCAGCAGATCGATGGCCGTCTGCTTCGGGACCACGAACTCTCCCAGGGCATCCTCGCAATGGCGGATCTCGCGCTCCCGCTCCGCGAACTCGGGAGGGACTACGATGTTCGGGAGGAAGGGGACCTTGCGTTCGTGGCGGACCGGGACGGGGTGATCTGTTGTCATCGTCATTATTACCGCGTCCATTCGGCGAATGGGAGCTTGTAAACGAACACTGCTATTTCAAGGTGACATAATTCAAGCGATTTACTCGCTGAAATATTTATCCGAATAAACAAGCGCCGAGCGGTATGCCCCGCCTCCCGTGCCTCCAGCCCCGCCGGCCAGCAGCACGCTTCCTTCCGGACAGCCCTGCCCTGAGGACACGGTACGGGACAGGGCCTTCGGATCTCCCCGGGTCCCCGACTCGTGCCCGGTCAGATGCTCCGCACCGCTGCTCCCCTCACCCATCGACCCCCGTCGGGCAAGGACCATCCTGCTCCGAGAGCAGGCGTCTCGTCCTCCGGCGGAAAGCCCCCTTCGCAGACCCGCGGGCATCTCCAGCGGCCCAACGAGGAGCAACAGACCCGACACTTCCCCAGGGGACGGGCGACCCGGGAACAGGCCTTACCTCTGCCCAAAGAGCCCCGGGACCAAGCAGAAAGGGGTCCGGGCGGCGATCCTCTCCCTCCGGGTGACCAGTTTTGTGGCCCCCGGAGGGCTATGGTTATATAGGAGGGCTAAGTGGCCGCTTCCCTGCTCCCAGAGGCACACCCCCGGGTGCTTCTATGGGAGGGTACGTGGTGACCGCTTCCACATCTCTTCCGTCGCAGCGCCCTCCCCACGGGTATACCCGTTTCGAACGCGCTCGCATCCTCGGCGCCCGCGCGCTGCAGATCTCTCTCGGCGCCCCCATGCTCGTGGAGCTTCCTGCGGAACTGGTCGACCCGGTGACCATCGCAGAGATGGAGTTCGCCCAGGGGGTCATCCCCATCACCGTCCGCCGAGGGGGAGAAACCCCCGCCGGTGGGCTCGCCCTCAGGTTGTGATCTTCTCTAGGGCCGCCCCGGCCCTGACCGTGCCCGGGATCCGACGGGTGGCCATCTTCGCGAGGCCCTTGACCAGCATCCGTCGCTCCCGGAGCGAAAGCCCGTCGAAGACCGCCCGGAGCAGGAGCTCCCGGTCCCGGCGGGCCCTCCGGAAAGCCTTCCTCCCCTCGGGAGTGATCTCCAACTGGACCTTGCGCCGGTCGTCCGCCCTCCGGTTCCGCTTCAGGTAGTGCTTCCGCTCCAGCCGGTCCACCAATCCGCTCACGTTCGCCGGGGAGACCGAGAGACGCTGACCCACCGCCCTCGCGTTCACCGGGCCACCCTCCTCCAGCACCCGGAGGAGCAGGAACTGGCGGGCGGTCAGCCCCGTCTCCTCCAATCTCCGGTCCAGTTCCCCCAGGACCCGCCAGTAGCAGATGCGCAGGTAAGCGAGCAGGCGCTCCCGCTCCCCCTCGGAAGGGCGGTTTGGGGGCATGCCGGAAGCAGCCCGAGGGGGGGATAACGCCTACGCGCCGGGAGGCCCCTCAGAACGAGGCCATCTCCGGTGCGTGCCGGCAAGCGCAGGCCCGCTCCGCCGGGATCCGGGGGAGCAGCACCCGCACCCACCGACGGACCCGGTCCACGTTCTCCGCCATCACCTTCGCCACGCCGGCAGCGTCCACGGGGTGGTCCGCCCACACGTCGTAGTCGGTGACCATGCAGAGCGGGAGGTAGCAGATCCCCCGTTCCCGGGCCAAGGAGGCCTCCGGGACCAGGGTCATTCCGATGATGTCCGCGAATCCCTGGAAGAACCGGCTCTCGGCCCGGGTGGAGAAACGGGGGCCCTCCACGCAGACGTACGTCTTCCCGGAGGCCACCGAGAGTCCCAGTTCCCCCCCCACCGATCGAGCAAGACCTTCCAGCGCAGGGCAGAAGGGGTCGGCCATCCCCACGTGGAAAGCCCGCCCCCCGTTGTAGAACGAGGAGGGACGGCCCTTGGTGAGATCCACGAACTGGTCCGGCAGGACGAACTGCCCCGGGGGCAGCTCCACCTTGAGCGACCCCACCGAGTTCACGGCCAGGATCACCTCGGCCCCCAGGCTCGCGAGCGCATCCACGTTCGCCCGGTAGTTCACCATGTGCGCGGGGATGGTGTGCCCGACCCCGTGCCGGGGGAGGAAGAGGACCCGGGTCCCGTCGAGGGAGCCGACCTCCACCACCCCTGAAGGGGCTCCCCAGGGCGTGCTGACCCGGCGGCTCTCGTCCCGGGGGAAGAGCCCACTTTCGTAGAGGCCGCTTCCCCCGATCACGGCGACCGTGGGGTGACCATCTCCCCGGAGAGGCGGTTCAGGGCTCATGGGACGGTTTCCCCTCGAGCCGCGGGCCGCTTAGACCTTTCCCCACCCCGTCCCGGGGCTCCCCCGACCCCGGGAGGATGGGCCCGGGCCATCACGCGGGCCAAGACCACCTCGCTCCGCGTACGCTCCAGGAGCGCCCGGGCGGAATCCTGCTTGGGCTTGAGCGGCAGGAGGCTCCGGGGAACATCGAAGCTCAGCAGGAGGTGGAAGAGCTCCTCCATGAGGCGCAACGACCCCTCGGCCCGACCGATCTCCCCCCGGGAGAGGGCGTCCAGGGCCAGGCGGCGGACCTCGCCCACCAGGTCCCCGATGCCGGACAGGTAGACCACCGAGGAGACCCCGAGCTCGCGGGCAAGGGGGAGGGGTTCCTCCCGCGTCACCGACCAGAGCAGCCGGGCCTCGACGTACTCCTGAAGGGCATCGAAAGCCCCCTCCTCAGCCCCGGGTTCCCGGAGCAGTCGGCCCGCCTCTTCGGCGAGGGCCCGGACCTCAGGGGGCTCGGCGGCGTTGGCGTGGACCCGACGCATGAGCGCCTGGGCATGGCGGCGGAGCTCCCGACCGGCCAGCGCGACCCCGTCGCGCTCCCGCACCTGCCGGGCCAGGTCCTCGGTAAGCCGCGTGACCTCCGCCAGTGGGAGGACGGGCCGGTCAGCGGTACTGGGTGAACGTCTGGTCATCGTCCCCTCCGTCCAGGAGTCCGAGGCGGACACCGGCATCCAGCCAGGCATGGGCGTAGCTCACCGCGGCCAGGGCCCGGACGAGGTCCCCCTCCTCCTCGAAGTGCCGGGCGTCCTTCAGGTAGGTCCGGGTCATCCCAAGCAGGTCCTCGGCCCCGCCGTGGAGGAAGGATCGGACCGGAGGGGAGACCCGCACTTGCCCGAGCGCCCGCTCGGTCAGCGCGAGGTAGCGGTCCAGGCGCTCCCGGAGGGCGACCTCGACCGGGGAGCTCGTCATGGGACGAAGAGGGAAATGGGGCCGGGTATATACACGGCCCCGCCCGAGGGTCTTATTTCAACCCCCCCGGTTCCCCGGGCCCGTGACCTCGCCACGCTTCCCCTCCGCCCGCGGACAGCGGACCCCCTACCGGAGGGTGCCGGCCCACCTGCGCGCCCGTTGGGAAGCGCTCCTGGGCTCCCCCGTGGTCCATGCCCGTACGCAAACCGGCGGCTTCTCTCCAGGGGTTGCCGCACGCTTGGAATTGGCCAATGGTCGTCGCCGGTTCCTCAAGGCGGTCTCCGCCGAAGTGAACCCCGATTCCCCGGAGTTCTACCGACGTGAGGCGACGGTGGCGGCCGCCCTTCCCCGTGGCCTGCCCGCTCCGCGCTTCCTCTGGGTCGATGAGGCCCCCCCCTGGGTGGCCCTGGCCTTCGAGGAGGTGGAAGGGCTTCCCCCCCGGATCCCCTGGCGTCGTTCCGAGCTCCGCCGCGTCTTGTCCGCGATCACGCGGATGAGCAGGGCAGCGACCCCCTCCCCCCTCCGCCTCCCCCCCTTCGCGCGGGTGCACGGACCGGCGCTGAAGAATTGGCGGGCCGCACGACGGGCGAAGGGCACCCCACCGGGGGGGAACCCCTTCGGCCCCTGGGTCCAGGAGCATCTTCCAGATCTGGCCCGCCTGGAATCGCAGTGGGAACCGTCATCGGCCGGCCGGACCCTCCTGCACTGCGATATCCGGGCCGACAACCTCCTCCTCACCCCCCAAACGGTGTACTTCGTCGACTGGCCGTGGGCCTGCATCGGGGCCGCCTGGATCGACCTTCTCGCCTTCCTCCCCAGCGTGGCGATGCAAGGAGGACCGCCCCCCTGGGAGCTCTTCGACCGCCACCCCCTCGCCCGGTCGGCGCGTCCGGGCGCCATCGACGCCATGCTGGCCGCCTTCGCGGGGCTCTTCCTCTTCCGGGGTGCCGCTCCCACCCCTCCGGGTCTCCCCACCCTTCGCCCCTTCCAGTGGGCCCAGGGGCAGCAGGTGGTCCGCTGGCTCCGCTACCGGCTCGAAGGGGTCGATCCCGCCGAAGGTACCGTCCCCGCGCTGCCCGGTTAGGCCTTCGGGACCTTCTGCCAGTCCTTGAGGAAGCGTTCCAGCCCCAAGTCCGTGAGAGGGTGGCGCGGCATCTTCTCAAAGACGCTGAAGGGCATGGTCACGATGTCCGCCCCGAGGAGGGCCGCCTCCTTCACGTGGATCGGGTGGCGCACCGAGGCCACCAGGACCTCCGTCTTGTACTGGTAGTTCCGGTAGATGGTGACGATCTCCTCGATGAGGTCCATCCCGGTCTCGGCGTGGTCGTCGAGCCGGCCGATGAACGGGCTCACGAAGTTCGCCCCCACCTTGGCGCAGAGGAGGGCCTGCAGGGGCGAGAAGACCAGGGTCATGTTCACCCGGATCCCCTTCGTGCGGAGCTGGCGCGTGGCCTTGAGCCCCTCCACGGTCATGGGGATCTTCACGTAGATGTTGGGGTGGACCTTGGAGAGGCGCTCCCCCTCGGCCACCATGGCGGCGGCCTCCTGGCTCACCACCTCGGCGGAGACCGGTCCGTCGACGATCTCGCAGACCTCCCGGAGGATCTCCTCGAAGCTCCGGGACTCCTTGGCCACCAGGGAGGGGTTCGTGGTGACCCCATCTAGGATGCCCCAGCTCGCCGCGGTCCGGATCTCCTCAACGTTCGCCGTGTCCAGGAAGAGCTTCATGGGTCGGGGGTTCCCGCCCGAGGGATTTGAGGTTGACGGGCGGGACCCCCTCCCGCCCCTAGGGCTTGCGCTTCTTCCGGGCCTCCGTCACCTCGCCGTGGATCTTCTGGACCCCCTCTTCGGCGGTGCGCACGTGGGCGAGATGGTCCTTCAGGCTCGTGACGTGCTCATGGAGCACATCCTCCTGGGCGGTGACCCGACGCTCCCGCTCCTCCGTCTGCTGGAGGAACACCTGGTGCTCCTCCTGGCGTCGGGCGAGATCGGCGGTCTCCGCCGCGAACTTTTCCTTCCCCTGCTCGAGTTCGAACTGGGCCCGCTGGAGCGCCTGGCCCGCGGCTTGGATGCGCTTGCGCTCGCTCTCCACGGCGGCCCGGTCCGCCTCCAGCTGCTCCCGGTCCTTCTGGACCCGGGAGGCGTGCTCGGCCCTCTCCTGGTCGAGCTGGCGTCCGCGCCCCGCCAACTGCTCCTCCACCTCCAGGAGGCGCTTCTCCTCGGTCCGTAGCTTCTCTTCAGCGGCCCGGACCGCATCCTCGCGTTCGATCACCAGTCGCAGGCGCTTGCGGGATTCCTCGTCCCGTTGCTCGACGAGCTTCTCTCGGTCTTCCATCTTCGTGGTAATTCCTGGCGCGTGAGAACCCCCCGGAGACGGGGGGGAGGGGGAAGCCGCCGTCACCGACCTGGCCAGCTCCTGCCGGCCCGCGTCGGTGAGACGGAAGCGGCGGCCCGGGGTCCCCGCGGCCTCCACCGTGAGCGATCCATCCCGTTCCAGTCCCTCCAATGCCCCGGTGAGCTGGGGGACCTCCAGGCCGGCCAGCGGCCCCACCAGGGCTCCCATGAACGTATCGTACGGGAGCCCCTCGGGGGTGAAACGCTCGGCGCAGAAGCGGAGCACCCTAAGCCGGGGGGAAGTCTCGGAGGACGCGTCCGTGGGGGCCAAGAGATCACCGCTGGGGAGGACGAGATGCTTGTGGAATGGGATAAAGAGTGCGTCCTGAGGGCGGAGAAGTCCCTCCGCCCGGGTCCGGTCAGCTCCCGCGGGCGGGCCGCCGGGCCACCAGGGAACGCAGGCTGGCGAGGTCCTCGCGATAGGCCGCGTACGGATCGGACTTGTCCCCCCGCAGGGGCGTCTCCAAGAAGCCCGGGACCTTCGCGAACCGGCGATCGTTGACCAGCCGGCGAAAACCGGGAAGGCCGATGTTGCCGTTCCCGATGTTCGCGTGACGGTCCCGATGGCTCCCGAGCTCCTCCTGGGCGTCGTTCAGATGGAAGGCGAAGACCCGGCGGGTGCCCACCGTGGCGTCGAGCTTCGCCATCATCTCCCGGTACGTATGGTCCGTCCTGATGTCGTACCCGGCGGCGAAGAGGTGACAGGTGTCCAGGCAGACCCCGGTCCGCTCGGGAGCGTCGATGGAGTCCAACAGGTGCGCGAGCTGCTCGAAGGTGGATCCCAGGGTCGAGCCGGCCCCGGCCGCGATCTCGAGGAGGATCCGGATCCGGCCGTCCGGGTCCGCCTCCAGCGCATGGCGGACACCGGAGGCGATGGCCGCGAGGCCCGCCGCTTCCCCCGAACCGGTGTGGGCCCCCGGGTGGAGGATCAACAGGGGGATGCCGAGGGTCTCCGCCCGCTGGATCTCCTCCTGGAACGCTGCCCGGGAACGCTCCTGCAGGGTGGGTTGGGGGCTCCCGAGGTTGATCAGGTAGGAGGTGTGGACCGCGGCCGAGCGCATCTTCTCCCGCCTCATGGCGGCCCGGAACCCCTCCACCTCGGCGGGGTCCAGGGGGGCCGCGCTCCATTGCTGCTGGTTCTTCGAGAAGATCTGCAGCGCGTCGGCGCCGAGCGTCCGGGCCTGCTCCGGCGCGTGGGCGAGCCCTCCTGAGATGCCGATGTGGGCGCCGAGGATCATGCCGCGCTCGCGTCGGAGACCGGACGGAAGGTCAAAAGGCTGCCTTAAGCTCAAGCCCGAGGAGGAGGAGCGGGGAGCGCGATGCGCTTCTCCACGAAGTAATGGACGCTCTCCGTTCCCGGCGCGAAGCGGAAGCTGTGGGGAAGATGCGCCGGGATCAGGTGTTCGGTCCCGGCCGGATGCGACTCCTTCCGTCCATCGAGGTCCATGAGGATCTCCCCCCGGACCACGAACCCCCACTCCACGTCGTGGGTGTGGGTGGGGATCTCCACGGAGCGGTCTTCGGGGGCCTCGATGAAGAGCACCTGGGTCCCGGGTCCGTCGTGGACGAAGACGGTGGCTTCCTTGAGCGACGCCCGGGGGAGGCGGCGGATCGGTTCGGGGAACGGCATACCGCCTCCCCATCCCGTGCGTCCTCATGGCCCTTTGGGAGCCCGTGGCGTCCCTCCAAATAGACCGGCCCCGTCCTGGGGAGCATGGGAGAGGTCCGTCCGTTCCGGGTCCGGTACTCCTCGGGGACCTCCTGGGAACCCCGGGTGGGGTACTCCCGGGCCGTGCGGGCGGGAGACGAGATCTTCGTCTCGGGGACCACGGCCACCGACGGGGAAGGGAAGCTCGTGGGAGCAGGAGATGCGTATGCGCAGACCCGGCAGGCGCTCGCCAACGTTCGGCGGGCGGTCGAGGCCCTGGGGGGAGAGCTCTCAGACGTGGTCCGGACCCGGATCTATGTGAAGGACATCCGGGAGTGGGAGGAGATCGCCCGGGCCCACCACGAGCTCTTCGGGGATGTCCGGCCCGCCTCTACCATGGTCCAGGTCTCGAGGTTCATCGACGAGGCCATGCTGGTGGAGGTCGAGGCCGATGCCCGGGTCCCTCCCGGGCGCTCTCAGCCGTCCGGGGAAGCCTCGTCCCCGACGTAGACCATCTCCCCGAGGCCCGTGTAAAGACCCTCTTCGGACCGGCCCACGCCGGTGGATCGCCCCGGGAGGAGACGGAGGAGGGCCACGGTCTTGGCCCGGTGGCAGGGCCGGCAGAGCGACTGGAGATTGCCGGGGTCGAGGGGGCTCCCGCCCCGCACAAGCTCCCGCACGTGATCCACGTCGAGCTCCCTGGCCCGGAGGCGGCGTCCGCAGGCCCGGCAACGGTACCCGTCCCGCCGGAGAACGGCCCGTCGTGCGGCGTCCCAGAAGTACCGGGCATGGTGGAGCCGACGGCACCGGGGGGAGCAGTAGACGGCCCGAGGGGAGGCGAGGCCGTTTCCGCACTCCACACACCGGTGGAGGCGACGGGCTTCACGGCGGCGTTGAGCCCCCTCCCCGAACCAGCCGACGGAGTCGTTCAGACGGGCCCGGCGACACTGGACCGATGTCCCCCCCGCGACGAGGGGACCCCCGGTAGCGGACACGTCAGGGGAACGGGAGGGGGTCCCTTTTCAAGGATTGCTTGGAGCCTCGGCGAAGGCTTCGCTCTCTCTGGCCCCTTTCGGGGAGGGAGCGGGGGACGACCGACGGGGACGAGAAGGCGTGGAGGTCAGCCCAGGACCTCGACCCGGCCGCTGCGGCCCATGGAGACCTGGAGCTTCCCCCGGTATTCCTTGGCCCAGCCGTCGACGACCTTGACCTTCTGGCCCACCTTGTACTTGGTGGTGTCCGCACCCCAGAGGGTCAGCGCGATCGTGCCGGTCTCGTCCTGGATGGTGGCGTCGGCCACCTTCGAAGGGCCGCGGGAGGTGCTCACGTCGCGGACCGCGGAGATGGCGGTGATCGTTCCCTCGAAGGTCGCGCTGCTGTTGGGCTTGAGGCTCGCGATGCCGGGCATGGGATAGACCCCACCCGGGGGGGCATAAAGTCCCTTCCATCGCCCGAAAGGGGTTGTGAGGCCTTGTCATACCCGCTCCGGCCGGGTGTCCTTGCTCGTCCAGTGGACCTCCTTGAAAAGCTCGAGACGCGCGTCGTCCAGGGCCGCCCCGGGCCCCCGTGAACACCGTGGGGTCCCGGGTCAGGAGGGGGCGGTTCCCCCCGGGCTTACCCAGGGGGCTGGCCGATCTCCCGCCCGAGCCTCCCGGAGCGGGGCCACCCCGCACTCTCCCCCGGCCCCTGCGGAGGGACGACCGGGGCGCTGTCGGGGGGTGGCTAGGTTCCAGAGGGGGTCTGGGCGCCGCGGACGGAGGGTGTGGATCGTCGCTTCCGCACCTTCCAGAGGATCTCGATGGGCCACCGCCGGGCCCAGCGGGTGTCCTCCGCACCGAGGAAGCTGGAACGCGACCGCCCCGGGGGGATCAGCTCATGAAGCGCTTCCACCTCCAGTCCGTGCTCCAGAAAGAGCTGCACCCACTGCCCGTACGGGAGTTGGAACTCCGTTGAGTCGCCGAGCGCGATCCTCCCCAGGTCGAAGTAGTCGTAGCGGAGCCTTAGTCCCATCCGGCCCGACCGCCGGTCCTGACAGAGCATCCGTAGCGGGCTTGACGTGGCGAAGGCGAGGATTCCGCCGGGGCGGAGGAGGCGCTCTGCCTCCGGCACGGTCCGGTAGGGGTCGCAGAAGGTCATGGCCCCGTAGTCGCAGAAGACGATGTCGAAGCACCGGTCCGGCAGCGGCACCGACTCCGCGCTGGCCTCGACGAGCGGGAAGTCCACCCCGGCGGCGCGCATGTTCCGGCGGGCCTGGTCCAGACGCCGGGGGGAGACGTCGAGGCCCACTACCCGGGCGCCCGCCTTGGCCAGGGCGATCGACCACCGGGCCGCACCGCAGCCCAGCTCCAGCACATCCCGTCCCCTCACCTCACCCAGGACCCTCAGCCGGCGTTCGGGGACGTGGAACATCCCCCACCCCATCGCCCCTCCCCGTCCCAAGATCGATCGGTGGCGGGTCTCGAACCACTCGGCGGTGCGGTCCCAGTCCGCCCGGTTCTTCCGGGCGTGGGGCGTAAGGCGCTGGCGGGGCCTCTCGGGGCTCTTCATCGTCCCCCCAGGACGGGATGGGGACGACCCCCCAGCGCCGGCCGGTTCGGGCGGGTCGTCCCGGGGGCGGCCGCTCCGCTCCTTCTCAGGTGCTGACAGCTTTCCGTGCTTCCCGTAGGCTCTCGCACTTCAGTACCACACGGAACGCCAGCGGGCTTAACTGCCGGGTTCGGAATGGGACCGGGTGTTTCCCCGCCGCTTTGGCCGTCAGCGCAGGGCCGACCCCCGAGAGACTATTTAAGAATGGCGAAAGGGGACCCCGACGGCCGTTCCCACAACGACCCGGTCGGGCTCGGCCCAACGGGGACCCGTGGGGCCGGTTCACTTCCGGGGAGGGCGGCGGTTCCGCTCCACCAGATCCTCGGCCCGGCGCACGGCCCGTTCACCGGTCCGGGTGACGGCCTCTCCGAGCCGGTCGGCGAGGCGGAGCCCGATCCGGGCCCACTTGAGGGTGTCGTGAGCGAACTCCCGGGCCAAGGCGTCGGCCTCCTCCCGAAGGTCCTCCGGGGAGGCGGGGTTGGGACGGTTCGGCATGATGGGTCCCATCCCCCCCCGGGGATTAAGGATTGCTCCAGCCGCCCGGACGGACCCCCCGTACTCCTGCGGCGGTGCCGGGGGGGACGCTAGGCCGGATAGTCGGAGGGAAGCCGCTCCCCCGGGTGCCAGTGGTCCTCCAGCGTGGTCACCAACCCGGAGAGGAAGCGAAGGGCAGGGGCCACCATCAAGATCAGGATCACCGGAGTGTAGAGCACCCGGAGCACGAGCGGTCCCGAGGACGTTCCCACGCTGACCGTCACCGCGGACGAGGTCAGGAAGATCGCGAGGTACCCGAGGGCCACCAGGGACGCGAGCATCACCGTCGGGCCATAGGACGGGTTCGGCTTCGCGCTCACCGTCATCCCTTCCAGAAGGGCCTGCAGGGTCCCCACTCCCAGGATCACGTCCGGAGGGACGGCCAAGGTGACGTAGCCCAAGGCCACCACGCTCACCACCACCGCGAACGGAAGGAGCGCGAGCAGCACGAACATGAGCACGAAGTAGGCCATCGCCCGGGCCCGAAGGATCCCCTTCGAGGGGATCCGGGCGCCAGGGTAGGTCACTCCCCGGTGGGTGGGGGTGGCGTAGGGGGCCCGGATCGTCACGGGATGGGCTCCTCGACCAGGGGAAGGACGAAGCCGGGGCCGGCCAACGCGAGGTCCAGGGAACCCCCCCGGGGATCGCACCCGGACGGCAGGGGCACCGGGAAGGTCTGGTCCAGCGCACCGCCGGGCGGGACGTTCAGGCTGGGGAGGGTCTGAGCGGCGCAGGCCACCCCTCCCGCCTGGACCACCGTGGCCACCATCGTCCCGGTCTCGTCCCAGGAAGAGTGGTTGTGGTAGCTCACCGCCACTTCCAGCGTTGTGGTGCTGGCCGTGGGGGTCACGGAGAGGCCGTAGAAAGGGGCCCCCCAACTGACGTTCCCGGCCAGGAGGAGATGGAACTGGAACGTGAGCGCATACGAGGCATTCACCCAGACCTCCCGGCTCAAGGTGGCATCTTGGGAGAGAAGGTCCAGGGCACGGCTGGAGGCGGAGGTGTTGACCGGCAGGACCAGCTGAAGGGTCCCGGTGCCTCCGGCAGCGAGGGTTTGCGGAGCCTCGGTGAGATGGACGAGCGCTCCGCCCGGGTACCAGAGGCTCGCGGAGATCACCACGTCCGAGAGCGGGTAGAGCCCGGGGTTCGACAGATTCTGGGTGAGGGTCAGGACGAGGCCCTGGACCCCGGCCGTGGGCCCATCGCTCCACCGTGTCCCGGGGGTCCCGGAGGGGGAGATCTCGGAGACGGAGTACGCCACGGTGGCGAGGAAGATCAGCGCTGCCACCAGGACGAGCGTCGACAGGACCAGGAGCGCCCGGGAGAGCCGCCGGAGCGGGGGAGATCTCATCGGCGCCGTCGCGGGGGGGGTGGACGGCGGGTCCGTGCCACCGCGGCCGGGGGGGAGGGAGGGATCTCCGTCTTCTTCCAGATGTACCAGGTCCCCCGACCGCTTCCCAGCAGCCGGCCCTCCTCGTCATGGATCCGGCCGTCCGCGAAGGCGATGTGCCTCCCCCGGCGCGTCACCGTGCCCTGGGAGGTGAGGACCTGCCCCAAGCGGGCGGGTCGAAGGAAATCCACGTAGAGGCTCGTGGTGGCGGTGATCTCATCGCTCGCCAGGGTCTGGAGCACCGCGGCGCCCAAGGCCGTGTCCAACAGCGTGCAGTAGACCCCCCCATGGACCACCCGGTTCAGGTTCAGGTGGTGGTGCTCGATCCGGCCGCTCACGGTGATGATCCCTTCCCGGCTCCGGTGGGTGTCGAGCCGGAACCCGATGGAATTATGGAATCCGATAAGGTGGGCCACTTCTCCCCAATCGGCGGGAAGGGGAGCCGGCCGGGGCTCCTGGGGAGAGGGGCGCCTGGACCTCATGCCTTCGAAAGGGTCGCCCTGGCCCCGATAAACCTTTGTCTCCCCCCTCCTCCCGGGTCCCCCGCCGACAGCAGGCCCAACGCCACGGGATCGGTCGTCAAGGGTCGTGGCGCCACTACCGGTCCCGGCCGGGGGAATGGGCTTCCCACACACCGGACGGGAAGAGGTCTAAAGGATCCGCCGGTGCCACTCAGGGTCGGGGGCGTTCAGGCCGATGCCCTCGAGCAGCGGATTGATCTCCGCGATGAACCGGCTGCGGGCCTCCTCGTTGGTCCAGCGCTTGATCCCCCAGGCGATGGCCATCTCGCTGGTCCGGGAATGGGAATGGCCGAACATGTCGAGCGAGCGGGGGTACCACTTGTCGACGGCGGCCTGGGCCTCCTCGCGGTTCCCGCAGTACGCCGGGCCCTCCCGGACCATCCGGCGCAGGACGTTGTAGCCGAAGTTCAGGTGCAGCTGCTCCTCGCTCAGCATGAGCGGCATGGCCCGGGCCAGGGGCCCGTAGGCGCACTCCTGGAACGCCCGGAGCTGGTAGACGCCGACCCGGTCCACCAGGCAGGTGAAGGCCCCCACGTCGGCCCAGGAGTCGAAGGGGATGTTGAACGCGTCGAGCTTGTGGTGCCCTTCCTGGGTCCGCAAGAGCCCGTCGATGCGGGACTGGCCCTCGGCGCCGAAGTCCCGGAGGATCCGGCAGGCCTGGAGGCCATGCCGTGCCTCGTCGGCCACGATCCGGGCCTGGATCCAGCGATCCTCGAGGGTGGGGGCGGAGTCCAGCCACGGGCGATGCTGCTGGATGGAGGCGAACTCCGTGTCCGCCTGGACCACGAGCAGGCGCATGATGAGGTCGCGCATCTCGGGAGGGATCTCCTCCGCGGTCTCGAACTTCCGTACGCCCGCGTCGTTCCCCCAGAGGACCTCGCGCACGGGGACCACGGTGCCCCCTTCCTTCAGGCTCTTGTGGGCCCCCGGGGCCGGGGGGGCCGCGGGAGCGGCTGGAGCCTGCTCGACCATGGACCGGGTCTCCCTCAGTTCCCCGCGAAGACGGGCTTGCGCTTCTCCGCGAAGGCGCTCAGGCCCTCCTTCGCGTCCTTGGTGACGAAGAGGCGGTTCTGGAGCTCCCGTTCCAGGGCGAGCCCCTGGGAGATGGGGGCCTCCAGGCCCTCCTGGACCGAGCGCTTGATGAGCCCGATGGCCCGGACCGGTCCGTTCGCCAGCGCCTCGGCGTACTTCCTCCATTCGGACTCGAAGCTATCGGCCGGGGCGAGGTAGTTCACCAGCCCCACCCGGAGCGCCTCCTGGGGGCTCAGCCGTCGGCCGGTGATCATCATGTCGAGGGCCATGGACTTGTTGATGAGGCGGGGCAGGCGCTGGGTCCCGCCGGTCCCGGGAAGCACTCCGAGGGTGACCTCGGGAAGCCCGATCTGGAGCTTCGGGTCGTCGATCATGAACCGTACGTCGGTGGCCAAGGCGATCTCGAGGCCGCCCCCGACGCAATGGCCGTTGATGGCGGAGATGAAGACCTTGGGAGTGGATTCCATCCGGCTCAAAGCCTCCTGGCAGAACAGGCAGAACATGGCCTTGTAGTCCGGGTCCGAGGCGCGGAGCATCTCGATGTCGGCGCCGGCGCTGAAGAAGTTCTGTACGCTGGAGGTCAGGACCGCCACCCGGATGCCCTCGTCGAACCGGACCGCTTCCACGGCCTGGTTGAATTCCTGCATCATCTCGTAGTTGTAGGTGTTCGCCTTCGGCTTGTTGAACCGGATGATCCCGATCTTCCCCTCCTTCACGAGGGTCACGTGCTTCCCTTCCATGGCCTGGCCCAGGGTTGCCCAGGGAGGAGGGCAGGATAAAGTTGCTCCCCTCCGCGAAGATGGTACCCCGTACCCCTTCGTTCCATGGGATATAGACAGGGCAGGCACGTCCCTAAGGAACCCAGCCACGGCACCAAGGGTGGCAAAATAGATAGGTCGCAACGATCCTCGATTACTCGTGGCCGGTGTCCTCTGCCCATCCTGCGGCGAACTGAACAGAGAGGGCGCCACCGTTTGCATCCGCTGTGAGAAGGTTCTGCCCGGTTTCGCTCCCTTTCATTCTCCGTATGTTGACCACCCCCCCGTGGGAATCCAAGTGCCGGAGATGACCTGGCGCCCCCCCTGGTTGACCAACGGAGTGATCCTCGCGATCGTAGGGGGGGTTCTCCTCTTCGCCGGGTACATGACGGACCTGGTGAGGATCACCCTATTGACCAACTTGGTCAGTCTGGACCTCCAACAGCTCTTGGCCGAGCTCTCGGATGGTATGCTGGGGTTCGGTTTCCTCTTCGTGGTGCTCGGATGGGTCTCCCAGGAGGCCAGCCGGACCGGCACACCACCCTGACCCCGGGGGACCCATCCCGGCTTTGCCGGTTTGGATGGGTAGCGCTTCCGAGCCCGAGCCGGGGTCGGCGCCGATGCGAGATCAGGAGCGGGCCAGTTCTTCCACCCGCCCAGGGGCTCCCGCGACGAGGACCCGGGTCGCCATGCCGAGGAAGAAGCCGGTCTCCACCACGCCGGGGATGGCGTGGAGCGCCCGGTCCAGTTCCCGCGCGTCGAAGGGCTTGGCGGGCAGCGGGGCGTCCAGGATCACGTTCCCGTTGTCCGTCCGGAAGGGCTGGGAGCTGCCGGGACGCGATCGGACCACGGAGGGAAGGCCCAGGGCCTCCATCCTCCTCTGGACGAAGGGCCGGGCGAAGGGGACGACCTCCACGGGCAGCGGATGACGCGCTCCCAGTCGGGGGACCCGCTTGGTCGCGTCGACCAGGATGAGGAGCTCCCGGCTCATCCGGGCCAGGATCTTCTCCCGGAAAAGGGCCCCGCCCCCCCCCTTGATGAGGTCCAGCGCCGGGTCCACTTCGTCCGCCCCGTCGAGCATCAGCGCGAACTCCTGGACCTCCTCCAGGGAGGTCAAGGGGAGGGACAGCTGCCGGCAGACCTCTTCCACTCCCCGGCTCGCCACGACGAGGCGAGGGGGAGGGGAGGTGGCGAAGCGCTGGGCCAGGGCCCGGGCGACCCAGAGGACCGTGGACCCGCTACCGAGAGCGAGAGGCTGGTTCGGGTCCACCTCCCGGACCGCCGCCTCGGCGACCTCCCGTTTCGACGCTTCCTGGGCTTCGATCCCCATCGACCCGAAGGGAGAGCCGCGCCCAGCCAATAAAGGACCGGACCGCCACTACGGCTGGGCCAGCGACCAGGCTCCGTAGGCCATCCGGTGGGGGAACGGTCGGGCCCGCAGGAGACGGGCCCGACCCCTCAACGGATGGATCAGCCCCTCCTTCCAGGCCCTCTCGGTGGCCCGGAAGTAGCCGGGAGCTCCCCGGAAAAGGTGTCCCTCCACGAGCACGGTGCCCACGCCCGTGGCATTGGCGAGCGAGGCGAGCGTCCGCCCCAGGACCCGTCCCGCCTCGTCCCGGAGGCCGCGGGCGATCCGCTGGCCGCGCTCGGCGAGGAGGAGCACCTCCCGGGCGGTCCACGGCGGGGGCGCTCCGCCTCCAGGGAGAGCCGGACGGGGCATCAGTTCCTCGGCCCTTCGGGCGAGGCCCACGCCCCCGGCCGTGGCTTCCAGACAACCTTGGAGGCCGCAACCACAGGTCCGGTCCGGGGGACCGACGTAGACATGCCCCACTTCGCCCGCCGAACCGAAGGAACCCTGGTAGACCCGGCCGGAGAGGACCCATCCCCCTCCGATCCCGGTCCCCAGGATGACGTAGAGGAAATCCCCCCCGGGCCGGCGGACGCGCTCCACTTCGGCCCCGGCGTTGGCGTCGTTGACCACCTGGACCGGGAGCCCGAGCAACCGCTCCAGCCAAGGACGGAGCGGCCGGTCCAGCAGCGCCGGCAGGTTCGGGGCCATACGCACGATGGCGCCCGGGCCCTGGAGCACCGCCGCCACGGAGAAGCCGCAGACCTCGGGGGGCCGGTCCCGGGAGCCCTTTCGAAACTGACCCTGGAGGTCCCGGACCAACGATGCCAGGCTATCGGCGGATCGGGCGGCGGGAAGGGGTGCGGTCCGATAGCGCCGGATCCGGCCCCTCCCGTCGATCTCAACGGCATCGAGCTTCGTCCCCCCCAGGTCGAATCCCCACCCCGGGCGGAAGCGATGCATGGATCGCAATGGGTAGCGGGTGGGGGAGAAAAGGTCACCCTTGCCCATCCTCGGCCCGCCGGGAATGGCTCCCCAGCGTAGGGTACCCTATTCTACCAGGCCACCGCGCGGTGGAGTTGGGCCGGGAACGTCGATCGGCGCCGGTCTCCGCGGCCCTTTGCCTCGCCCCTCGCGACGAGCAGCCCGGTCCGGACCCGCTCTTGGGACGACGTCCGGTAGGCCTCGCCGACCGGCGGGGGATGGGGTCTGCCGCTGAACCGGGAAGCCCGGGCATCGGTATCCACCGCTCCCGCCCTCGTTCGCTCCGTCCGGGGACGGCCTCGTTCCCCCGTTACTACGGTCCGCCCTTCCGGTTCGTGGGGCGCGCAGTCGGGTCCCCGTCCTTCCGTGGCCCCAGGCTCCGGAGGACCTCGTCATGGTCCCAGACGACCCCCACGGTGTCGGCCAGGTTGCGCAGGGTGGCCTCGTGGATCGATGGGTTCGTCCCCGCCGTCGCGTCCCGGACCAGGACCACCGAGAGACCACGGGAAAAGGCGTCGACCGCCGTGGCGCTCACACAGACGTGGGAGAGTATCCCGGTCGTCACCAGCGTGCGGACGCCGGACCGGGCCAACCGCTCGCCCAGGTCCGTCTCGAAGAAACCGGAGTAGCGGTGCTTGTACACCACCTCCTCCCCTTCCAAGGGAGCCAGTTCGGGAACGATGGCCGTGGCCGGGGAGGAGGGGGTGAAGATCGGATCGCTCCGCCCGAGGTACGCCTTGGGGAGGATCCCCGGTAGCCGTCCGGGGTAGTCGGACCCATCCTCCCGATACCGGAAGGCGGTGAAATAGCGGGGAAGTCCCCGTTCCCGGAACTCCTGCAGGAGACGGCGGACCACGGGGACCACCGCCGACCCACCGGAAACGCGCCTCCCCATCCGCGCATAGGCCCCGTCCTCCGACAGGAACCCCTGTTGCATATCGACCACCAGGAGGGCCGGACGGTCCAGAACCGCCTGCACGCTTCTCGGAAGGCGATGAAGCATTTAAGGGACCGAGCGTTGGCGGGGCGTTCTCATGGTACCACCGGCCGGCCCTCTCAGCGGACTCCGAGTGGTGGAGGTCGCCCAGGGGATCGCCGGCCCCTTCTTCGCCATGGTCCTCGGGGACTTGGGCGCGGACGTGGTCAAGGTGGAGATCCCGAAGGTGGGGGACCTCGCCCGGGGGTGGGGACCGCCCTTCTCCTCCCCCCGGAACTCCGCCTACTTCCTCTCGGTGAACCGGAACAAGCGCTCCATCGAGCTGGACCTGAAGAGTCCGGAGGGGGTAAAGCACCTCCGTCGCTTGCTCGAGAGCGCCGACATCCTGGTGGAGAACTTCCGCCCCGGCACCCTGGAGGACCTAGGCTTCGGTCCCGCCGTGCTCGCCTCGATCAATCCTCGGCTCCTTCGGGTCTCGATCACCGGCTACGGACCCGGTGGCCCTTCCCGGAACGACCCTTCGTTCGATCTCATCGCCCAGGCCCGCTCCGGTCTCATGAGCGTCACCGGCACTTCCGATGGTCAACCCATCCGGGTGGGGATCGCGCTCTTCGACCTGGCCGCCGGCCTGTATGCGGTCATTGGGGCCTTGACCGAGCTCCGGGAACGGGAGGCGGGCCGCCCTTTCCGCGCGGTCGAGGTCAACCTCCTCGATACCTCCGTCTCCATGCTCACCCACTGGCTCCCGATCCTTAGCCTCGAGGGACGCGTCCCGGGCCCGAGCGGGACCGCCCACCCCCTCATCGTGCCGTACCAGGTCCTCCCCACCCAGGACGGCTTCGTCGCCCTGGGGGTGTCCACGGACATCCTCTGGCACCGGTTCTGCGAGGTCCTGGGCCTTCGGGAGATGGAGAAGGACCCCCGGTTCGTGACCAATGCGGCCCGGGTGGCGCACCGTCAGGAGGTCCTGGACCGGATCCTGCCCATCCTTCGCTCCTGGTCCACCCAGCGGGCGGTGGAGGAGCTCAACCGGGGCGGTGTCCCCTGCGGCCCGCTCTCCCGCATCGAGGACCTCCCCCAGGACCCGCAGATCGAGTTCAACCACTCCATCCTGACCGTTCCCGCCCCGGGGGGACGGTCGGTCCTCGTGGGGGGGTCCCCGCTGGCCTCCCTCCTTCCCGATGGAGGTCCGGTGGCCCGCCGCCCGCCCCCGGACCTGGGGGAACACACCGAGGAGATCCTTGAGGAGCTGGGGGGTTCTTCTTCGAGCGGGCAACCCCCCAGGGAGGGGATCTCATGAAGGCCATCGATGTCGTGGCCAACCTGCGGAACGAGCACTACGTCAACGGCATCCGCCCGTACATGACCGAGGCCTGGCGGGTCCTCCGCCAGGACATGGACCATCTCATCATCCGGCCCCAAGAGATGGTGGAAGAGATGGACCGGGCCGGTGTGGAAAGGGCGTTCCTGGTGGCCGCCAAGGGGGAGGGCTGGGAGCTCCCGTACGAGGATGTGGCCGCGGTGGTCCGGGAGTACCCGGACAAGTTCTCCGGCATTGCCGGGTTCAACCCGTGGCAGGGGATGAAGGGGGTCGCGGAGCTCGCCCGGGCGGTGGAACGGTTCGAGTTCGTGGGGGCCCACGTGTACCCGCACTGGTTCCGGAGGCCCCCCAACGACGCCATCTACTACCCGTTCTACGCCAAGTGCGTGGAGCTGGGGGTCCCGGTCCAGATGCAGGTGGGGCACGCGACGCCCATGACCTTCCTTCCGTCGGTGGCCCACCCGATCACCCTGGAGGACATTGCCATCTACTTCCGGGACCTGAAGATCATCGGGATCCACATCGGCTACCCGTGGACGGAGGAGATGATCTCGGTGGCCTACCGGTTCCCCAACGTGTACATCGCCACGGACGCCCATGCCCCGCGCTACTGGGAGCCCCGGTTCGTGGACTACCTGAGGACCCGGGGGTCCCGGAAGGTGCTCTTTGCCACCGACTACCCGATCGTGGGTTTCCAGCGGGCCATGACCGAACTGACCGACCACCATCTGCCGGAGGAGGTCCTCTCCCGTTTCCTTAGGGAGAACGCGCGCGAACTCTACCGGCTCCCGTGAGACGGGCGGACGCAGCGGCCCGGCAAAGGGTCTTATGGCCAACGGGACCTCCGAACATTTCCGCCGTCAGGTGAACGAATGACGAGGCCCGGGGAGGCAAGCCTTCACGCCCGTTTGTCCAAAGGACCGATCCTGGTGGCCCCCGGGGCCTACGACGCGCTGTCGGCCCGGCTGATCGAGCAGGCGGGGTTCCCCGCGGTCTATGCGAGCGGCGCCGGTGCCTCCTACAGCCTCCTGGGGGCTCCCGACCTGGGCCTGCTCTCCTTCGCGGAGATGCTCGACCAGGTCCGACGGATCGCCCAGGCGGTGTCGATCCCGGTCATCGCCGACGGGGACACCGGCTACGGGAACGCGCTGAACGTCCAGCGGACCGTGCGGGAGTTCGAGTCCGCCGGAGCGGACGCCGTCCAATTGGAGGACCAGGGCTTCCCGAAACGCTGCGGCCACCTGTCGGAAAAGACGTTGATCCCCCTGCCGGAGATGGTGGGCAAGCTCCGGGCGGCCCGGGAGGCCCGGAGTTCCCCGGATTTCCTGCTCATCGCCCGGACCGATGCGCTCCTCCTGGAAGGCCTGGACTCGGCCCTGGAACGCCTGGCGCGGTACGCGGAGGCGGGGGCGGACATCCTGTTCCTCGAGGCCCCGCCGGACACGGAGACCTTCCGGAAGGCCCGGGCCCGCCTCCCCGGGACGCTCATGGCCAACATGGTGGAGGGGGGACGGACCCCGCTGCTCTCCGCCCGGGAGCTCGCGGAGCTCGGCTTCCAGCTCGTCATCTTCCCGGGGGCGGCCGCCCGGACCGCCGCCTTCGCCGTGGGGCAGATGCTCTCGACGCTGCGCGAAGCCGGGACGACCCGGGAGGCCCTCGGCCGGATGCTCATGTTCGACGGGTTGAACGCGGTGGTCGGCCTTCCCCAGGCGCTCGCCACGGGACGACGCTTCCAGGGGGAACCGGCGCCGCCGGCATGAGTCATGTCCCGTCCCCAGACCCAGATCGAGAAGATCCTCTCGCACCACTCCACCGAGGCTCCCGGAAGACCGGTCGAGCCGGAGGACATCGTGGAGGTGGAGGTGGACCGTCTGGTCCTCCTGGACATGGCCGCCACGCATCCGGAGTTCATGGGCCACCTCCCCCATCGCATCCAGCATCCGGAAAGGATCGCCTGGGTCTTCGACCACCTGGTCCCCCCGCCCACCATCGAACTGGCCACGGGCCTGGCGAAGCTCCGCGAGCTGGCCCGGCGCTGGGGGATCCGTGAGGTCTTTGACGTGGGCCGGGGAGGGATCTCCCATCCGCTCATGGCGGAGCGCGGATGGGTCCGCCCCGGGGAGATCCTCGCCAACACCGACTCCCACACCTGCGCCGCCGGGGCCCTGGGCTGCGCTGGCCGGGGCGTGGGGATGCTGGAGGTGATGAGCATCCTGTGCACCGGGAAGACCTGGTTCAGGGTGGGCGGGACGGTACGGGCCCGCCTGGAAGGGAAGCTCCCCCGGGGCGTCTACGGAAAGGACCTCTTCCTCGCGCTGGCCGGCACCTACGGGGGCATCCCCGGCAAGAACCTGGAGTTCCAGGGCCCCGGCGTCGCCCACCTCGCCATCCCCACCCGCCAGGTCGTCGCCACCATGGGGGCGGAGATCGGGGCGGAGTTCGTCCTCTTCCCGCCGGATGACCGGGCGCTGGAGTACGTGAGGGCCCGGGTCCCGGCGGGAGAGACGCTCCGGCCCGTTGAGGCGGACCCGGAGGCCCACTACGAGCAGGAGTGGCCCCTAGCCCTGGACCCCCTGGTCCCGCTCGTGGCCGAGCCCGGACGGGTGACCCGGAACGTCAAGCCGGTCCAGGAGCTCTCCCACGTGGCGATCCAGCGGGCCGTGGTGGGCTCCTGCGCCAACGGGACGCTGGAGGACCTCGAACAGGTGAGCACGATCCTGGCCGGGAGGAAGGTCCACCCCGACGTGGTCCTCACGGTGACCCCCAACACGAGCGCGGTCTTTGCCGAAGCCTCGCGCCTCGGCCATCTGGAGACGATCGTGCGGGCCGGCGGGCTGGTCACCAACGCCACCTGCGGGGCCTGCTTCGGCGGGCATCTTGGGGTCCTGGGCGACGGGGAGGTCTGCGTCACCTCCACCACCCGTAACTTCCAGGGACGGATGGGTTCCTCCCAGGCCCGGATCTACCTCGCCTCCAGCGCCACCGTGGCGGCCAGCGCGGTGACCGGTCATCTGACCGACCCCCGGGAGCTCCTCTCGGAGGCGCCATGAGGATCGCCGGGCGGGCCTGGGTCGTCGGGGACGACATCAACACCGACCTGCTGTACCCGGCCACCTGCTTCAGGCTCCCGCCGGCGGAGCGTCGGTGGCAGACCCTGAGCGCGAACCGCCCCGGATGGGCCCGGGAGGTCCGCCCCGGCGACGTGCTCGTGGCCGGCTCCAACTTCGGGATGGGATCCTCACGGCCCGCGGCGGACAACCTCAGGGACCTGGGCATCCGCTTGGTCGTGGCCGATTCCATCAACGGGCTCTTCTTCCGTACCGCCATCAACACCGGGCTCCCCATCCTCGAGGTCCCGGGGGTCTCCCGGTCGGTCCGGGAGGGGAGCCGGCTGGAGGCGGACCTCACGGAGGGCTGGGTCAGGACCGACGGGCGGGAGCTCCAGGGTCGCCCGCTCCCGCCCTTCCTCGCCCGGATCCTCGAGGACGGCGGCGTCCTCGCCCGGTTGGCGAAGCAAGGCTATATCGACTGAAGCGTTGGGCGCCCGCCCGAGGAGTCCATGCACGCCTGGGAATCCATCCTGCCCGATCGGGACCGTCAGGTGATCGCCGCCGCCGGCTACGGGAAGGAACGCCCCCAGGGGACCGCCCCCGCCCTGCTCGTCATCGATCCGCAGTACAACTACGTGGGAGAGGACCTCCCCATCCTGGAGTCCATCCGCCGGTACCCCACCAGCGTGGGGCATGCCGCGTACGAGGCGTTGCCCCGGATCCAGGGGCTGGTCTCCGCCTTCCGGGAGACCCGGCACCCCGTGATCTACACGACCGTGGCTCCCAAGGAGTCGTTGCTCCCGTACTCCATCAGCGGACGCGTGCACGCCGACCGGAAGGCCGAGACGCTGGTGGCCGGGCATCGGGGCACGGAGATCGTGGAACCCCTCTCCCCGCTGCCGGGGGAGATCGTTCTGGAGAAGGCCTTCGCCAGCGCCTTCTCCGGGACCCCGCTGGCCACGATCCTCACGCTGCAGCGGGTGGATACCGTGGTGGTCTGCGGGGGGACCACCAGCGGATGCGTGCGGGGCACCGCGGTGGACGCCGCGGGCCTGGGCTACCGGGTCACCGTGGTGGAGGACGCGGTCTTCGACCGGATCGAGCTGTCCCATGCGGCCAGCCTCCTCGACCTGTGGATGAAGTACGCGAACGTACTTCCGGCCGCCACGGTGGTCTCCTGGCTCCGGGGCCTCCCATGAGCGAACTCGTCCTGCGGAACGCCCGGCTCGTCTTCCCCCACCGGGGGGTGGTGGAAGGGGAGGTGGGGATCTCCGACGGACGGATCGACGCGGTGGGGAAGGAGGTGGGCCCGGGGGACCGGGTCCTGGATGTGAAGGGGGCCTTCGTCGGCCCGGGGATCGTGGACCCGCACACCCACGTGGGGATCTACCGTCCCGCGGGTGAGGATGCGCAGACGGAGACGGCCTCCGCCGCCCGGGGCGGGGTCACCACCGTGGTGACCTACTGGCGGGTCGGAGAACCGTACACCCCGGGGCTCCTGCCCTACTCGGAAGGGCTCCCCCGGTTCCTCTCGGCCGTGGAGGGGCGGATGGGCTGCGACTACGCCGTCAACCTGGGGATGCTCACCCGGGCCCACCTGGCCGAGGTCCCTTCCTTGGTCCGGGAGAAGGGGATCACCACGCTGAAGTACTTCGCCCACTACGAGGGAAGGGCGGACATCGGCCGGGACCTCGACGCGGGGTACTTCCACCGTCTGGCCTCCGAGGTGGCCCGGCTACTCCCGGAGGTCCCGGCGGTCCGCCTGAGCGTGCACTCGGAGGACGCCGGCATCGTCCGGGAGGCCACGGAGGAGGAGCGGGCCCGGGGCGGGAAGGACCTGGAGGCCTACCGCCGGTCGAGGCCCGAGCTCGCGGAGGCCGTCAGCATCCGCCGCCTCGGGGAGGTGGCCCTGGCCACGGGGGCCCCGGTCTATCTTCCCCACGTGAGCTCGGAGCTGGGGTACCGACGCGCCGAGGAGTACGTCCGCCAGGGGGCCTCCCTCCTCATCGAGACCAGCCTGCACTACCTGCTGCTGACCACCGATACCCCCGCCGGGATCCGCGCCAAGGTGAACCCGGCGGTCCGTCGCCCCTCGGATGTGGAGGCGCTCTGGGAGGGCCTCGCCCGGGGACGGATCCGGTGCGTGGGGAGCGACCACGCTTCGAACCGGTTGGCGGACAAGGAGGAGCTCTGGACGGCCAAACCCGCCTTCCCCGGCACCGGCCTCCTGCTCCCCCTGCTCTTCGAGGAGGGGGTCCTGCGCCGGAAGGTCCTCACCCCGGAGGCGCTCTGGGGGATCCTCTCGGAGAACAACGCCCGGGCCCACGGGATGTTCCCCCGGAAGGGCTGCCTGGTCCCGGGGGCCGACGCCGACCTGGTGGTCTTCTCCCGGCAGCCGGAGGCCGTTCGGGTCACCGCCGAGCGGGTCGGGTCCTTCGCGGACTACACTCCCTACGAGGGCCGGGAGCTCCACTACCTGCCCACGCGGGTGTTCCTCCGGGGCCGGGAGACCTTTGACGGGGAGTCCTTCACCGGTGCGGGGACCGGGGAGTTCCTGCACCGCCCCCTGGCCCTGCCGGGGACGCCGGGCCGGTGAACTCCCGGGCCCGCTGGTAGCGGCCCCGCCCGGGCCGGCCCCGGAGGGTCCCCGGGAAGACCCCATCCGAGACGGTCTCGCCCCGGCTGAAGGTCCGGACCGGGACCCCCTTCAGGCTCCATCCCTCGAAGAGGGTGAACTCGCTGTGGTGGTGGAGGTCCTCGTTCCGGATGACCGCGGTGGCCCGGGGGTCGACCAGGACCAGGTCGGCATCCGCCCCGGGGAGGAGCGACCCCTTCCGGGGATGGTAGCCGAACCGCCGGGCGGGCCCCTCGGCCAGCAGCCAGAGGAGCCGTTCCCAAGAGAGCCGCCCCCGGAACGCCTCCTGCATCAGGATGGGGTACATTGTCTCGCTTCCCGGGAACCCCGGCGGGATGGAGAAGATGTCCTTCTCTCCCGGGGCCTTCTCGGAGCTGGGGGCCGCGTGGTCCGACGCCAGGAAGTCCACCGTGCCGTCCAGCAGGCCGGCCCAGAGCGCCTCCACCTCGGCCCGGGAGCGGAGGGGAGGGTTCACCTTCGCATACGCCCCCCGGTCCCGGTACGTTCCGGTGTCGAAGTACAGGTAGTGTGGGCAGGTCTCCACCGAGAGGTCTGCGCCCCGGGCCCGGGCCTCCCGGACCACCGGCAGGGTCCACCCGCTGCTCAGATGCACGATGTGGATGGCCGTCCCCGCGGCCTCCCCCCAGCGCGCCACCCGGGCCACCGCCTCCTGTTCCGCCAGGGTCGGCCGGGAATCGGTGTACACCTCCGGGGTGGTCCGCCCGGCCTTCCGTAGCGTTTCGGTGGCGTCGGCCACGAGCGACGGGTTCTCCGCGTGGACCTCCAACGGGGCCCCCGTGCCCGAGAGCCTCCTCGCGATGGCGAGGACCGTGGCGTCCTCGGAGGCCCGGTACTCCCCGACCGGGTTCCAACCCAGGTAGACCTTGATCCCCGCCACCCCCCCGGCGAGGAGGTCCGGGATCCGGGAGAGGTTCTCCGCGCAGCCGCCGCCGTGTACCCCGAAGTCCACGAGGCTGGAGCGTTCCCCCAACGCGACCTTCTCCTGAAGGGCGCTGGCGTCCAGGGTGGGACGGCAGTGCTCCGGGGTGGAGGCGGCCTGTTCCACGAAGAACGTCACTCCGCCCGAGGCGCAGGCCCCGCTTCCGGTGCCGAGGTCGGTCCGGTCCGGCCGTCCGTAGGAGAAGTGCGTGTGGGTGTCCACCGCCCCGGGGAGGAGCAGGAGTCCCCCGGCGTCCACCGACTCGTCCGCCGGGGGGAGCTGGGGCTCCTTGGCGATCCGGACGATCCGGCCGTCGTCCACCGCCACGCCGGATTCCACCCACTCCCCTCCCCATCGGAGGCGGGCGGAATGGATCACCAGGTCCACGACGCTCAAGGAGACCCCGGAGGGATCCGGTGGACCAGGGCGCCTCCCGGATTGGTCCACCCGCTCCGGAAGTAGTGGGCCGCCTCCACCCGATGGTGGGAGAAGGGCAGGAGCTCCTCGTTCTCCGCCGGATAGAATCGTACCTCCCCCTCGGCCTTCCAGACATCGGTCACCCTTCGGCCCTGGGTCTGGACCCGGACCACCTCATGAAGGGACGGGGGTGCGTTCGGATCCACGCTCGGCAGGTGACGCACGCCGAAGTAGGTCCCCAGCCGGGGGAGGTCCTCCGGCCGGCCCGGCTCCCGGAGGGTCACGCCGGCGAAGAGGATCCGTTCCCCGTGACGGGAGAGGACCCCTCCCAACCGGGCTCCCGGGCCCACGAAGGGGAGTTTGGGGTGCAACGGGTGCAGGCGGGTCATCCGGATCTGGCCGATCTTCTTCGGCCAGCCGTTGAGCCATCCGCGCAGGAGGGACCAGTCATGGTCCGTCCAGATGTACGGGAGGTAGACGCCGGTCTCCTGCCCATACCGGCAGGGGACCGTGATG
>JAJZYB010000017.1 GCA_021806135.1 Thermoplasmata archaeon
CTATCGTTGACCGAGAGCCTTGCGCCTTGAGGTGAATTCGTCCTCACGATTGAGGATGGATTCCGCCTCGGCCAGGGCGATCGGATCGACCCGCGCAAACCGCTCTCCGAGGTGAGAGAGCGACCCGTAGACCGTCCGGACGTACCGGGGGTCCTGCAGGTTCCCCGCGACCAGCATCCCGGGCCCTTCCCGCTGCACCTGCCCTTCCCTCCCGTCGTCCCCGGTGATCCTCCGGCACCGGTGGCGCAGCCCGTGGAACTTCCGCTCCGCCGCCCCGTTGGCCCTATGGAACCGACGGAGCTTCCACTTCCCGGCCACCCTCACTCTCACGTTCGGGGCGAACAGTTCCTCGCGGTGAGCCTCAAGCTTGTCGGCGATGGCCACCAGTTGCCGGTGGAACTCCCGGATTCGAGGCGACCGACTCTTCCTCTTCGCCTCCTCCCTGAGCTTGACCACAATCCAGTCCAGACGCCGGCGCCCGTGCTCCAATCCCTTCTCGGAAAGCGTCCCCCTCGGGCTCAGCGGCACCGGGCCGTTCCGGAACCCCACGGACCTACGGGTCCTCTCGAACCATCGCCACTTCTCCTCCAAGAGCGGGAAGTCCCTGGCGAGCCTGGCCCGGCGCTTCGGCGGCGGGAAGAGGCGGGCGAGCACCTTCTGGAGCGCGAGGTACGGCGCCCCCCTGGCCCGACGGCCCGGACGGGAGAGCTGGGCTCTCAGCTCTCCCCCGATCTTCTCGCATCGACGGTAGAACTCGAGCGCCTCCCAGAAGAACGGATGCGTGCGACCCTGGGCCTCCTTCTCCCACGCAAGGATCTCCTCGCACCACCGGAGGGTTTGCTGCGCCTCCTCGCTCTTCCCTCTCTCCTTCCGGAGGCGGTGCGCGAGGCGCCGAAGCCGCCCTTTCGCACCGCTCCGGTCCACCTCCTGCTTGAACCGAAGGTAGAGCTTCCCGGCCAAAGCTCCCCCGATGGCTCGCAGCACGTGGAACTGGCAGAGGAGCAGGTAGACCCCGGGGAAGATCTCGCGGAAGGGGTCGCGGAGCCCGTTGCTGTCGTCCGAGATGCCGGCGAGGGGAGGCCCCAGAGCCGTCCTCAACCGCTCCAGGTGGGGACGGACCAGGTCCGGGTCCTCCTTCTCGATGGGCGCGGCGAGGAGGGTCCAGCCGGTCCCTCCGCTGTCGTCATCGTCGGTCAGGACCAGGGTCATGCTCCCGGCAATCCCGGTGGCGTCCAGGACCAGGATGTAACCCCCGCGTCGGTCCAGTTCCTTCCGCAGGAGCGGGAGGCTCTCCAGATGGACCGCGAGGTGGTAGCGGAGGAAGCGGTCGGTGAAACGCTGGACCGTGCGCGGTGGGAGGAGCGGGAGGCCGCGCTCGTGGAGCGCCTTCGCGATCTCCGAGAGCTGCCGCTGCTCCAGGAACCGAAGGCGCCCGGCCTCCGCCACGACGTCGAAGGCGAAGGGGCTCTTCTCCGGGGTGAGGGGCGGCGGGTGGAAGACACGGTGCCGGTGTAGCTTGCACCAGGGGGTGACCTCGTCGATGGTCCGCTTCCCGTGCAGGGTCCAGATGTCGTGAGTGAAGAGGTCGCGGACCGTGAGAGGGCGATGACACGTCGGGCAGACCTTCTGCTTCGGTTCGTTCCGGAGTGGCGCGAGGGGCCCGGGATCACTCGACGCGCAGAGCGAGACGCCGGAGGGGGGGGTTGTTGAGGAGCATCAACTGGCGGGGCCGGAACGGAACGTCGAGGCCGAGGTCCTTGAGCTTGCCCATGGCCTCGGTCGGGGAGACCGGCTCGGCGACGATGGCGGCCACCTTGCGGGCGAGGGACGGGTCGAGGGGGAAGGTCCGCTGGTGGGGGTTGGTGCCGAGGTACTCGAGGACTCTCTCTCGGGATCGCCCCTTCTCGTCCCGATAGGCCTCGCACCGGTACCAGTAGACCTGCTCCGTCCCATCGGCGAGCGTTCGGGGCTTCCGCTTCAGATAGGCCATGTACGTCCCATAGTGGGACGTACTTAATAGGCCTTCCGGTCGAGGTGAATCGCCGGATCAGTGGGCCGTACGAGTGGCTAAGCAAGCGCAGCGGTCAACAAAAGCCTCGGGAGGGGCCAGGGACCGTCGGATCCGTGCCTCGAGATGCTCCGGGGCGAGCACGCCGACCGCCCGGTCCACCAACCGGCCCTCACGGAAGAACAAGAGCGTGGGGATGCTCTGCACGCCCCAGCCCGCCGCGAGGCCGGGCTCCTCGTCGGTGTTCACCTTCCCGAAAGCGACCCCCGGCCAGAACCGCACGCTCATCCGCTCGACCACCGGGCTCAGCGCCCGGCAGGGTCCGCACCACGGGGCCCATAGGTCCAGCACCACCCGGGGATGGCCCTTGAGAAAGGGACCCACCGTCCCCTGGTTCAGCGAAGTCACCCCGGGTCCGTCCGGGACCCGGGAGCCCCCGCCGACGGGCTGGGGGCGGGCCACCGAAGCCTTGAGCTCCTGCACCAGCTGGGCCCGGATCCGGTCGAGTTCGGGGTCCTCCTCGGGCCCAGGACCCCTGGCCTTCGTCCCGACGGACCCCTTGAAGACCTCGGTCATTGGGTCCCCGCGCTTCGTCCCCCCTCACCGCTGGGAGACCATAAGGATAGAGACCAGGCCGCCAGCACAGGGGGGTCCCGGAACCTCTCGCGAGGCCCCGACCCCCGGGCTGCGCGGATCCCGGCGTGGACGGGACACGCGGGCCCCCATTCCGTGTGTGGCTGCCAACGGAGCGAGGGGGTCGCCACGACCCGCGGAACGGTGCCCTGGGTGGGATGGCCGGCGGTCCCGGCTGGACCAAGCCTCTTATGCCCGTCGATGGCTATGATGGCCCCTGGGAGAACCATCACCGATGATGCCGGACTGGATGGCTCTGGGCCCGCTTCGCTCCACGGAGGAGGCGCTACCCCGGGAGCTACGAGACTTTCTGCACCTTCCAGGCCCGCAGACGCTGCTGGTCCGGGGCCCGCCAGGCTCGGGAAAGTCCACCCTCGCCCTGGGATTGGCCTCCACCTTCCCAGGAGCGAGGGTGTTCGTCAGCAGCCGGGTCAGCCGCTCGAAGCTGCTCCTGCAGTACCCCTGGGTCGGTGGACTGCTGGGCCATGGCTTGGAGGTCATTGATTCCACGAGCTATCCGGGCAGCATCCAGCACGCTCTCCAGGCCTTGACCGCGTCCCGTTCCGTGGTGAGCCCCAGCCGCGAGGAAGAGGGAGAGATGGCCGGCTTCCTCTGGCTTCCCCCGGCCCTCCAGGAGGCGTGGAGCCGGCTCGACCCGAAGGTTCCCACCGTGGTGGTCGTGGACTCCTGGGACGCGCTGATCCAGCAGTACCTGAACCCGGTCTCCCGCGACGAAGGATCCCCGGTCCCCGACCGGTCGGACCTGGAGAGGATGCTCCTGAACCTGATGACCCGGGGCCGTGTCCACCTGGTGATCGTCCAGGAGACCGACCGGCAAGGTCCCCTCGACTATCTCGTCGACGGGATCGTCACCACCTACCGGGAAGACTTCGAGGGCCGGCTGGAACGATGGCTCCAGCTGCCCAAGCTCCGTGGAGTCCCCGTGCTCGACGACCGCCACCCCTTCACCCTGGCGGGGGCCCGGTTCGAGGCCATCGGGCCGTACCCTCCAGCCTACCGGTTCCAACGGCTGGCGTGGTCCCCGGACCCCGAACCCAAGGCAGAGGGCCTCTGGCCAGGCTCACGGGCCTTCGTGGAAGCCTTCGGCCGTCTGCCGACCGGAGCGGTAACCGTCCTGGAGACGGACCCGACAGTCCCCTCCAGCGCGACGAGTCTGCTCCTCGGTCCGGTCCTGGCCCATGTGGTCTCCCTGGGTGGGAACGCCCTGGTCTTTCCCTCCATGGCCCTTCCGGATACGATCTACCAGCTCGGACGCCAGGCCTTCTCCCACGAGGTCCTTGCCCGACACCTCCGGATCCTCACCGCCTCCCCGCCACTGCGACCGACCCCTGAGCTCGACGCGGTGCTCGTCCCCTTGGAGGCGGCCACGGGCGTCAATCCTCTCGCTCCCCGGTACCCGGGGAACCTCCAGTTCATCCACCAGGCGATCTCGGAAGGGCATCCCGCCCTGGGCATTGTCTCCACCGTTTGCCTCCGGGAGCTCAACCAGGTCACCCCCCGGCCCTACCTGCCCGAGTCCTTCCCGGTCATCCTGCAGACGTACCTGAAGGTCGGGACGACCCACATGATCCTGGTCGGGCCTCGTGGCGACCCCTTCCTGTCGGCCGTGGCCGGGAGCGCCACCACCGTCATCCGGATGGCGGACCGCCACGGGAGGGTCTTCCTCTACGGAGAGGTCCCCCGGACCCGGGGACAGGTCCTGCGGCCCAACGACCGCGACGAGGGGAACGGCGAACCGTACGATCTCACGCCGGTGCTCTGACCGGTCCCCCCCGGCTCAGGGGATGGCCAGAACGGCTTCCCGAAGCTCCGAGAAGCGTTCCTTGAGGTTCCCCAGGGCGAAGCGGAGGGCCTCCCGGGGGGTCATCGAACTGTCCGTCTCGAACTGGAAGTGGAACTTGGTCTCGTCCGCGGAAACGGTCACGCTGCCATGTTCGCAGGCCTCCTCACATGCGCCGCAGAAGATGCAGTCATCCTCCCGGACCACCTTGAGCTTCCCTTCCTCGAACCGGAAGACCCCGGGCGGACAGACTCCGGGGACCTTCTTCAGGCAGGCGTCAGAGCAATCCTTGGTCCGGGCCACCTTCACCCGGGGCTGCTCGTGGTAGCCCACGGCGTTCGCCACCTGCCACTTGGAGTGCTCCCGGGCCGTCCCGAGGATGGCCGTGGCGTAGGCCAGGAGCGCCTGGTTCGCGCCCAGGCGGACCACAGGGATGTCCGGTTCATGGACCGCCAGGTGCGGATCCCCGAGGGGGACCACGTCCTGGGAATAGACCGTGCAGGGTCCCTTTCGGTCGATGGCGTAGACGATCTGGCAGTTGGGGCACCCCTCGCCCTTGCAGGCGCACTCGGCCTTGAAGCGGAACTGCTTGAGATCGGTGGGGATCGGCAGGAGACCGAGCCGAAGGGCGATGGACTCGTCGAAGAGGCTCGTGGCCGAGTCGTAGTCCTTCGCCTTCGCCTCATCGCGGATGGACCCGAGGTGGAACTCCACGTCATCCACGGCCATCTTCGGGACGTCGGAGAGGAGGACTCGCCGGATGGCGTTCACCTGGGCGGCCGTGGTCCCCTCCAGGAAGAGGCGCAAGCGCCGGTCCCGAAGCTCCCGTACCGTGACCTCCATGGATGCTCCTTGGGGTCCTACACCCGGCGGCCCCGGCGCCCCCCCTTCGGCTTCGTGCCGTCGTGGGGGATCGGGGTGACATCCTCGATCCGGCCGATGATCAAGCCAGCACGCGCCAGCGCCCGGATGGCGGCTTGGGCCCCCGGGCCCGGCGAACGGGAGCGGTTCCCACCCGGGGCCCGTACCCGAACGTGGACCGTGTCGTAACCCTTCTCCCGGATCTCGGAGGCGACCTGGTCGGCGGCCCTCATGGCCGCGTAGGGGCTCGATTCGTCCCGGGCCGCCTTGACCACCATCCCTCCCGTGGCCTTGGCGAGGGTCTCGGCCCCCGTGACATCGGTCACCAGGATGTGGATGTTGTTGTACGAGGCATAGATGTGCGCGATCCCGATCTTCGCCATCAGACGCCTCCTGGCGCCGGGGCGGTCGGCCCCTCCACCGGCACCGCCGGGGCGGCCTGGGCCTTCTCCCGGAGCGCGGTCCGCAGGGAATGGCCCTCATCCCCGAGAGGGCTCGAGACGTCATAGGCGATCTGGATCTCCTCCTCCCGCCGCACCAGGTAGCCCGGACGGGTGACCCGGTGGTCCCCCACCCCCACGTGCCCATGCACGATGAGTTGCCGGGCCTGGGACACGGAACCGGCCAGGCCCTTCACGTAGGCGAGCCACTGGAGCCGACGCTGGAGCAGATCCGGCACGGACAGGGCGAGGACGTCATCCAAAGTGGGGGACGCCGCCTGCAGAAGCCCCTGCCGGGAGAGCCGGGCCAACAAGAGGACCATCTCCTTCTCCGCCTGGGGCTCGCGGGCCCGCACCCGTGCCTGCAGCTGGCGGGCTTGCCGGCGGATGTCCCGAAGCTGGCTCTGGGCCTTCCAGAGCTCCCGCTTGTTCTTCAGCCCGTACTTCACCAACAGCTTCCGCTCCTCGTCCATCCGGACCTGTTCCCACGGATGTTTCGGCGTGTCGTAGGACCGCCGGGCAAATTTCGGATCTCCCATGCTTCCGTTCCCCCGTGAGGCCTCGGCGCCTTAGGCCTTCCCCTTTCCCTCGCCGCCGGCCGGCTTCTTGGCGGCCCCGGCTTCCTGGGCGGCCTTCTTGACGACCCCCGTGGCCGTTCCGGTCCGTCCGTTCGACTTCGTCCGCTGTCCACGGACCTTCTGGCCCCGCTCGTGCCGGATCCCCCGGTACGACCGGATCATCTTCATCTGGTTCACGTCGTCCCGCCCGCTGGTCTCCAGATCTGTGGAAAGCAGGTGCCGGGTCTCCCCGGTCCCCCGGTCGAACGGCCGGTTGGTCATCCAGGGGGGAAGCTTCGACGCCAGCCCGAGAAGCATGGACTCCAAGGCTTCCGTCTGGGGTTCCGGCAGGTTCCCCAGCATCTCCGTCGGGTTCACTTCCATGAAATGGGTGGCCGCCTCGGCCACGCGTAGCCCCACCCCCGGGATCCCCGTCAACGCCAGGATCACCTGACGCTTGCCGTCCAAGTCGGTGTTCGCCATCCGGACAATGTAGCGGAAGTCGGGGTTCGCGGCGATGGCCTTCTCCTTGGCCGAGACGGTCGGAGCGGTCTTCCCGGGAGGCGCCTTCCCCCCCTTCTTCTCCGCGCCCTTGCCCTTCTTGCCCGGGCGTTCCTCGGCTGGGGAAGGAGCTTCGGCCGGGGTCGCGGCCTCGGGCTTCTCCCCTTCCTTGTTCTTCGGCGCCGTCTTCCCTCCGGTCTTTCCCCTCTTGTGGAGGCGGCTCGGGCACCCAGGTCTGCTACTTAACTCTTAGCCCGATCCCGCGTCTACCCCGCCGCTCGAAACCCCCCGCGAACCGTCCACCCGGGGGTCCCGGGCCTCCAAGACCCGGTACCCTCCACCCCGGGAAAGGACCTCGATCCGGGCGAAGAGCCCCTCCAGCCAGCGCTGGTAATAACGGATCCCTTGGTTCCCTTTACCCACGATCAGGAGCCGCCCTCCCTCCGAAAGGTGGGCGGGCGCCCCGGCGAGGGCCTCTTCCACCAACGCCCGGCCAGCGTGGTAAGGCGGGTTCGAGGCGATCAGGTCGAACCGATCCTCTCCGACAGGGACGTAGAGCGAGCCCTGCCGTACCTCGGCATTCCGCACTCCGTTCATCTTCAGGTTCTCCCGGGAAAGGCTCACCGCCCGGTGGTTGGGGTCCACCATGACCACCGAGCCCTCCGGTGCTCCCAGGGCGGCAGCCAACCCGATCGGGCCCCAGCCGCAGCCCAGGTCCAGGACGCGGTCGCGCTTGCCCAGGGTCATGTTCTCGATGAGGAGGGCCGTCCCGGGGTCGAGGCCTGCCGATCCGAAGACCCCGGAGTCGGTCACGCAGGTGAGGATGCGCCCCCGGTAGAGGAATCGGAGGGTCCGGCGGCGGTGGACGGCGCGGGGCCTTTCGGAGAAATAGTGCTGGAAGGCCACCGCCTCCCCGCCGGGGAATGGGGGACCGGCCGCGTCCTGGCGCGGCATCAGCCGTTCTCCTGAACTTCTAAGAACCGTCTCATGGACAGGCCTGTGTCCGATTCCTGGTCCCTTGAGGCGGCGCAAAAGCCGTTCGGCCCCTGGAGACCGCCTCTCCACGCGCATTTTGGGCCGCCGCTGAACTCGCGGCGACCCTGGCAAGGTTGCGAAGGGCCTGCGTCGTGACCCGCCGGCGTCCGACCTCGTCGGCGAGAGGGAGAAGGACTTCCACCGTATCCACCTAGGTTATCGTCTCGTGCAACTTGCCGAGCTACTCGCTACGAACCCCTCCGACGCCCGAAGAGGCCACCCCGTCCCTTTTCCTCCCGGACCGGGGTCTCCTCAGGTGGGCCGAAGAGCTGGCGGACACCTTCGCGCTGGGCCGCGGAGAGCGTGACGGGGATCTGGACGTGGAGCGTGACGAGGTAATCTCCCCGGGCACCCCCACCGGGAGGGGGGAGGCCCTCCCCCCGTAGACGCAAGGTGGCCTCGGGCTGAGTCCCGGGGGGGATGGTGAGGAGGGCCCTTCCCTTGAGGGTCGGGACCTTCACCTGGGCCCCTAGCAGGGCCTGGGAGAGGCTCACGGGGAGTTCGGAGAAGAGGTTCCGGCCCTCCCGGTGGAAGAGCGGTTCGTCCTCCACCCTGACCCGCACGTAGAGGTCTCCCCGCCGGGAGCCGGTTCCGGGTTCGCCCTCCCCCGCGAGGCGGAGCACGGTCCCGTCCTCCAGGCCGGCGGGGATCCGGATCTTCAGGTGCCGCGGGACCTGCTTGCGCCCGGTACCCGCGCAGACCGAACAACGCTCGAGGACCGACCGACCGGACCCGTGGCAGGTGGGGCACTCCATGATGGAGATCATCTGGGCCGGCCCGCGCATCCGGGTCCGTCGGACCTGCCCCTGGCCCCCGCAGTCCCGGCACGTCTCCAGGGCCGTCCCGCCCTCGGCCCCGTTCCCCCCGCACGCCGGACACTTCTCCGTCCGGAGGATCTCCACCTCCCGTGTGGTCTCTTCCAGCAGGTCGGAGAGCTTGACGGTCAACGAGAGTTCCAGGTCGCGACCGCGCGCAGGACCGGCCCGGGTCGTGAATCCCCCGCCGAACAGGCTCCCTAAGATGTCCCCGGCAGAACCCTGCTGGAAGAACTGGCGGAGGAAGTCGTTGTCCCGCAGCAGGTCCTCCACGTCCTGGGCGTGCCGGAAGTCGCTCCATTCAAACCCCCCCGGGGAGAAGTCCTGCTCCACGCCGGCAAAGCCTCCCCGGTCGTACCGCTCCCGCTTGGCAGGGTCCACCAGGACCTCGTACGCCTCGGAAAGCTCCTTGAACTTCTCCTCGGCCGCCTTCGGGTTGTCCTTGTTCAGGTCCGGGTGGAACTGCCGGGCCAGCCGACGATAGGCGGAGCGGATCTCGTCGGGGCCGGCGGTCCGGGGTAGGCCCAGGACCTCGTAGTAGTCCCGTTTGGGCATGTGCTGGCTCGCCAGGATCCTCCACGCTGACGGAGCGACCGTGACCGACGGAACGCTCAAAGGCTTTGCCGGTGGCGAAGGGTCCCCGCGTGCCGGGAGGCACCGTGCATGAGCGTCACGGACGAACCCTCTCCGAGGGAAAGGGCGGCGGCTGCGCTCCCCCCTGCCCGGGCGATCTCCACGAGGCCGAAGCTGGAGACCAGTACTCCCAGCGTTCCGGGGGGGAGGTCCCCATACGTCCGGACCCGGGGGAGGACACGGGCCCCGGACCCTCCGGGGCCCTTCCACGAAACGCGGACCGGGTTCCCGGGTCCCGGAAGCGCTCCCGGGGGGAGGTCCGTGATGAGGTTGCCGAAGACGTCCACATGGACCACGCTTCCGGATCCCGGCGCCCGGGACGGGGTTCGGGGGGGGCTCTCCGCCCGGAGCTCCGTGGGGGTCCCCAGGTCCCCCAATCCGGTCCCCCTCGCGAGCCGGGCCGCCGCCGGGGCGAAGAGGTCTCGTCCTTCGAACGTGGCGCTCAGGGAGCCCCCGGGTCTCACCCTGGACGGGTCCAGACGCACCACCCGACGGGTTCCCAGTTTCTCTCGAACCGGCCCGAACACCCCGTTATCCGGACCGATGAGGTGACTGCCCTCCTCACACTCGATACCGACCGGCTGCCGTCCCGTTCCCACCCCTGGATCCACCACGGCCACATGGATCGTCCCGGAAGGGAACGTGGGGGCGATGTGGGAGAGAAGGAAGGCGGCCTCCCCGATCCCTTGCGGCCGGATGTGGTGGGTGATGTCGACCAACCGGGCATCGGGGGCGAAGGAGAGGATCACCCCCTTCATTTGGGCCGCATAGGCCCACCCGATGTCGGTGGTGAGGGTGATGACAGCCCCTCTACCGCCGGAGGCTGACGGGAGACGCCGGGGTGCCGTGGGTTCTCCCCAGGGAAGCGAGGGAACGCTTCCCTACGACTTCATGATGGCCACCAGGAACACGCCGACCGCGGCCAGCGCCCCCAGGACCGCCGCCACCAGGACCAGGACCGTCTGGTAAAGGAAGGAACCAAACCCGCCGGTGGCGAGGTGATAGTAGTACCCGGACAGGATCCCCACCGCCAGACCGACCACGAGGAGGACGACCCCGATGGCCCGGCTCTTCCCGGATCCGAAGTAGGCCGTGAAGATCCCGGCCAGGAAGAGGAAGAGCGCGAAGAGCAGCAAGAGGATGGTGACGAACGCGAGTGCGGTGATTGCCAGCGACATAGGTACTTTCCTTTCTCCTTTCAGAACTTGATCCCGGTCAGCGTCTTGGTGTCAATCACTCCGGTGACGGACCGGATCCGGTCCACCACCACCTGCCCCAGGGCATTGAAGTCCGGGGCCTCCACCTTGGCGATGAGGTCGTACTCCCCGAAGAGCGGATGAAGTTCCACGATCTCCTTCACCCGCAACAACTCCGAGTACACCTCATGCTCCTTGGCGGGCGCGGTGCTGATCAGGACAAACCCAATCGCCACCGGTGATGCACCTGGGCGCGCGCTAAAGGTCTCCTCTTTATAAAACGTTCTGACAGAACGCGGAGGCGCTCCGCGTGCGACCGGGGATGGCCAGGCCCGGGTGCTTCCGATGGAACTTCCCCGTTATGTACGCCGAACGGGCTTGGCCTCGCCGTGGCCACGCCACCAACGAGGGTCCCCTGGGGCCGGCGGTTGGTCGCGGCCCCCTGGCTCCTGGTCTTCGTCCCGGCGTCGGCGGCGACCTCCGCCTTCGGGGTCGCCCTCCCGCTGCTCATCCTGTTCACCCTCCACTCGGGGGTGGTGGAGGTCGCCCTGGCCACCACGCTGTACAACTCGGCCCTCATCCCCGCCGCCTTCCTCTGGGGGGTCGTCTGCGACCGCCTCCAGCTGAGAGCCCCCTTGGTCCTGCTGAATTACCTGGGCTTCTCCATGGTCTTCCTCGTGCTGGCGCTGACCCTTTCCCTCCCCACCCTGCTCCTGGCCTACGCCGCCTACGGCCTGGTCGCTCCCTCCAGCGCGGCCGCCTCCAACCTGCTCATCCTGGAGCGCTTCCCCCCAGAGCACCGGCCCATGGCCTTCTCCTCCTTCCAAGAGCTCAGTACCCTGGGTGGGGTGGCGGGGATACTCATCGGCTTCACCTGGGTCATCCTCCACCCGGAGCCTTCCGCGCTGCCTGGCCTCCTTTACCTGACCCTTGGGCTGGCCCTGGCCAGTGCGCTGGGGGTCGTCCTCTTCGTCCACGACCCTCCGCGACGGCTGACCCGACAGGCGATCCTGCGGCACCCGGAGAGCCTCGTCTCCCGGCTCTTCACTTCGATACCGTTCTTCCCCCACCGCCCGGCCCCCGGCTTTTGGGCCCGGGCTTCCCGGTGGCTCCGGCAGGAGGCCACGCACGAGATCCCTCTCATTCTGGTGGCCGTCTTCCTGTTCAACACCGCCTCCAACCTGTTCAACACCTCGTACGTCCCCTACCTCCAAGCCATTGGGCTCACCAGCGCCGCGATCTTCCTGGTGAACCTCTCCAACAACAGCGCCCAAGTGATGGTCTACCCGTTCAGCGGGCCGGCGTGCCAGCGGGACGGGGGAGAGCGGGCGGTGGTCGGGGCGACGGGGGTCCGCGCCATTGGATATGCGGCCACTGGCCTGTTGGCCATCCTTCCCCTGGTCTGGCTCTCGGGGGGAGCCGCCCTCGGTGCCAACCTGGTCATCTTCGGGGTCCTGGGGGGAGCCATCGCGCTGTACGGCACCGCTTCGTCCCTGTTGCTCTTCCGGTCCATGCAGCGCCAACGGGCCGGGGGTCTCCTGGGGTTCAACAGCGCCCTCGGAGGCTTGGCGGCCGTGCTCGGCTCCGCGGCCTCCGGGGTGGTCTCCGTTCACTTCGGGTTCGCGGTCACCTTCCTGCTCTCCCTCGGCGTGATGGCCGTCTCGGTGCCCATTTGGGTCGCCGCCCGGAAGGCCTGGAAGACCCGGCACCCCAAGGGAGCGCAGGAAACCTTCTACCCCTCCGGTCCCTGACCTCCCCCATGCAGGCGAGCGGGATTCCCCGAGGGCTGGAGGATGTGGTGGTCACCACGTCCGCCATCACCTTCATCGACGGGCGACAGGGACGGCTGATCTACCGTGGTTACGACATCCGGGAGCTCGCTCGGTTCTCCACCTTCGAGGAGACGGCGTACCTCCTTTGGTACGGGCACCTCCCGAAGCCAGGGGAGCTCAACGAACTCTCCCGGAAGCTCGCCGCGCTCCGGGAGCTCCCATCGGGGGTGAGGAAGGTGCTCGAGGCGCTGAACCCCGGGACCCCCCCCATGGAGGCGCTCCGCACCGGCGTGAGTGCGCTCAGCTCCTTCGAGCCGGAGGAGACCAAGGGCCCCCAGACCTCCCTGGAGGGGGCGCTCCGGCTCACGGCCGTCCTCCCCACCCTGGTGTCGACCTTCCACCGGCTCCGGCAAGGGGAGCCGCCCGTCAGCCCGCGCCCGGAGCTCAACCATGCGTCGAACCTGCTGTACATGATGACCGGGAGACCGCCGTCCATCACGGATGCCCACGTACTGGACGTCGCCCTGATCCTGCACGCGGACCATGAGTTGAACGCCTCCACGTTCGCCGCCCGGGTGACCGCCAGCACCCTCTCGGACCTCTATTCGGCGGTGACGAGCGCGGTGGGGACGCTGAAAGGCCCGCTGCACGGAGGCGCCAACGAACGGGTCATGGACATGGTGGAGGAGATCCACCGCCCCGAGGGGGCGGAGGCCTATGTCCTCAAGAAGCTCCACGAGCACGAGAAGGTCATGGGGTTCGGACACCGGGTGTACAAAGTGGAGGACCCCCGGGCCACGATCTTGAGGGAGTTCGCGAAGAACCTGGCCAAGGAGAAGGGCGACCCTCTGCCATTCGAGATCCTGCGGAAGGTGGAAGAGGTGGTGCGCCGGGAGAAGGGGCTCTACCCGAACGTGGACCTCTACAGCGGCCCCTGCTACCGGCTCCTGGGGATCCCCAAGGACCTGTTCACCCCAGTGTTCGCCGCGAGCCGGGTGGCGGGCTGGACGGCCCACGTGCTGGAGGAGTACGCCGACAACCGCCTCATCCGGCCCACGGCCCGGTATACCGGGCCCACGGAACTGCGCTACGTGCCCCTGGCCGAGCGCTGACCGGGCTCCGCTCGGTCCGGGGGCTCCCCCGGGCCCGAGGGCTTCCGGGCCCCGAGCCGCTCCCGCAGGCCGGAGGCCTCCGTGACCTCCAGGGTCCTCAGGCGCTCTCCGATCGCGGAAAGGGAGACCCCATGACCCTTGAGCTCCGAGGAGACCTCGGACATGGCCCGTAAGGGGTCGCGCAGGTTCGGCCGGATGCCCCGGGTCTCTTCCGTCACCTCCTCCAACCGCTCGGCCTGCCGGACCATGGTCTCCCCCAGCTCCAACAGCCCTTCCCCCGCGCTCCGGATCGCCTCGAGCGGACCGTTCCAAAGGTCGACGCCCTGGAGCTGCTCGCCCAGGGAGAGGAGGGGGTCCTCGAGGAGGCCCAGGAAGGCCTCCGCCACCTGTTCCACCCGCAGGGCCAGGTGCCGCCGCTGCTCGTCCTGCGGGTCGTAGAGGCTCACCGCCACGCCGGTGATGCGTTGCGCCAGGGCCTCGGCATGCTCCACATCGAGGACCATCCGGCGGGCGGTGTACACGATATCCGTGGCGTCGGGCACGGCGCAGGATACGCACGGGTGCATATGGCTTCAACCCCCAGGGCGGGGGACACGGGGCCTTCGCGGGACTCCCGGCGACCTCCGTACCACGCCACGGCAAGGAAGAGGCGCTTCGGACGGGGAAGGTTTGAAATAACAGGTCCGTCGCTTTTGGCGCCATGTCCGGTTCGCTCCCTCGGAGCCTACTCATCGGCGCGATCGCCCTCGTGATGGTCAGCAGCACCCTGTTCGGCGGCGCCCTGGCGGCGCTCACCGGTCCGGGGGCGCATCCGGCGGGAACGGTGATCCACCTGACCATCCGGCCCGACGGATCGTTGAGCACCCCGGCGCCGATCTCGGTCTCCGGAAACACCTACACCCTGACCCAGGAGATCAACGGCACCATCGTGGACGAGCGCAACGGGAGCACCCTGGACGGCGCCGGCCATGGTTTGAACTCGACCGGGTCCGGTTCCGTCGCGTTGAGCCTCTACGGGGTGACCGGCGTCACCGTCGAGGATCTCAACATCACGAATGCGAGCATCGGGATCTCCATCCAGAACTCCAGCACGGTCCTCGTGGAGAACAATGCCATCCTCGCCATCGACTATGGGGTGCTTGCCGATTACAGTGAAAACCTCTCCGCGGTGGGGAACCACCTCTCCCCGGGAGGGACCCGGGAGATGGGGATCCGCTTCGAGTACGGAAGCCGGGCGACCGTGTCCGGCAACCTGATGTACCGGCTCTACGAGGGCATCCAGATCGACTTCTTCCAGGGGGTCCTCATCTCCGGGAACAACGCCAGCAGGAGTACATACGGCGTTTACCTCGAGGACAGCACCGACGGGCAGATCCTGAACAACATCGCGGACAATTCCACTTACGGCATTTTCATCTACATTGATACCGGTGTTAATGTCTCATATAATAACGCCGGATACAACACCTACGGCATATGGGTTGACTATTCGAACCGGGTGACAGGGTACGGGAACGTCGTCGATCATCCTAGCAGCACCGGCCTGTACCTGGAATACGACGTGGGGGTGACCCTGGCGGGCACCCTCGCCTCCTACGGCTACATCGGGTTCGAAGTTTATGAGGTCGTGCAATTCGACCTCAAGGGCGGCACCGCCCTTGGCTCCAGGGATGCGGGCTTCTACGCCGTATATGCCGCCAACGGGACGGTCACGGGTCTGAACACCGCCGGGTCGTATTACCCGGTTTACCTTTACTACACGCAGAGCATGGTGGTCCTCCAGAACGTGAACGTCTCCTACGCCGGGGTCGGGTACGGGATCTACGCTGAAGAGTCCAGCTTCACCATGATCGGGGGTTCCGTCTACGGGGAGACCTCCGAGGCGATCTACAGCTACTACAACCACCAGGTCGACCTGGTGGATGTCAACGGGACCGGAACCTCCAGCACCTATCTGCTCTATGACGAGTACAGCAGCTCGGTGACGGTCACCGGCGGGCGCTGGACCGGGTACTACTACGGCCTGGACCTGCAATACGAAGGCTCCGTGACGGTCACCGGCACGACGTTCGTGAACGTGACCTACGCAGGCCGCAGCGCTAGCTGTGGGGTGTTGACCCTGAACGACCTGACCGTCCTCGGCGGGACCCAATCCGATTATGGGTGGTATGATGAGTACTCCGCGTCCGTGACCGTGGTGAACGGCACCTACCAAGACCTACCTACCGGTCTAGGGCTATATTACGAGCAGACCGACCGCATCCTCGGGGCGAGCTTCAGCGGCATCACCGATTACGGGATCGAGACCGAGTACGCCGGCTCCGTCAGCCTCTCCGGGGTCCGGGTGACGGGAAGCGTCGCCGTCACCGATGGGTTTTACGATTACGAGTCCGGCCGGGAGTCCGTGACGAACTCCTCCTTCCCTGGGCTCGAATATGCGGTCTACCTCTACGGGGACGGGCCGGCGCGGATCTCCAACGTGACCTCGCAAGGCAGTTACAGTGGGATCTACGCAGACTATCCCCTTTCCCTGACGGTCCAGGACTCCAACTTCAATTCCGACAACTACTCCCTGGATATCTACGCCCAGAGCATCACCGTGACGAACAACACCGCGACCGGGGCCCACATCGCGCTCTATGCGGAGTACGTCAACCAGGGCTTGGTCGCCGGGAACGACTTCGCGAACGCGAAGAGCTACGCCGCCTGGTTCTACTACGGCAACAACCTCTCGGTTTCCGACAACAACCTTTCCGGGGCGGGTTCCTACGCGTTGGCCCTCGACTACGTCACCGCCTCCCAGGCCTGGGGGAACGATCTCTCCCACTCGCTCTGGGGCTTCGAACTCAACAACTCGACCGGGATCGCGCTCACCGACAACCGCATCGCGGGCGATCCCTGGGCCTTCTCCCTGAACAACGCCACCTCGAACCTCTTCTACCACAACAACTTCATCAACGACGCCAGGTGGGTGTTCAAGGGAACCGTCACCCGGAACGCCTGGGCGGATGGATACCCCGTGGGAGGGAACTACTGGTCGGCGTACTCCGGGAAGGACCTCAATCACGGGCCGAACCAGAACCTGCCGGGCCCCGATGGGATCGGGGATACTCCCTACACCCTGGGTTCCGGGAACGCGGACCCGTACCCTCTCATGAAGCCCTGGACCTCCCCCGTCCTGACCTTCTCCGAGACCGGGCTGCCGACGGGTACCTCCTGGAGCGTCACCGTGAACCTCACCCGGCTCACGGCCGCCGCGCCGTACCCGCTCGCCTATCCCCAGGTGAACGGAGCCTACACCCCCTACGACTACACTGTGGGGACCGTGCCCGGGTACACGGCGCAACCGGCCAAGGGCAACGGCACCTACACCCAGAGCGATGTCACCGTCCCCATCCACTTCTGGACGGTGAACTACACCGTCAGCTTCGCTCAGACGGGCCTTCCGGCGAACACCACCTGGGGAGTCAAGCTCTCCTTCGCGGGACTCCAGGTGAGCGGGAACGCCTCCACCCTGGCCCTAGACGCCGCCAACGGGACGTGGGGCTACCAGTTGGAGTCCCCCACGGGATACGTGGCCTCCCCCTCCATCGGGAACCTCACCGTCAATGGCAGCGCGATCACGATTCCGATCGCCTTCCATCCCATCACCTATCAGGTGGGGTTCAGCCAGCAGGGGCTCCCCGTGGGATTGAACTGGACGGTGGAGATCTCCGGGTCCAACGTGAGCGGGCCGGCGAGCGGGGCACTCTACGCGGCCTTGCCGAATGGGACGTACGCCTATTCCGTGCGGACGACGGCCGCCTCCTCGAGCCTGAGCTACGAACCCTCTCCGCTCCGGGGGAACCTCACGGTCAACGGCTCCGCCGTCTCGGTCGCCATCACCTTCGCCGCGGCGAACCACCCTGCCCTGTATGCGGTCACGTTCGCCCCCACCGGGCTCCCCGCGGGGAGCTCCTTCAACCTTTCCGTGGACGGACGCAGCTTTACCAAGCTAACCGGCAATGTGGCCCTTCAGCTCGCCAACGGTAGCTACAGCTTCGGGGTCCAGGCCCCCACCGGTTGGTCCGCCAACCCTGTCCAGGGAGTGGTGACCGTGAACGGAACGGGCGTCTCGGTGAGCCTCGCCTTCCAGGCGGTGCCCACCGGCCCCAGCACCTCCACCAGCCCGGGGATATCGAACGGGGTGTACCTTTCGCTCCTGGCGCTGGTGATCGTGCTGGCGATCCTCATGGTCGTCGGCTGGTTGCTCTACCTCGGTCGCCGGCGGGGCGGGGGATCGAAAACCCCGCCTGCGGCGGGCGGCCCGGCCCCTCCGCCTCCCCAGGCCTGGCAGCCGACGCCCGGGGAACCCCCCGTGGGCCCTCCCCCGGGGAACCCCCCAAGCTCACCGTGACCGCGTGGGTCCACCGGAGGGCGCTCCCCGGCGAGGAGCGCCCGGAAGGACCTCCATCAACGGATAGCGCAGGTCCTCCCGATAGGCGAGCCGGGCCCGGACGGCGACCCCTCTCACCTGGACGGAGACCTCTGCGCGGATCATCTCCCCCGTGAGGTAGCGGTAACCGAAGCGCCCTGTGCCGGACCGCGGTCCCCTCCGCGGGTCCAGGAACACGTGCACCTCGGTCACGTACGGCTGCAGGGAGACCGCCTTCTCCATCGCCCGGGCCAGGGAGCGGGCCGTCCTCGGCGAGACAGGGGTGCCCACGAACTGGTGGAAGAGCCCTCCCAGTTTGATCCCCGCTTCGAAGCAGGCCTGCTCCCGGTCCGTGACCCTCGCCGGCCGAGGAGTCCCCGGCCTCCCCCTAGGCATGAGGGTTCCCCCCTGGGGGAGAGGGATGTCGCGCCTGCCCCACGGCGAGCGGGCCCCCCACGTAGAGACCCACGAGGAGCAACAACGCCGTCACCGTGGCGGCGTACGCCGCGAGATAGGCCCCGCTCCCGGGGGCCGGGCGAAAGTTGCACAGGATGATCCCCAGGGCCACCAGTCCGCTCAGCGTCGCGATGACGCCCCTCAACGGCGAGCCACGCCGGACCTTAGGATAGGGCACGGGCAGGACCATGACGGGGATGAAGAGGAGGACGCCCAAGAGGAGAGCCATGGGGGAGGGCGACACGAAGGCCGGGTACTGGAAGAGAGGGACCAGCACCAGCAGGACCAGGGCGTTCTGGGGGGTGGAGGCGCCCAGGAAGTGTCCGCGCTTCCAACCCCGGGTCGTGTAGACGGTGAGGCGGAAGAGCCCCACCGCGGCGAGGGCCACGGCAACACCGAGGGCCAGGCCTTGCCACGGGTTCCACAGGCCGGTGGGGTAATTGTCGAAGGCCACCGCGGCGGCGGGGGCGAGGCAGAAGGTGACCCCGTCGGCCACCGAGTCCGCCACGCGGCCCCAGGCTCCCCCCGGGACCGCCGATCGGCGCGAGAAGAACCCGTCGAGCCCGTCGAAGGCCATCCCGGCGAGGATGAGGAAGAGGCCGAAGAGCTTGTTCCCCAGCAGGGTGTAGGCGATGGATCCGACGCCGCAGAGCCCATTGCCCGTGGTCGCCAGGTTCGCCCAGAGGCGCCAGAGGCTCCCCTTCTTCACGGGACCACTTCCGCGAGCGGAGTGCATCCCGCGCGCACCCGGTCCCCGGGCCGCACGAGCACCCGCACCCGTGCCCGGGGAAGGACCACGTCGACCCGGGAACCGAAGAGGATCATCCCCAGCCGGTCCGCCCGGCGGGCGGCGGTCCCCGGCTCCTGCCAGGAGCGGCAGCGGCGGGCCAGGAAACCGGTGATCTGGACCACCTCCACGATCCCCAGGGGGGAGACCAGCAGGTAACGCTTCTGGGCGTTCCCCGAAGCCGACGGGCTGAAAGCCGGGCGGCGGGGTCCCCCGCGGTCCTCCACCCGGAGCAGGTAGCCGCTCAGCGGGAACCGGTTCACGTGGACATCGGTCACGTTCATGAACGTCCCGATGCGGACACGGGGGCCCTCCTCCGCCACCACGAGGACATGCCCATCTGCGGCGGAGAGGACATCCCCCTGCCCGGTGCGCTCCGGGTCACGGAAGAAGGCGCCCAGGAACAGGGCCAGCCCCAGCGCGGTTCCCCCCAAGAGGTACCCCGGCCACCACCGGCCGCCGTAGGCGATGCCCGCGAGGAGGGCCCCGACCACAGCCAGCCCCAGGACCCAGGGCAAGCCTTCCCGGGCGAGCACGGGGGGAGAGCGAACCTTGACGGCTTATCCATTTCCCTCCCCGCTTGCGGAGGGAGGCGAAACCTGGGGGTCCCCGGGCGGGTCAACCTGAAGGAACGGCCCCGGGTACCAGGCCCCGAACGACGGACGGGGCGGTAGAGAGCGGTCGCTCGGTCGACGGGGCGGGCGGTTGCCAAGCCTGGGGAGCATGATGGGAAACCTCCATCCAGGGGGATGGAGGACGGGCCCGATGGACTCCGGCGCTGGCCAGGGACCGCCAGGCCCGCCTTTCGGTCCTAGCCGCTTCGGCGAGCAAACCACGCCGGCGCTGGAGCGAGGCCAACCCCCGAAGGAGCCAGCCGACGGACTCCGGATTCCGCTCCCGTCGCGCCTCCCGGAGGGCGTTCGTGAGGACCTGCTCCCCTTCCAGGAGCCGATCCAGGCGGACGAGCAGCCGGGCCTTCATCCAGGCTAGGGGTGGCCGCTCCTCCCGGTCCAGGGTTTCCAAGAGAGGGCCGATCCGCCGCAACTCCTCAAGAGCCCACTGGACCCGCCCGACCTCTCCTGCCACCAGGATCTCGTAGCAGCGGATCAGGGGGAGGGCTTTCCATTGACCCACCTCTTCCATGGCGCGGCGCGAGGCGCGAAGGGTGCCCACCGCCTCCTTCCATCGCCCCTGGGAACAGAGGGCCTGGGCCTTCCGGAAGGTCGCCCACCCCCGGTGGATGGGCAATTCAAAGCGCAGGGTAAGTCCTTCCAGTTCATGGAGATCCCTCTGTGCGGCGGCCCACCTCCGAGCTCGGAGGTCGACGAGGACCCGGTTGGTGATCAGGCTCGCCAGGACGGCCACGTTGCCGTGCCTCCGCGCCAGCCCCAGACCCCGGTCCAGTGCCCGGGCCGCTCCCTCCAGATCGCCTTGGGCAAGCCGGATCCGGGCCTCGTTCCCCCACTCCAGCGCCACCCGTCCGTTCTCCCGGGGCAAGACCGCTTCCCGACGGGACTCCCGGGAGGCGTCCAGGGCATCCCGGAGTGGGCCCAGATGGATCTGAGCCGCGCTCCGGCTGACGGTAGCCCAGGTGATCCAGATCCACTCCGAGGTCCCTTGGAGTTGCCGGAGCGCTCGCTGAGCCTGGCTGAGCGAAGCCTTCCAGCGACCCTGCTGGTAGGCCAGGACCGCCCCGGTGGCGTTCAACGCACCCCGCAATGCCGCCGGGAGAGGGCCCGGCAAGAGGGACACGTCCCTCCGGGCTCTACGAAGCTCCTGTTCGGCCCGGGAGGTGTTCACCGCCACCATGGCTGACGCGAGGTTCACGCGGGCCCATATCCGCAGAGCTGAACTTCCCCGCAGAACCTTCAGCAACGACGAGAGCACGGCCTGGGAGGCCCGGGGGTAGCCAGACGCCCAGAGCCACTGTCCGGCTCGGATCTCCAGGGGGGCGCGGACCCAGAGGGAATCCGGGCTCGACGGGAAGGCCTGCCGGAGGTGGTCCACGGCCTCCTCCACTTCCTCGGGGATGGTCCCCCGCATGGCTCGATCCAGCTCCCGCTGGATCCAGGGAAGGGCGGTCCCCGGCGCATGGGCCCTGGCCAGGAGACCGGCGACCAAGGCCGGGGAGGCGGGTCGATGTTCCGCGAACCAATTCCCCAGCCGCAGGCAGACCACCGGGAGGGGCTCGAACCCCTCGAGCAAGTACTCCCGGAATCCGGGGTTCTCGAACGTCCATCGACCTTCCCCGAGGGGACGGACCAGGGTGCTTCGCGCGGCCCGTTCCAGCGCCCGATGGACGCTGTGGGTCCCCGCATCCCCGTCCAGCTCCAGGACGTGGGAAAGGGGGGACTCCTCAAATGACGCTCCGAGCAAGGCCCCGTACCCGAGCAGCTTACGGTCGGAGGGCGAGAGGTCCTCCAGATAGGTGTTGAGAACGTTCCAAACCGGGTTGGAGGGCCCGGGTTGACGGGCTCGGGAGTCACGAAGGGTCTTCCGGTCCCGAGGAGGACTCCAGCCCCTGCGCACCCGGATCTGCCGAAGGCCCTCGATGAGCGACGCGGGGTTTCCTCGGGCCCACCGATCGAGGGCCCGCACCTGCCGTTCTGGAACGGCTCTCCTCTCGAGTCGGAGCCCGGCTTCGATGATCGCCTCCGCGTCCGCAGCCTCCAGGGGTGGTATCCGGAGGACTCGGAAACCTCCCGGGATCCAGACGGCCGTGGAGCGAAGAAGAGCGGGAGGGCCTTCCGTCTCCTTTGACCCGAACGAGAGCACGACCCGGGTCCTCTCTCCGAAATGAGCCAGGCTTCCCAGGAGGAATCGCAGCACGGTACGGTGGGACTCTTTGGCCCGGTTCACGTCGTCCAAGAGGAACAGTACCGGACCTGCTGGAGGGGTGCGTTTCCCCAGCGCCCCCAATCGGAGAAGGAAGCCCGGAAGCGCACCTGGGGACCGGGTAAGGGTACCAGGCCCCGACCCGGGACCGAGGAGATCCGCGGCGAATGCTCGGGCGGAAGGCCCCTCGCCGGAGAAGTCGGCCCGTCGAACATCGAATCCCTGGATCAGGGCGGTCCGGGAGATCCAATCCAACAGGCTCGTCTTGCCGGAGCCGACGCCCCCCAGGACCAGCAGGATCTGGGGGCCGGGACCCGACAAGTCCCGGGGACGCAGGAAGCGCAAGACCTCCAACCGCTCGGGGTAGCGACCCAGGAACCGGGGGATGGTCCCGGGTAGAGTGGCACCGGCTCCGGGCACCAGGGTCTCCAACTGCCGAAGCAGGCCAGGGAGATCCCCGGCGCACCCGGACAGCGCGTCGGGGAGGGTCCGAAGGAGGGACTCCGCTGGCGAGTCCGGGAGGAGAAACGTGAGCTCCTCGAAGGTGAGGTCGAGTCCCATCACCCGCTGAGGGAGGATCGTCTCCCAGAGCTTCCTTGCCCGGTCAGCACCGTCCGGGGCCAGTGCGTAGAGGTTCTCATGGCGATAGCGGTCCCGCTCTCCGGCGGGGAAGACGAGAAGGTCCCCCCGCTGCCGAAGGATCCGGGTGATCCGGGAACAGGTGGGTTGCGAAAGGCCCAGGGCCCGTCCGATGCCCCGTTGAGTCGCTCTTCGTCCGGGTTCCCCGTGCTCCCCGAGATAGAGAAGAAGGCGGTCCGCCGGGCGTAGGGGGTGGCTCCGCGGAGGGAGCCCGGGAGGGCCGAGGGTGGTCATGAGGGCCGTGATGTGAATAAGCGACGAGCCATTAAGCCCAGGGTCCCAGTGCCCGAAGCGATGAGCGCTAGGACTGCCGTCCTGATCGCCGTGGTTCTGGGAATGACTATGCTGACCGCCGCCCTGACCGTGGGAGGGTCCCCCGGTGCCCTGCCGGGCCAACCGGCCACCACCCTGGTGCACCCGGCGTCAGGGTACAACCAGAGCTACACCCAGACCGGCGGGAGTACCGCCAACACCAACGTGAATCTGGTGGGGTTGAGCAGTTCCTATGCGGGGGGGCCATCGCTTGACGTGGTGATGAAGGTGGGCGGGTCCTTCATGGTCACATCGACCACCTACATGTACATCGTCTGGTTTGGCGGGTCCTCGAGTTCCAATGCCTCCGCGGAGTTCCTCGTTTCGAACAACAGCACGTCGGGGATGTACTACGGATTCAGCAACGGTGGCGGAGGCTACGGGATGGAGAACTTCACCCTCTCCACGGGTGGCTCCACCATGAATTTCACCTTTCCCGTCAGTCTGGTCGGGCCGGCTTCCTCGTTCTCCATCGCCGCGTTCGCGGAGTACAGTGGTTCCGGCAGTTACGACATAAGCTGGATCGGGGCAGGTTACACCGGCACCGGCGGCGGTGGGGGCGGTGGCGGGGGGGGCGGCGGATGCTCGGGCATCACCTGCACGGGCAGCTCATCGGGAAGCCCCTCGAACAACGGCTGGTTCCTCTACGCGGGGATCGGAGCCGTGATCGTCATTGCCCTGGTGGCCGTCCTGGCGTTGATGCTCCTACGGAAACGGAAGACTTCACCCCCTCCTCCGGGGTACCCTCCCTACACTCCCGGATACCCTGGCACGGGATACCCCCAGGCCCCACCTTCATCCCCGCCGCCCCAGATGGGTCCCGTGCCCCCGCCCCCTCCCCCGACGCCCTGAAGGATGCCGTGGGGTGGACACGGGGTGGGGGCACTCCGGGCGGACCTCTTGGCGCGCACCTGGGCGGGCCGGTGAATTCCGCTCCGGCCCCCGGTCGGCGTCCACCCTAGGTCCGGCGCGGGAAACGGAGGAGCTGCGAACCTCGAAGGACCTCCGCCCCGGACCCTCGCGGACCTGGAACGGGAGAGGTCGGAGTTCTCGAGGCGGTTCGGCCCTTCGGACCCTCCATGCTCCAGCAGTTCTAGAGGGGGGCCGGACCGAAGATGAGAAAGGACCCTTGAGGAGTTCCGGCGAGGTCGGCCTACGCCTTGAGCACGATCTCGATGTTCACGCCGTCAGGGACCTGGATCCGCATCACCTGGCGGAGCGCCCGTTCGTCGGCGTCAATGTCGATCAGCCGCTTGTGGATGCGCATCTCCCAGTGGTCGATGGTGCTGGAGCCCCCCCCGTCCGGGCCCTTGCGCACGGGGACCTTCAGCCGCTTGGTTGGCAGCGGGACCGGCCCGACCATCCCGATGCCCGTCCGGCTGGAGATCTCCCGGATCTGGCCGCAGACCGTGTCCACCTTACGGGGGTCCGTGCCGCTCAACGAGATGCGCGCTTTCTGGGGCATGGTCCGGACCGCCTGGGGAGGATGGGGACTACTCGCCCCGCTTCTTCAGCTCGACGATGACCCCGGCCGCGATGGTCTGTCCCATGTCCCGGATGGCGAAGCGCCCGAGCTGGGGGAATTCCTTGTACTTCTCCACCACCAGCGGCTTTTTCGGGGTGATCTTCACGATCGCCGCATCCCCTGTCTTGAGGGTCTGGGGCTTCTCCTCCGCCGTCTGGCCCGTCTTCGGGTCCAGGCGCTTCTGGAGCTCCGTGAACTCACAGGCCACCTGGGCGGTGTGGCAGTGGAAGACCGGCGTGTAGCCCTCGGTGATCACCGACGGGTGGTTCAGCACCTGGATCTGCGCGATGAAGTACTCGGCCACGCTCGGCGGGCTCGAGACCGGCCCGGCCACGTCGCCGCGCTTGATGTCGTTCTTGTCGATCCCCCGCACGTTGAACCCCACGTTGTCGCCGGGGAGGGCCTCGGTCAACTGCTCGTGGTGCATCTCCACGCTCTTGACCTCGCCGCTCTTGCCCGAGGGGTTGAAGATGATCTTGTCCCCCGGCTTGAGCTTCCCGGTCTCCACCCGACCGACCGGGACCGTCCCGATCCCCGTGATGGTGTAGACGTCCTGCACCGGCAGCCTCAGCGGCTTGTCGGTGGGCTTCTCCGGGACCTGGAGCGCATTCAGGGCCGCCATGAGCGTCGGGCCCTTGTACCAGGGCATGTTCGGAGAGGCGGTCTTGATGTTGTCGTCCTTGTACGCGGAGATGGGGATGAACGTCACCTGCTCCGGGATCTTGTAGCCGATCCCCTTGAACAGCTTCGTGAGCTCCTCCTTCACCTCGTTGAACCGCTTCTCGGAGTAGGCGACCTCCTGTCGGTCCATCTTGTTCACGGCAGCGATGACCTGGCGGATCCCGAGCGTCCGCGCCAGGAAGATGTGCTCCCGGGTCTGCTCCTGGACGCCCTCGGCAGCAGAACAGACGAGGACGGCCGCGTCGGCCTGGCTCGTCCCGGTGATCATGTTCTTGACGAAGTCCCGGTGCCCCGGCGCGTCGATGATCGTGAAGTAGTACTTGTCCGTGTCAAACCGCCGGTGCGCGATGTCGATGGTCACCCCGCGTTCCCGCTCCTCCTTCAGGTCGTCCATGACCCAGGCGAACTCGAACGTGGCCTTCCCCTTCGCCTCGGCCTCGGAACGGAACTTCTCGATCTCTTCCTGCCGGATGACCCCGGCGTCCAGCAGGATCCGACCGACGGTGGTGGACTTGCCGTGATCCACGTGACCAATGAAGACGAGGTTCATGTGCGGCTTCTGCGCCATGGGTGACTTGAGCTCCGGGCGGCCCAAGGGGTTCCCCTATATAAGGGGTAGGCCGCCTGGACTGCCGGTACCGGCGAGCCGGGGCGAAGACCCCCTCTTCCGGTGACCTGCTCGGATGCACCGCGAAGCTCGTCGGGGGAAGATCGGGGTCGTGAGGACCGTCAGCCTCACGGGCCTGCTCATCGTCTCGGTCCTCCTCCTGCCCACCCCCGCCAATGGGACCGTCCCCGCCCCCTCCCCGTCCCTCCCGAGCGCCCGTACCCTCCTGGCCCCCTCCCTCCCAGGGGCACCGCTCCACGCACAAGGGTACTCCCGGATAGGCCCCGAGCCCGGGGGGGACACCCTCTCCACCGTGTTGGCGCTAGCCCCAGGGAACCTCTCCGCCCTGGAACAGTACGCCAGCGAGGGGACCCGGGTCACCCCGCTGACCCCGGAACAGGTGATGAGCCGGTACGGACCGGCTCCGTCCGCTGTGGCGAGCCTGGCCAACTACCTCCACGCGACCGGTCTTCAGATCCGGGCCCCGACCGGGGGATGGGACTGGGAACTGACCGGCACCGCCGCGGCGCTCGAACAGGCATTCCATACCCAGTTGACCAGCTACTCCGGACCTGCCGGAGCCTCCCCCCAGGTGATCTTCACGCTCCCCCCCACCGTCCCGGCAGGCCTGCCGGTCAGCGCCATCGCCTCCCCCTCCGCCACCTCCCTGTTCACCCCCGTGGGCCTTCAGTCCGTCTCCCCACCGGCCCCTTCGGCCACCGCATCGAAGAGAGCCGTCAGTTGCCCCACCGGGGGCCTCACCCCGGCCGTGGTCCAGGGCGCCTACAACGTTACCCCGGTGATCGCCGGGGGCTCCCGGGGACAAGGGGTCACCATCGGGGTCGTCGATGTGTACGATTCCGCGGAACCCCAGCCCACCATCCTTTCGGACCTCCAGAGCTTCTCCTCCTGCTTCAGCCTCCCGTCACCCACGATCACCTTCAGCTATCCCGTGCCCGGCGGCAACATGAACAGCAGCACCTCGAGCGGGTGGGGACTCGAGACCGCGCTCGACACCCAATGGTCCCACGCCTCCGCCCCGGGAGCCGCGATCGACCTGGTCCTCTCCCCGAACAGCGGTTACGGCCTCTACTACGGGGTGGACTACCTGGTCGCCCAGGACCAGGTGGGGGTCATTTCCCTCTCCTGGGGGGAATCCGAGCTCGGCATCTACAACGGTGGCCCCTGTAGCTTCCAGTGCAACGCCACCACCGACGGATCCTTTGCCTTGTTGGGCCCTCCCCTCGCGGCCGCGGCGGCCGAGGGGATCGACGTCTTCGTCGCCAGCGGGGACTGCGGGGCCAACGGAGGGACGGCCATCTACTCCCCCTGGTTCCCCGCCTCCGATCCCTTCGCCATCGGAGTGGGAGGCACCCAACTGAACGTGACGGGGGACCAGTACCGGAGCGAGAACGGCTGGAGCGGCACCCAGACCACCTGCAACAACCAAGGGGGTTCGGGGGGAGGTTTCTCCGTCCTTCCCCGTCCTCCCTGGCAGGTCGGCCCCGGGTTCAGCCGGTTCCCAAGCCAGACCACCCGCGGGGTCCCCGACGTCTCCCTGGTGGCGGGGACCGCGCTCGGTATGTTCTTCCAGGGGAACGACGCCTACGTGGAGGGGACCAGCGACGCGGCCCCCCAGTGGGCGGGCTACGCCGCCCTGCTCGCCTCGGCGAAGGGGGCCAGCCATCCGGGCTTCCTCGCCCCCAGCCTGTATTCCGTGCTCAACTCCAGCGGATACCCCGTCGCCTTTCATCCGATCCTCTCCGGCTGGAACGGTTACACGGCGGGGTACGGTTGGAACCCGGTCACCGGGATCGGCACCCCGAACTTCTCGGTCCTCCTCTCCGACCTCCTGGCCGCTACCCTTCCGTCCCAGCGCCCCCCCGAGGGAATGGTCCTCAAGGCCGCCCCAGAGGCCGGCCCTGCCCCCCTGGCCGTCACCTTCACCGCCTCGCCGGACAACTTTTCCCTCTACCAGTTCGCTCTCGGGGACGTGGGGCCACCCTATGACGAGTTCAACGCCAGCACCACCCCGCAGGACACCATCACCCATAGCTACGGGCTACCGGGAACCTACGTGGCCTACGCCGTCGGCTACTCGTCCTCAGGGACCGGGGTCACCAGCGCGGTGGTCCTCAACGTCGGGAATGCCGGACCGCTGACGGTGAACCTCACCGCCACGCCCACGAACCCTGCCCCTGGAGAGCCCGTCCACTTCACGGCGACCGCCTCCGGGGGGACGGGTCCGTATGCCTTCGGCTATCTTTTCGGGGACGGGAGCGCGCAACTCGGGCTGGCCGCCGACGGTCCCCAGACCCTCCACACCTATCCCGAGAACGGGAGCTACCTGGTCAGCGTGGTCGCCAACGACTCCTCCACCCCCCAGCGGGGGGGAGTGGCCACCCTCTGCCTCCGGGTCGGGAACGCCACCACCTCCTGCCCCTCCAACCTCCCCACGCTGGTGACGGATCTGGCCCCGGCGGAGAACACCACCACGAGCGGAGGCTCGGTCCCCGTCAACGTGACCGTCACCTACAACGGGTTGCCCATCGTGGCCAACGTGACCGTCTCCGCCTCTCAGGGAGCTTTCCTGGGCTCGACGGGAACCACCAACGCCACGGGGGAGCTCTCGCTCCGATACGTGGCCCCGACCATCACGACCTCCACGATGGTCCACCTCTACGCGAATGCCAGTGGACCCGGCTTCTCCACCGGCCTCGGGAGCGCCACGGTGGTGGTGAACCCCCCGACCGGGCCATCCCTCGCCGGTACGATGACCGTCCTGGGGAGCCCCCTGCTCTCCGGTACTGGCCAGGGGGTGATCGTCCGCCAGTCCGTGCTGCTGACCGGCCTGCCTGCCCAAGGAGTGACCGCCTACCTCAACACCACTCTCGGGAGCTTCCAGGACCCGGTGCTGGCCATGCCGCCGGCAGGACCGTCCGTCGCCTCTGACCTCCTCCTCCTTCCGGTGGTGAGTGCGTTCACCCCGGGTTCGATCGGGCTCGCCCTCACGGCCCCGGGTTTCACCCGGTACACGGAGCAGGTGAATGTCACGGTGGTCCCGGCCACGGGGTCGACACCGCTGGTCGCCCAGTTGACCCTCCCCGCCACCGTCCCCAGCCTGGGCCGGGTGCCGGTGGCGCTCTCGGTCTTCCAGGGACCGGGAACGACGCTTCCCCTCTCCCCGGCCGGGCTCGGGTTCGCGGCGTCCTTGTCCGGCGCCCCGGTCACCCTGGGACTGAATCAGACCGCGCCGGGAAGCTACGCCGGCGCCTTTAGCGCCCCCGCCACCGTCACCTCACAACTCTACCCGCTGTCGCTGGAGCTGAGCGCTCCCGGCTACTCGTCCGCCAGCGTAGCGGCGGTGTTGAACGTGACCGGCGCGCTGGGGGCCCTCGCCGTCCGGTTCGTCGCCCCGGGTTCGTGGACCCCCGGGGAGACCCTCACCATCGAACTGGTGGTCTCCTCCGAAGCCGTCCCCGGGAGCCTCATCGGCGGGGCGGCCCTTTCCCTTCAGGCGAGCGGGGGGACGCCCAACCGGGCCCAACTCACCAGCAGCGTGGAGGGGACGGCGAACCTCACCTTCACCGCCCCGAATGCCCGGGGAACGGTCACCGTCACCGTGGTCGGCTCGGCCTACCCGTATGAGAGCACCCGAACGTCGACGAACTTCTCGGTCTCCCCGCCCTCCCTGTCCTCCTTGCTGCCGGAGCTCCTCGTCTACGTGATCCTCCCGGTCGGGGCGATCCTGGCGGCGGTCATCGCCTTCCTCCTCCTGCGTAAGCCCGCCCCCAAGCACCCGCCCGTTTGGGTCCCGCCCTGGCAGCCTCCCCCTCCTCCTCCCGCCCGTCCCCCCGTAAGCTAATAACCCGCCGGAGATTCCCTGCCCCGGGGCCCTTTTCGCGGACGAACCATACCGGGAGAGGCACCATCACCTTGCCCAGTCTTGAGAAGGGAGAGGCCTCCCGGTCCACTCCGGCGGGGGAGGCGGCAGTTCCCGCCCGCACCGTGCCTCCCCCGGTGGAGGGGGTGCTCCTGGACATGGGCGACACCCTCCTCGAGGAGGGCTCCTGGACATGGGCGAGCCTCCTGGAGGAAGGCCCCTCCCTCCCGGGCCCCTCCCCGCTCATCCCCGGCGTTGGTGAAACGCTCCCGCTCCTTAGCAGGGACTATCGGCTGGGTCTGGTCACGAACACCCAAGAGGCCGGGAGGGCGGAGGTCTCCCGGGCCCTGGACCTCTTCGGGATCGGTCGGTACTTCTCGGTGATCGTGACCTCGTCGGACCTGGGTTGGAGGAAGCCGCACCCGTTCATCTTCGAGGCGGCCCTGGCGGGGCTGGGCCTCCCGCCCTCCCGGACCGTGATGGTGGGGAACGACCTGGCCAACGACGTGGCCGGTGCCAAGGCCCTGGGGATGCGGACCATCCACTTCCGGTGGAGCCCTCGCTACCCCGCCCTCCCCCAGGGCGAGGAGGAACGGCCCACCCTTATCATCGGGGATTTCGTGGAGCTCCCCAAGGCCCTTCAACGCCTCCAAGCCCTTCCTGGTCCAGCGCCGCGGGCGCCTGGGGATGCGGGAGAAGAAGATGATCTGTGAGATGTGTGGTCGCGATATGGAAAGCGTCACGCCGGTGAGCGTGGAGGGCTCGGTCCTCCGGGTCTGCGGCGCCTGTGCGAAGTTCGGCCGGCCCGTGGGTTCGCCCGTGGCGACCGGGGGCCCCTCCCAGGGGCCGGACCGGGAGGCCCTCCGTGAGCGCCTGGGGAAGGCCCAGGGCCGGGGGTTGGAGCGGGACCTCTTTGCGGAGCTCCCCGAGCGGGAGCTCGATCCGGACTGGAGCCGGACCGTCCGGCAGACCCGGGAGCGCCTCGGCCTCACGCAGGAACAGTTCGGTCAGCGGATCAACGAGAAGACCAGCGTGGTCCACAAGCTGGAGTCCGGGGCCATCACGCCGCCGGACGCGCTGGTCCGCAAGATCGAGCGGACCTTCAAGGTCCGGCTGACCGCCCGTCCGGGGAGCACGACCTGAGCGAGGACCCGCCCGGACCGCCGGTCAACGGGAGCGGCGGCCCTTGGGCGGCCCGAGGAGGAGCTCGAGGATCGCCTTCTGTGCGTGGAGCCGGTTCTCCGCCTGGTCCCAGATCGCCTGGCGGTCCCCATCCATGACCTCATCGGTGATCTCGAGGCCCCGGTGCGCGGGCAGGTCGTGCAGGGCGAAGGCCCCGGGCTTTGCCCGCTCCAGCAGCGCCCGATCCACCTGATAACCGGCAAAGGCCTCCTTCCGTTCGGCCTCCTCGGACTCGTCCCCCATGGAGACCCAGACGTCCGTGTAGAGGGCATCGGCCCCCTTCGCCGCCTCCTGGGGGGAGACCACGATCTCGGAGGTCGCGTGGGCCTCCCCGGCGAGGGCCCGTGCCTTTCCGATCACCTCGGCCGGCGGACGGTAGTCCTCCGGTATCGCCGCGACGAAATCAAGTCCCATCAGCGCACTTCCGAGCAGGAGGGAGACCAAGACGTTGTTCCCGTCGCCGATGTAGGCCAGGCGGCGGCCCCGGAAGCTCCCCTTCCAGCGTTCGCTCAGGGTGAGCAGGTCGGCGACGATCTGGCAGGGATGCTCCCGATCGTCCAGCGCGTTGATCACCGGGATGGACGACCAGCGCGCCAACGACTCCTCGTCCTGGTGCCGGAACGCCCGGTAGGTGATCCCGTGATAGTACCGGGAGAGCACCCGGGCGGTGTCCGGGATGGTCTCCCCTCGCCCTAACTGCATGTCCCCCGGTGAGAGGTAGACCGCGTGCCCACCCAACTCCGTCATGGCCAGCTCGAAGGAGCTCCGGGTCCGGGTGGAGGGTTTCTCGAAGATCATGGCCAAGGCCTTCCCGGCGAAGGGTTTGGTGAGACGGCCGGCCCGTCGTTGGGCCTTGAGAACGGAGGCCCGCTTGAGCAGATCCGGCAGGTCGTCCTGGAGGTCCAGGATGGAGAGCAGGTGGCGCGGCCCGGTGGCCTTCCCCGACTTGGTCCGCATGAGGAACGACCAGGTACGAGACCTCTTAGGCGTTCCGTCACGCGGACGACACCCGGCGGATGGGCCGCCGCCCTGGCCTCAGGAAAGTCTTTGGGGGAACAGGGAGTGCCCCGTTCGTGGCCCCTCGCGACGAGCCCGGTATCCGTCTCCTCCGACGATACGTGCGGATCCCCAGCCACGACGACCCCGGCCCGGGCCTGGACTTCCTGGAGGAGGAGCTGCGCCGGGGGGAGGTCCCCTACCGTCGGCTCTCCCTCCGGGGGGCGAACCCGGTCCTGCTCGCGGGGGCGTGGGGAAGGACCCCCGGGCCCCGGGTCCTCCTCGCCACCCACGGGGACACGGTGCCTCCCCCCCGCTCCGGTCGCGCCCCGCCCGGCACGGTCGTCGGGGACCGTCTGCTCGGGCGCGGGTCCCTGGACATGAAAGCCGGGGTCGTCCTGGGGCTCCTCATGGTACGGGAGTTCTGGCGGGCGCCGGGAAACCCGGTCGCCCTCGCCGTCACCACGGACGAAGAACGGGAGAGCGCCGGTGCGTGGGGACTCCTTTCCCGCCTCCCTCCTGGGCTTGGCCTGGTGCTGGTCCCCGAACCCACCCAAGAGGCGGTGAACCTGAGCGCTTGGGGCCGAGGGGTCTTCCACGCCGGGTTCGAGGGCCCGGGGGGACATGGGGAAGGGTTCGGCCGCCCGGGGGAGGCGCCCAACCCCCTGCAGGCCCTTGCCCGGTTCCTGGCGGGACTCCCCCGGGGGGTCCAACCGCTGAAGGCCTGGACCGAGGGGGAGGGGGAGGTCACCCTCCCCCGACGTGCCCTCTCCCGTCTCGACGTCCTGGTCCCCCCAGGGGCGACGCTTGCCCGGCGGGAACAACAGCTGGCCCGTGGGCTGAAGAGCCTCCAGGACCACTTTCCTCCGCTCGTGCCGGTCCTGAGAAGAGCACCTCGCGCGACACCGTGGCTCCCCCCATACCAGACGGGCCGTGGACACTCTCTCGTCCAGGCTTTCCTCCGGTCGGTGCGGAGGTCGGGGACCCCCCTGCGGGTCGAGGAGCAACGAGGGGTGGGGGACTTCAACGTCTTCGGCTCGGTCCTCCCGACCGTGGTCTACGGCCCGAAGGGGGAGGGAGCGCACGGAGAGGCGGAAAGCGTGAACCTCCCGTCCTTCCGTCGGTGCCTGGCGGTGTACCGGAACTTCCTCGCGGGGCTCACCCCTTCCTCGCAAAACGATTAAGAGGGGACCGCCCTACCGCGCGCCTCTGAGGAGAGGACAGAGCATGGCAGAAACGAAGAAGGGCCCGAAGCGCGACCTCTTCCCCGGAACCCCCACCCCTTCGAGCCCAAGGCGGCCGGGGCGTCGGGTCTACATGGTCTCCGGTGGGGTCACGAAGTTCGCCAAGGCCCACCCCACCATGGACTTCCGGCTCATGTGCAAGCGCGCCTTCGACCTGGCCAAGGCCGACGTCCCCAACCTGACCAACGCCATGATCGACGGGAGCCGGGTCTCCTACTTCTCCGACCACTTCAGCCGCCAGCTCAAGGCGGCAAGCATGGTCCAGGACTACCTGGGGCTCAATCCCCGGGGCTCGGTGCGGATCGAATGGGGAGGAGCCACGGGAGGCGAATGCTTCCAGGCCGCCTACGAGGCGGTGGCCTCCGGGCGGATGGACTGCTGCCTGGCCGTGGGATACGAGACCATGAGCCGGGTCCCCACCTGGAAGGGCAACGAGTTCATCGCCCTGGCCAGCGACACGAACTTCGACTTCCCCCTGGGAGGGTTCTACACGGGGTACTATGCCCTCATGGTGAACCGGCACATCTACGAATACGTCCGACGGCGCAAGTTCGCGCACGTGAAGGACGAGCGGGAGGCCCAACGGCTCGCGGTGGAGTACGGGACCCGGATCATGGCCAAGGTCTCGGTGAAGAACCACCGAAACGCGCTGGACAACCCGTATGCGCAGTACCCGAAGGCCATCGACGTGGAGGGGGTCCTCCACTCCGAGATGGTGAGCTACCCGCTCACCCGGGAGCAGATCTGCACCATGTCGGACGGAGCGGCGGCGGTCTTCCTCTGCAGCGAAGAGCGGGCCAAGGAACTCACGGATGCACCGGTCCAGGTCACCGGGGTGGGGTGTGGGACGGACACCATGCGATTGGCCGACCGGCCCTTCGGGAAGGTGCTGCTCACGCCGAAGGAGAAGGCCGAAGAGTACGCCGACCTCCCCTACCCGGGAGTCCATAGCTTTCGGGCCGGCCGCGCGGCGGGGCTCGAGGCCTACCGGCACGCGGGCATCGAGGACCCGAACCGGGAACTGGATTTCATCGAGCTCCACGATGCCTACTCCTCCTCGGAGATCCAGACGTACGAGGACCTCGGGCTCTGCAAGTACGGGGAGGGCTACGACTTTGTGGAACGCGGCGATCCGTTCCTCAAGGGCGTGGACTACGGTTTCGAGGTCCCTCGGGCCGGGGCCATCCCGGTGAACCCGAGCGGGGGGCTCATCGCCTGCGGCCACCCCGTGGGCGCCACGGGGCTGATGCAGGCGGTCTTCGCGTTCTGGCAATTGGAGGGGAGCATCGGCAAGCACTTCGGCTCCGGACGGCTCCAGATCCCCAACGCCCGCCGGGGGGCCATCCACAGCCACGCCGGGACGGGGTCGGCCGTGACCGTGAGCATCCTGGAGGCCCGCCCATGAGCCGGGCCCCGCTGACCAAGAGCCGGAAGTTCACCGAGGTCCAGCAGCGGCTCTCTTCCGAGGGGGCGGCCATCTTCGTGGACCGGGAGGGCAAGGAGGCGCTCTACGTGCTGTCCCCGTACCGGATCGATTACGTGCACAGCTACGCCGAGGACTCACCGTTCTTCCTGGGGCTCGCGGAGCACCGGCTCCGGGGCTCCCGCTGCACGGGCTGCGCCTACGTCTACGGCACCCCCCGGGGGCACTGCCAGTTCTGCGGGGAACCGACGGAATGGGTGGACCTCCCCCTCTCCGGCAAGGTGCACTCGTGGACCACCTGCCACTTCGGCTCCGAGGCCTTCCTGAAGGAGACCCCGTACAACCTGGTGCTGGTGGAGTTCGAAGGGGTCAACAGCCTGCTCTTCTCCCGGCTCAAAGACTGCGGGGAGAAGGACATCTACGTGGGGATGCCGGTGGAGGCGCGGTTCGCCCCCGAACCGAAGTTCTCCATCACCGACGTCTGGTTCGTGCCGGCTACGAAGAAGTAAGGGTCCCCGGCCCCGCTCCGGGGGCCTCCCCCGGGGTCTCGCGAGTACGGAGGCTCACCGGTCCTCCCCGCTTGAGCATCCCCAGGAGAGGCCCATGGAGCGTACCCCGGTCGTACCCGCGGGGTCCTCCACCTTGAGCGGGAGGTCCTCGAGTACCTCGAGCGGGCGGGCACCCCGTCCCTGCGCGGGATCGTCGAACACTTGGCGGTCTTCAGGGTGGCGGTGCTCTGCCACCTGACCGCCTTGGAGTCGCAGGGCCCGGTGGACCCCGGCTACGTCCGTGGGGGGCCCGTGCCGTCCGCAGGTCCACTTCCGGCTGAGCCCGTGGCCGGCGCCTCTCTCCCCAAACCTACGCCCGGGTGTCCCACAGTGCCCTGGCCGTCATTGACGAGAAGTCCGAAAGGCACGCGCTGGTGCGCCGGCTGCAGCAGCGGAGCCGGGGGTCCCACGCCCAGCCCCGGAGACGCTGCCGAGGGAAGGATCTCCCCGGGCGCGCGGAAGAGCCCGCCCGGGTGCACGACGAGGGGGGACACATGGCCGAACCGAGGCCACGGACCCGCGGCGCCTCGGGGTTGGTGGAGCACCATTCCCCCTCCTCGCCACCGCCCACCCCTACGGGAAGGCCTGCGATGTGGAGCGGAGGCTCTCCCCGTCCCTCCTCCAACCAAAGGTCCAGGTCTCGCACCGTCTGGTGGGCGGAGACACGGTCAGCTGTTTCCTCGTCCGTCCTTGAGCGCGAAGGGACCCGGCGGCCGGCCCGCAGTCCCCTCCCGACCCTTGTCCCTCCCCATCCCCGGCACGGGTTCCGGGGGGGAGGGGGAGGGATCTGCCTCCAGAACCTGCCGGGCCTCTCCCAGCTGCCGGAGGTAGGTGGTGGCGTCGGGACGCGTGACGGCATCCTGAAGGTCCCGCAGGGCCCGGGCCAGCCTTTCCAGCATGGCGGTCGTGGCAGGGTTCAGCGCCTGGATGTCGAAGGCGAGTTCAGGGTTCTCCTGGGTGACGATGCGCGCCACCTCGGCATGCCTGCGGTACGACGTGGGAGCGGCCCGGGCGAGTTCCTCAGGGCGGTGGCCGGCCGCCGCGAGCACCCTGCCGAAGAGTAGGCTCATCGCGTGGGGCAGGGAGAGGACCTCGGCCATGAGCCGGTCGTGCTGCTCAAGCGGCATCTCGGTGATGGTGAGGGACGTGGTGGCGAAGAGGGCCCGTGCCCGCGCGTTCGCCTCGGCATCGCCGCAGTCGAGGATGAGAAGGTTCCGGTCCGAGAGGGTGCGGGTCCCCGGGCCGAAGAGGGGGTGGAGGCTCGTCACGTGGAAGCCCCGCTCCCGCGTCTTGCGGAGGGTCGGCAGGAGAGGTGCCTTGACGGAGAGGATGTCGAAGATCACGGCCTCGCTCTGGGTCTTCCAGATTTCCCGGTAGAAGTGGGGGGCAACCCGCATGGGCGTGGCCACCACCAGGACATCGGCTTCGTCGATGGCCCGACGGAGGTCGTTGTGGACCGGGAACGGGTAGGTGCCCGGGGGGACCTCACCGGCGCGGGGATCGTAGACCCCCACCCGGTGGCCTTCGGCCCGGAAGTACTCCCGCATCCAGCCTCCCATCTGTCCGAGACCTCCCGCCACCACGATGTCCGAGGGCGCGGACGAGGCACGGCTGGGCTCGCCCAGCCTTTCCTGAACGCGGACCGACTCCTCGACGAGCCATCGGGCCAGAGACTCGGCCCGCTCCGGGGGGATGTCCAAGGGAGCCAGACCCTGGCGCCAGCGTTCGAGGACCTCCCCCTCGGTGCGGAAGTCCCGGAGCGCGAGGCCCTCCCGGGACTTCCGTTCGCCGATGGCACGGGCAACCTCCATCCGGTGGTGGACGGCCTGCAGAAGGGACGCGTCGGCCTCGGCCATCCGGGCCCGGAGACGCTGAAGTTCGGGATCGTTCATCCCCCGTGCCAGAGCCTGCCGGGATATTTGAGCGGCGGTGCATGCCTTCCCCAGGGAGTACGACGGGGAGGGGCAGTGCCGCGGGCCGGGCTTGAACCAGCGACCTTCAGATCTTCAGTCTGACGCTCTCCCAACTGAGCTACCGCGGCGGAGCGCCCACGGGACCCGGACGGGGATTAAAAGAGGAGGGGTCTAGCTGCTAATGGGGAAAGGTTCACTTGGGTGGCCTTCTCTGTCTCCTTGCCGACGTCCCACCATGCGCACCATCCTCCTGTCCCATCCATCATCCGCCCCTCTGGACCGGCTCCTGTACGACTACCGTTCTATGGTCCGCCACCTCGTTCGGGCAGCCCTCGACGGCCCCCACCGGTCCGCCATCTCCCTCCGCAAGGAGACCAAGGATTGGTCGCCGCCTCCTGGCGCTCCCGCTACGCCGCCCACTGGCACCACTCCGTCTGCTCCACCGCCGTGGGCATCGCACGATCTTACTGGCAACTCCAACGACAGAGAGCGAAGGCGAAGCTCTCTCCGCCATCCGAGCCGTTTCCGCACCGGCTCATGGCCCGTGTGGACCAGGAACTCGTGCGCATCAAGGGCGAAGAAGTGGTCGTGACCGTGCGGCCCGGGGTCT
>JAJZYB010000018.1 GCA_021806135.1 Thermoplasmata archaeon
TCTCCCATGAGCCGGTGGACTTCGGAGAGGGGAATTCGTCGCATCCCTCCGAGGGTTCGTACCACCCGTATCTTTCCCTGACGGTCCCAACGCTGCAAGGTGGTGACCGTGAGTCCGAGCCGGGACGCGGCATCGCCGATACGGAGGAGAGTATCCACACCGCAAACATACCATACCACCTATGTATATTCTTTGCCATTAGCTGTCATAGCCCCCCGTGTCGTCCGTGAAGGGCGAGGGAACCCGCCGGCCCTTAGCCCTTGCTCCTCCCGCGCCCTAACCGGACGCCGGCACCCCGGCCCCCGCCGCCGGCGGCGGGAGCGGATAGCGCAGGAGGGCGGCGATCCCTCCGAAGGCCTTGAGGAGCATCCCACCCTCATCGCTCTCCACGCTGACCATCCGGACGGTGGCCCCGTGCGCGCCGGCCTCCTGGAAGAGACGGGAGACGTAGTCCTCCTCCTCCTTCAGGGAGAGCGCCGGGGCTCCGCAGGAGGGACAGGGGCCCCACTGGGCCTGGGAGACCTGGGCATCCTCCAGGCTGCGTACCGTCTCCTTCCCGCACTGGCCGCAGCGCAGGGTCAGCCGCTTGCGCTTGAGCCCGGAAGAGAGCAGGAGCACGTCCACTGCCCCCATCTCCAGGGCCCGGAGGACCTCCTTCTCCCCGTAGGCGGCCAGGCCGCCACCGGCCTTGCGGATCTCCAACAGGAGGCGCTGGACCAGCCGCTTCTCCTCCGTGATCTCCAGGCCGTGGAGCGTGCTGCCGGCCTTCTCCACCAGCTCCTTGAGCCCGTATTCGTCGGTGTAGCCCACGTCGAAGAGGGGTTCCACCACCTTCTCCTGGAGCTCGTACTGCAGATAGTGCTCTTTCACGAAGTACTCCTTGGTCGCTCCCGGCCCGCCGATCAGGATGCCCTTGAGCCCGTCCTTCACCGGCAGGAAGATCTCCAGGGCCAGTTCGGCCGAGCGGACGAAGAAGTCGTGGGCCGCGTGCTCGATGAGCCGCTCGAACCGGTGGGCGGACTGCCCACCGCGCCCGTGCTTGCTGGGGACCTGGCTCTGGCGGTTGCGCACCGCCTCCACCCGGGTGCCCCGGAGGAAGCCCAAGGTGACTTCGGCTCGGTCGATGACGATGAGCCCCCAGAGCTCCGGCTCGTGGACCATGGCCAAGAGCGGTTCGAGAACGAACTGCGAGTCGCAGCGGTACATGTACGTGCCGAGCGGCTCCGGCGGCTCGATCACGTAGACCACCTGCTCGCTCTTGTCCGCCCCCACGGGCTTCGCCCCCACGAAGAAGGCAAGCCCGTGCTCCGGAGCCTGCCGGTACTGCTTCAGCCGGTTCATGATGGTCTCCAGGGCGGAGAGCACGCTCTTGCGGGTGGTCCGGCTCTTGATGTTGCCGGCCTGGGCGTACTCGTTCCGGAGGTAACCCATCACATCGGAGATGGCCCGGCCCGGTGGGACATAGAGGGTGACCAGTTCGGTGGCCCGGCCCCGGATGTCCTTGATCTCCTCGACCAGCCGACGGAACTCGTAGCGCCGGAGCTGGGGGTCCTTCTCCCCTTCCGCCATGGTTCAGGCCCCCCGCGTCCAGGCGCGTCCCTGGGCGGACCGCTCGTCCGCTCCCCGGCTCCCCCGGGGCTCCCCCTGCTACAGCAGCTTCGAGAGGTGCTCTTCGATGACCTCTTCGGGGTAGGCCCCCACGATCCGGTCCACGAGCTTGCCCTCCTTGTAGAAGAGCAACGTGGGGATGCTCATCACGCCCAGCTGCTGGGCGGTGGTGGAGTTGTCGTCCGAATTGAGCTTGCCGACCCCCACCTTGCCGTGGTACTTGTCGGCCAGGCGCTCCACGATGGGGGAAACCATCCGGCATGGCCCGCACCAGGGAGCCCAGACGTCCACCAAGGCAACCCGGTTCTCCTGGGGGAACTTCGCGAAGGTCTTGTCTGTGAGGTCGGGAATGGTCACGGGGATCACCTCTGGGGAAAGTGACCCTTCCGGGCTATAAAGCCCTCCACGGGCCGGCCGGGTAGGGGTTCAGCGGGCCAGTTCCTCTACCAGGTGCTCCACCGTAGGGAGGATCAACTCCCGGACGGCCAGTTGGCAGGCGCGGGCAGAACCGGGGACGGCGAAGACCGGCCGGTTGTGGAGGGCGAAGAGGCTCGCCCGGCTGAGGACCGCGAGCGGGCCCACCTCCTGGTAGCTCAGCATGCGATAGAGGTCCCCAAATCCTTCCAGCGCCTTCCCCCCTCCCCCTGCCAGGGCCTCGATGGTGACGTCCCGGGAACTCACGCCGGTCCCTCCGATGGTGATCACCGCCTCCACGTCCGGATCGGCGAGCCAGCGGTCCAGGCACTCTCGGATGTCGGCCACGCTGTTGGCCACCAGGTGGTACTCCGCCACCCGTTGCCCGCCCTCGGTGAGGAGCTTCTTCACCAGGCTTCCGCTCTCATCGTCCTCCTCGGTATGGGTGTCGGACGTGGTGAGGACGCCGAACCCGATGGGCCGGCTGGTCCCGAGGTGGTGGCGCGAGGGGCTCTCCGGGGAGGACCCGGCACCGGACACGGACGCGTTCGCATGGGAGAGCGGGTGGTAGTTCGAACCGGGCGTCACGCCTTCACCCTCACGGAGATCGGTCCCCACCCTTCCTCTTGCGGACCACGCGCACCGGGCCGAGAAGGGTCTGGGGGTACTGCCCGCGCGCATCCTTCTCCAGATATTTGACCATGTCCCAGACCGTGAGGAGCGCCACCGATACCCCGACGAGAGACTCCATCTCCACCCCGGTGGGGCCGAGGGCCTCCGCGCGGGCGACAGCCTTCACCCCCCGCGCGGTCCGGCTCAAGGTGACGGAGCTGTGCGTGAGCGCCACCAGGTGGCAGTGCGGGAGGAGCTCGGAGGTCTTCTTCATGGCGAGGAGGCCCGCCAGCCCTCCGGCGGCCAGGGGATCCCCCTTCTCCACGGTGCCCTGCCGGAGGGCCCGCCGGCTCTTGGGTCCGAGCGAGAGGGTCCCCTCCGCCTCCGCCTCCCGTCGGATCGCGGGCTTTCCCCCCACGTCCCGCTGCCGCGTCACCACCGTCTGTGGCCCGGTCATGCCGAGGCGCCCCCGCCCCGCCGGGCCAGGAGCCCCAGGCGGGCCAGGAAGGCCTCCAGCTGCACCCGGTCGGAGGCTCCCATGGCGAGACGGAAATCGACTTCCGCGAGGACCTCCAGCAGGCGGATCTTCTCTTCATCGGGGAGGGAGAGGTTGGGGAGGTGCCGGTGGAGTGCCCGGACCACATCCTCCCCGCTCGCCCCCCGGTCGGTCAACAGGGCGTAGAGAGCCTCTCGGGACCCCTCGAAGTCGCCGGAGAGGGCCTTTCCCATCATCTGTTCCACCTCCCGGGGGAGGGGGGTGGAAGAGCTTTCGTAGAGGCTGTCGGCCGTGATGCGTTCCGTGAGGGCGGAGGCGAGCTGGAGGAGGTTCACCGCTCGCCGGAGGTCCCCGTCGGCGAGCTTGACCAGGGCGTCCATGGCCTCCGGCTCGACCCGGCGGCCCTCGGCCTGGGCGATCCGTCCGAGGTACCCCCGCATCTCCTCGGGGCTGAAGGTCTTGAAGCGGAAGACGGCGCACCGGGACTGGATCGGCTCGATGATCCGGGAGGAGTAGTTGCAGGACAGGATGAACCGGCTGGAGGCGGAGTAGCGCTCCATCATCCTCCGGAGCGACGCCTGGGCATCGTTGGTGAGCTGGTCCGCCTCGTCGAGGAAGAGGAGCTTGAACGGGACGGAGGCGAGCGGGGCGCTCCTCACGTAGTTCTTGATCGTGTTGCGGACCGTCTCGATCCCCCGCTCGTCCGAGGCGTTCAGCTCGAGGAAGGACTCCCGCCAGCCCTCCCCGTAGAGGTCCCGCGCGAGGGCGAGAGCCGCCGTGGTCTTCCCCGTGCCGGGGGGGCCGGCAAAGAGCAGGTGAGGGAGGGTCCGGCGGGCCACGTAGGCCTCGAGCAGGGGGACCACACGGGGTTGGCCGACCATCTCCCGGAGGGAGTGAGGCCGGTACTTCTCGATCCAGATCTCTCCCGCATGGACGTCCATGTATCCCCGGAGCGCGTTCTGGGTCGGGCCGGCGGGATATAAGGACCTTGGGCCGCGCTGCAGCACGACGGGCGGAAGGGCTCCCGCCTCACCCTTCCGTCAGCCGGAACTCCAGTTCATGGCCCCGATGCTCCAGCGAGAGCTTCCCTTCGCGGGCGAGCCAGCCGATCGCCATGAGCACCCGGGGCCGGGGTCCGGGCACGCCGCGCTCCAAGGCCCGGAGGTTCATGGGCCCTTTCTGCTTGAGGATCTGCCAGACCTCGCCCGCGGCGAGCCCGATAGCATCGACGCTCCACTCCTCGTCCTTGGGGGTCTCCACTTCTTTCGGCATCGGGGGAGGGAACCGGCCGGACGGAAAGGGATTTAGGAGAACGCGTTCGAGGCGGGGGACCCCTCCCCGGCCACCCTACCCCACCAGCAGGGCCACCGGGAAGCGCTGGAACAGCTCCGGGACCGAGAGAGACCGGTCGGGCCCTTCCGGGTGGACCGCCTCCCCCGTGAGGACGTTGTGGAAGGTCCCCGGAACCCCGGCCGGGAGGGGGAGCCGGCCAACGATCCCGTCCCGGACGGAGAAGTCCCAGGCGCCCGGCTTGGCCCACCGCGTCGGGAAGCGGGGTACCACCGTGAGCGACCAACGGCCTCCGTTCTCCCGCAGGAAGGCCAGGGCGCCTTCGGGCGGGCCGATCGCCGGAAGGACCGGGAGGTAACGCCCCTCCACGTAGAGGTCGGGGTCGCCGGCACGGGTCAGGAGCGCCCGCTGGGTGAGGTAAAGCTTGATCCGGCCGTCCGACCAGTTCTTCCGGAGCTCCGTGAGGAACCCCGGAGGCGACCTCTCCGGTGGAGAGAGGCCTCGCAAGGAGGCCTCCCGACGGGCAAAGTCGACCGGCCGGCGGTTGTCCGGATCGACCAGGCTCAGGTCGAAGAGCTCGCAGCCCTGGTAGAGGTCTGGGATTCCCGGGGCCGTGATCTTCAGGAGCACCTGGGAGAGGGAGTTCCAGGCCCCCAGATAGGCGATGCGCCGCTGGAAGGGAAGGAACCGGCGCCGGAACTCCTCCCCTTCCGGCCCCTCCACCAGCCGGCGCGCGAAGGTGGAGAAGGCCTCCTCGTACCCTCGGTCGGGGCTTCCCCAGCTCGAAGAGACCCCGCCTTCCCGGAGGGCCTTCGTGAGGTAGGCGTAGAGCCGGGCCGGGAAATCCTCCAGGTCCTGCCCGTTGGGCCAGGCGCCCACCAGGGTCTGGTAGAGGAAGTATTCCTGGTTCGGCAGCGGACAGCGCCCCCACGACCCCTCCACCGAGCATCCCCCGGCTCGCTGCTTAAGGTCCCGTACCACGGCCTCCCACTCCTCCGGCATCTCGGACAGGACGAAGAGCCGGGCCCGGATGTCCTCGCTGCGCTTCGTGTCGTGGGTGGAAGTGGTGGTCAAGGTCCGGGGGTGGTGTGCCACGGTCTCGGCCTGGTGCTGGTGAAAGACCTCGAGGCCCGACCGGGCCGGGGCCGGGTCCCCTCCCACCTCGTTCAGCGCCACTAACCGGTGGTACCGGTAGAGCGCGGCGTCCTCCGTTCCCTTGGCCATCACTCCGCCGGTGAACTGTTGTACCTCGAGGGCGAAGTTGAGGTCGCGCGGATCCTCCCCCGACTCCCGCCGCTGGACGAGCAGCACTTTCCCCAGGGCACGAAAGGCCTGGGGAGGGAGGTCGGGGTTCCAGCGGGAGGCCTCGGACACGGCCCGGGCGACCACCTCCTCGTCGGAAGGGTCCGCGGGAGGCGACCGCAGGTAGGTCCGGTACCGAGGGTAGCTCGCCAGGGTCTCCGAAAGGACCCGGCGAAGCGCCTCCGGAGGCAGGGCCGCGAGCTCGGGGATCTCCCGGGAGAGCGGAAGGAGCTGGGAGTGGAGACGGTCCAGCCTGCCCGGAAAGAACTCCCGGAGCGCCCGACGCTTCTCCGCGTGGACGATCTCCAGGTAGACCAGGGGTTCTCCCACGAACCGCTGGTAGACCTCCTGCAGGCGCTGGAGGCCCTCCGGGTCCACCAGGCCGTGGGGAAGGGAGGCCAGGAAGTCGTACCCTGTGGTCCCGTCCACCTCCCAACGTCCCGGGAGGTGTTCTCCGCCCAGCAGGATCTTCTCCACCACCACGTAGGGTCTTCCCGTCGGCCGAGGAGGAGCTTCCCCGGTTCCCCTCCCGGAGAGACGGGCCAGGTATTCCTCGGGGTCTCGGAGGCCGTCGATGTGGTCGACGCGGAAACCCTGGACCCAGCCCCGGGCGACCCACTCCAGGGGCAGGGCATGCATCGCACGGAAGACCGCCGGGTCCTCCACCCGCATGCCCACGAGGTCGTTCACCTGGAAGAAGCGACGATAATTGACCCACTGGTGGGCCTCCCTCCAGGGGCCCAGGAGGTAGACCTGATGCCCCAGGAGGTCGAGGGATGCCCGCCGCTGGCCAGGAAGGTTGAGCTGGGCGATGGTCTCCTCCCAGCGGGCGGCGAAGTGGGGGTCGGTCCCCGCCGCCTCCCCGAGGGCCTCCTTCAGTCGGCGCGACCAGGGACCGGTCCGCTCTGCCGGGGTCCCGAGGGCCGCGCGCAGGCGGTCGGTGGCGAAAGACCGGGGAGCCCTCGTCAGGGCCCCCTCGATCAGGGGCACCAGGCTCGCCGGGGAGACCGGGAGGGTCGGGCCGGGAAGGTGGAGACGGACCCCTTGCGACCCCGTGGACCATCGGACCTCGCCCCGAGCGACGAGGTCCTCCAGCCGGGCGTCCAGGAGCGGCAGGAAGACCCGTCCAGAGAAACGGCCATGGGCGGGGGTCCAGTCGATGTCGAACGAGTCGGCATACGGCGAGTCCCTCCCGAACTCCAGGACGTCCGCCCACCAGGGGTTCTCGGTACCGGCGTACATGTGGTTCGGCACCAGGTCCACGAGGAGGGTCAGCCCGTGTCCGGCGGCCTCGCGGGCCAGCGTCTCGAGCTCCGCCGGGTCGCCCAGGTCGGCCCAGAGCTGACCGGGATCGGTCACGTCATACCCGTGCGAGCTTCCCCGGCGCGCCTGAAGGAGCGGGGAGAGGTAGAGGGTCCGGATCCCCAGGCCCGTCAGGTAGCCGACCAGCCCGGTCACCCGCGAGAGGGAGAAACCCCCGTTAAGCTGCAGCCGGTACGCACTGCCGGGTACCGGCGTCGGCCGCATCTCAATCCACGCGCACGGAGAGCTGCCGCCCGAGGTCAAGGAAGCCCCTTTCCCAGGTGGCGGCCTCCGGATCTCCCCGTTGGGCACGCTCCTTCACGGAGGGGTACACCTTGGTGAGCAGCTCGAAATAGAGGTTCTGGGCCTTCCAAAGGTTGGGAGTATAGGGAAGGACCTGGACGAGGGCCATGGCCCGGTTGAGTTGGGACAGGAGACGTTGGTCTCCGGGGTTCTTCGAGAAGTGTTCCAGGCTGCGCTCGAGGAAGCGTTGGGGGGCGTAGCCGAGCCCGGAGGCATCCACCGTGACCTTCCAGCGTTTCAGTTCCTTCAGGAGCGCCTCGGCCCGGTCCAGGTCGAGCTCCTCCGCGGCGAAGGTCCGTCTCAAGTTGGCGTTCAAGGTGAACTCCACCGCGGTCTGGAAGGCCCGGGGGAGAGGGAAGTTCAGGTCCTGCAAGAAGCGCATGAACGGGGTGTACTGGAGGTAGATGTTCTGGTAGCCGTTCTCGGCCTCCGTCATGCCATCCTGGATGAGGCGGCCCAGGATCGCCCGCTGTTCGTCGCGGAAGAGGGAGCGGAAGGAGTAGGTGACCCCGCCGAAGTGCTCGTCGAGCTGCCGGATGACCTGGGCCAGGTCGGCGTGAGAGAACGACTCCTCGACCTCCCGGGCGAAGGCCTCGTAGGCCTCCTTGCCCCGGAACTGCCGGATCCCGGCGTTCAAGTTGTGGTCGCCGAAGTGGACCACCCCATAGCTGAAGCGGTCGCTCTCCCCGGTCGCTTCCGAGGTGATGGTCACCCAGCCGAGGGCGAGCCGGGTCCGGCCCTGCTCCACCCGGCGGTGGTCCCCCCGCTGGACCCGGTAGCAGTAGATCCGCCGGTCCGGTTCGTAAGGCTCGAACAGGGAACTGATCGCGTAGTGGGCGGCCACCTTCCCCAGGTCCACCCGGGAGAGGAGCGCGTACCGCCGGTACACCTCGGCCCCGTCCCCCTGCTCCGGCAGGTTGCTCCGGGCCGCCCGGAGACGCTCCAGGAAAGCCGGCTCCAACCGGAGGTCGAACAGTTCCTCGGCGAGCTGGATCACCCGGCCCGCGTAGCGCAGCACCTGGACGGTCTCGATGCCGGAGAGCTCGTCAAAGAACCACCCGCAGCTGGTGTACATCAGCAGGGCGTGACGCTGGAGCTCCAGGAGCTTGAGCGCCTCCGTCCTCTGCTCCGGGCTCAGCGGGATCCGGGCGTGCCGGGAGAAGAAACCCTCCCGGGTGGGCTCGGAGCGGTCGAGGACCACCTGGATGTAATCGTCCCGGGCCGCCCACGGGTCGTGGAAGAGCGTCCGGCCCTTCTCCTCGAACCGGGGAGCCACCTCGTCCCGTAGCCAGTCCAGGGCCGCCCGAAGGGGGGCGCGCCAGGCCTGGTTCCACCCCGGGTGGAGCCCGGTCTGGCAGCCGCAGTTCCCCCGCCACCGCTCCACCCCATGCGGGCAGCTCCACGAGGTGTTCTCCGCGATCTCCACCTCCTGCGCCGGAGGGACCAAGGTGAGGTACTCCCCGTAGTTGGTCAGCCGGGCCTGCGACCGGGTCTCCACCAGGTGGAGGGCGTAGGAGAGCGCCATGTCCCCGTGCCGGTGATGATGCCCGTAGGTCTCCCCATCGGTGGCGATGTGCACGAGCTGGGGCCAGGTGCGACCGAACTTCCCCTCCTCCGAGAACGCGCCGACGAGGTGCTGGGCGAGCACCTCCCCGTTGTCCAGCAGGTGACCGAAGGCCACCGCCTGGGAGATCGGACCGTCATAGAAGAAGGCAGAGAGGGAGCGGCCGGAGGGGAGCCGCACGAGATACGCGCAGGTGGGGTCCACCCGGTTCCCCGTCACTTCGCTCCAGGGGGCGTTCCCGTTGAGCGGGCGCACCCGCCGGGCCTGATGCGGAGCCAGCAGGACGAAACGGATCCCGTGCTCCGCACAGATCTCCAAGGAGGCGAGGTCCACCGCGGTTTCCGGGAGCCAAAGCCCCTCCGGGGGGCGGCCAAACCGGTGCTCGAAGTCCCGGATGCCCCAGACGATCTCGGTCCGCTGGTCCCGGGGGTTCGCCAGCGGCAGGATCACGTGGTTGTACGCCTGCGCCAGGGCCGACCCATGTCCGCCAAAGGTCTCCTGGCTCCGTCGGTCCGCCGCTAGGATCCTGCGGTAGACCTCCGGAGCCTGGGATTCCATCCAGCCGAGGAGCGTCGGTCCGACGTTGAAGCTCATCCGGGAGTAGTTGTCCGAGATCCGGAGGATCCGGCCCTGGGGGTCCATGATCCGGGAGGCGGTGTTCGGTTCGTAGCATTCGGCGGTGATCCGGGCGTTCCAGTCGTGGTACGGATCGGCCGAGTCCTCCACCTCCACCCGTTCCAGCCAGGGGTTCTCCCGGGGGGGTTGGTAAAAGTGCCCATGCACGCAAAGGTAACGCTCCATGCTCATCTCCCCCGGATCGGCCTCCAGAATGTCAGACCCCCACCGGACCATAACGTCCCCCCGGGGGAGGGGATGCCAAACTCGGACGGGGCCACCGGCCCGACGCCCCCCCACCGGGGCGCCTCCGAGTCCAGGCGTTTCCGCCAGTGCCCGGGGGGCAGGGGCACGGGAACCCGTTCCTGTCCCCGGGGCAGGGCAGCCACCAAGAGCCCGCCCCCCCGGGGGGGTGCGAAACGGACGACCAGCCAGTCGCCTTCGGCAACGCTACCCGCCCTCGCGTGAGGCCAATCCCGAGCGGCCTTTCCGTTCTCCCAGCGGATCCGGAGCAGTTCCCGGCAGTAGGCCCGACGTTGACGTCGGGCCGGGCCGGGCGAAGCGGAAGGGCTGAGCCGGCTCGATAGGTAGGTCTCCTCGGCCTGCGGATCCGTAGGGGCACCATCCCACCGGAAGGCGGCGAACTCCCGACGCCGTCCTTCCCGGACCGCCTCGGCGAGGGCCCGACCCTGGTAATCGCTGAAGAAGAGGAACGGATGCTCCTCCCCATACTCCTCCCCCATGAAGATCAGCGGCAGGGAGGGGTTCAGGAGGGTGAGGCCCAGCGCCAGGCGGGCGCGCCGGGGCTCCACCAGGCGGACCAGGCGGTCCCCGTCCCTTCGGTTCCCCACCTGGTCGTGATCTTGGTCGTAGACCACGAAGGCCCGGGGAGGGAGGCCGGTGGCGGGTCGTCCATGCCGTCGGCCCCGGAACCTCGATGGCTCTCCGGTGAAGACGTAGCCTTCCTGGAAGGCCTTGGCGAGGAGCGCGACTTCCCCGAAGTCCTGGTAGTACCCGTCCCGCTCGCCCGTGAGCCACGCGTGGAGCGCATGATGGAAGTCGTCGTTCCACTGGGCCGCCATCCCGTAGCCGCCCTGGCTCCGGGGCCGCATGAGCCTCGGATCGTTCAGGTCGCTCTCGGCGACCAGGAAGAGGCGACGCCCCAGTCGCCGGGACAACGACTCCACCGCCTGTTGGAGTTCCTCCAGGAAGGGCACGGCCGAGCGGTCCACGATGGCGTGTACGGCGTCCAGGCGCAACGCATCGAAGGAGAATTCCTCGAGGAAGCGGAGGGCACACTCCCGGAAGTAGCGCCGGACCGGCTCGCTCTCCGGCCCATCGAAGTTGATCCCTCGGCCCCAGGGACTTCGATGGGCGTCCGTGAAGTACGGCCCGAAGGCGTCCAGCACGTTCCCTTCGGGCCCCAGGTGATTGAAGACCACATCGAGCACGGCGGCCAACCCCCGCGCATGGAGCGCCCGGACCAGGGCCTTCAGTTCGCCCGGCCCGCCATAGGTCTCCTGGACCCCGTAGGGAAAGACGCCGTCGTACCCCCAGTTCCGGCGCCCCGGAAAAGGGCTCACGGGCATGAGCTCCACGGCGGTGATGCCCAAGTCCCGGAGGGAGGCCAGCCTCGGGACCACCCCGGCGAAGGTGCCGGAGGCCGAGAAGCATCCCACATGGAGCTCATAGAAGACGTACTCCGGTAACGGGCGGCCGGATCCCCAACGGCCCGGCACCTCAACGGGCTTGTCCGGGATCACCTCGGAGGGGCCTTCCACCCCCAGGGGCTGGCGGCGGGAGGCGGGATCCGCGAACGCTCGACGGCCCTCGAGGACGTACCGGTAGCGGTCTCCGGGGCCACAATGGTCCACCTCCCCGGAGAAGTAGCCTTCTCCGGAGGGGGTCAACGGGACGTTCCGCGGCGGCTGGCGCTCCAGGCGGACGGAGACGCTCCGCGCCTTCGGCGCCCAGACGAGGAAGTGGGTGCGCCCGGCGCCGGTGGGAACCGCCCCCAGCGGGAACCTCGCGCTCATCGCGCCCGGCCGGGGGTGAGGAAGACCCAGGCCAGCGGGGGCAGCGTCAGGCGGAGGGACTGGGGAAAACCATGCTCGGCCCTGTCCTCCGTCTCCACCCCTCCGAGGTTCCCCACTCCGCTCCCCCCGTAATCCAGCGCATCCCCGTTCAGCCGCTCCGACCAGAAGCCCTTCTCCGGGACCCCGACCCGGTAGTCCCTTCGGACCTCCGGAGTGAAATTCCCGACCGCCAGGAGGAGCTCCCCCCCGGGTCCCCGGCGCAGATACGCATACACGCTCTGGAGGTTGTCGTTGGCCACGAGCCACTGGAAGCCACGGGTCTCGAACTCCAGCCCGTGGAGGGCCGGAAGGGTCCGGTAGAGCCGGTTCAGGTCCCGTACGTAGCGCTGGACCCCCCGGTGCGCGTCGTCCTTCAGGAGGTCCCAGTCGAGGCCGCCTTCGTGCTCCCATTCCCGTTCGCTCCCGAACTCCCCTCCCATGAAGAGGAGCTTCTTGCCAGGCTGGGAATACTGGTATCCCAGCAGGAGCCGGAGGTTGGCGAACCGTTGCCACCGGTCCCCGGGCATCCTCCCCAGGAGGGACCGTTTCCCATAGACCACCTCGTCATGGGAAAGGGCCAGGACAAAGTTCTCGTGGAACGCATAGAGGGTCCGGAAGGTGAGTTCGTGGTGGTGGTACTTCCGGAAGATCGGGTCCCGGGCGAGATAGTCCAGCGTATCGTGCATCCAACCCATGTCCCACTTGAGGCCGAACCCGAGGCCCCCCAGGTAGGGAGGACGGGAGACCATCGGCCAGGCCGTGGATTCCTCCGCCACCATGAGGATGGGGCGGGCATCGGCATAGGCCGACTCGTTCAGGCGACGTAGGAAGGCGATGGCCGGCAGGTTCTCCCGGCCGCCGCGCTCGTTGGGGATCCACTCCCCCGCCTTCCGGGAGTAGTCCAGGTAGAGCATGGAGGCCACCGCATCGACCCGGAGCCCGTCCGCGTGGTAGGTCTCCAACCAGAAGCTCGCGCTGCTCAGGAGGAAGGAGGGGACCTCCCGACGCCCGTAGTTGAAGATGTAGCTGTTCCATTCGGGGTGGACCCCCTGGCGGGGGTCCGCGTGCTCGTACAGGTGGGTCCCATCGAAGAAGCCCAGGGCATGCTGGTCGGTGGGAAAGTGGGAGGGGACCCAGTCCAGGATCACCCCGATGCCCCGTTGGTGCAGCAGGTCCACCAGTCCCATGAAATCCGTAGGCTCCCCGTACCGACGGGTGGGGGCGAAATATCCTGTGGTCTGGTAACCCCAGGAGCCGTAGAACGGGTGCTCCATCACGGGAAGGAACTCCACGTGGGTGAACCCCATGTCCTCGAGGTAGTCCGCGAGGGGCGGGCCGAGCTGCCGGTAGCTCAACGATCGATGCCCTTCCTCAGGAACCCGGCGCCACGAGCCCAGGTGCATCTCGTAGATGCTCACCGCGGCGTTCAGGGAGTTGGCCTGGCCCCGTTCCGCCATCCACCGCCCGTCGCCCCAGCTGTACGAGAGGTCCGCCACCTGGGAAGCGGTCCGGGGCGGGAGCTCCGAGGCAAAGGCGAAGGGATCTGCCTTGTCCACCGTGTAGCCGTTCACCCGGGACCGGATCCGGTACTTGTAGAGCGCCCCCGGGCCCACGTCCGGGTGGAACCCTTCCCAGATCCCTGAGGACGCACGGGGAGAGAGCGGGTTCCGCCCGGGGCTCCAACCGTTGAAGTCTCCGATGACGCTGATCGCTTCCGCGTTCGGCGCCCAGACCGCGAAGTAGGTCCCTTGCTCCCCCTCCCAGGTCCCCAGGTGTGCCCCCAACTTCTGGTAGAGATGGGTGTGAGTGCCCTCGTTGAACCAGTAGAGATCCTCGCCCGTGAGCAGGCTGAACCGGCCCTCCGGGCGGGAGTGCGACGACCTCACGATCCAAGACCCCCTCGAAGCGCCCCGGCGGGCGGGCGAACACCGGCAGGAAGGGCTCTTCCCGCTTCGCCGGCAAGACCGGGCGCGACGTGGTCGAACACGGACCTCGCGGAGCCTTGGGCCCGATTAAAAGTCGATGGAGAACCGATCGGCCAGGTTACCGGGGTCCCCCGTGGTCCGGCCCCATCAGGGGCCGCTCGCATCCACCTTCGCCCAGGGGCCGGGCCAGCGTTAAATAGCGGCCGCGGAGAAACGGACACCACCTTGCAATGGCTCCGGAAGCGGAACCCGCGGGGGCCCCGACCTCCTCCTCTCAGCGCCTGAAAGGGACCCCGCCACGCCGGAACGGACCGCCTCGCACGGAGCGTCGGACCGGGGAAGGACCCCCTCCGGGGACCATCGCCCTCGAGGCGGTCAGCCCCGTGGTGGACGACGGGGACCATCCTGCACGACGGTTGGTCGGAGAGACCGTACGGATCTCCGTCGACGTCCTGAAACCCGGGGCGGACCTCTTGGACGCTTCGTTCACGCTCCGGGGACCTGGAGAAGCGGGCGGCAGCGAACAGTTCCTCCGGTCCGTCGGCAACGCCCGGTGGGAGGGGGAGTTCATCCCCCGCCTTCCAGGGTTGTACCACTTCACGCTCTCCGCCTGGACGGACCGTTACCAGACCTGGATCGCGGGCATCTCCACGTGGATGGACGCGGGGGAGGAGGTCTCCCAGGACCTGGCCCCCGGATTGGAGATCCTCCGGGCCGTGCTCCCCCAGCTCTCCGGGAAGGACCGGACCGAGGCCGAGTCGGTCCTCGCGGCCTTGGAAGGGGGAGATCTCGTGAAAGCGGTCCGGCGGGCCGGGGCCGATCCGCTCCGGGAACTGGTCCGGCGGTTCCAACCCCGTCCCGACCGGATCGACTCCTCGAAGGAATACCCGGTCCGGGTGGAGCGGGTCCGGGCAGGTTTCGCCGCCTGGTACGAGGCCTTTCCCCGCTCCCTGGGGGCCAGTCCTGAGCGTTCCGCCACCTTCCGGGAGGCCGAGGAAAGGCTGCCGGAGGTCGCCGCCATGGGCTTCGACGTCCTCTACCTGCCTCCGATCCACCCGATCGGGATGACCGCCCGCCGGGGACGCGACAACCGGGCCCCGGCGGCCCCGGGGGATCCGGGCAGCCCCTGGGCCATCGGTTCGTCCGAGGGGGGCCACCAGGCCATCCACCCGGACCTGGGAACCCTGGAGGACTTCGATCATTTCCGCCGGCGGGCGGAGGAGCTGGGTCTGGAGATCGCCCTCGACCTGGCATTCCAGTGCTCACCGGACCACCCCTGGGTCCGGGAGCACCCGGAATGGTTCTACCACCGCCCGGATGGGAGCATCCGCTACGCCGAGAACCCCCCCAAACGGTACCGGGACATCTACCCGCTGGACTTTGGCAATCCCCAGTGGCGGGAGCTCTGGACCGAGCTTTCGCAGGTGGTCCGGTTCTGGGCTGACCAGGGGGTCCGGATCTTCCGGGTGGACAATCCGCACACCAAACCCTTCCCCTTCTGGGAGGAGATGATTGGGGAGGCCCAGCGGGCCTATCCGGACCTGATCTTCCTGGCCGAGGCCTTCACCCGTCCCAAGATCATGCGCCATCTGGCCAAGCTCGGCTTCAGCGAATCGTACACCTACTTCACCTGGAGGAACGAAGCGAACGAGCTAAGGGAGTACTTCCTCGAGCTGTATGCACCCCCGTTGCGCGAGTTCTTCCGGCCCATGCTCTTCGTGAACACTCCGGACATCCTGCCGCCGGTGCTCCAGCGGCTGGGGCGGCCCGCCTTCCAGGTCCGGGCGATCCTGGCGGCCACCCTCTCCCCCCTCTGGGGGGTCTACAGCGGGTACGAGTTCCTGGAAGGGGACGCGATCCCCGGGACGGAGGAGTACCGGGACTCCGAGAAGTACCGGATCGTCCACCGGGACCCCTCGACCCCCGGGAACCTGCGCCCGCTGCTCACCCGCCTGAACCGGATCCGACGGGAGAACCGTGCGCTCCAACCCGGGGCGAGCATCGGGTTCTTCCCGGTGGACCAGCCCCGGCTGCTGGGGTACCATCGGTCCAGCCCGGACGGGAAGAACCACCTGCTGGTGATCGCGAACGTGCTGCCGGAGTCCACCGTGGAGTCCATGGTGGACGTCCCCTTGGAAGCCCTCGGCCTCCCGGAGGGGGCCGCCTACCGGGTCCGGGACCTGCTCACCGACGAGGTGTACTCCTGGACCGGCCGGCGGAACTACGTGAGGCTCGACCCTGCGTTCCGGGTGGCCCACGTGCTCCGGGTGGAAGCATGAGTTCCGGGCCGGAAGCGCCGGACCCGTTGTGGTACCGCAAGGCCATCTTCTATGAACTCTCGGTGAAGTCCTTCTTCGACAGCAACGCCGACGGAGTCGGGGACTTCCCGGGCCTCACCGAGAAGCTCGAATACCTCGTGGACCTGGGAGTGGACTGCCTCTGGCTGCTGCCCTTCTACCGCTCCCCCCTCAAGGATGACGGGTACGACATCGAGGACTACTACAACGTCCACCCGGATTACGGGAGCTTGGAGGACTTCAAGACCTTCCTGGCCGAGGCCCACCGGCGCGGGCTCAAGGTCATCGCCGACCTGGTCCTGAACCACGTCTCCGACCAATGCCCCTGGTTCCAGGAGGCCCGGGTGAACCCGAAGTCCCCGAAGCGGGACTGGTTCGTCTGGAGCGACACGGACCGGAAGTACTCGGGCACCCGGGTGATCTTCCTGGACACCGAGCGCTCCAACTGGACGTGGGACCCGGTAGCGGGGCAGTACTTCTGGCACCGGTTCTACAGCCACCAGCCGGACCTCAACTACGACAACCCCGCCGTCCGGGAGGAGGTGAAGAACGTGGTGCGGTTCTGGCTGAAGCTGGGGCTCGACGGTTTCCGCTGCGACGCCGTGCCGTACCTGTTCGAGCGCGAGGGGACCTCCTGCGAGAACCTGCCCGAGACCCACGCCTTCCTCAAGGAGCTCCGCGCCATGGTGGACCAGGAGTTCCCGGGACGGGTGCTCCTGGCGGAGGCGAACCAATGGCCCTCGGACGTGAAGGCCTACTTCGGCCAGGAGGACGAGTTCCAGATGGCATTCAACTTCCCGCTCATGCCCCGGATCTTCATGGCGCTGAGGAAGGAGGACCGGGCCGCCGTGGTGGACATCATCCAGCAGACCCTACCGATCCCGAAGAGCTGCGCCTGGGGGATCTTCCTGAGGAACCACGACGAGCTCACGCTGGAGATGGTCACCGACGAGGAGCGGGACTTCATGTACCACGAGTACGCCCGGCACCCGAAGATGCGCCTGAACCTCGGGATCCGCCGCCGCCTGGCCCCGCTCGTGGACGACGACCGGGCGACCTTGGAGATGCTCCACGGGCTGCTCTTCAGCCTCCCCGGCGTCCCCATCCTCTACTACGGGGACGAACTGGGAATGGGGGACAACGTCTACCTCGGGGACCGCAACGGGGTCCGGACCCCCATGCAGTGGTCCCCCGACCGGAACGCCGGATTCTCCCGGGCGGATGCGGAACTGCTCTACAACCCGGTCATCGTGAACCCCAACTTCCACTACGAGGCCCGCAACGTGGAGGCGGAGATGCGACTGCCCACCTCGCTCCTTCGGTGGGTCCGCTACCTGATCCAGGTCCGCCACGAGCTCAACCCGATCCTCGGCGAAGGGGAGATCCGCTTCCTGGACCTGCCCAACCCGAAGGTGCTTGCCTACCTGCGCTCCCGGGGCCCGGAGCATCTGCTCTGCGTGTACAACCTTTCGAAGAGCCCCACCGCGGCCGAGCTGTCGCTCCCGGAGTTCAACGGGTGGACCCCCGTCGAAGCGCTCAGCGGGACCCGGTTCCCGAAGATCGGCGAGCTTCCGTACTTCTTCACCCTCACCCCGCACGCCTTCTTCTGGTTCGAGCTCAAGGGTCCCCATGAGCCCAGCGACTGAGCAGCGAGGACCGGGGCCGTTGGTCCCTGGTTGGGGGGAGGAGGCCGGAGCGCAGGTACTCGAGTCCGTGAGGGAGACCCTCCCCGAGCAGCGCTGGTTCGCGGAGAAGTCTGCCCACATCTCCGGCATCTCGGTGGCGGACCACGGGTCCCTCGGAAGCGGGGCGACCCCCTACGCCTGGGTCCTGCTCCAGGTGACCTTCCAGGACCGGCCGGGCTCTCTCTATAGTGCCTTCTTCCGAAGGGAGGGGGGCCGGGTTCGGCCCGCCGAGGACGATCCTGGACTGGTGGACGCCTTGTTGGCCGGGCTCAAGTCCTCGGCCCGGGTATCCACCGCGAAGGGGACCCTCACCTTTCGGGCCACCGCCGGGAGCGAAGGGGTGCTCGAGCACGCCGGCCCGGTCCGGGAGGTCCGCCGGATCACCTCGGAACAGAGCAACACCTCGGTGGTGATCGACGGGCAGCTCATCCACAAGCACCTCCGGCGGATCGCTCCCGGGGAGAACCCGGACGTGGAGGTCCCGGAGTACCTCTGGACTCGCACTTCGTTCCGGAACGTTCCCCGCCCGCTGGGTTCCCTCGTCTACTCCGCTCCGGGCTTCCCCCGGGCCCTCGTCGGGACCACCCAGGCTTTCGTCCCGAACGAGGGGGACCTCTGGACGTATTTCCTGGGGGAGCTCGCCGGCACTGGGGGGCGGGTCCCTCCCAGTCTCCTCACCCTGGCAACGGAACTCGGGTCCGTCACCGGCCGGCTCCACGCGGCCCTGGCCTCCGCGCCGCCGGATCTTCCCGCGTTCTGCGCCGAACCGGTCCGGGAGGAGGAGGTGGCCCACTGGCAGGCCGGATGGGACGCCACCTACCAGCGGGCACGTCTCGCACTCCCCGAGGGGTTGGACCGGCTCCTCCCCGGAACCCGTACCCTGGCGGAGGAGGTCGGCAGGAGGCTCCCTCTGCTCCCCCCGAAGGTCGCCCTCGCCCGGGGAGCGAGGTTGGGGGATTCCCTCCAGACCCGGATCCACGGGGACTACCACCTCGGCCAGGTCATGCGGACGCCTACGGGGCTGATCATCCTGGATTTCGAGGGAGAACCGCTTCGGTCCCTGGACGAACGACGCGCCAAGCAAAGTCCGCTCAAGGACGTGGCGGGGATGCTGCGGTCATTGGACTATGCGGCTCACGTTGCCCTTCGCCCTCCACTCCCTCCGGGCGTCGGGCCCTCAGGGGACCCGTCGATCCCGGACCGATCCTCCCGCCAGGTCCAAGACCGGTTCCTGGAGGGGTACTGGTCGGTCGCCGGGAGCTCCCGGCCGCGCTGGGTGGATCCGAAGGACCCGGATCTCCCGCGGCTCCTGGAGTTCTTCGTGACGGAGAAGGTGCTCTACGAGCTCTGTTACGAGCTCCAGTACCGCCCGGCCTGGACGGACATCCCGTTGAGGGCGCTCCTTAAGGCCATCGGATAGGGGCAGCGGACCCATCTCTTGGCGGAGCTACGGGGAAGGTCCGCTTTGAAGTGCATCAGCACGGTTCGTAGTTGAATGACAGGAAGCCTAGGGTGTCGTTTCCGGCAAAGGAGTAGATCTGCCAAATGCCGAAGTACCCCGGGAAATCGTAGGTGAGCGTCGGTGCGAGGAAAGGTTCTCCGGAGTACCCCTGCCAGAGCAGTTGGCCCATCACGGTCCGGTTTTGACCTTCGTAGGTGAAAGGGATTCCGATAGGGACCTGCGCCAGGCCATTGAATGTTAACGACTGCCCGGGGGAACTACACGTATCAATCTCCGGATAATTGGATGTGTTATAGGCAGTGTAAACTTTGCTGAAGTACAAACCATTAGCTATTAAGTTAGGTGTTTCCACTGGTTGGGTCGATTCGCCGACATCCGTGGTGTTGTTGGGCAGCAACAGATTGGCATTCCCAACGGGGGGCAAGAGGGCGGTGAGCTCGGCAATGAACGGTGCCGTACACGGATGAAGCGGTTCAAAGGCGTGCATCGTCGCGTTGCGGACAGAGTATATCGTCCAGTGACCCGTCATGTAGTAAGGACCCGTGGGCCAAAACTTGCCGCTTAGCAAACCAGTGAAAGAGCCCATAATCGAGAGATTCGTTTGAAGAGGTTGGCTTCGAAGATTCAGGGACCCCGATTCGAACTGGAACAACGGTGAACTGCGCGTATATCCGTTCGTGGCCGCGTTGCCCATGTAAGGCGCGTTCAGGGCGAAAATGGGCGTTTCCAAGTGCTCATTGGTTACCACCGCCTTCCCTATCTCGCACCCCGTCTGCTCCGTCAAGAAGTAGGTCAGGCCCAGCCCGGCCACGGTCACGATCACCGCCACCGCGATGGCGGTCACCAAACTGCGAGTTCGGACCTCCCGAAGGTTCCGGAGGCGTTTCCGGAGAAAGGCCCTACTCGGGCCGGACGCCTCCGGGGCCGGCGCGTTCAACTGGGACATGTTGCGGGGGCACCTGTTGGGACCAGCTGGAGGGGGCCCGGTTGATACTGACCGTTGACAAAGTCGTGCTCTTGAAACAAGGCGAATCCCTCACGGGGGACTCCAGGGTTCGAAGATGGGTATTGAAGCTGTATCGTGACAGTATGTGACGTAGAGGAGAAGTACGTTGCACTATAGCCAAACGAAAATGCGACCTGAACGCCCTCAAAGTTTGCACTCAGCCCGAGGTTCACCCCGTCTCCAGATGCCTGCATTTCGGTCAGTGTAGACACCTCGGTCGGACCCGAACCCGCGCTCACGGTCCAGTAACCTGGCGGTTGAAGCAGGTATAATCCGACGGCATGTTGTTCGGGTACCTGTAGGGGTCCGAGAACCGTGGACTACTCCACGCGGCCCAAGGCTGTCGGACGAGGTTGAGGTAGAAGCCAAGGTCGCAGGACACCCTGGATCATAACACAGGCTCGACTTAAACTATACTACTAGAACCGACTGCGGCCCATACTACACGGGCGACTCTCCGAGAGAGCAAAGTGCAATTTGCCGATGTTCGGCTCGAGGATTCGCGAATCCCTGGGGGGAGTATCGGCGGTCGGCGAGGTCCCCACGAAGAAGTTGATGATAGCGAGCGATTGGTCAAATTTGGGAATCGCCCGTTTCCACGACGCGAAATGCAGGTAGTGTTGCCTTCAGCGTTGGCCTAAACTAGTGCTTGATGTATTGTAGTGTTTCCAAACATATAGGTGGCCATGTATGATGAATTTCCTAAGACACCAATCCATATGATATACCATTGAGAGTTCGAGTGACTTCCTAGTGGATTACTACCGGGGACATTAAACGAGAAGCGTCCACCCGTGCCAGAGGCTACGTAAACCAGTTGGTGACCTGCGGTTGAGATTGAGAGATTACCCATTACGTTGGCGGAATTAACGAACCACTCTCCCTGGACGTGGGCCCCCGCCGGGAAATCCCAGTGAGACCCCTGGAAAGCACCGGTTGTGCCCTCTGAACCGGGCCCCTCTGCGACTATTCCCCAGTGGAAGGTAACAATTCTTGTTCCCCAGGGTACGAGAACGGTGGTTGTCAGCGCTACAGTTGCAATGACCAAGGAAACTACTACGATGCAAGCGCGGCGCCTACGGTCGTTTACGACCGATGAGCCTCTCAGCGAAGCAGGCTTCATAGAACTCTATAGTCAATTGAATCGAACGTGAAAGCTGTTGGAGGAGATCCGCTTCCCGTACCGGCCGCTGTACTAGGGGACCCGCATTCCGCATAGGTGGTTGTGCTGGTCAAGACGAACACCGTGAATTTGTAGGAGTTGGTGTCACCCCGAGGTACGCTGACTTGTAGTAGCTGAGACTCGAGGCCCGGCCCGTAAAGCCCTTCGCCGATGCTACTGCTGCCGTTGGCAATCGTTACGGTTCGGGTGGGAGAGAAAACCGCTAACTTCGTGGTTAGGTCGTAGAGGTTAGCCCCTATATCTACAGTTGCTGGTGCAGTAGCCAGATGTCCGCCACAGCCAGTACTGGCCCCAGAGTAAAAGGAGGAGAATGCGGTCCAGTTGAACCAGATATCACAGGTGACTCCGGTCACGTAGAAGCTATACCCGCCACCACTATCTCCACTAAAGTCGAACCCGGCGGAATTTGTGAACCCCTCCGCTCCCCCGGGGTAGAACGCATTAAGTGTTGTTTGCTGTTGAAGGGCTATGTTTCCGTGGGAAGACACCTCCCCGAGATAGTTCAGAGTGTTTGATCCCCCCCCGGTCTGCTTCACATTCAGGTTCGTCGATTGAACCCCAGCACCCAATACAGTGCGGAGCGAGTTGCAATCGCAAGAGACCGTTTCTGCCGTACATTCCCAGGAGCAATGTTGACTTGTACAGTATGGATGTGATACAGTAACTGTAAAACAGTAGCATATTACTGGTTTAACACTCTTGTGGAAGGCATCAAACCCGCTTACCCATTCCCCGCCCATCCACCAAGAGACAAAAATGTAACGGTTAGGGCTGAAGATTTGTCCCTCCGAAGAGGTTCCTGGCACGACAGTGCTCGAGGCTCCGTATGGTGTAACCCCCCATTCGATGGCTACTTGGGACCCCGTGTTGGAGGCAACGTATGGCACAACGGGCCAAGTAATTCCTCCAGTAGGGCATTGTCCTCCTCCCCCCCGGCAACCGGGATTGGGCGAACTGGGTGAGGTTCCGCAATGCATTGCTTGGGCACCACCTGTGGTTAACTCACCCACGAACAATGCCACGGAGAAGATGGCAATGACGGTTGCGGCGTGAACCTTGGGTCGCCACCGTTCTCCCCGAGAAATCCTTCGGGCGGACGTGATGGTTTAGGTCGGGTCCCCTTCTCCTTCGAACGCCGGTGGGGCCGGACCCTCGGGGACCGCCGTAAGGAGGAGGGAGAACCCCTCTCGACCGACCGGAGCTAAACACACCCACCTCGATGACCAAGAGGGGAACGGGCGCGTTCGGGATCCCCCCGATCCCCCGACCTGGGTCAACGGCGCCTCGGGCCAGGAGCAGGGCACTTGTCAGCCTCGACAACCTCCCGTCCGGCCCCACCCTCTCTCAACGTGTGGTGGGGCCGCTCGCCTCACGCGGACGCCCCCGTCGGGCATGCAGCGCGCTCGAAAGGAGGGCCTGGATGAGGCGGCTCTGGCTCGCCACGAGCTTGCTCTCTCCCTGCTCCCTCCGATGGAAGAGGATGGGGACCTCCCGGATCCGGGAGGCCGGCACACGGACGAGAAGATAGAACAGGAACTTCATCCCCTGGGGGAGGATCGGGGGCCCGTCTAGCACCTCCCGGCGGAAAGCGAAGAAACCGCTCATGGGGTCAGACCGTCCGCGGGTCTCGGGCAGGATGAGCCGGGCCAGGAGTTCCCCGCTCCGGGAGATGAGCCCGCGCAGGGGAGGGCGCTTCTCGAACCCCCCTCCGGGCAAGTACCGGGAACCGATGGAAAGGTCGGCGACCCCGAATAGGACCGGCCCCACCACCGCGGGGACATCCTCGGGCCGGTGCTGCAGGTCCGCGTCCATGACCACCATGATCCTGCCCCGGGAGAGTCTCCAACCGTCATATTGCGCCGATGCGGTCCCCCCTCGGTCAGGCCGCCTCAGCAGTCTCACCCGGGGATCCCGGCGCATGAGCGCCTCCACCCTCTCAAGGGTCCCGTCGTCGCTGGCGTCGTCGATGACGATGGCCTCCCAGGAGACCCCTTCCAGCGCCCGCGTGAGTCGATCGTAGAAGGGAAGGACGTTCTCCCGCTCGTTCAGCATCGCGGCCAGGACGCTCAGCTCCGGAGAGCTCGACGCCGACCCCGGATCCAGCTGGAGGGCAGGTCCCGGCACGGGCGCGCTCTGCGCCGGCCCCAGCCCCTGGACCCGGGCATCCGGGGTCAAGTCTCCGCGCTCCGCCAGTACTCCACGATATCCTCCAACGTCTTGGAAAGAGGGACCCGGGGCTGCCAGTCCGACACGGACCGCAGCCGTGCGTTGCTCCCCACGATCCATGATTCATCGGAAGGCCGCCGGAGCGCGGAAGGTCGCTCGATGGGAATCGGGGTTCGCGCGGCCGCCAGGATCCCCTCCAGCAGTTCCTGGATGCTGGTGGGGTGCCCGCTGCACAGGTTGTACACCTCGCCCGGTCTCCCGCGGGCCGTCACGTGGCGGATCGCCTCCACCATGTCCCGGACGTCCGTGAAGTCCCGGACCGTTTCGGTGTTACCCACCGCCAGGGAAGAGCGCTCCCCGCGTTCAACGGCCACCAGCTGCCGTGCGAAGTCGCTGGGCGCATCGATGACCTTCCGGGGACCGATGGTGTTGAAGATCCGCCCCCGGATGGTCGCCATCCCGTAGGCCCGGAAGTACTGGAGGCCCAGGAGGTCCACCGCGAGCTTGCTCAGGCCATACGGATGGACCGGGAGCAGCGGATCACCCTCCTCGAGAGTATGGTGCTTCCGACAGGAAAACCCGTACTCCGCGCTGGAACCCGCCAGAAAGATCCTCGCCTGGACCCCTTCGGCCCGGATCGCCTCCAGGAGATGGAGCGTCCCGCCCGCGTTGATCTAGTGCGTCGGCGGGCCGGGACCAAGAGAGCATCGGGTTGCTCATCCCCGCCAGATGGTAGACCACCTCCGGGCGGACATCGGCGATGGCGCGACGGACCTCCTCCGGCTGCGTCACGTCCAAGGGGAGCTTCCTGGCCCGATCCACGGACTCGTAACGCCCCGTGGGGTTGTAGACGCCGGCCACAACCTCCTCCCCATCGTCCAAGAGCACATTGACGAGCCGACTCCCGATGAATCCCTCGGCCCCCGTCACCAGCGCCGGCACGAGCCTCGCGCAGGGCGGGGGACCTATGAAAGCACTCCGTACCGAGAAAAGGAGGCATCCTCGAGGGGGGTCTCCCCCCTCCTGGTCCCAGGCAAGCGGAAAGGCCCGGGTCTCGACCTCTCCTCCGGTGGAGGGTCCTCCCGGCTCACGGGGTCGGGTCGGGACTCGGGGGAGAGGGGGGAGACCAGTCCCCGAACGGGTTCTCCGGTGGGGGGACGGGCGACGGCCGCGAGGCGCCCGAGTCTCCACCGGCCTTTCCCTCCGCCGGGGCATAGTGAGGCCGGAACCACCAGTGGAGGTAGGCCAGGGCGAAGGCGATGGTCAAGCGGAGGTGTCCCCCGTGACCGGTCCGCTCTGGACGGACCCATCCCGCTGCCCAGGCGTAATGTGGGCGGCCCACCTCCGAGCGGACCCACCGGTAGAGGCGCGGCAGGAAGATCGCTCCCAACCAGACCGGCCAAAAATAGTAGTTCCAGTGCACGTAGGCCGCCCCGGGCAGCGGGTACGAGGCCGGACAGGAGTGGAGCGGGACCACCACGAACGCGGTGCAGAGCACGTCGAAGGCCGGGCCCCAGAGGAGGAAGGGGAGCAGGATGAGAAGGGTCACGCCGAGGGTGATCCCGATGTTCAGCCACTGCCGCCGGGCGAGGTAGTACACGCCCATGAGGTAGGGCGCGAACTGTTTCATTCCGAAGGAAACGTACTCGGCCGCCTTCGAGGTGGCCAGGGGGCCTGGACGGACGAGGGCCACGGTCAGGAGCAGGATGGCCACCGTGTCGTTGAAGCCGTTCGCGGCCATCAGCGCGATCACCGGGCTTCCCCACACCAAGGCGGTCCAGCGTTCCCGGCGGACGAGATAGAGCGTGCCGGCCCACAGCAAGAGCGAGAAGGCCTTGAAGCCCGTCCCCCCTCCCGGGATGACCAGGAAGGCCGCGAGGGGAAGGTACACGAAGGTGGTGGTCGGGGAGAGGGTCCGGAGCTCCGGGGGGGGGAAGAGCTGGAACTGCGTGTAGGTGATGGTCAGGTGGTAGACGTACGGATTGTGCCCGTTGAGGAGGACCGAAAGCCAGTAAGCGGCCGCGTACGGCTCGTCGGTCCCGTTATTGAATATCCCGGTCCCGATGGAAAAGATCCCCAGCGCGAGGGAGAACGCCGCCACGTATGGAAGGGCCTTCCCGTACGCGACGTTCGCCCGCCGGATCAGCGTGGGGACCAGGAAGGAGGCCAGGGCCAACAGGTCGAGCGCGATGAAGAAGGAGCTCTTTGCGGCCATGTACCCCAGAAACGAGCTGCCGAGGCCCAGGGGAACGGCGGTCACCGTACCTCCCGAATCCTGGGAGGTAGATGAACGGAATCCTACCGACCGGCCCCTGCCCGAGGCGCCCGCGGCGCCCGCGGGGCCGTGGGCTCATCTTCCCCGCTCTTCGTTGCGCTCCGGACCACCGCGATGAGGGTCATCAAGATCGAGCTACGGGGAGGGTCTTCCAGCGTGCCCCGGCAATGGACGTCCAGGGAGATCACGTAGCTGGTCTGGGTGGCCTGGTTCACGTAGACCTGCATCCGGTCCGGCTCGAGGATCCACGGGTCGTGGGCCAGGGCCTCCTTGATCCGGGGAATGAGCAGCGCCGGGTCCACGCTGGGCGGGACCTCGTACTTCACCCGGATCCACCGTCCGTCGACCGGGTGCAGCACCACGGCGGCCTGAATGAGGACGTTGTTGGGGATCTTGATGAGGGTCCCGTCGTCCAGGCGGATATCGGAGTACATGATCCCCAGCCGCACCACCTCCCCGGTGAACCCGGGGATCAGGAAGTCCTGGGAGTAGAACTTCGGCGGGTAGGCCGGGGCGAGGAGACCGTACTGCCAGGTGGTGACGGTCACCCGGTCCTGCGGGGCCATGGGGCGGACGAAGAGCAGCACCACTCCCGCCACCAGATTGGAGAGGGCGGTCTGGCTGGCGAGACCCAAGATGATCCCCAGGAAACCCCCGGCCGCCAGGAGCCCCACCCCTCCCACGCCCACCTCGCCGATGACCACGACCGCGAGCAGGATGTACGCCGCGAGGCTGACCACGCTGCGGGCCAGGGACGTCCGTCGGGGGTTCTGCCACCGGCCACCCGCCCGCACCACCGCCCGGTCCAGCAGGCGGACGACCAGGGCACCCAGGACAATGGTCAGGAGGATGAGAAAGACCTCGTGAAAGGAGAGGGGAAGGAGGTGGTAGGTGGAGACCACATCGTAGGCCACGAACCCGAAGACGAGGAGGAGGACCAGGCCGAGGACGGCCCATTCCAGCGCCCGAAGCGGATGGGAGGCCTGAGCCATGCGCATTCCCACCGCACGAGGGAGATAGGGCTTACGGCGAACTCCGGCCCTGGCCGGAGCGTTGGGAGCGCCCTTTCCTCCGCTCCCCCGGAGTTCCATATAGCTCCCGGGGCGTTGCCCGGGCGTGGTCGGACCTCTCCTCGCCCATCTCAAGATCCGGGGAACCCTCCGAGAACGATCGGTGGAACCTCTGCTCCGCCGGCTCGAGGAGGTCCGGCGCCGCCCGAAGTTCCGGGGGCTGCTCCTCGACATCTCCAGCGGGGGTGGGGAGGTGGTGGCCTCCCAGGATCTCTACCTGGGGGTCAAGAGGGTGGCCGCGGCCAAACCGGTCGTCGCCTCGGTGGGATCGCTGGCCGCGTCGGGCGCCTACCTGGCGGCCTTGGGCGCCCACCGGATCTTCGCCTACGAGGAGTCGGAGGTCGGTTCCATCGGGGTGGTCCTGCCCCACATCGCGGTCCAAGGACTGCTCAACCGGCTGGGCATCCAGGTGGAGTTGCTCCACCAGGGCCGGCACAAGGATGCCTACCAGGGGCTTCGCCCGCTGACCGACGAGGAACGCGAGAAGCTCGGCCGCGTCACCGACGTGATCTATCAGAGCTTCATCGACACCGTGGCCCGGGAGCGCAGGATGCCCCGGGAGAAGGTGCTCCCGCTGGCCACCGGGGAGTTCTGGACCGGGCGGCAGGCACTCGCCCTCGGGTTGGTCGATGCGCTGGGGGACCGGGAGGCCGCGTGGGAAGAGCTGGCCCGGAGCACGGGGATCTCCTCCCGGCGGCGCCTGGAGCTCTCCCCCCCGAGACCGCTGCTCGAACGGCTGCTGGGAGGACCTCTATCCTCTCTCGGCCGAGGGATGGGGGAGGGGCTGGGGGCCTCCCTCGGCGAGAGGTTCTCCGAGCTCTGGATGAACGGCGGCCGTTTCCGGTAGCGGCCCAGGGCACACCTTGAAGCCCTGGCAGGCGTCCGGAACAGGACCATGCCCCGCCGGGTTTCCAAGCCGGAAGGCCCCACCGCCGCCGACGTGACACGCCGGTACATCGACGAGCACCCTTCCATCCGGGACTGCCTGAGCCTGGATGTGGTGAACTTCACCGCGCTGGCCCGGAGGATCCAGGAGGAGCGCGGGCTCAAGAACGAGGAGGCCGTCACCGTGGCCTGCCGCCGGTACCAGCGACAGATGACCCAGGAGGCGCTCCAGGACGTGGGGCTCCTCAAGGTCATCCGGGGCAGCCGGCTCGAGGTGCGGACCCGGGTGGCCATCGTGACGGCCCGGAACGATTGGGAGGCCTTGCTCAAGGTGGACGAGGCGGCCGGCGCCCTTCTGAAGGACCGTCGCCACCTCCTCCAGCTCATCCAGGGGCCCGGGGCCCTCACCGTGCTCCTGGAGGATGACCTTCTCACCGACGTGGTCCACGGGCTCGGCAAGGATTTCGTTCTCGAGGTCTTCCGAGGTCTGGCCGCGCTCACCGTGCGCTCCCCGAAGACCATCGTGGAGACGCCGGGAGTCCTGGCGTTCCTCTCCGGAGCCCTCTCCCGCCGGGGGATCAATTGCCTCGAGATCGTGAGCTCGCACACGGACAGCACGTTCGTTCTCAAGGAGAAGGACCTGCTCAACGCCTTCCAGGTGCTGGGCGAACTCATCCATCCCCATCCCGGCGACGAGATGGATGACCCGGAGTCGCTCCTGCGACATCCGTGAGCCGTGGACGACCCCGGCCCCTCCGGGCGACCCGGGGGGGACAGGACGCTCGCTAGGGGACCGCCGCTCCGGGTCCCGTCCCCTCCGGGACTGAAGGGAAAAGAGGCTGGCCCCCACTCTCCTGTCTGGACCCCAGAGATCCCACAGCTTCGGAGCGACAGAACGTGCACAACGTGGGCGTAGTGGGGGCCACCGGCTACCTGGGCGGGGAGTTGCTCCGTCTCCTTGCCGAGCACCCGGAGCTCCGGGTGACCCAGGTGGTCAGCCGGAGCCACGGCGGCGCCCGTCTCTCCGAACTCCTCCCGTTCCTCGGCGATGCGGACGACCTGGTCCTCCTCGACGACCCGGGAAAGCTCACCGGGGAGCTGGTCTTCCTTGCCCTCCCGCCGGGGGAGGCGCTGGCCCTGGTCCCGGGGCTTCGTGCCCGCGGTATCAAGGTGGTGGACCTGGGACCGGATTACCGGCTTCGCGACCCCCATCGTTACGAGGAGACCTACGGCCGGCCGCATACGGATCCGGACGGGCTCTCCGAGGCCGTCTACGGCCTCACCGAGCTGAACCGGGAGCGGATCCGGACCTCCAGCCTCGTGGCGAACCCCGGCTGCTACCCCACTTCGGCTCTCCTCGCCCTCGCCCCCCTCGCCCGGGCCGGGCTGCTGCCGGGACAGGTGGTCATCGACGCGAAGAGCGGGAGCTCTGGGGCGGGCGCCAGCCCGGGACCGGCGACCCACCACCCGGTGGTCGCGGCCTCGGTGAACCCCTACGGAGGCGGGCACCACCGGCACCTCCCGGAGATCCTGCAGGAGCTGGCCGCGCTGGGAGAGGTCCCGGGGATCACGTTCTCCCCGCACCTGGTCCCCCTGGTACGGGGACTGCTCTGCTCGGTCTACCTCCCCGGCGTCAGCCCCAAGCAGTTCGATGCCTGGGGTCCAGCGTTCAAAGGGTTCTATGACCAGAGCCCGTTCGTCCGGGTGGGGTCGGTCCCCCGGCTCCCCTGGGCGGTCGGATCCAACCGCTGCCTCCTGGCGCTGGAGTCCTCCCCACCCTCCGGGATCGTTTACAGCGCCATCGACAACCTTGTCAAGGGGGGAGCCGGGCAGGCGATCCAGAACGCCAACCTCATGCTGGGGCGGCCGGAGGCCGAGGGACTCCCCCGGGGGGGGCTCGGGCCATGAGCGCCCCCGCCCCGGGGATCACCCTTCCGAAGGGGTTCCTGGCCGGGGGCGCATCCTGCGGGATCAAGCGTTCCCTCCGACCGGACCTGGCCCTCCTCGTGAGCGAGCGGCCTGCCACGGCCGCGGGCCTCTTCACCACCAACCGGGTGAAGGCGGCCCCGGTGGTCCTCACCGCCCAGCAGCTGAGGGACCACGCCGAGGAGGCCCGGGCGGTGGTGGTGGTCTCCGGCGTGGCGAACGCCATGACGGGGTCCGAGGGCCAGGAGGACAGCCGGCAGGTGATGGACGCCACCGCGAAGGCGCTGGGGATCCCCTTCGGTTCCGTCCTCCATGCGGCCACGGGCGTGATCGGCCCGCGCATCCCTGTGCCGAAGGTCCTCAGCGCGCTCCCTGCGCTCGCCGCCGGGCTGGAGCGGTCCCCCGAAGCCGCGCACCGGGCCGCTCAGGCCATCCTCACCACGGACACCGCGGCCAAGGAAACCGGCGTCTCGGTCCGACTCTCCGACGGCACCCGGGTGCACGTGGGGGGGATGGCCAAGGGGAGCGGGATGATCGCCCCGGCCCTGGGACCTGCCCACGCGACCACGCTCGCCTTTCTCACCACCGATGCGCGGGTGAGCCGCCCCGGTCTCGAGCAGATCCTGCACCGGGAGGCCGACCGCACGTTCAACATGATCAGCGTGGATGGGGACACCTCCACGAACGACACCCTCTTGGCCCTCGCCAACGGGGCCGCCGGAGGGCCGTTGGCTGACGACGAGCCCACCCTTCGACAGGCCTTCGGGGCCGTCCTCGAGCACCTGGCCCGGGCCGTGGCCCGGGACGGGGAAGGGGCCACCAAACTGCTCACCGTCCGGGTCGAAGGGGCCCACGATGTCCGGGAGGCGCGTCGTGCTGCCCGTGCGGTGGCCAGTTCTCTCCTGGTGAAGACCGCGCTCTTCGGGGCCGACCCCAACGTCGGCCGGATCGCGGCGGCCCTGGGGTACTCCGGGGCGGACTTCGAGGCGGAACGCCTGGGGGTGGACCTGGTGGAAGGGCCCCGTCGCTGGCCCCTGATCAGCGCGGGCATGCCCATGCCCGGGCTGGAGAACGGCCAGGGGAAGCGGCTGCACTCCGTCCTCCAGCGGCTGGAGGAGGTGGTCCTCGAGGTGAAGCTCGGGAAGGGCCCCGCCGCGGCGACCGCCTGGGGCTGCGACCTGTCCTACGCCTACGTCCAGATCAATGCACAGTACCGGACATGACGCGAAGTTCAGGGACCCCCCCGAGGGTCCGGGTGGTCAAGGTCGGAGGACGCGAGATCGCTCCCGGTCCGGCGCTCGGAGACCTCGCGCGTTGGGTCCGGCGGCAACTGGACCAGGGGCTCGCTCTGGTGCTGGTCCACGGGGGCGGGGAGGAGGTGACCGAGTGGGCCCGACGGTTTCACCTCGGCACGGAGAAGGTGGACGGGCAACGCAAGACCACCGCGGAGCTGCTTCCCCTGGTGGAGGCCGTCCTCCTAGGGCCCGTCCAGATCCGGCTCCTCCAAGGGTTGAGCGCCGCCGGGGTCGAAGCCCTGGGCACCTCAGGCGTTGGGGGTTCGCTGGTGGAGGCGGAGTTCTTGGACGAACCGCGCCTCGGATTCGTGGGAAGACCGAAGCGGGTGCGGGCGGCTCGTCTTGACGCTTGGCTCCGCCAGGGGCTCGTCCCTGTGCTAGCCCCCCTCGCAGCGGGACCCGGAGGGGAGGTGCTCAACGTGAACGCCGACCTCTTCGCGGGGAGCGTGGCCCGGGCCTTGGCCGCTCCCCTCCTCATGATCACCGATGTTCCCGGGGTACGGGATGGCGCGGGAACGTACCGTGCCTCGTTGGACCTCTCCGAGGCCCGGGCCCTGGTGGAGGACGGAACGGCCCGCGACGGGATGATCCCGAAGCTCACCGGAGCGATCGAGGCGCTTCAGGGCGGAAGCCCCTGGGTGGGGATCGGACAACTCTCCCTGGCGCCGGGCGGCATCCTGCAGGGGACCGGCATCCCCCACCCTCTCCCTCCGACCCCCCGGTTGCGGCCTCCCTCCCCCCCCGGAAAGGGTCTCCCGTCCCTCTTCTCCCCCGCCCGTACCCGGAGCGGGGGAGCCTAGGAGCAAGCATGAACGGAAAGCTCGAGCATGTGGTCTTGGCCTACTCCGGCGGACTGGATACCTCCGTGGCCATCCCCTGGATCCGTGAACATTACGGGGCCGAGGTGACCACGCTCACGGTGAACGTGGGCCAGGAAGGGGAGCTCGGTGATGCCCTGGAGCGAGCGCGGGCGAACGGAGCCCGGGAAGCGCTCTTCGTGGATGCCCGGGAGACGCTGGCGGAGGAGTTCCTCTTCCCGGCCCTGAAGGCGAACTGCCTGTACCAGGGGACCTACCCGCTCTCCACAGCGCTCGCCCGCCCGCTCATCGTCCGCCACCTGGTGAATGCGGCGCTCCGCCACAAGGCCGACGCCGTGGCCCACGGCTGCACTGGCAAGGGCAACGACCAGGTCCGCTTCGACCTGGGGGTCCAGACGCTCGCCCCCCACCTGAGGGTGGTGGCACCGGTACGGGAATGGAACATGAACCGCGCCGACGAGATCGCCTACGCCGCGGAACACCGGCTACGCATCCACGTCAAGCCGGAATCGCCCTATTCGGTCGACGAGAACCTTTGGGGGCGGTCGATCGAAGGAGGCGTGCTGGAGGATCCGGGAAGCCCCCCGCCGGAGGAGGTCTTTCAGTGGACGGGACACCCTGACCTTTGGCCCCGCGAACCGGAGGAGGTCACGGTGGGTTTCGTCCGGGGGACACCGGAACGGCTAGACGGGCGGTCCTTGGCCCCGGTCCCGCTCATCCAGGAGCTCAACCGGCGGGCCGGTGCCCACGGGGTCGGTCGGATCGACCATGTGGAGGATCGGGTGGTGGGCATCAAGTCCCGGGAGACCTATGAGTGCCCGGCGGCCCTGGTGCTGGTGGCGGCGCATCAATCCCTGGAGTCCCTGGTCCTGTCCCGGGACGTGCTCTCCTTCAAGTCGATGGTGGAGCGTCGCTACTCGGAGGTGGTCTACGATGGCCTCTGGTACTCCCCGCTCAGGGAGGCGCTCTCGGCCTTCGTGGAGGATACCCAGAGCACGGTCACCGGCGAAGTGCGCTTGCGCCTCTTCCAGGGGTCCGCCCGGGTGGTGGGACGCTCCTCACCCTACTCCCTGCTCTCCCACCGGCTCGCCACCTACGGCCGGGACTCCACCTTCCGGCAGGACGCCTCCGAGGGCTTCATCCACCTGTTCGGCCTTGCCCCCAAGCTGGCCTATGCGAAGCGACGGGCGTCCGGGACCCCTTCCGGGGAAGGAGAGGAGACCGCTGCTCCGCGCGCGGTTTCGCCGGCCACCCCACCCTGAGGCGGTGGCCTTCGGCTCCTCCATCGCCGAAGACGCGGACCTCCTGGTCTACGACCTCCTCGGGAGCCTCGCCCACGCCGCCGGCTTGGTCCGGGCCGGCCTCCTGACCCCATCGGAGGGAAGGCGACTGGCCCGGGGCCTTCGGCAGATCCTTCGGGACGCCCACCAGGGCCGCTTCCGCCTCGATCCGGCCCTGGAGGACGTCCACATGAACGTGGAGGCGACCCTGACGACCCGCCTGGGGCCGGTCGGGGAAAAGCTCCACACCGGGCGCAGCCGCAACGACCAGGTGGCGACGGACCTTGCCCTCTACCTGCGGGATGCCCTCACCATGATCCAAGGAGAGGTCCTGGCCGTGGCGGCTGCCCTCCTCGAACAGGCCTCAGCCCCGGGAGGCAAGGAGACCGTCCCGGCCTCCACCCATCTGCAGGGCGCCCAGCGGGTCCACCGGGCACAGCTCCTGCAGGTCCACGCCAGCCGTCTGCTCGCCGATGCCGGACGGATGGGCGATCTCCGATCCCGGATCTCCGAATACTCCCCCCTCGGGGCCGGCGCGGTGGCCGGGAGCTCGCTCCCCCTGGACCGGGCGTACACGGCCCGGTTGCTGGGATTCCGGGCCCCTCACCCCAACTCCGTGGAGGCCACGTCTGACCGGGACCCGGGGGCCGAGGCGCTCTTCCTCCTCGCGCTCCTCGGTGCCCATGCCTCCGGACTTGCGGAGGAGCTCGTCCTCGGATCGACCCCCCAGTTCGCTCGGGTAGAGCTCGATGATGCCTTTGTGACCACCTCCAGCCTGATGCCGCACAAGCGGAACCCGGACCTGGCGGAACTCGTCCGGGCGGAGGCGGGCCCTTTCCTCGGGCTCCTGGTGGCCTACCTCACGGTCCTCAAAGGGCTCCCGCTCGCGTACAACCGGGACCTCCAACGGGTCAAACCCCTGCTTCTGGAAGGGGTGAGACGGGGACGCGCCACCTGTCGCGTCCTCGCGCCCATGATCCAGTCCGCCCGGTTCGTTCCCGGTCCTTCCGACCGAGGGGAAGGGGAGGCCACGTTCAGCGTGGAGCTCGTCGATGCGCTCGTCCTGCGCGGGATCCCGTTCCGGGAGGCGCACGGACGGGTGGCCCGGCTGCTGGCGCAAGTCCCCGCGGGATCCCTGGTCCGGAGCTATCTCACCACCGAACGGCTCCGCCAGGCGTTCCCGGAGCTCGGCCCGACCGGCTGGAAGGTCCCTACCCCGCTGGACGAGCCGGAGCTCCGTCGCACCCGGGGGGGAAGCGCCTGGAAGGAGGTCCGGCGGGACCACCAGCGTCTCCAACGGGAGCTCGGCCGCCAGCGACGGGAACTCGCCATCGCCCAGCGCCGATGGAAGACCCTCGTCCAGCGACTGGGAGGCGGGGTCCGGGCCCGTTCCAAAGCGGCGAAAGGGTTTTGAGACCCCGCCCGGTACGCCGGACCGATGGCCGACCGCGACCGCCGCAGTGGATTCCAGTCCGCCGCTGGTCTCATCCAATACTACGACATGGAGGAGACCAAGGCCCTGAAGATACCTCCCGAAGCAGTGGTCGCCATGGGGATCGCCTCCGCGGTCCTTGTGGAGATCCTGTCTTGGAGGTTCATCTAGGCCCGCTGCCTCCCACGGGCGGCGGGGACTTCCTCGGGAACCGTGCGGATCACCCGGGTCCTCCATTATATCTGGCGTCCTCTCGCCCTGATCGGGGGGGTCTACAGTTTCTCGGTCATCGGGTTCATCCTGACCCAGAAGGTGAGCGTCTTCACCGGGGTGTACTGGGGGGTCATCACGATGTCCACGGTGGGCTACGGGGACGTGGTGCCCACCAACGACCTCTCCAAGGTGTTCGCGATCATCCTCGCCGCCTCCACAATCGGTATCTTAGGGTACGTCATCTCCAGCATCAACACCTTGGCGCTCAAGGCCCGCGAGGAGGAGGCCCTCGGCTTGGACGGGACCAAGTTCTCGGACCACACGCTCATCCTCGGCTGGACCCCCGTCTCCCTGGCCGCGCTCCAGGAACTGATCCTCTCGGGACGTCGGGTCGGGGTCATGACCCGCCGGCAAGAGTCCTTGCCCGAGATCCGGACCTTCATCTCGAACTTCCTGCGGGTGAGCCGGAAGGACCCCAAGCTCCGGGGTCGGCTCTCCCGGGACGACGATATCTTCGTGGCGTTCGGCGACTACTCCGAACGGGGTTCCCTCGACCTGCTCAACGTGAGCGCTGCCCGGGAGGCCATCGTGGCCAGCGACGACGACGCGCGGAACGTCCTCACCGCCCTCATCCTCAAGGAGCTCGCCCCCCATCTCCGGATCGTGGTGGCGGTCCTGCGTGAGCAGCTCCGGGAGACCCTGCGGGCGGCGGGGGTCACCTACGTGATCAGCCCATCGGACCTCGGGGGCCGGATGGTCTCCGCCGCCGCGGTCCAGCCCGAGGTGGCCCAGGCCATCGACGACGTCACCACCAACGCCTACGGGTCCACCATCGACGAATATCTGCTGGGGACCGAGAACCCCCTCACGGGGCTCTCCTTCTTGGAAGGGCTCCGGAAGCTCCAGGAAGGGACGGGGGCCCTTCTCATCGGGGTGGCGCACCCGACGATGACTGCGAGCCGAGCGAGTGGGAATGAGTTCAAGGTGCAAATGAACCCGCCCGTCGATGTCCGACTGTCCCCGGGGGGGTACGTCCTCATCCTCTCGTCCCTGGACAACTTGGACCGGCTCCGGACGTGGATCCGGACCCCGCCGGGCCGCCGCCGGTCCTCCTGAAGATCATCCGGGGGCCCCCGGTACTCCACCCGACCGCCAGTCGCGTTCGGCTCCCGTGACCCTACGGATCGCGGGGAAGAACGCGCTCGGCGGAAGGTCTGCCGAGGAGCCGGATGGCCGGGGCGCTCCGTTAGTCCCATCGTGGGGGAAGCCGGACGAAGGGGTAAATACAATGAGGCCGTCGCCCTGTCAGAGTCAGGAACGCTGGGGTCTCACATGGGCGTTTGGGAAATTGAACGGCTGTCCAGCTCCCGTTGGATCCAGCCGCTCCGAGGCCGTAGCGGTTGGCCCGGGACCCCCGTAGGGAGCGCCCGGGGGCCCCGAAGCGTTTACCCCAGTGACCCCCGTCGGGTCAAAGGAGGATGAGGTCCGTGGGGGACTCCTCAAGCCCGTCTCCCAAGATGGCGTTGCTCCTGGCCTCGGGGACGGCCGAACGCCTGCTCACCGCCTCGACCCTGGTCAGCGGCGCGGCCGCCCTCGGGTACGAGGTCACCATCTTCGCGAGCTACTGGGGACTCGACGCCTTGCGGACCTCCGGGTCGGAGGTCCACCCGCCAGTGGAACCCGGTCACGGGGAAGCCTCCCAACGGCTGGAACAGACCCTCCGGGACCGGAAGGTCCCGACCTGGCGGACTATCCTGAGAACCGCCAAGGCGCTTGGGAACGTGAAGGTCTTTGCCTGCTCCCAGTCGATGGAGGTCTTGGGCCTCCGCCGCGCCGACCTCGATCCCCTGGTGGATGAGGTTCTGGGGATCACCTCCTTCGTGGACCGGACCCGGGGGGCCGAGGCCACCTACTTCGTATGACCGATCCGGTAGCGAGCCCCTCCGCCGGGGGAGCCCCCCAACCCCCCCATCGTCTGGTGGATGCCCGGGGCGCCTGGTGCCCCGGTCCGCTCATGGAACTCATCGGGGCCATCCAGCAGGAGGATGCTGGGGCGGAGATCGAGGTGCTCTCGTCGGATCAGGGCTCCCGGCAGGACATCCCGCTGTGGGTCCGAAAGGCCGGGCACGATCTCGTGAAGGTCGAGGAGGGATCGGAGTTCGACCGGTACCTCGTTCGAAAGACGCACTGAAAGCAAAGGGGGAACCACGGATGAAGAGAATCGTCGTATTGGGAGGCGGCATCGGCGGAACCACGGTGGCCAACCGGATCCAGCGGCTCCTGGCCCGGGAGATCGACCAGGGGCAGGTCCAACTGGAGGTGGTGGACCGGGACGGGATCCACGCCTATCAGCC
>JAJZYB010000048.1 GCA_021806135.1 Thermoplasmata archaeon
ACGGAGATGGACATCCATCCTACATAATATGTAGGAGATTATGTAGGTGGTGGTCGAGAGGAAAGGACTGAGGTCACCTCGAGAAGGGGAGGCTGGAGGTCTGACGGTTAATGGAAGTCAGAGGTGGTTCCCGAGGGACCCCCTATCCGGGTCCCCTCCGACGCCGGGAGCCCCTTCGGGGTCTCAAGGTAGCCCTCTGGCACCGGGGCATGGAGTTCGAGAGGCGGCTCCGAGGATCACCCGCCCGGGCTGGGGAAAGGCTCCCCCCCCTGGGGCGTCCCGGGATCACATCGCCCTCGAGGAGCCTGGCCATAACGAGCCCCTCCCCAACGGTCCTCGGATGCGCGCTCGTGGCCGGTCCCTATGAGAAGCCAGGGGGGCCCGCCGCTGTCAGAGGGAGGACACTTCGTCCCACCGCCGGATTCAGGGCGCCTGACCGACAATGGGGTCCCCCAAGGGAGACCGCCCCCCACAGCTGACACCCAAAGAGGATTCCCCCATGGTGACCCGGGAACCAACCTCGAGGGGATGCCGCAGGGGCCGGCGGCCCCCGGACCCTCCAGCGCTAGGCTCGCCTTGGACGAACCATCGGGACCGCCTCCCGGGAATCCACGGACGTGGCCACGACTGATCGCCCGCGAGGTAAGAACCGGGCCAACGGAGCCGAGGACGAATACCTGTGTGGGATGTGGAACGCATTTCCCGGCCCAGGATTCCGTGACGTGTGAGGCATGTGGGTTCCCTTTCTGTTCGGTCTGCCAGAGTAGAGAGCGGGGCCAGGAGCATTCTCGCCTTTGCCCCATCCGTGCAATGTTGCTGCGCGAGCCAGGCAACGCTTAGTGTCGATCCTCTTTCCGGGGGACCTCGCCTCCACCCGGTGGACCATGGCGCGGAGTGAGGGGGTCCGGAACGGTTCAGGAAGAGCTGGGGACCTCTATCGGTGTGGAGGGGTGACTCTGGATCCGGGAAAAAGAAGGGGGGGGAAAGGGCTGCGCGCTCCGCCCTCACGGCGCCTGGGTTCGCACTCCCAAGGTCGTAGTACAGGGTGGGCTTGGAGGCGGTGGCGGATGCGGCTTCCGTGTAATGGATCGTCCAACTCGTGGTGGTGCCCCCGGAATCCACGGAGATGGGCAAGTGGAAGGCGTACGCGGCGGGGGAAGAAGGGTTCGTGGCCACGCTAGAGCTGATAACCTCAGCAACAGCACTGGCGGAACACGCCGCTGTCGGAACGCAGTGGGTTTCCGCGGATGTCCCTACCGCGGATGCCGCCGCAACGGTGGTGCCGGCGGGGGTCCCGGACGCACTCGCCAACAGGTTCGCAAGAGAGTAACTCAACTGTTGGACCCCGGTGACGCTCACATTCTGCTCTCCCTGCTGGACCGACGCCGTAGTGTTGAACGTAAGGCTGGCCATCGCGAACCCTCCGATCATGGCGAAGGCCGCCACAAGAGTTCCGGCGTAGCGCATTCGTCTCCTCGTTCTCGAGTTCCCTTGGCCCTTCACGGTTCATCCCTCCGCCCAAACGGGCACCGGGAAAACCGCTGAACACGGTTACATGCGTACGTCTCGTTCCAGGGCGGTGTTTCGCTTCGGGGTTCGAAAGTGGAGCGTCAGCTCCCCGGAGGAGGAGGAGGCACCGGGACCGGCCCCGAATCGGAAGTGGGGACGCTGGCCAGCAGTTGGTGGACCTCCCGCAGACCCTGTCGGGCCGAGAGGATGCCCACCACCCCGACCGAAAGGAGGACTAGCACGAAGCCGTCGTTGATCTGGTTCAGGTTGTAGATGGGGATCCCCGTGGGGATCGAGAGCGTGGCGAGGACCGGGAAGGCGATCTCCAGGAGGCCTCCTGCGATGAAGACCAACCCCCCGTAGAACAGGATGTTCCCGGAGATCCGACGGCCGAGCCGCTGGATCCCCTCCTTGCCCAGCCCCCGGCGGGTCCCGATCCAGTGGCCGAAGTACGCCCCGAAGATCACCTGCATCACCAACGTGCCCAGGCCGAAGAGCGCCCCGGGGACCCATCCCACCCATGCGGAGCCCATCTGGGGGGCAAGGAAGACGTAGAGGATGAGGGCGAAAGGACCGAAGCCCCATCCGGCAATGAACCCATGGAGCATGGCCACGTAAGGGCTGGTGGGGGTGAAGTCCGGTGCCTCGGAATCCGGGGCATGGTGATGCCCGAAGTGGTCCTCGGGGGGGCCTCCGAGGACCCGGTTGAGACCCCGGTGGAGCAACATCTCCCACCGGTGGAAGTGCAGGTAGCGGGCCCGGCGGAGCAGGATGTAGCCGACCACCGCCATGGCGAGGCCCACCAGGATGTAGATGTAGGCGTTCAGCCCCACCGCCGCGAAGATGGCGGCCAGACCCAAGAACGCGAGTTCGGAGGCGACGGCCCGTTGGAGGGTGAACGCGGCGGAAAAGGTCAGGCCATTGCGGTACCCGGCCCGGGTGCTGTAGCTTCCGATGGCGTAACTGAAGGTGATGGGCCAGGTGTGCTCGTCCGGCGTGGCCCCATGGACCAGGCCCAAGATGAAGGAGAAGAAGACGATAGCGGCCAGGCTGAGCCCGGTCGTGGTGGACGGAACGAACCAGGTCATGGGCGGAAGGGTTTTCGTACGGGACCCCCGCAAGGTGCGGGAGGGGCGTCGCGCGGGCCGCGTTCGGGCCGCCACGGGGATCCGCCAAGGCCTTCGGCGGCCGCCCGGCTGACCGCGGGCTCGAGCTCGCGTGTGGCCGGGCCGGCCTCCTCGGGGGGGAATGGTGAGCGGGCGAAGGGGCGCCTCGGCCCCCGGCAATGTCCCCGGCGTTCGGCCAGGCTTCGCCACCCGACCGGATTGGGCCGGGCCATGCCGGCGTGTCGGTCGACCACCCGCAAGCGCTCGTGCTCCCGGAGAGAGGGCAAAGCGGTGGAAGGGCAGATCCGGGGCTGACGGGCCACCCCCGCTAGCGGCACCCCCAAGGCCCGATGCGGGGCCATATTGCCCCGGTGGAGGAGCTCCCACTGACGTCGGGTGAGCGGGTCCAGCGGCGGCATGCCAAGAAGGGCGGCGGGGTCGCAGATAAGGGTTAGGTCAAGGCTAATTTCGAAAAGGGCCGGGGCCGGGCCTATACCGGGCGGGCCCACAGGGGACCGCTGACAGATGTCGGACCGGTGCCTGCCGGGTCCCTTTCCCCTATCGGAACGACCCCGGAATCCTCTGGACCCGAAGCCTTTACCCCCCACCCCATCCTCCTCCACCCCGATTGGAATGGGAGCGATCCTGAGCCTCATCGGTCTCGCCGTCGTGCTCTTCGTGCTCGCGGGCTTCCTCAGCGCTCTCGGCATCCCCGTCCTCGCCGTGGCCCACTCGGCGCTGCACTTTCTGGGAAGCCGACTCTCCGGGCCGTCCGGTTGACCGGGGCTCCTGGGCCTCCCCTGGTTCCTGCCGGCTAGGGGCCAGGGCTTCCCCGGGCCGGGTCATCCTCGGGCGGGGCACCGCGCTGGGCCGGGAGCCGCTTGGCAGGGGCCCCTTCGGGCATCCCGAAGACCCCTTCCACGATGTCGCAGTCCTGCCAATTCACCCCCACCGTCACCGCGGGGAAGCGGACCTTCATGGTGTAGTTGGCCAATCGCCCCACCACGAGGCCTTCTGACCCTTCCACCAACGCGGGATTCATCACCGTAAGGTCCTTCGTGAGCCGGACCCGGGTCCGGCCGTCTTCCACCTTGGAGAGCTCGCTGCGGTCCTTCATCACGGGGGTTGAGGTCCCGTCCCCTAAAGACCCCTCCGCCTCCGGGATCGGACCTCTCACGCGGTGGGAGACGATCCTGGCACCCGGTCCCGTAGGGGGGGACCCCCAACCCGCGCCGGAGGCGAGCCGATCGGGCCGGGGGGCCGCCTACGAGTTTATAAAGGGCCGGAAACCTTGGCTCCCTCCGGGCAGACCCATGACCGATCCGGCCCGACGGACCGATAAGACGGTCCATCTCCGGATCGACCCGAACGACGAGTCCACCACGCTGGAGGACGTCCTGTCCAAGATCACGGAGTTGCAGCGCAAGCATCCGGACCGGGAGGTGTTCTTCGATGGCGACGAGTACGCGATCTGCTCCCGACCCAAGCGAACGAAGGCCCCGACCCCCTGATCCGGAGGGCTCCCTCGGGACCCCCCTGCTCATCCTGAACCTCAAGGCCTACCCGGAGAGCGTCGGCCCCGGGGCCCTTCGCCTGGGAAAGCTGCTCCAGCGCCTGGGGGAGCGCCGGGGCGTACCCACTGCGCTTGCGGCCAGCGCCCCGGACCTGGGGACCCTGGCCCGTCTCCTTACCATCCCCGTCCTGGCACAACATGCCGATGACGCCCCGCCTGGGCCGCGCACGGGATGGATGGTGCCGTCCGCGCTCGGCGCCGCCGGAGTGAGGGGAAGTCTGCTCGGCCATTCGGAGCACCCCTTGTCCGACCGCGAGCTGCCGGGCGTCGTGCGGCGGCTGAAGGCTTCCGGGCTCGCATCAGTGATCTGCGCCGGGGAGGACCGACAGGCCATCCTTCGGGCCCGGCAATGCCATCCGGACTACCTCGCGGTGGAACCCCCGGAGCTCATCGGAGGACACGTCTCGGTCTCCGCGGCGCGCCCGGAGATCATCTCCCGAGCGGTCCGCGGCATCCGTCGGGCGAGCCGGAAGACCCGGGTCCTCTGCGGGGCCGGCATCCACAACGGCGAGGACGTCCGCCGCGCACTGGAGCTCGGCGCGGAGGGGGTGCTCCTCGCCAGCGCGGTGACCCTCTCCCCCACCCCCGAACGTGTCCTGAGGGAGCTCCTTGCCGGGTTTCCCCGCCGGTAGACCGTCAGCGGATGCGTTCCAGGGCGAAGCTCCCCAGCTGCAGGCTTCCCTCCTCCAGCGTGTAATCGACCCACTGCCGGGTCTCCACGTCCCCGAGCCCCACCACGGAGAGCGCATTCTTCCCGTTCTCCACGCGGAAGAGCAGCCCCCCATCCATGGCGCTGAGCACGGACTCCACCACGCTCTCCGGGTGCATCCCCCGGTCCAAGGCGTAGAGCGCGGTCACTCCCCGAGGACGCAGGATCCCGACTAAGTTCCGTAGGAATCCGAGGCTCTGGCGCTCCTCGCTCTGGGCGATGGCGTTGGAGAGCCCCGCGAAGGCAAGCCGGGTCCGCGTTGAGGTACCCTCCAGCCTCCCACTGACGGCCCGCAGGATCCCGAGGTGGTCGCCCGGTCCGCCCACCGCGCTGCTCCCGGTGGATGTGGGGATGGGAGCTCCCGGGGAGCGGGTGGCATCGATCCAGAGGAGATGGCCATCCTTCTCCCACTCCTCTCGCTTCCCCACCCGGGCGTCGAGCTCCCGGGCGATCTCCGAAGGCGGTCGGCCCGCCGTGATCACCAGCACCCGGTCGCCATGCGAGAGTCCCTCCGCGACAAAGAGGATGAGCATCGCCTCCTTCCCCGCGAAGGCAGGCCCCACCAGCGCGACCTGGGCCCCATGGGGGAACCCTCCCCGCAGGAGGGCGTCCAACCGGGGAAGGCCGCTCCCCTCCCGCTCGACAGAGCCTCCGGCCGGGGGGGAACCAGGGAGGGGAGGGACCGAGGACGGCATCTCCGGGCTCGGCTCCCGCGAGGGCGCGATCCCGGGCGAATCGACCGGGCCGGCCGGCGGTCGCACGAGCCTGAGCTCCAGGGCCTGGATGCGGGCCTGGTAGCCGGTCTCGCGACCCAGGAGTTCCTCGTAGCGGCGCTGCAGGTTCCGGTCCAGCTCGTCCAGTTGGACGGTACGGGCCCGGGCCGCGGCCTCACGTTCCCGCGCCGAGCGCAGCCGCACCTCAGCCTCGGCCAGGGAAGCGGCAGCGGTCTCCTGGGCCTCCGAGAACCGTCGGACGAGGGTGGCCTGCTGCGCCTGGGCCTGGTCGAGTCGGTCCCCTCGCGCCTTGAGCTCGGCCTCCAGGCTATAGACCCGGGCCTCCCGGGCCCCCAACGACCGCTCGCGGAGTAGGATCTCCGCCCCCACCTGCTTGAGCTCCTCCCTCCGCTTGTCCAAGGCGACGGAGCCTTCCTTCGCGATGCGCTCCCGGTCCGTGACCGACGCTTCCCGGAGCGCAAGGTCGCGCTCCCGGGTGGCCAGGGCATCCTCGGAAGCACCAGGGGCCGGAGCTCCCGCAGGGCCCCCCGGGGCCGATGGAAGCTGGCGTTCCCGGCTGACGATCTCGGCGTACCGACGCTCCGCTTCCGTGAGCCGGGCTTGGGCGGCCGCATCCATGGTGGCGGCGGATCGCTCCCGCCGGGCTACATCGGCCTCCCGGCTGGCAAGATCCACCTCCGCCTGTTTGAGCTTCTGCTCCCGTCCGGCCAGGGTCTCCCGCTCGCTCTGGAGACGTTGGAGCCCCTCGGGGATCGCCTTCTGCCGTTCGGAGAGCGCCTCCTGCTCGTTCTTCAGCCGGGCCAGCTTCACCTCCACCTCCCGGGCCTGGGACACCGTGCGCTCTTCCAGCGCGTTGAACTCATCCCGGCGTCGGGTCAACTCGGCGGCCTCCGCCTCCAGCTCCGCCCGACGTTGCTCGAGGTACCGGCGATGCTCTAAGACCACGGCCTCCTGCCCCCGGACCTCCCCTTCCCGGATCTCCGCGGACGCCTCCCTCGCATTGAGGTCCCGGGCCATCTGCCGGAGCTCCTCGTGGATCTGGAATATCCGGGACTGGCTGCCGGAGATCACCTGCCGCTCCTGGGCCGAACCGGAGCTGGCCATGAGGTGCAGCTCCGCCCCGCTGGCCAGATACCCGAAGGCTGCGGTGCTGAACGCCACCGTGAGGGTCACGGCGAGCTCGTAGGACCGGAGCGTGAATGCGATGGGGAAGTAGGCGAGGAAGGGGACCACCGCGAGCGAGAGGCTGATGAGCTTGGGGGTCCCCCAGTCCCTCCAGGTGAGGGCCATCGCCACCATGGCCAGGCTGACCGTGCCGAGGACGAGCGGGTAGATGCCCCCGGCAAGGAAGGCGAGACCGGAGAAGGCCCCGGGGATGGCTTCGAAGACCAGGAACAGGAAGACGAGGATCGAGAGGATCACCGCGGCCAGGCTCACCACGAAGTGGAGCTCCCAGGGCCAGACCGCGTAGGACGGGGCCTTCTCCAGCAGCAGGCCACCGGAGAGGACCAACGCGGCCAGGGCCGGCAGCAACAGTGGGAGGAAGCCCCCGAAACTCTGGTCGAGCCCCGTGAGCAGGCTCCCGGTGCCGAGGGCAAGGGTGATCCAAGACCCGACGAGGAAGAGCACCCCCGACACCAGCCCCCAGAAGAGGCTCTGACGGCCGAGACGGAGCTGGAAGAGGGAGTCTCGTCGGTTCGTTTGCACGTCGTACACCGTGGGGAGCGCGGAGGCTACCAGCCCCTCCCGCGGGGAGAGCCCGGCCGAAGACGACCTCTGGGCCCTCGCCGGAGGGGAGGAGGACGGGCTCGCTCCACCGCCGGGCGGAGGGGGCGGCAGGCGAGCACCGGAAGGCCCGGAGGCGCTCTTCGTTCTAGGCATAAGGGGAATCCTCCGACCGTTCGTCTAGCATAGCGTTCTATGCCTCCCGTTGGAAACCCGGACCGTAGGCTCGGGTAGGGTGGGACTCGCGGCCCCAGAACCGTATCAGGAGGTTCTTCGCGGCATTCACATCCGCGTTGCC
>JAJZYB010000019.1 GCA_021806135.1 Thermoplasmata archaeon
TATGCGAGGAAGAAGATGGAGGAGGTACGAGCATGAGCGGAGCGAACACGACGAACGAGCGTCTCCCTCCCCACACCCCTCCCACCCTCCTTACCCTAGGTGTGCAGTTTGAGGGGGTACACGTCAGCGTGGGCGTACCGCGATTGGTTGAACCGGATAGAATGGGCCTGCGAAGCGAACCGTGTTCGCTTCGAGCGTGTGCCTCCGGCCTACACCAGTCAACGGTGCCACGCATGCGGCCATACCGAGAGGGGGAACCGGAAAGGGGAGGTATTCTGTTGTCGGGCGTGTGGTCACACCGACAACGCGGACGTCAATGCCGCAAAGAACCTCCTGGTACGGTTCTGGGGCCAAGAGCCCCACCCCACCCGAGCCTACGGTCCGGGTTTCCAAGGAGGAGGTCATGAAACGCTATGACTTCCGAACGGTTGGCTTCCCCGTAACTCGCCTGAGGTGGGGCAGCGCGTCGGCTCTGCGTCCCGGCTCCGTACCAGGTCGCCCGGGCACCGGGCCACCGCTACGGGGTCCCCCCCGCGGTTGAAACGACCGGGTGCGTTCCGCGGTCCGCGCCCGGCGGCGTTTCCTGGCCCGGAACGTTGATAAGGCGGTGTCCTCCTGAACATTGTGCCGTTCCTGGCAGCGATTTCATGAGCGCAGCCATCAGCCTACCGCCCGAGTTGGTCCAGTTTCTCAACCTGCGCCAGCCCCGGTCCCTGCTCATCCGCGGACCCCCGGGCACCGGAAAGACCACCCTGGCCCTCTCGCTCCTCGAAGCCTTCCCCGGCCGACGCATCTACGCGAGCTTCCGCACCTCCGACGTCGAACTGCACGACCAGTTCGCATGGCTGGGAGGACCGGGGAATGGGTCCATCGAGGTCATCGACGCATCGTCATCGGTGGGAGGGGTCGCCAAGGCGGCACGCGCCATCGAAAGGGTGCCCGCGATCGTCTCCAACGGCCCGGATGAGAGGCTGACCCGGGCCCTCTGGCTTCCCGAACCCCTCCTGGAGGCCTGGAGCCGGACCGACCCCGACCACCCCTCCCTCATCGTGATCGATTCCTGGGATGCGCTGGTCGAGGGATATCTCGCTCGGAGCTCTCCCCTCGTCACCCAGCCTCCCGACCGCTCCGAGATCGAACGCTTCGCGCTATCCGAGCTCGCCCAGGGGAACGCCACGCTGGTCTTCGTGGTCGAACGGGAGCATCCCACCCAGCTCGATTACCTCGTGAACGGCGTGCTGGACCTCCATGTCGACCGGTTCGACGACCGGCTCGAGCGATGGGTCTACCTGCTGAAGCTACGCGGGACCCGGATCCTGAGCTATGGCTACCCTTACACCCTCGAGGGCTCCCGTTTCACCTGCATCACCCCCATGCCGGGAGGCTTCCGGGCCCGGCTCCATGCCCCCGAGCCGGATCCGGCCCCCAGCCCGGGCTCGCTCTGGCCGGGGTCGACGGATTTCTGCGACTTCTTCGGCCGCCTTCCGCTCAACCGGGTGATGCTGTTCGAGACCGATCCCAACGTCCCCCAGGAAGCCGTCCGGCTCCTGTTCTTCCCCCTCCTCGCCCAGGTGCTCCATCTGGGAGGGAGGATCTTCCATGTCCTTCCGCCCGGCCTTCCCCCGGAGGAGGTCTGGGAGTGTTACCGGCCGTACCTCTCGGAGGAGGCCTTCCTTCGGCAGGTCCGTTTCCAGACCCCGACCCCGCCCCGTACGGGTTCCGCCCTTCTCGATCGGGTCATCTTCCCCCCCCTCTCCCCTCCCGAGTTTCCGAACAGTCCCCACAACCCCAAGGCCCGTCAGTTCATTCGCGAGGGAGGACGGGAAGGGGCTCCGAGCTTCATGGTGGTCTGGACCGCGGGCCTCAAGGTCGGCGGAGGCGACGATCCGTCCCCCCCGTACCTCCCGGCGGCGCTTCCGGGCATCTCCGCGGCCTACATGGGGAGCGCGCCCCTGGTGCAGCTGTACGTCGGGGAACACGGGGACCCGTACATGGAGAGCCTGCGACCCATGGCCGCCCTCAGGATACGCGTGCGGGCCCGGAGGGGACGCGTCTTCCTGTACGGAGAGAACCCCACGACCCCGCTGCTGGTCCTGGTCGAGAACGGGAGCGATGGCTCCTTCCATCTGCTTCCCATGGTCTGACGGCGGGTCGCATCGGCGGACGGACCCCCAGAGCGGTCGGTTTTCCCCCGGGACGCGGTGGACGCCTGGTCCCCGGTCCCGTCAGGCGAACCGGACCGGCCAGGTCTGGACCCCTTCGAGCTCGAACCGGAAGTCCGCCACCCGCCCGCCGGAGTCCGTCACCGCTTTGGCCACCTCGGCCCGACGGGCAAAGTCACAGAAGAGCAGCAGATATCCCCCACCCCCCGCGCCGGTGAGCTTCCCGCCCAGCGCCCCGGCCCGCCGGGCCCGTTCGTAGAGCGAATCGATCTGCGGCGTGCTGATCCCCTCGGTGAACCGCTTCTTCAGCTCCCAACCCTCGTTCAGGAGCTTCCCCATCCCGTCGATGTTGCCCCGCAGAAGCTCGTTCTTCATCTCCACGGCCAGCCGGCGAGTCTCGTCCAGGGAGCGGACCGTGTCCCCCCTCCCCTGCCGGTAATCCTGCTGCTGCTTCGCGATGATGTCCCCGGAATAATGGGTGGTCCCCGTGTAGCAGAGGAGGAGCCGGTAGGAGAGCTCGTTCAACGTGTCCCGCGGGATCTTCAGCGGGTTCACGATGGCCCCGGCCCGGGTGAACTCCATGAAGTTGAACCCGCCGAAGGCCGCCGCATACTGGTCCTGCCGCCCCCCCTTGATCCCCAACTCCTCCCGTTCCACCCGGTACGCCAGCTCGGCCACCTCGTACGGCGTCCAGGGTTGGTGATACAGACGTTGGAAGGCCCCCACCAGCGCCACCACCAGCGCCGAGGACCCTCCCAACCCCGTCCTGGGGGGAGCATCGGTGTGCAGGAAGAGCTCCAACGCCTCCCCGTCCGCCCCGTTCCCCACCGGCCGCAGGAGCTTGATGGCGGCCTTCACCAGGTCCAGTTCCCCGTTGTAGGTGAGGTCCGCCGGGGTCTGGTAGTTCGCCATCACATCGTAGTCCAGGGAGTGCACCCGGAGCCCCCCCGAGCCCCCGGGGATCCGGGAGAGCGTGGCGTAGGCATACCGGTCGATGGTGCAGTTGAGCACCGCGCCCCCCTTCTCCTCCGGGTAGGGCGAAACATCCGTCCCGCCGCCGGCAAAACTCAAGCGCAGCGGAGCCCGGCTGCGGACCACATCCATGCGAACGCCGCCCATCCCAGCCGGCCGAACACCATAAATCCTTTCTTCGGGAGGACCCTCCGAGGTCCCCCATGAGGCAGAACCCCCGCGCCGCTCCAGAGACCCCCGGGGAGGGGGCGGCCGATACCGGCACCTCTCCACGGACCGAGAGCCCGCCGCGGTTGAACCTCTACTCCCGGATCCGCTACTGGTCACTCACCAACCGCTTTGCCCTCTCCCTCCTGGTGCTGGTCGTCGGGGGGATCCTCACCGCCATCGCCATCGCCGCCTGGACCCCGCTGATCTCCTCTCCCTTGTTCAGTGGCTTCGTCCCGGGACTGAAGGGGACCGATGGCCCCAGCGGCTCCGGCCCGGACTGGACCCTCGCCATGGCCATCGTCGGACCGATCCTGGTCATCGTGGGAGGGTACCTCGCCGGCAGCTACATCATCGCCCGGGAACGCTTCGAGCACCTGATGAAGACCCGGAGCAAGGCCGAGTTCCTCCGGAACGTCCCCGAGGTGGAGGACCTCATCTGGGACCTCACCCCCCGGGACCACGAGCGTCTCATCCGCAAGAAGCAGGAGTTCAAGATCCGCGGGTAGGCAGCGCACCGGTCCGGTTCCCGGGGCTTCATGTAACCCGGGCCCCTCCGCACCCGGGATGGTGGAGATCACCTTCCGTCGCCTCAAGACCCCGGAGGAGCTTCGCCAGGCCGAGGAGGTCCAGCAGGCTGCCTGGGGGATGCGCACCGAGCACCCGGTGCCGGTCTCCATCCTCCGGGCCATCCAGGACAACGGAGGGTTCGCCCTCGGGGCCTTCGTGGACTTCCATCTGGTGGGGTTCACCCTCGCCTTCCTCGCCTGGGACGGACAGGAGCTCTACCAGTGGTCCCACATGAACGCCGTCCTGCCCGAGTTCCGGAACCACCGGGTCGGGTTCCGGCTCAAGATCGCCCAGCGCGAGGAGGTGCTCCGCCAGGGGCTCGCCAAGATCCGGTGGACCTTCGATCCCCTGGTGAGCCGGAACGCCCACCTGAACGTCCACCGCCTGGGCGCCCTCCCCGACCAGTACCTCCCCCACTATTACGGCACCCTGGATTCCGACGTGAACGCCGGGCTTGCCACCGACCGGGTCCGGGTCACCTGGAACCTGAACGACCCCGAGGTGGTCCGACGGCTCCAGGACCCGGGCCCCCTTGGCCCCGAGACCGTCGCCCGGGTGGAGGCGAGCCAGGTGCTCCTCAAGACCGAACCGGGCGAGGCCGGGCTACGGGTCCCCCAGGCCGTGGAGGAACCTGGCGCCGGGTTCCGCTCGGGGATCCTCGAGATCCCATTCGACCTCGAGGCGCTCAGGGAGCACCAGCCCGACTGCCTCCGGCCCTGGCGCCAGGCCAGCCGGGAGGCCTTCCGAGCCTGCTTCGACCTCGGCGCCCGGGTGGACGACTTCGCGGTGGTCTCCCGGGAACACGAACGCCGGGCCTACTACCTCCTCTCCCCCGGCCCAACGACCCCCCCGGTGGCCACGGATGCTCCCCCCGCGTGAGCTCCCCCCGCTCCGGCTCCGGCGAGCCACCCTGAGGGAGCTGGAGCTTCCCCTGGTCCACCCCTTTGCCACCAGTTTCGGCGTGGAACGCCGCCGTCGCCTGCTCCTTCTCGCGCTGGAGGAGGTGGGCGGGAAGGTCGGGTGGGCGGAGTGCGTCGCCGGCCGAGACCCCCTATACTCCAGTGAGTCCGTCTCCACCGCCCGTGAGATGCTGCGCCGCTACCTTCTACCCCTGCTCGGGACGGTGCCGGAGACCACCCCAGAACGCTTCCTCACGGCGGCCGGCGCCTATCGGGGACACCCCATGGCCAAGGCGACGGTGGAGATGGCCCTCTGGGACCTCTCCGCCCGGGTCCTCCGGACCCCCCTCTGCCGCCTCCTCGGAGGCCGGGACCGCCCGATCCCGGTCGGAGTGTCCGTGGGGCTGGAGGCCTCCCCCCAGGCCCTCGTCGACCAGGTGGCAGCGTACCGCACCGCCGGTTACGGCCGCATCAAGCTCAAGGTGACCCCCCGGAAGGACGAGGCCTACGTGGCCCAGGTCCGTCGCACCTTCCCGGACATCCCCCTGTGGATCGACGCCAACCAGGCCTACGCCCTGGAGGATCTCTCCCGCCTGGCCCGGTGGGCTGCTCGCTACCGGGTCCAACTCATCGAGCAGCCCTTCCCCGAGGATCGGCTGGTCTGGCATGCGCGGCTCGCCCGGCGCCTCCGCCCACCGACCCGACTTTGCCTCGACGAGTCCGTCACCGGTCCGGGAAGGCTGGAAGAGGCCCTGGCCCTCAGGGCCATCGGTGTCCTCAACCTCAAGCCCGGGAGGGTCGGAGGACTCGGCCCCTCCCTCGAGCTCCACGCCCGGGCAGCCCGGGCCGGGATCCCCGTATGGTGCGGGGGGATGCTGGAGACGGGTGTCGGGCGGTCCCACAACCTCTCCCTCGCCACGCTGGACGGTTTCATCCTTCCCTCCGACCTTTCCGCCTCGGACCGGTATTACCGGGAGGACCTGGTGGAGCCTCCCTTCGCCCTGGGGCCGGGAAGCACCCTGCGGCCGCGCCCCGGCCCGGGGATCGGCGTGGACCCTGTGGAAGCCCGGGTGGCACGGTGGACCCGACGGCAGTGGGAGCTCCCGTTTCCCTCCGCCGCCCGGAATTAAATCTATATGAAGCGGGCTACGGCTACGGAGCCTCATGGGGAAGCCCGGAGACGTCCCCTCCGGGGGGCCCCCTCCACGGTCCAGGACCTTCGGCACCGGGACACGGCTCGGCCTCGTTGTCCTCCTCCTCCTCGCCGTGGTCGTCGGGCTGACCGCCGGTTCCCTGGTCAAGGCCTCCCCTTTCCCTCCGGCGGCGGTCCACAGCGACCTCATCTCCTCGGTGGAAGGGGTGCTCGTCCTGGTGATCTTGGGCTTCGCCGGTCTCGGGGGGCTCGTGGTGCTGGCGATCATGAACCGCGGCCGGGGCATGTTCGGGGGGCAGACGGCCGCCCTCGCCATCGGCCTCGTCATCACCGCGCTCCTGGTGGTCATCATCCTCGCCATCGGAGCGCTCTTCACCCCACAGGGAACCCTCTCCACCGCCCCCGTGGGGAACGGGACCGGTCCGCCGGGCGGCGGAACGACCCCCCCCGGCGGAGGCCCGAACGGCACCGGGAACAACACCGGCGCGAACGGCACGGCCCTGGCCCCCCCGCCGACTCCCGTCCCTCCGCTCAGCCTCCCTCTGCTGCTCGGCATGCTGGCCGCTGTCATCGCCTTGGTGCTCGTCCTGCCCACGCTCCTGAAGAAGCCCTCCTGGGGAGAGGATGCGAGCGATGCCCAGGGCCCATCCGTCAACCTGGTGAAGGGGTTGGAGGATGCCCTGGCCGCGCTCCGGACCGGCGAACCCGAGACCGCCAGAGAGGAGATCCTCCGGGCCTACGGGCTGCTCCTCCGGGAGCTCAAGGACCACCGGATGGGCCACCTCCTGTCCGCCACCCCCCGGGAGATCGAGGAACGCATGGTCACCCGCCTGTCCTTGAGCCGGGGCTCCGCCCGGGGGCTCAGGGAACTGTTTGAGGAAGCCCGCTACTCCACCCACCTCATGAGCCCGGACCAGGCCCGTTCCGCACAGAGGTGCCTGGATGGCGCCCTGTCGGAACTCGGGGCCTTGCCCGGGAAGCCCGTTCCCGCTGGCAACCCGACCGGGGTGGCGTCGTGATCGCCCGCGGCGTGTTGGGATTCCTCGTCGGCGGGACGATCTTCGCCCTCTCCCTCCTTCTCGTGGGACAGGACCGGGCCCTCACGCTGATCTTCGCCGGGACCTCGACCGGGTTCTTCATCCTCGCCGGGCTCTCGTCCATGAGCCTCAGGATGCCGCCGCTTCCCGCCCTCGCCGTCAACCCTCCTCCTCCCCTGGAGGAGCGCATGCGCCTCGCCCTCGGAGGGGACACGCTGGCCCGGGTCAAGGTGCTGGAGAGCCTGGAGGCCTCGGGCACGCTTCAAACGCAACGGGCGGAGCGCGACCGGGTCCTGGAACTCCCCCCCCGGGAGTTCGAACCCTGGCTCCGCCGAGAGATTGAACGGCTGGAGGAAGGGACGTGAGCTCCCCCCCCTCGGTCCTCCCCATGGACCGCGTCCTGGACGCCGTGGGCGCCCGGGTGGTGGGGAAGACCGATGCCCTGAGAACGCTGGCGGCCGGTCTCCTGGCCGACGGGCACGTGCTCCTGGAGGACCTCCCCGGGCTGGGGAAGACCCTCATCGCCAAGTGCTTCGCCTCGGCCCTCGGCCTCACCTTCCAGCGGGTCCAGTTCACGGCGGACCTCATGCCCACGGACATCACCGGGGGGGAGGTGTACGACCCGGGCACCGGGAAGTTCAGCTTCCGGCGCGGCCCCGTCTTCACCCAGGTGCTGCTCGCGGACGAGATCAACCGGGCCCCCCCCAAGGTCCAATCCGCTCTCCTGGAGGCGATGCAGGAGTACCAGGTGACCGCGGGGACCGGGAGCCTGGCCCTGGACCGGCCCTTCCTGGTCCTCGCCACCCAGAACCCCATCGAGCTGGAGGGTACCTACCCGCTCCCGGAAGCGCAGGTGGACCGTTTCCTCATGCGCCTGACGCTAGGGTACCCGGATGCCCAGGAGGAGCGGCTCATCCTGTCCCGACGGCGGGAGACCAAGGCAGAGATCTCGCCCCCTCCCCCCGTCCTCGGTCCGGGCGAGTTCCGGGGCCTGCAGCAGGCCGTGGAGGAGATCACGCTCGACAGCGCCCTGGAAGGGTACGTGGTGGACCTGGTACGGGCCACCCGGGAGGATCCCCGGGTGGAGGTGGGGGCCTCCCCGCGGGGGTCCCTCGCGCTGGCCAAGGCCGCCCGGGCCCGGGCCCTGCTGGAACGCCGGGATTACGTGGTTCCCGATGATGTGAAGGCGCTGGCCGTTCCGTGCCTGGCACACCGGCTGGTGATCCGCCCCGAGCCCTGGATCCGGGGGCTCCGTGGCCCCACGGTGGTCTCTGAGGCCCTCCGACGCGTCCCGGTCCCGAAGATCGAATGAGGGGGGGCTGACCACGGCGACCCAGGACCTCGCCCCAGAGCCCCCCCGGACGCCGGGAACCCTGGTCTGGCGGGGCCGGGCCTTCCTCCTCTTCGCTTTGGCGGGGCTCGGGGTGATCCTGGGCCTCCTCTTCGCCTCTCCCCCGGCCCTCCTCCTCGCCGTCCCCCTTCTCGCGGCGCCCCTCTCCCCCTGGCTTCTCGCCCCCTCGGGCCGGACCGAAGCTACGGTGGACGGCAGCGTGGAGGATGTGGATGGGGCGCTCGAGATCCGGTGGACCGTCGGCCTCGATCCCCCTCCATCGGGCGGGGTCGTCTCGCTGTTGGAAGAGGGCGTGCCGGGAGCCGAACCGCCCGAGCCCCTCACCGGGACCTGTGCCCTCTCCCCCCGGGGAACAGCCACGGTCCCCTTCCGCGTGCATCCCTGGCGCCCGCTCTTCCAGCGCGTGGACCCACCCCGGGTCTTCTGGCGGGACCCGCTCGGCCTGGCCGAGGTGGAGATCCGGGTCCGGGGGGAGGGGGTGCTCCTGGAGCGCTATCCGCCCGAACTCCGGCGCCTCCGTCAGGTGAACCTGCGACGGACCACTGTCCTCCCCGGGGAGGTCCGCTCCCAGAGGACAGGCACTTCAGGGGACTTCAACACCCTCCGCCCGTACTCCCCGGGGGACGGCCGGCGGACCATCAATTGGTGGGCCAGCGCCCGACGCGGCCAGTGGATGAGCAACGAGTACCTGGCGGAGCGTAGCGGAGAGCTCCTGCTCATCCTGGACCTCCGGACCGGAGAACCACCTGTCCCGGGTCTGGAGCATCTCCTCGGCGTGGGGAGGGCGGCCTGCGTGGGGATCGCCCGGGAACTCCTCCGGGAAAAGACCCGGGTGGGGCTCGCGCTCTTCACGGAGTTCCCCCAGGTGCTCCCCCTGGGCACCGGTCGGCTCCAACGGTACCGACTGGAGCAGATGCTCTCGGAGGCGAAGTCCACCTCCGCGGACCCCCCGGTGGAGCGGCTGGCCGTGAACCTCCGTCGCTCGGTCCCCGCCGGGACCCAGGCCCTCCTGGTCACCCCCCTGGAGGACCCGGAGACCCTGACCCTGGGCTTCTACCTGGAACGGCGCGGGTTCCCCACGGTCCTCCTGAGCCCCTCTCCTCTCTCCCTCGAGCAGGCGGCACTGGACCGGACCCATCCGGCCGGGGACCTTGCCTACCGGCTGGCCCGGTTGGCCCGCCGGGCCCGTCTCCGCCAGGCCTGGGAGTACTCCCCCGTCGTCGATTGGTCCGAGTTCGAGACGCTGGCTCCCCTCGTGGAGTTCCTGCGTCGCCCGGCGATCTCCTCTGGAGGGCGACGGGTATGACGCCCACCACCCGCCGCCTGGGTTGGTACCGCCCCACCCCGGTCTCCCTGGGGGAGGGTGCCGTTGCGTTCGCCACCTTGGGCGTGACCGCCCTCCTCGGCTCGTCCAGCGGCGAGCCCTACCTGCTCTTCTTCCTGATCCTCGCCGGGAGCCTGGCGGTGGTCTCCAGCCTCCTGCGGCGCCTGCCGGAACCGGTCCCGTGGGCCTACAGCCTGCCGCTGGCGCTCCTCTTCCTTGCCGAAGGGATCACGGTCCCTCCGACGGAGGACACGCTGGCCGGGGGCTTCCTCGCCGGCCTGGTCCTGCTCGCCGCGGTCACCCTCGCCTTGCCGTCGGAGCAGAGCGGGGGCCGGTCCCTCTCCCTCCTCCAGTTCAGCCTTCCCACGGTCTCGGGGGCCCTGGCGCTCACCATCGCCCTCGTCCTCTCCTTCCCCACGGTGGACCTTCCCTACCTCCTCCTGCCGCTCCTGGGGATCCTCGCCGGGTTCGTCCTTCTTCTGGAGGGGGGTTGGGGAGAGCCCCAATCGAGCTCCTCTGGCCGGCAGGAGGCTTCTTGACCCGTGGCGGGATGGGGTCCCCCGGTCCCCCCACAAGGGGGATCCTGGATGCCGACGAAGGGTCCCTCCGGACCGTTCTGTGGGCGAGTCGCCCCCAGGGAATGAAGAGAGGACAACCCCGGCGTCCAACAGCCCCGACCGGGTCAGGGCGCGGAGGGGGCCGGAGGGCCCACCGTGAAGCGTGCCGTTGCGGTCGGGGGACACCGGGAGCCCCTCCATGAGCCACCACGACACCCAGGCCCAGTACCTCGCCTCCCGGGAACGGCGCTGGGGAGGGGCCGTGGGGGGCCTCCTCCTCCTGGGCCTCGCCGGCTATTTCGTGGCCGAGTACGCCTACCTGGTGGCCACCAGCGATCACCCTGTGACCACGTTCTACCTCGTGCTCGCTCTCCTGGTGGGCTTCCTTTCCCTCGTCCCGTTCAGCATCGGCTTCCTGCGGCGGATGCACCCCACGTCCTTCGAGGTGCTTCCCGCGGGCCTGCTCCTCCAGTACCCGAAGGGCAAGGAGGTGAAGCTCCCGTGGGCCTCCCCCCCGGTGGACTACGCCTGGGATACCCGGGACGCACCGGTCTCCCAGCGGCGGCCTGCCGGGCTCGAGGTCCAGCTCTGGGTGACGCTGCCCGGACGCTATCCCGAGAGCACGCCCTTCCGGCCCCAGGAGCTCTTTGTCAGCGGGAGGGCCTTCGACGAGATCCGGGCCCAGATGACCCGGGCGGGGTACCGGCCGGTCTCCCAACCGTGGCGGAAAGGCCGGCCCGGGAAGCTCGTACAGTTCGTCCCCCCCGGCAAGGAAGCCGCCCAGCCTCCTCCAATGCCCTTCCGCCGCTGGTAGCGGGCGGCGGTTCCCATCCCCCTCGGGAGGAGGCCCGCCGGGGCGGCTCCCGAGGGCCCTCAGCCCAGCGTACGGTTCGTCTGATCGGGAGGCGCGGTGACCTCTCGGTAAGCCTTCCAGATGCTGCTCCCGCCGATGATCCCCACCACGGCGATGACGAGCACCGTGGCGTAGCCGATGGAGCTGAGGTTCGGGATGGGGTTCCCCGTGGACAGGGCCACTCCGCTCATCCAGGGAGCCGCGGCCACCACGGCCCCCACCGCCATGAACGCCAGCCCACCGAGGTACAGCGTGCGGGCGGCGGTGGAGCGGCCGATGCGCTGTATCTGGGTCGTGGTCAGGCGCTTGAGCCGGGCCAGCCGGGCGAAGAGGGCGCCGGTGATCACCTGCATGGTCATGGTCCCCAGGCCGAAGCTGGTGCCGACGAGCGCGGCCCACCAGACATTGGGCATCTGGGGGGCCAGGAGGAAGACGATGATGACGGCGAAGCCGCCGAACCCCCAGCCGGCCACGAACCCATGGAGCAGGGCCATGCGCAGCGGGACGGGCCTGATCCCGGTCTCCCCTTCCTCGGCCACCTTCCGGGGCTTAGCGGAAGTGGTGTGGTGGCGGTGGTCCTGGAAGAAGCGGCCCAGGAGCCGTTCCAACGCGTGGTCCAGGGGCAGGTGGAGGTCGCTTCCCCGGACGAGGTAGTAGCCGGCCACGAGCATGACCCCGCCGACGACGAGGTAGACCGGGCCGTCCAGGTTGTAGACGGCGTAGATGGAGGCGAGGCCCAGGAACCCCAGGGCGGTCAGGATGGACCGCTGGAGGGTGAAGCCGGAGGAGAAGACGAACCCCGCCTTCATTCCGCCTCGGCTGCTGTAGCTCCCGACCGAGTAGCTGAAGGTGATGGGCCAGGTGTGCTCATCGGGGGTGGCGCCGTGCATCAGTCCCAGGAGGAACCCCAGACCCAGGATGACCGGGATGGTGAGTCCTCCGGGAGGGTCCAGGAGGAAGCTGAGGTTCCACATGAGGCCCCGTCAAGCGCGCTCGGGCCGGCCCTGGCACGGGACGATGGGCTGGCCGTGAGGGCAGGTGGGGGGATGTCCTTCGGACCGGCAGAGGCGGTCCACCGTGTTGTGGCCCAGGGCGAGGTCGATCTCCCGGGCGGCCCGGCAGGTCTCCTCCGGGGAGAACCCCACCCGGGCGAACAGATGCTCAGCCACCCGGTGGTGGCGCCGGTACTCCACGAGGGTGCTCCGCCCCCGGGGGGTGAGCCGGGACTTTCCCCGGCGCCGGGCGATGAGGCCCAGCGCTTCCAAGGGGGTCAAGTGCGATAGGGCGGAGGGGGGGCGGACCTTGAGGGCCGAGGCCACGCTCTTGAGAGGGACGGCTTTGATCGGGGTTTCCACGGCCGCGATGATCTCGAGGGTCTCCACCTGCCGGCGGGTGAGCCGCTGGAGCGTTTCCATGGCGGGGGTCAGCGGATGCCCCTATTTTAGGGTGCCAGTAATTATTTCCGTGTATCTAAACGTAGGGCTCGGGGAACGGCGGTTCCGCTGACGACGGCGGCGAGCGCAAGCCCCCCTACTTGTAGGGGGGTTAGCGAGCCATTTATGCGGGATAGTTCCATGCCCTCCTTGCTACCGTCGAGGATGTATCAGCCCAACAAGTATCGCCTCTACCCGTTCCCGAACCATGAGCGGGAACTCCTCGCCCAGATGGGCGAACTCCGATTCCTGTGGAACCACGCCCTCGAACAACGACAGGAGGCGTGGCGGAAGGAGAGGAAGTCCCATTCCTACGTCAGCCAGTGTCGGGACCTCACGCGGTGGCGGGCCTACGACAAGGGTGGCATCGGTCGAGTCTACGGTCACGTGGCTCAGGAGATGCTCGCCCGCCTCGACGACGGGTTCAAGCATTTCTTCCGGCGCGTGAAAGAGGGCGGCCGGCCCGGGTTCCCCCGGTTCAAGAGGGAGGTCACATCGCTAACCTACCCAGACTCGAACGGTTCCGCCGCCATCGTCCGTGGGCGGAACGGCACGCACCGCCTTCATCTATCGATGATCGGGGATGTTCCCATCAAGGTTCACCGTGCCCCGCCCGATGGCCGCATCAAGACCTGCACGGTGGAGCGCGAGGGCGACCGATGGTTCGCCGTCCTCACCTACGAGGTCGCCGACCCCGCGCTACCTGCTCCCACGGCGTCCGAGAGCCCGGTCGGCGTGGACCTCGGCCTCTCCCACCTCGCCATGTTGTCGACGGGGGAGACGGTCGAGCCGCCGAAGTTCCTCCGCGCCTCCGAACTGCGCTTGGCCCGCGCCCAGCGGACCGTCTCCCGGAGGAAGAAAGGCTCCCACAACCGGGAGAAGGCGAAACTCCGTGTATCCCGGTGCCACGCGAAGGTGCGGGACCAGCGGAGGGACTTCGCCCACAAGCTCACGACCGGGTGGGCGAGGCGCCACGACCTGATCGCGTTCGAGGATCTGTCGGTTCCGGAGATGCTCGGAAACCACCACCTCTCCAAGTCGATCTCCGACGCGGGATGGGGGATGCTCCGGCAGATGGCGGCGTACAAGGAGGCCCGGCGGTCGGGGCGCTACGTCGAGGTTCCCGCGAAAGGAACGACCCAGACATGCTCGAAGTGCGGACGCCTCGCCGATCCCCCGCTCCCGCTCCACGACCGGACGTACTCGTGTCCGTGCGGTCTTCGCCTCGACCGAGACCTGAACGCGGCGAGGAACGTCCTCGCCCGCGCGCTCGCCAAGATACCCGGGGGCACCGGGGAATCCACGCCTGTGGAGACCAGACCTCCACCGCACCGCAAGGGGCGGCGAGTCCGGTCGTCGAAGCAGGAACCACTCTCGGATTCGGCGGTAGCACGATGAGTCCCGAGGGAAGCCCCCGAACTTGTTCGGGGGAGGATGTCACATGCCCGACCCGGAACCCCCAGGGGTGGCCGCCGACGGGCCGTCCACGAGCCGAGCCCGCCGCCCCCCCGGCGCTGGAAGGCGATCCGGGAGGCGAAGGAAGAGGGCCTCTCCATCCTCGGTACCGTGCCCGGTGGTTCGAGCGGGCCCTCTCCGGTAGCTCTCCCCCTCCATCGGTCTCCCTTGGCGGGGGGCAGAGCCCCGCCGACCAAGCACTTAGCTCCCGACGGGGCGCGTCCACCTCGACCGCCCGGGGGACGGGCGTCCTACGGGAGCTCCTCATGATTTAAGAGCCGGACGGCCTCCTCCCTCGTTGCCATGGGCTCGGAGGAGCACTTCGAAGAGCATCACGCCGTCGCACGGTGGAACACCGGCGGACACCCGCTGGCCTGGGAGATCATCGTGGGCGGGGCCATGTTCTTCACTGGCCTGACCTTCATCTACGTCTGGGTGGCCACGTTCATCTGGTACTGGGGCCTCGGCATTTTCCTGGTCCTGTTCGGGGGCATCCTGGTCTTCCATGACCAACCCCTCCTTCGCTCCCGCGCGGCTGCCAGGAAGCGGTCCGGCCCATCACCGTAGGGGAAGCCTTTAGCCCCGGCCCTCCTCCTCCGCCAGCATGCTCGGCGCTCGCCCGGTCGTCCTGGTCGCCGATGAGCTCGATCCCCGGGCGCTGGAGGACCTCGGACGGAGCGCGGAGGTGGTGAACGCCTCCGCCGCGCCGGAACTGGTCTCCGCCACCCTCCCCCGGGCCGAGGGCCTCATCGTCCGGAGCCGGACCAAGGTCACCAAGGAGCTCCTGGCCACCGTGGGGCCGCTACGGGTCATCGGGCGGGCCGGTGTGGGGGTCGACAACATCGACATGGCGGAGGTGAACCGGCGCCGGATCCCGGTGGTCAACGCCCCGGCGGCGGCCACCGCGAGCGTGGCCGAGCTCACGGTGGGCCTCCTGGTCGCCGTGGCCCGGGACTTCGGGAGCCAGATGGTGGCCGTGAAGTCCGGGACATGGAAGAAGGCCGGGAACGGGACCGAGCTCTCCGGACGCACGGTCGGTTTCGTGGGATATGGCCGCATCGCCCGGGAAGTGGGGGTCCGGCTCCGGGCGTTCGGCATGGGGGCCCAGGCGTACGATCCTTTCCTCTCCAGCACCGGGGACGAGACCCCGTTGGTCCCCTTGCCCCAGCTCCTGGAGACCAGCGATGTGGTCTCCGTACACAGCCCCCTCACTCCCGAGACCCATCACCTGATAGGGGCCCGGGAGCTGTCCCAGATGCGGCCCGGGGCCATCCTGCTCAACGCCGCACGGGGCGGACTGATCGATGAAGGGGCGCTCCTCGCGGCGCTGGAGTCCGGGAGGCTCGGTGGGGTGGGACTCGACGTCTTCGAGGTCGAGCCTCCCCGGGACCCCCGGCTCCTCTCCCACCCGAAGGTGGTGGCGACCCCGCACATCGGTGCCTCCACCAGGGAGGCGCAGGCCCGGGCCGGGGCGATCACCGTGGCGCAGGTCTTGAAGGTCCTCCGGGGAGAGACGCCCGAGTTCTGTGTCAATCCCGAGGTTTGGAAACGATGACGAACAGCGTAAGGAGCGCCAGTGCCCCGTCGAAGAGTCCGGCCACCCCCGTCCCCTCCCCCGAGGGGGTCCCCATCCCCGACGCTTTCGATCCCTACACCAGCACGTTCCTCTTGGCCGGTCCGGTCCAGATGCATCCCCGGGTCCTCCAAGCCATGGCCACTCCGGCCCTCAACCACCGCGGAGAGTACTTTCACTCGGTGGTCCGGGAGATCGTCGACCTCCTGCCGCTGGTCTTTGGTCGGCCGGGCCGCCAGGCGGTCCTCACGGGGAGTGGCACGGCCGGGCTCGAAGCCGTGGTCGCCGGGTTGGTCCGGCCCGAGGATCGCGTCCTGGTGATCTCCAATGGCCATTTCGGGGACCGGATGGAGAAGATCGTCCAGCGGTTCGGCAAGGCCGTCCCGCTCCGGGGCACCTGGGGCGAACCGGTGAGCTCCGAGGCCCTGAAGGAGGCTTTGGAGACCGGACCGTTCCGGGCCGTGACCCTGGTCTACAACGAGACCAGCGTGGGGTTCACCAACCCGGTGGAGGAGATCGGATCCATGGTTCGGCGCCAGGGGGCGCTCTTCCTGGTGGACGCGATCAGCGCCCTCCCCGGGCTCGATCCCCCTTCGGACCGGGCGGGCGTGGATGCCCTGGTGGTGGGCGCGCAGAAGGGGCTCGCGGCCCCCGCCGGGCTTTCCCTGGTCCACCTGTCGGACCGGGCGTACGGCGAGCTCGCGCCCCGGACCTACTATAACGATCTCAAGGAGCATCTGAAGAGCCTGGAGAAGGACGACACGCCGTTCACCCCCGCGGTCCCGCTCTTCCTCGCGCTCAAGGAGGCCCTGCTCCTGCTGAAAGAGGAGACCCCCGAGCGCCGGCGGGCCCGGAACCACCAGCAGGCGGAGGCGCTCCGGGCGGCGGTGGCCGCCGTGGGGCTACGGCTCTATCCCAACCCGGCCTACGCTTCGGACACCGTCACCGCCATCCGATACCCCCCGGGCGTGGAGGACTCGGCGTTCCGGGCCGGGCTCCGGGAACGCCACAACGTGATCGTCTCAGGAGGCCAGGGCATCGCCAAGGGGGCGACCTTCCGGATCGGGCACATGGGGATGGTGAAGGACGGCGATCTGCTCGCCGGGATCGCGGCCGTGGAGCGGGAGCTCCTCCGGGCCGGGGTCCTCTCGGAGTTGGGAGAGGGCGTCCGGGCCTACCTGAGGACCCGAGGGTGATGGTCGACCTTCTCAGATGTCCAGAATGACCGAGGCCCTGCCGGCCCTGCGGTCAAACGTGAGATCGTGCAAGGTGACGGCCTTCACGCCCACCTTGACCGGATGACGGGCCGGTTGGAGCGTCTCCCCGAAGGCGCTTCCCCAGGCCGTGGGGGTCCCTCCCGGGTCCAGGTGGACCTCCACGTGATGGGGTAGCCAGCCGGCGTCCTGCCAGTAGAGGATCTCCCCCAGGAACGCCACGACCAACCCTTCGTCCGTCTGTCCCTCCACCCGGAACCGACGGCCCTCCCGGGGAGCGATCCTTCCGCGGTCGGTGACGACCTCCACGAGCGCTTCCGCCAGTTCGGCCAGGAGGCGGGCGCCATCCCCGGCCCGGGCCGCGATCCCCACGTCCGCCGTGGTCCCGAAGGACCAGTGGGCGGGCTCCTGCCCGGGGGGCTCCTCGGAAAGGGCGGGAGGCTCCGGCGGGGCCATGGTGGCGGACCGGACCCGTCCCTAAGCTTAAGACGGCATGCGGGGTTGGAGTACCTCACCTTCCCATGAGGGCGAGCGTTGTCATCCCCACCCTGAACGAGGCCGAAGGGCTACCGCGGACCCTGGAGGTCTTCTACCGGGCGGCCGCGTCGGCCAACCGGACGCTCTTCCCGCAGGACCCGGTGGACTGGGAAGTGCTGGTCGTCGACGGGGCCTCCACGGACGGAACCCCGGAGATCGCCCGGCGCCTCGGGGCCCGGGTGGTGAACGAACCGCGCAAGGGGTATGGCCGGGCCTACCGGACCGGCTTCGACCTGGTCCAAGGGGAGTACGTGGCCACCCTGGACGGGGACGGGACCTACCCCGCCGACAAGATCCCCTGGATGCTCCTTCACCTCATCCACCACGACCGGGACTTCCTCACGGGTGACCGGCTCACCTACCTCGAGCAAAAGGCGATGACCACGGAGCACCGGATCGGGAACCTGGCCCTCAACCTCACCTTCCGGGTCCTCTTCCACACCTGTTTGAAGAACGCCCCGGCCCGGGCGCTGGTGGACTCCCAAAGTGGCCTCTGGGTCTTTCGGCGGTCCATCCTGCCGAAGCTCCGGCTGACCCAGGACGGGATGGCCTTCTCCGAGGAACTGAAGCTGGAGGTGCTCCTCCGGGGCTTCCGGCTGGAGGAGATCCCGATCCACTACACCGAGCGGTGGGGACGGCCGAAGCTCTCCAGCTGGCGGGACGGGTACCGGAACCTCACCTACCTGTTCCGGAAGCGGGTGGAGATCTCCCAGGAGACCCGGCGGGCCCGGCAAGTACCGGTCCCTGCCGAAGTGGGTGCGTAGGCGGAGCGCCGCCTACTTCGTCTTGCCGGACCGTTCCCGGGACTTCACCCGGAGTCCGTGGTAGCCGCACTTGCGGCACTGGACCGCCCGCATGGGGTTGCGAGCGGAGCAGTTCATGCAGATCTTCTTCAGCAACAGCCGTTGCGTGGCTTCGGGGAAGGGCATAGGGAGGCGGTGGACCCTCGGCGGCGTATTTGAGGTTGGTGGGGATGGGGTCGTGGGAGGTCCATGACCCGAAGCCCTCGGTACCGGGAGGAGGTCCCCTCCCCCCCGGCACCGGGACCCACCGGGCCGGTCGCGGTGAGGTTGGTCCGTCGGACGCTCGAAGGCTACCTTTCCCTGCCGGAAGAGCAGGCGGTGGCGGAGGTCCCAGGGGAATACGCGCGGGTCCCAGGACTCTCCATCCTGCGGGGGGTGTTCGTGACCCTCCGAACCCATCCGGAAGGGGAACTTCGGGGCTGTGTCGGGTTCCCCGTCGGCCGGGAACCCCTCTACCGGGCCCTTCCCCGGGCGGCGCTCTACGCCGCCCGGGCGGATCCCCGGTTCCCACCGTTGTCGTCCTCCGAGCTTCCCCGGATCCGGGTGGAGGTCTCCCTGCTCACCCCTCCCCGCCGGTTGACCGTCCCGGCCCCGGAGGACCTCCCCCGGGCGATCCGGGTGGGCGTCGACGGCCTCATCTTTCGGGGGTTCGGACAGGAAGGGTTACTCCTGCCTCAGGTGGCGCCGGAGCAGGGTTGGGATGCCGAAGACTTTCTGGACGGGGTGAGCCGGAAGGCAGGTCTTCCTCGCGGGGCCTGGCGAGAGAAGGGGGTGGAGATCTTCACCTTCCAGGCCGAGGTCTTCGAGGAACCGCTGCCCGGGGGACGACCGGGCCCTTGACCCATCTTTCGGGCATGGTCGGCAACAGGCCCCTCTGACCAGGCCGGACTCCCACGAGACTCGGTCGCCGCAGCGGCACCCCCTCGATCCGGGCTGGCACCCATCAGGCACCATGCCCTGTCGAGGTGGTGTCCCCCACCGGCAACAACGCCGATGGCAGATCGTCCGGTCGGCGCCGGTCGGTTGCCTGCGGGATCCGAAAGATGGGTACATGGAAGGGGAGCCACGACTTGCCCTCCCCTACCGGGGAACGGTTCGTCCAGGGGAGTCCGGAGGCCCTGGCCGACCGGAGACCCATCCTCACCCGCCGGGGCGAGTTCCCCTCCGAGCGCAAGTCTCCCGGGCAGCCACAGGCGGCTTCCCCGGCTCGTGCGTCACGTCACGGTGACGTTCCCGTACATCATCCCGGGTTCCGTCATGGGGCCGCACCGGCACATGCATCCCCACTGGTAGGTGCCTTGGGAACCGAAGGTGGCGGAGAACGTCACCGTGATCGGGGTGCGGTCGTTCGGGGCGGGGGGAACGGGGACATTGAGGTTGTAGAGCGTGTCATACATGGTGAAGGTGTGGCTGACGCCTGTGGTGGCCAGGCAGGTGACCTGACTCGGAGGATGCGAGGAGTTGACCTGGACGAACTCTTCGCCTCCCACGGTCCCAGCCACGCAATTGTCATTGGGAACCAGGAGATAGTTCGTCGAGGGATCGTAGTTGGTGATGGTGAAGACCACCCGGGACATTGCCGGTACGGCGAAGTTCCCCGGCGTGTACCACGAGTCGCCGGTGGCGGGCGAGTAGTGGATGGTGAGGTTCACGTAGGAAGTGAGGGGAAAGGGCGAGGAGGCACGGCCCGGCACCCCGCCCAGGAAGTTCCCCACCTCGAGGCCAGCGACGACGACGAGAACGATCAACAGGACCCCGGCGATGATCGCCACGACCTTCTTGGAGCCAGAGGCGGAGGTCGTGGCGGAGTGGGGGGGGAGCCCGACCGTCTGGACTTGGCGGAAGGAGGCGGGTGCGACATTGCGGTACATAAGATGCACCTCAGTGAGGGAAGGGCTTCTCGTGGTCAAGGACCCTCTCTCCTTACCGCACTGACGGTCCGGACATCGGTTACTGGCACGATCTCCCGTCCCCGGTCCGCGGGGATCCGCATTCCGGCGTCTTCGGTGAGGCTGCCCGAAGACCCCACCCCCCAAGGTAGACTCAGCGCAGGGGCTCAGGGGGGTAGGCGACCGGACGGTGAACCGTCGGTCGGTCCAGCCCACTTCCGTCACCGGAAGGCGGACTTGAAGACGAATCTCCCGGGTGGTCTGGCTCAGCCTTCACGGACGCGGTAACGTGGCGGCGGTCCTCACGACGCGCTTCGCTCGGCCGGGGAACGGAGGCCGAGGCGCGAGGACGCCGGGTCAAGGCCCGGGAAGCGGGTGGGGCGAAGGGCCGCGCCGACCCCACAGGAGACCGGAAGGGAGGGGTCAGCGCCCCTCGCGAACCGCGTCTGCGGGGACGCAGGACCTCGTCACCAGGGCTGACCGTTCGGGCCGGCAGGCGGTGTCCTGGGGGCCAGAGAGCGTACCTTCTTGACCCGGAGCACCATCGACCGGCCGTGGTCGGCGACGCCCGCTTCCTCTACTCCGGGATCCGGGTCCGGGACCTTCCGGGGTCTCTCCGATTCTACCGGGCCCTGGGCTTCCGCGTCTTTCGTCGGGGGGTGATGGACCACGGGGGAGAATGGGTGGATCTGAAGTTCCCGGGGTCCCACCATCGCCTGGAGCTGAACTATTACCCTCCCGGGTCCCCGTTCTACGAGCCTTTCGGCCCGGGATCTGAGTTCGACCATTTCGGCATCTACGTCACGGACCTCGCGCGGTGGGTCTCCCGGGCGAAGCGGGCTGGAGGACGGCTGAAGGCGGAGGTCCCCGGCGGGAAGACCCGCCTCCTCTACGTCGAGGACCCGAATGGCATCTGGCTCGAGTTCATCGGGCCGGCCACCCCGGCCCCCCGGCCCCGGGCCAAGCGGACCCGCCGCCGGTCCCCGCCCAAACCATAGGCCCCCGCGCCCGGGCGACGGGACCTCCCCTCACGCTCCCCTCCTTCGCCGGACGCGGGCGTCCTCCGCCCCTCCAGCGTCCCGGGCCCCCCTCCCGGGGATGGTTCGCGGGCCTCCCATCCTGGGCCCGTTCATTCGCCCGCTCCACCTCGGTCGGCGTGGTCGGCGGGGAGAGGCAAGCGGACGGGACCCCGGGGCTCCGCCCGCTCACCGATCAGTCCCGGGGGATGAGCTCGATCCAGAACCCTGGGTCCGGGAAGTGATGGAGGCCGGGGGGCTTCTCCCGAGCGGTCGAATCGTGCAGGGTCAGCGGGTCGGCCTGGACCTCGTTCGCGATCCAGGTCTCCCGGAGACGGACGGCCTCGAGCACTTCCCCGCCGGCCCAGATGTCGAGACGGACCCGCTGGTCGAACCGGAGGCGCCTCTCCTTCCGGAGGGCCTGGATCCGGCGGACCACCTCCCGGGCCAGCCCCTCCATCCAGAGTTCCGGAGAGGGACGACGGGAGAGGGCGAGGAAGGTCTGGCCGGGGCCGGTCTGGACCACCCAGTCCTGTTCGGGGAAGCGGTCCAGCAGGGGCTCGTCCCCGGTGAGCCAGGCCAGGTGCTTCACGTTGAGCTCTCCCTCCAGCAGCTCTGACCATTCGTTCCCCAGGACCTGGGCGACCTCCGGTTCCGGCCAGTGGGCCACCGCGAGCTCCGCCAGCGGGATCCGGGCCTTCACCCCCGCCTCCCTCCGGAGCCCTCTCCCGAGTTCCACCAACTCCCGGACCTGGACCATGGCGCGTTCCAGACCGGGGTCGAACCCCGGAGGCGGAGGCCCCAGCTCGGTCAGGTGCACGCTCGGGGCGGGAGAAGGCCCGGTCCCGTAGAGCGCCTGCCAGAGGTGTTCCGCCGTGAAGGGTGCCAGGGGGGCGAGAAGGAGCGCCAGCTCCCGCAGGGCGAAGCTGAACGTGGCATACGCCTCGACCTTCTCCCCGTCGAGCCCCTCGGCCCAGAACCGGACCCGGGAACGACGGAGCCACCACGTGGAAAGGTCGTCGACGACTTCCCGAAGGGTCTCGGCGGCGCGGTGGGCATCGTAGCGGTCCAACGCTTCCCGTACCGTGGCGTGGGCGTCCGAGAGCCGGCTCAGGATCCACCGGTCCAGCGCCCGGGAGACCCGCGGAGGGGCGTCCACGGCCGGCACCCGGTCCAGGGACTGGTTGGTCCGGTAGAACTCGACCACGTTCATCAGCGTGGTCAGCATCCGCACCCCGCTCTGCCGGAAGGCCTGTTCGGTGTAGCGGACGGCCTCGGTGTAGGAGCTCAGGTAGATGCCCATGCGTAGGGCGTCGGCCCCCATCCGCTCCACCAGCGCCATGGGGTCCTCCGCGTTGCCCCGGGACTTCGACATCTTCCGGCCCTGGGCGTCCAGCGCGAACTCGTTCACGATGGCGTGGCGGTACGCCGGCCGATCGAAGAGGGCGCCCGCCAGGACATGGAGCGTGTAGAACCAACCCCGGGTCTGGTCCACCCCTTCGGAAACGAAGTCCAACGGCACCGGGGGTTCGTCGGGCGGCCCGGTGGCGAAGGGCCAGTGGATCTGGGCGAAGGGAGCGGACCCGCTGTCGTACCAGACGTCGATGACGTACGGCTCCCGGGAGAGCGTCTCTCCGTGCGTGGGACAGACGAGGGTCAGCTCGTCCAGGTACGGCCGGTGCGGGTCGAACGGCTCCGGCAACGGACCCCGCGCCAGGGTCTTGAGCTGGGCGAAGCTCCCGACCACCTCCACGTGCCCTCTCGGGCAGTTCCAGATGGGGAGCGGGGTCCCCCAGTACCGGCTCCGGGAGATCGCCCAGTCCCGTCCCTCCTTGAGGAAGTTCCCGAACCTTCCCTCCCGGACGTGCGCGGGGATCCAGTCCACCGTGGCATTGTGCCGCAGCAGCCGCTCGGTGATCTCGTGGGTGCCCACGAACCAGCTGTCCAGGGCCCGGTACATCAGCGGCCGGTCGCACCGCCAGCAGTGCGGATAGGTGTGGACGATCTTCTCGTTCCGGTAGAGGAGCCCCCGGTCCGCCAGGTCGGTGAGGAGCCGGGCGTCCGCCTCCTTGAACGAACGCCCCTCCACGAGCGGGAGGACGGAGGTGAAGCGCCCGGAACTGTCCAGCGGGTCGAAGACCCCGAGCCCGACGCGCTTCCCCAGGGCATAGTCGTCGGCGCCGAAGGAGGGGGCCGTGTGCACGAGACCGGTCCCGTCCTCCAAGGTCACAAAGTCCGCCGCATAGACCCGATGGCGGGCATCGCTCTCCGGGACGAGGCCCGGGAACGGCGGGCGATACCGCCGTCCGACCAGGTCCTTCCCGAGGAGGCGCAGGACCACCCCGGGCCGATGGGCCTCCTCGGGGAAGTACCGGGGCAAGGCGGCCTCGGCCAGGACGTGGAGGGCCCCTTCTTCCCCCCGGAAGGCCACGTACGGGAGCTCCTCTCCGACCGCCACGGCCAGGTTCGCCGGTAGGGTCCAGGGAGTGGTGGTCCAGACCAAGAGGTAGCTTTCCGTCCCGGGGAGGAGGGGCTCTTCCAGCCGGAGGCGGAGCGTGACCGAGGGGTCCGTGGTCTCGCGGTACCCCTGGGCCACCTCGTGGAGCGCCAGGGAGGTCTCGCACCGGGCACAGTAGGGGACGACGTAGTGCCCCTTGGTCAACAGGCCCTGGTCGTGGAGCTCCCGGAGGGACCACCAGACGCTCTCCACGTACGCGGGATCCATGGTGAAGTAGGCGTGATCGAAGTCGAGCCAGTACCCGACCCGTTCCGAGAACCGTCGCCAGGCCGCCTCGTAGGTCATCACGCTCCGGCGACATTCCTCGACGAAGGCGGCCACCCCGAACTCCGTGATCTGCTTCTTGTTCGTCCAGTGGTGGGCCTTCTCCACCTCCACTTCCACCGGCAGGCCATGGCAGTCCCAGCCGGCCAGGGGGAAGGCGATCCGGTAGCCGGTCATCCTGCGATAGCGCAGGAACGCGTCCTTGAGGGCCCGGGTCATGGCGCTGCCCAGATGGGGGAGGCCGTTCGCCGTGGGGGGACCTTCGGTGAACCGGAAGACCGGTCCCCCCGGGTTCAGGGCCAGCGCCTGGGCGGGAACGTTCTGCCGCTTCCAGAGGTCGAGGATCCCTTCCTCCATCTGCCGGAGGAGGCGGGTGGGTTCGTGAGCCGGAGCGGGAACAGGGTCGTCCGTCATGAGGGTCCTGAACCGTCCTCACCTTCCCCCAGGCAGGACAAAACGGTTCCGGTCCGAGCTTGCCCGACGCCCCCCTCCAGCCCAGGCGCACGGGGTTCACGGGAGGGAGGTCCCGTCCCCCCGGGGGGAGTCCGCCTCGGCGGAGGGGGGCCAGTCGGGCCGGCCCCTCGCCGAACCGGCTCCCTGGGAAAGGTAGGCTCCCCCGGGAACGGGGCGGTTCAGCCGGGACTTTCCGGGGCGACCAGCCGGCGGTGCTCCTGCATGATGCAATGGTCCTGGACGAACTCCACCCCGGACGCTTGGAGCCGGGGCCCGGACTCCGGGTGCCGGACCGTGAGCTGGAGCCAGACCGCTCTCGGGGGTGGCGACCGGGCCAGCGCCTCCTCCACGATCTCGGGGACGGCATCGCTCCGGCGGAAGACATCGACGATGTCCACCCGGACCGCCGGGGGGATCGCCCCCAGGCGGGGGTACGCCGTCTCCCCGAGGACCTCCTTCAGCGCCGGGTTCACCGGGATCACCCGGTACCCGCGGGCCTTCAGGTACGCGCCCACCTGATAGGAGTCCCGGTCGGGGTTGCCACTCATCCCGACCACCGCCACGGTCCGCGTCTGTCGCAACAGCGCACGCACCTCCTCGTCGTGCATCGTCCCCGCGGGATGGGCGACCGTGCCCATAGCGCTTCCGGAGCGCCCGGTCACGGGGGTGGCCAGGCACCGGCAGGGAGGGGGTCTGGATCGGAGGGAACGACCCTCCGCGCAGGCCCCTCGGGTTGGAAGGGAGCGGACAGCGAGAACGCGGGATGAGCGTAGGCTCCAGCTTCCCAGGGCAGCGGAACTCCCAGGTCCGCTCCGCAGCGGGGACAGTGGGTCGGGATCCCGCGGACATCCCCCACCACCAGGGTCCCGCAGGTGCGGCAAGGGACCGGGGCGAACGCCAGGGGGGAGGGTCCGCTCGCTCCGGGGCCGGCCGAGGGGGGACCCGGGGAGGTCGCGCCGGGCTCGGGTCGGGGTTGCGGACCTCTTTTCCAGTAGGCGAGCGCCACCGCGAAGAGCGCCGAGGCCACCAGGAGGCCGTAGTGGGCTCCCAACGACACATCCTGGTTCACGAAGGAGGCGAAGCTGATCACGTCGAAGGAGGCGTGCAGCAACGCCACCACCAGGAGGTTCCCCCCGGACTTGTAGTAGGCGATGGCGAAGGCCAACCCCAGGAGGAAGATCTGCACGTAGAACAGGGGGGAGACCTCCAGGTAGGTCTGGGCGTAGTAGACGTGGACCCCGGTGAAGACCAACGTGGTCCAGAGGGCATGGCCCCGCCACCGGGCCGTCCCGTCCAGGGTGAGGACGCTCCCGAAGAGCCAGCCCCGGAACAGTCCCTCCTCGATGAACCCCACCGGGATGGAGAAGAGCATGTAGAAGTAGGGGTCGGAGGCCCCTGCCTGGGCCACCGGGCTGCTCTTGGTGAGCAGTTCGTCGAAGCGGGGATCGACGGCCAGGTAGACGATGGTCAGGAGGACCACCACGACGAAGGAGAGGATCCCGAGGATCCCGTACCACCGGAACCCCTCCCGGGCGCCGGCCCGGTTATGCCTAAAGTAGTTCCGGAGCGGTCCCACCCCGACGAAGACGAGGAAGCCGGCCGCCCCGATGCCGTAGGCCAGGAGGAGGCCCTCGAAGAATCCCCCCCATCCTGGGAGCACCCAGGCGGCCGGGACCAGATACTGGGAGAGGATGCCGGCCACGAGGAGCCCGCTCGCTACGGCGTAGCCGGCCCATCCGAACCGACGCCCTGCTGCGGGCACCTCGCCGGGACCGGGGACCCCCATCGCGAGGCCCCACCACCCCCAGGGTTTGAGGGTTCCCGACGACCCTTCGGCTCAGGGGAGCCCCAGGGCGTGGCGGCGCTCCTCCCGAAGATGGCGGACCTGGGTAGCCACCGTCATCTCCGCGATGACGTAGAGCCCCCAGAAGAGCCCTCCCAGGGCCAGGATGAGCCATCCCTCCCACGCCGCCGAGGACGTCAACGGAGGCAGGGGAGCGAGGCTGCTCGACCCGTAGGTGAGCTCCCAGAGCCCGACCGGCGTGGTGATCGAGCAGAGCGCGGAGACCGCCAGGAGGCCCCGGGCACGCCCCTTCCGCATCTGGTAGGTGGCCTGCCAGGCGGCCACGAGCGAGGCGAGCACCCCCACCAGGATGAGCACGTAGTAGCCGAGCGAACTGGTGCACCGGGCGGCGGCCCCGGGGAGCGAAGGGGGACAAGCGGCGCCGAAGGAGAGGAAGGCGGCCGCGAGGAGGACCCCCACCCCTCCCAGGAGCCCCAGGCCCGGGAGGAGGAGACGGATGAGGAGGTTACGGGAAGGGGCGAAGGTCGGGTCGGGCGGGGGCTGGGGGCCCAGCGGCAGGAGGAGGGTGCCCAGCAGGCCCACGGGAGCCCTCATCCTTCCTCCTCCTCCCCTTCGTCGCGTTCCTCCGGGGCCTGGAGCTCCCAGGTCCGCTCGGCCCCGGACAGGCAAGCGAGGGCATCCTCCAGCGTCCGGCGGAGTTCGCCGACGCTCTTCGCCTCCACCGAGAGGAGCAGGCGGCGGCCCCGGGCGTTGCTCTTCACGTAGCCTTCGTCGTCCGGCGCGAGGGCCCGGGCCAGGGCGAGGGCCTCCTCGGCGCTGCGGTACTCCCGCTGAAGCTCCGCCCTCATCGGGACCGACCCTTCCGGCGCGGGGAGCCCGGCCCGGGGCGGTCGGGGCCGGCGGCGGGACGTCCGGGGCCGGACTCCAGGGCGCCGTAGACCGGGCCGGTGGCCCGGGAAACCTTCCGCTCCGCGTCCCGGGCGGCGCGCTCGAGGTAGGCCATCACCGAGGGCCAGATCGTCCCGTCCGATCGTTCCTTCTCCTCGAAATTGTTCACCCCCAGGAACTTCCGGAAGGCCTCTTGGGTCGCCGGGTCCCACTGACCGTTGCCGGGACCGAAGTAGAACCCGAGCGACCGGAGGTCCCCCTGGACCGTGGCGACGCGCTCCCGGTCAAGGGGCAGGAGCGTGGCGGGATCCTCCCGGGTCAGCAGCGTGAGGTCGTAGAGCCCGAAGATGCGCTTGAGCTCCTCGATGGGGGAAGGGTGGTCATCGACCCGGACGTCGATCCAGCGGTCCAGCGTGCCTCCGTAGCTTCCCGCCGGCTTCACCACGAGCAGGGCCGCCGACTGCATCCCCCGCCGGTCCCCGCCCATCCGCTGCCCGGCGGCGAGGGCCGCGAGCAGACGCTCGGGCAGGTCCCCCGGGGTGTTCTCCATGGCCCGGGCCATGGCCTCGACCACCTCCGAGGAGAGCAGGATGTTCCCCTGGCAGGCGAAGCCCTCCCCCACCACGTGTCCGGCCCAGTCCATGCACTTCGAGCCGGTGAAGGCGGCCGCCTGGCCGTCCCGGTCCACGATCCCCAGTTGCCGGTGCTCCCGGTCCGGATCGGCCCCGGTCAGGCGCCGGACCACCTCCTGGGCCTTGGTCCCGGACCGCAGGAGCTCGAGCCCCTTCGGCCCGTAGGACGCGTTGGCGAGCGCCTGGGTGGCCACGGCGCCGGCGCCCGCCTCGGCCCAGGGGACCACGGCGCCGACCGAGATGAACTTCGACTGGACGGCGACCCCGAACTCCCGACGATCCCTATCGGCGGCGACCACGGAGAAGGTCCCGAAGCGCGTCCGGGTCGGCATGGATCCACTGCGGGTCAGAGGAAGGCCTCGAACTCCTTGGTGACCTCGGGATACTTGTCCCGGACGGCCTTGAGGATGTTGAGCACGGAGAGCTTCTCGAGCTTCACCCCGCTGAGCGCATCGATGATCTTGTCGAAGGTGGCGTCGGGGAGGGTCACCAGCTTCTCCTTGGCGATCCAGTTCCGCAAGAGCTTCTCCTCCAAGGCCTTGCGCCACCGGCGGTCGTAGTCCAGGAGCGCCTCCAAGGAAGCATCGCCCTGAAGGGAGGCCCGGGCGGCCACCTCCCCGGCGATCTTCCCGGCGATGCAGCCGTTCGCGATGCCCCCACCGGTCAACGGGTCGATCGTCCGGGCCGCATCGCCCACGAGCATGAAGCCGGGGAGGACCGACTGCTTCACCGGCTGGGAGATGGAGACCCCGCCCCCGACCATGTCGATGGTCTTCCCCTTCGCGTAGCCGGGGTGCTTGTCGATCCAGCGGTCCAGGTAGCTCTTCACCTCGGCGGCGTTCCTCACCTGGGAGACCTGCACGCCGATCCCCACGTTGGCGATCCCCTCCCCCTTGGGGAAGATCCAGACGTAGCCGCCCGGGGCCACCTTCCCCAGGTAGAAGTCGCAGTAGCGGGGATCGCAGTCCACGTTGGTCATCCGGTACTGCAGGCAGGAGTCCATGTCCCGCAACTGCAGGTTCGTGGGCAGCCCGGCCCAACGCCCCATCTGGCTCTCGAACCCGTCCGCACCGACGGTGACCTTGGCCCGGATGGTGAACGGCTCCCCGAAGTGCTTGGCGCGGACTCCCACCACCCTTCCGTCCTCCTTGAGGATCCCCGTGGCATGGGTCTTCAGGTGGATGGTGGTGCCGGCGTTGGCCGCGTCGATGGCGAGCGCCTTGTCGAAGGCGTCCCGCTCCACCACGTAGCCCACCTCGTTGCCGGCGTGCTTCTCGTTGATCTCCATGACCTTCTCGGAGGGGGAGAAGATCCGCGCCCCCTCCACTTCCACGTTGATCCAGCGGTGGGAGGGGACGATCCCCACCTCGGTGAGCCAGCTCTTCGAAATGCCCTCGCCGCAGCGCACGGGGCTCCCGATCTCCTGGCGCTTCTCCAGCATGACCACGTTCGCGCCGTGCTTCGCCGCCCACTTGGCGGTCATGCTGCCGGCCGGTCCGGCCCCCACCACGAGGACGTCGCAGGATAGGTCTTCCATGTTGTTCCCCTCCTTCCCAAGCTCCGGACGACCGTTCCCCTAAGCGATGGTGATGGCTCCCACCGGGCAGGCCTTCACGCAGATCCCGCACCGGGTGCAGACATCCTCGTCGAAGCCGATCCGCCACTCATCCAGGTAGATGCAGTTCAACGGGCAGATGCCCACGCAGGCTCCGCAGGAGATGCAGGTCTCGCCGAAGGAATCGATGTGACGGTCTCGCTTGCCCGGCACGCGACCTCCCCGGGCTATCCTCCGGCGACGGGTAATTAAACTTTTGTCGGCGAGGACGCGAACATCCTCCCGGAGGTCTGCCCTCAGCCGGTCGGGCGGGCCCCGGGAGACGCGCCTTCCTGCTCCGCGAGCCAACGCTCCGCGTCGATGGCCGCCATGCATCCGGAACCGGCGGCGGTGACCGCCTGCCGGTACCGGTGATCGAACACGTCCCCGCAGGCGAAGACCCCCTCCACGCTCGTCCGGGTCCCCTCCTGGACCTTGAGGTACCCGGTCGGGTGGAGGTCGAGGGCCCCTTGGAAGGCCTCCGTGCTCGGCGTATGGCCGATGGCCACGAAGAGGCCCTGGCAGGGAAAGAGGGTCTCCTCGTTGGTCTGCACGTCCCGTAAGCGGACCCCGGTCACCGTCTGGTCCCCGACGACCTCGGTGACCACCGTGTTCAGGCGGAGGGAGATCTTGGGGTTCTGCCGGGCCCGCCCCTCCATCACCCGGCTCGCCCGGTACCGGTCCCGACGGTGGACCACCGTCACCCGGCTGGCGAAGTTCGTCAGGAAGAGCGCCTCCTCCATGGCCGTGTCCCCGCCGCCCACCACCACGAGCTCCTTGCCCTTGAAGAAGAACCCATCGCAGGTGGCGCAGGCGCTGACCCCGTGCCCCCGGAGCTTCTCCTCCCCGGGGATCCCCAGCCACCGGGCGTTCGCCCCGGTGGCCACGATCACGGCGTCGGCCACGACGGTGGTCCCTCCCCCGGTGAAGAGCTGGAAGGGGCGCGCTCGGAAGTCGACCCGGGTGACGTTCTCGTCGCGCATGGCGGCACCGAAACGCTCCGCCTGCTCCCGGAAGAGCGCCATGAGCTCTGGCCCCTGGATCCCTTTGGGGAACCCGGGGTAGTTCTCCACGTCCGTGGTGGTCATGAGCTGGCCCCCCGCAGGAACGCCGGTGAGGACCAGCGGTTTGAGCTCCGCCCGGGCGGCGTACAGCGCGGCGGTGAGCCCTGCCGGGCCGCTCCCGACGATGGCAAGCTTCACCCGGAGCGAGGGACCGGTCACGGGGCCCCCTCGCGCAGGGCCCCCGGAGCGCCGAGCCGCCCCGTGCTCTCCCGGAGCCCCCAATAGTCCCGGTCCCAGTAGACCAGCGGCTTGCCCGGCCGTCCGCCGTGGACCGTGACCACCCGGCCCAAGAAGAGGTAGTGGTCACCAACGGGGACCTTGGCCTCGGTCCGACATTCCAAGGTCCCGAGCGTCCCTTGGAGGAGCGGTACCCCTCCCATCCCCCGTTCCAGGGAGAGCCCTTCGAACTTCTGCTCCGGGGGGATCCGGTCCGCAAACCGGATGGAGAGCTCCCGCTGCTCCTCCCGGAGCAGGTTAACGGCGAAGGACCCGGACCGCTCCACCAGGGGGGTCGTGTCGGCCGACAGGGCGAGCGAGACCACCACCATGGCCGGGTCCAGGGTCACGGAGAAGAAGGCGCTCACCGTCATCCCTCCGTCCTGTTCGCCGGCCCGGCTGGTGACCACGGTCACCCCGGAGGCGAAGGCCGCCATGAGGTCCCGGAAAGCCTCCTCGGAGGGGCTGGTGGTCACGGTCGGAGACCCCGTAAGCGCCTGGGTGGCCGGCGAGGGTCCCGGGAGGGTCGTGTGACGGCGGCGGGGTCCTCCCACCATGTTCCTCTCATCCCAGTTCCTACGGACCCGTCGGGGGTATAAAGCGGGCGAGACCCCTCTCCTCGTCGAGGCCTGGCAAGGGCCGGCTCCATAACCCCTTGCCCCCCCCCTTAGACCTCATGCACGGCACCCCGGCGACCCCTGCCCAGAACCTTCGCTGGTGGTCCTGGGGGGAGATGGGTCGGGGACTTCCCCCGGAGCAGGTCCAACGGGTGAAGGACTACCTCCTCGTTCGGCTCGGAGCTCCCCCGGAGGGGGAGGCCCCGGTCCCCACCTCCGCCCTGAAGTTACCTCCTGGCCGTCTCACCCCGGACGACGTCACGGGGCTCCGGGCTCTCCTCTCCCTGGGGGCGGTGAGCGTGGAGGCCGAGGAACGTCTCGTGCACTCCTACGGTCGCAGCTACCAGGACCTCCTCTCCCTCCGGTCGGGTCGGCTCCACGCCCTCACCGACGGGGTCGTCCATCCCGCCAGCGCGGAGGAGGTGGCCCAGGTCCTGCGATTCGCGGAGGAAAGGGACCTCGCCGTGGTCCCTTTCGGGGGAGGGACCTCCCTGGTCGGGGGGGTGGATCCCCTCCCGGGAGCCCACCGAGCGGTCCTTGCCCTCTCCCTGGAACGCATGGTGGACCCGCTCGCCTTGGACGAGGTCGGCCGGTTGGCCCGCTTCCAGGCCGGGATCCGGGGACCGGAGCTCGAGCGTTACCTGAGCGAACGGGGCTTCACCCTGGGACACTTCCCGCAATCCTTCGAGCGATCGACCATCGGGGGTTGGGTGTCCACCCGGAGCTCCGGGGAAGCGGTCCGCCGCGAAGGCGAGCTGTCCCAATGGCTCCGGGGGGTCACGGTGGTCACCCCCCGGGGCATCCTCCGGTTCGAAGAACCCCTCCCGGAGGCCGCGGGACCGGATCCCTTTGCCCTCTTCCCGGGCAGCGAAGGGAGCCTCGGGGTCATCGTCGAGGTGACGGTGGCCGTCCGGAGGAAGCCGGAGGAGACGCTCTATCGGGGAACGCTCTTTCCGAACTGGGAGGCCGGCGTGGAGGCCGGGCGGGAACTGGCCCAGGGACATCTTCCCCCGTTCCTGTTCCGGCTCACGGACAGCGAGGGGACGGCGCTCACGTTGGAAGGTCGGGGCCCCGGTCCCGGGCTCTCCGGTCGCGTCCGGGAACGCATCGAACCGCGGTATCTGGAGTTCAAACACTTCGACCCGGGGACCATGTGCCTGGCCCTGCAGGGCTGGGAGGGGACGCCGGAGGAGGTCTCCCTGTCGGAGCGAGAGGCCCGGCGGGTGACCCGGGAGCACGGCGGCATGGACCTGGGGCGGGCCTTTACCGAGTTCTGGCGCCGGGAACGCTTCGCCTTCCCCCACCTCCGGGACGATCTCGTGGAGGCCGGCTGGATGGTGGAGACCTTCGAGACGGCAGCCGCCTGGTCGGAGGTCACCGGGGTGGCGCTGGGGGTACGGCAGGCGCTGGAGGAGCGGGCCCGGGCCGGTCGATGGGCCCTCCTGGTGGCCACGCACCTCTCCCACGTCACCGTGACCGGGGCGGTCCTGAACTTCCAGTTGATCGCGCCCCGGGACCCGGAAGATGCTCCCGGGCAGGCCCAGGCGCTGGTCCAGGCGGGCCTGGAGGCCGTGATGAAGGCCGGGGGCAAGTTCAGTCACCACCTGGGGGTGGGCCGGGACCGCCTCAACCTGTTGGCCAGCCAACGCTCCCCGGTCGAAACGACGCTCCTCGCGAGCCTCAAGAGGGCGCTGGACCCCCGAGGGGTCCTGAACCCCGGCAAGACCCTGTCCCTGGAGGAGGGGCCCTCCAACCCTCCCAAGGGGCAGTGACCCGGCAAAGCATTTTTCTCCTCCAAGAGGGCTGGAGGACCAGATGACTGGTTGGGAGGCCGTGGTCCCGTACGAAGGGAACAGCCCCTACTGCTATTCGAGCGCCTTGAGGATGTGCCTGGAGACCTGGAGGGCCTCCGAGTCTCCCTGGCCCTCGGTGGGGTTCCTCGAGTCCCTTTCCACCATGCCCTTCGGGGTCTTCCTCCATCCTTCGCCGGAAGGTCCCAAGCTCTTCTTCAGCCCATTGAGCGTGGACCCTGACCTCGGGCTCGAGCGGACCGTGGACTCCCTGGCGGCGCGCTGGCGGACCGAGCACCCGCCCGGTCCCGTGCAGGCCCGGGGCCTCCTGCGCCGGGCGCTGGAGGAGGGACCGGTCCTCGCCGGCCCGCTCGACAAGTCCAGTCTTCCGTACCATCCCGGACACGAGCACCTTCGTGGAGTGGACCACTACGTGGTGATCACGGGTCTGGAAGGGGACCGGATCCGGATCCAGGACCCGGGAGGATACCCGGAGATGGTCCTCCCCCAGGGCACTTTCTTCGAGGCCTGGCGGGGGGAGGGGATCCCCTTCCCCCATCATCCGTACACCTTCCGCTGGGAGCTACGACGCACCCTGGTGCCGAGCCCGGAGGAGATCTTCCAGCGGGCGCTGCCCCGGATCGTGGAGACCGTGCGCATGGACCCGGGCGGGCAAGCGGTGCCGGTGGGTCCCCGGGCGATCCGGGAGGCCGCGGAGGCATTCCGGGGGCCTGTTTCCGCTGAGATGTCCCGGTTCCACGCCCGATTCTCCTTCCCGTTGGGGGCTCGACGCAGCGCGGATGCCGCCGTCTTCCTCCGGCGCTTCGGGTTGTGCCCGGCCGCCGACCTCCTCGGGGAGAAGGCCCGTCTCCTCGGGGAGGCGGTCTATGCGCTCTCCCTCTCCGACGGCCCGGCGGTGGCCCGGACCCTGGACCTTCTCTCCGGGGTGGAGGAGAGGATCCGGACCACCCTCTCCGGCTGAATGCCTGGGGGCATCCCGCTAGGCCATCCGGAAGACCGGCGACGACGACCGGTCCGAACGGAACGCGAACGCCAGGTTCTCGGTGTTGCGTCCCCAGCCGAAGTGCCCCTTCCGGTCCAGGGCGATGAGCCCGGCGGTTCCCCGGGGCAGGGGACGGAGCGCCCGGCGCACGGCCTGGTCGAGCGTGAGCCCCGAGGTCCGGAGCGTCTCGGCGACCGATCGGGCGAGGGTGTGCCGGATGATCACCTCCCCCGTGCCGGTGCAAGAGACGCCCACGGTTCGGTCCGCGTACGTCCCGCACCCAGGGAGACAGCTGTCGGAGACCCGTCCCTCCATCTTGAGGGTGATCCCGCCGGTGGACGTCCCCGCGGTGAGCCTCCCCTGGGCGTCGAGGGCGACGGCCCCCACCGTCCCATGGAGCAGTTCCGGGTGCTCCGAGACCAAGGACTGCAGCCGGGGCCACCAATCCGGTCGGGCGGGGTCCATGGGGTCTCGGTCGTTGGCCTTCCCACGGGAGGCCACGGAGGCCTCCAGCCGGCGGCGGAGGTCCTGGTAGACCGCCACGCGGCGGGGGGGGCGTATCCGGACCGGAGGGAAGCCCAGGGCCCGGGCGAACCGGTCCGCTCCCGGACCGGCGAGAAGGACGTGGGGGGTCTTTTCCATGACCTGGCGCGCCACCGCGATGGGGTGGGCGGTCCGGGTGAGCCCGGCCACCGCACCCACCTCCAGCTCATGGGTCATGAGGGCGGCGTCCATCTCCACCCGGCCCTTCAGGTTGAGCACCGACCCCAGTCCTGCGTCGAAGATCCCGGAACCCTCCATGCTCTGGATGGCCGCCTCCACGGCATCGGTGGCGTGGTCCATCCGGGACCAGCCGGATTCCAGGGCGGCCCGGAGGCCCCGTTCGACCTCGGGAGCACGGGACGAGGGGATCGAACCGGCGCCGCCGTGGAGGATCAGACGCTGCATACCCTGGCGGAATCCCTCCAAGGCATAAGCCTCCCCACGCGGGGGGGGGTTCTGAACTGTTAGGGCGCACATAGCGTCTTATAGCGACTTGTATATGCCACAACCGATGAAACTCGTAGAGTGGGCACGGCAAGCCGGGGTGC
>JAJZYB010000049.1 GCA_021806135.1 Thermoplasmata archaeon
GTGGAGGAGGTCATCATCCGGCGCCGCTCCGAGGAGGTCGTGCTGGGGAACCCCAGCGTCACCGTGGTCACGGTGCAGGGCGTGAAGACCTACCAGGTCGCCGGCGAACCGGTGGTGCGCCCCCGGGGATCGTCACCGGTCCCCTCCCCCTCGGGACCCGCGGCCCCGGTGGCCCCTGCCCCGCTTCCCGAGGAGGACGTCTCCCTGGTCATGGGACAGGCCCAGGTGGACCGCCCCACGGCCGAGGCGGCGCTCCGGGAGGCCTCGGGGGAACCGGCGGAGGCCATCCTACGGCTGCTCTCCCGGCGGAAGCCCTGACCGGGCCGGGACGGCATCGGGACGGTCCGGAGGCCTTTGACCGCGGGCTCCCCGACCCTGGTCTTCCCCATCCAGGAGTGCATCGAGGCCTACCTGGTGGCCGGAGAGCCCCGGCAGGTCCTCCTGCTCAAGCGGACCGAAGCACGGGGAGGGTTCTGGCAACCGGTGAGTGGCCGGGTGGAGACCTGGGACCCCGATCCTCCGGCCGCGGTCCGGCGCGAGGTCTTCGAGGAGACCGGCTTCGTTGTGGAGCGGCCCCCGGCGGACCTGGCCTGGAGCTTCGCTTTCCCGGGCCGGGATGGCCGCACCTGGCGCGTACACGCCTATGGCCTTGCCTTGCCGGGGATCCGCTCGCCCCGGCTGAGCGACGAGCACACCGCGTTCCAGTGGCTCCCGGTCGGGACGGCCGCGTCGTGGCTGGCCTTTGAAGACAACCGGGAAGCCCTCCGCCGGGTGGAGTGGCTGGTGCCGGCACCGGTCCGCCCGGCGCTCGCTCCCGCCGGACGACGCCCGGGATGGAGCGGCCCGGGCCGGTAATGGCCCGCCCCCCACCGTCGGCTAGGCCCGGGAAACCTCAAGCCCTCTCCCCTGATGGGAAGGGCATGGGTTCCGAGGTGACGGGCACCCCTTCACGACCGGCCCTCGTTCCGGCCCCCTCCCCTGAAGCGCGCATCTACCCGATCCTGGGACCGGAGCTCCTGCGGGACCTGCGGGACGGGGGGTACCGGAAGGTGGTGCTCCAGACCCCGGCCGGCCTTCTCCGGGACGCGAGCTCCCTCTCGGCCAGCATCCGGGACGCGACCGGTATCGCGGTGGTCACCCTGGTACGGGCCTGCTTCGGAGCCTGCGATCCCCCCTCCCCCGAGGAGGCCCCGGGCGCCGAGGCCATCGTCACCCTCGGGCACGCCCCCATCCCGAACATGCCGCTCAGGCTCCCGACCTTCTTCGTGGAGATGCGGCAGGAGGGGAGGGGGGCCGCGACCCTGGCAGCGGACCTGGCCCGTTCCCCCCTTCCGCGGCGCCTGGGCCTGGTCTGCTCCATCCAGCACCTGGACCTCCTCCCCGTCCTGGCCAAGGAATTGGAGGCACGGGGGTTCACCCCCAAGGTCGGTCGGGGGGGACAGCGCCTCACCTACGCCGGGCAGGCGCTCGGGTGCAACTATACCGGGGCGGAGGAGGTGGAGACCGACGTGGAGGGCTATCTCTTCCTGGGAACGGGGCGCTTCCATCCTCTGGGCCTCGCCTACGCGGTGGACCGCCCGGTCTGGGCCCTGGACCCGCTGTCGGGGGAGCTTTCCGAGCCCCTGGACCGGGAGGGGATGATCCGGCGGCGTTTGCTCACCATCGCCCAGGCCGCCGGAGCCCGGCGCTGGGGGATCCTCGCGAGTTCCTTCGACGGCCAGAACCGGCAGGGCATGGCCTTCGCGCTCAAGGCCCGGGCGGAGGCCCGGGGACGGGAGGCGGACATCCTGGTGTTCGACCGGCTGGACCCCCGGGACTTGGTGGGGAGGGCGCTCGACGCCTACGTCTGCACGGCCTGTCCCCGGATCGCCCTGGACGACGGCGAGCAGTTCCCCAAACCCATCCTCACTCCGCCGGAGTTCCTGTCGGCCCTGGGGGACCGGCCTCTCCTCCCTTACCGCTTCGATACCTACGCGTGAGGGTGGCGGGGCGATGCGGGTACGGCCCCTTCCGCTGCTCACCGGGATCTGCCTTGCCGCTGCCCTCACGACCCTCACCCTCGCCCTCCTCGAGGGTGGAGCCCAGGGGGCGTTCGTCCTGTTCGTCCCGGTGCTCTACGGGACCTCCACCCTCTTCACCGTGGGGGTCGGGTTCCTCCTCCTCACGTTCGTGCTGCTCTTCCTGACCCTCTCCTTCGGCGCCCCTCGGGAACGCCCCGATGGACGCTTCCCGCCTCCGGTCCCCCCCTCCCCCGAGGTGGGAGGGTTCCTCCTCATCGGGCCGGTTCCGATCCTCTTCGGGAACCGGCGGGAGATGTGGCCCTACCTGATCCCGCTCGCGGTGGCGACGCTGCTCGCGGTGATCCTCACCGCCATCCTGTTCTCCCGGCCCGGCTGATCCCTCTCAGGGGAGGAGCCCCGCGCTCGCCAGGAAGAGGCGGTGGAGCCGGAGGTCCCCAGAGAGTTCGGGATGGAAGGTGAGCCCCCACACCGACCCTTCCCGGACCGCCACCGGATGCCCCTTGAGTTCCGCGAGGACGCGGGCCGGGGGCGCGACCGAGAGGATCCGGGGCGCCCGGATGAACGCCCCGGGGAAGGGTCCACCCGGAAGGTCCGGGAACGGGATGGGGGCCTCGAAGGACTCCGCCTGCCGGCCGTAGTCGTTCCGACGGACCCTCACGGAAAGGAGCCCGAGGGGGAGGGGATCCTTCCCCCCGGGGGATGGCTCAAGCTCCCGGGCCAGGAGGATGATCCCAGCGCAGGTGCCGAGGAGGGGGAGCCCCCCTCTCCCGGCGCCGATCAACGGGTCCCGGAGCCCGCTCTCATCGAGGAGACGGGAGAGCGTGGTGCTCTCCCCCCCCGGGAGGAGGAGGGCACCGAGGCCGGAGAGGTCGGCGGGCTCGAGGACGGACCGGACCCGCTTCGCGCCGACCAGGGCCGCCACTGCCGCGGCATGCTCCGGAACGTCGCCCTGCAGGGCCAAGACCCCGACCGGGGCCCGGTCCGGCTCCGTCACGGGGAGCTGGATCCCGCCCGCCGAAGGTCCTCCAGGACCTCCCGGGCACGATCCTGGCGGATGACGTGCTCCTGGACCAGACGGGTCGCCACCCGGTCGACCTCGTCGGGGCGGGCGCCTGCCGTGACCGCTACGTTGCGGGCGTGGAGGGCCATGTGGCCCTTCTGGATGCCCTCGTTGGCCAGGGCCCGTAAGGCCGCGAAGTTCTGGGCAAGCCCAACGGCCGCCATGACCTCAGCGAGCTCCCGGGCACCGCTGACCCCCAGGATCTTCAGGTTGAGCTTGGCCGCAGGGTGCACGGCGGCGGCCCCCCCGATGGTCCCCACCGCCAGGGGAAGCTCCAACGTCCCCACCAGGTCTCCCTGGGGGGTGGTCTCGTAGGTGCTGAGCGGCGAGAGGATGCCCCCCGGGGGGGCCTTGAACGCCGCGTAGCTGTGCGCTCCCGCCTCCAGGGCCCGGAAGTCGTTCCCGGTGGCGATCGCCACGGCCGAGATGCCGTTCATGATGCCCTTGTTGTGGGTGGAGCAGCGGAAAGGGTCGTTCCGGGCGAACTCGTAGGCGTCCAGGATGCCCTCCACGACATCGGCGCCGGTCCGTCCCTCTCCCTCCAGAGCCTCCCGCGGGAAGGTCGCGGAGGCCCGGGCGAGCCGGTGGATGGCGAGGTTGGAGATGATGCGCAGGTTCACCCGGCCCCCCGAGAGCCGTGTGAGCTCGCCGGCCAAGGCCTCGGCCATGGTGTTCACCGCGTTGGCCCCCATGGCATCCCGGACATCCACCAGTAGATGGACCACGAGCAGGGGACCCCGGGCCGTGCTCCGGAGGTGGACCTCGAGGTCCCGGGCCCCTCCGCCGACCCGGTTCAGCAGGGGGTCCTTCTCGTTCGCGATCTTGAGCAGCTCCTCGCGGGCGGCCAGGATCCGGAGCCGGGCGGCGTGGGGATCCGGGACCCCCACCAGAGAGACCTGCCCGATCATCACCGGAGGCGTCACCTGGGCGGAGAACCCTCCCCGGAGGCGGGCGATCCTGGCGGCGTTGCTGGCCGCGGCCACCACGCTGGGCTCCTCCAAGGCCATGGGGACGAACCGGTCCACCCCGTTCACCTTGAAGTGGGTGGCAAAGCCGAGAGGCAGGGCGAAGGCCCCCACCACGTTCTCGATCATCCGCTCCAAAAGGCCGGAAGGAAGACCGGGGCCCGGCTGCCAGGGGGCGAGGTCGGAGGAGGCCAGCCCGGAGGCCTCCCGGAGGACCTCGCGCCGCTCCTCCACGCTCCGGCGGTAGAACCCCTTCACCTCGGTGGACGCCGGGCTCACTTCCCCTCTCCCTCCGGGGGGGAGGTTCCCGGGGCTTGAACCTTCGCCTCCCCCGCTCCGTCCTCCTCTCCCGTCTCCGACGCTCCGGCCTGCGCCGGAGTGGAGACGAGGACCTTCGCCGGGCGCAACAGTCCGTTCGGGCTGCGGTACCCCTCCTGGACCACCGCGGCCACGGTACCCGCCGGAGCCTCGGACGTGGGAGGAACGCTCCCGACGGCCTCGTGGTCCTCCGGGCGGAAGGGTTCGCCCACCCGGGCCACGGGCCAGAGCTGCTCCTCCTCGAGCAGGGTGCGGAAGTTCTCGAGGACCCGGTCAAGCCCCTGGCGCAGGTCCACCGCCTCCGTCGGCAGGTGGTCCCGGGCCTGCTCGATCCCGTCGTGGAGGGAGATCACCCGGAGGAGCAGTTCGGCCCGGGCCCCGTAGGCGGCAGCCTTGAGGTCCCGCTGGGTCCGCTTTCGGTAATTGTCGAACTCCGCCAGCAGGTATTGGTACCGGGTCTTCCACTCGACGCTCTCCGGGTCCGGTGCCTCGGAGGGCTCGGCTGGTTTCGCCACCGGGGTGGCCCCCTCCCGTTCGTCGGAGGTCATGAGCACCGGCCCGCTCCCCTCCGCCGGTGGGGAGGACGCTTTAGACCGATCGCCCAGGAGACGGGAGGCCGGTTCGCGGGGAAGGAGGGTCTCGCTCGCCCATGGGGAAGGGGCGAGCGGAGGCCGCTCACCCCGGGTCTTCCGCCTTCGCCTTCCCTTCTCCCGGGGGCCTGGAAGCGTTCGGTGACCATCTTCCCTTTCTCCGCCCGTCCCGAAGGGACCCCTCCTTCTCGCCGGAAGATAAGGCATTTTGGGGTGGGAGGACCGGCCTTCCCGGAGGGGATACGGCCTGACTTCCGGCGGGGGCCACCGGAGCCGTCCTTCCGGTGTCCGAGATAGCCTTAAGGAGTGGGGTCCCTCGTCATTCCAGGACCGATTTCCCGAGAGTGATTCGTGGCGCAGAACGGGACCGAAACGTCGTACGGCGCGGAGTCCATCCAGATCCTGGAAGGGCTCACCGCGGTCCGCAAGAGGCCGGCCATGTACATCGGTTCCACCGATGGGCGGGGCCTCCATCACCTGATCAACGAGGTGGTGGACAACTCCATCGACGAAGTGCTCCGGGGCGCCTGCACCGACATCTCCGTGGTCCTGGGAAAGGACGGCACCTGCACCGTGACCGACAACGGGGGAGGGATCCCGGTGGAGGAGCACCCCCGGTACCACCGGCCGACGCTGGAGATCGTCATGACGGTCCTCCATGCCGGGAGCAAGTTCGACCGGAACACCTACAAGGTGTCGGGGGGCCTCCACGGGGTGGGCATCCACGTGGTGAACGCCCTGTCCGCCTTCGTGGAGGTCCGGGTCCGGCGGGGAGGGAAGCGCTACCTGCAGCGGTTCGAACGGGGCATCCCCGCGAGCCCGCTCACGGTGGAAGGGGAGGACGCGGGGACGGGCACCGAGGTACGGTTCCTGCCGGACCCGCAGATCTTCGAGACCGTGGTCTTCGACAAGGACGTGGTCTCCGGCCGGCTGCGGGAGCTGGCCTTCCTGAACCCGACCGCCACGATCCACTTCGCCGACGAACGGGACGGCAGCCGGGAGACCTTCCATTATCCGGGGGGCATCCAGCAGTTCGTGGAGGAGATGAACGCCAACAAGAACCCGCTGTTCTCCCCGGCCTGCTACTTCCACACCCGCCGGGAGGACGTGGATGTGGAGGTGGCCCTCCAGTACAACGACGGGTACAACGAGCTCGTCCTGTCCTACGCCAACAACATCGGGACCACGGACGGAGGGACGCACCTGATGGGCTTCCGGGCCGCCCACACCCGAAGTCTCAACGACTACGCCCGCAAACAGGGCTACCTCAAGGCCGACCGGGAGGGCCTCACCGGGGAGGATGTCCGGGAGGGGCTCGTCGCCATCGTGGCCGTGAAGGTCCTGGAGCCCCAGTTCGAGGGCCAGACCAAGGCCCGCCTGGGGAACTCCGAGGTGAAGGGCGCGGTGGAGAGCGCCACCTACGAGAAGCTGGTGGAGTTCCTGGAGGAACATCCCCCCACCGCCCAGGCCATGGTGACGAAGGCGCTCCAGGCGGCCCAGGCGCGTGAGGCGGCCCGGAAGGCCCGGGAGCTCACCCGACGCAAGGGGCTTCTGGAGGGGGGAGGGCTGCCGGGGAGGCTCGCGGATTGCCACAGCCGGGACCCCCGGGTCTCCGAGATCTTCCTGGTGGAGGGGGATTCTGCCGGGGGGAGCGCGAAGCAGGGCCGGAACCGGGAGTTCCAGGCCATCCTGCCGCTGAGGGGGAAGATCCTGAACGTCGAGAAGGCGCGGCTGGACAAGATGCTCCAGAACGAGGTGATCCGCAACCTCATCACCGCCCTGGGGACGAACATCGGCGAGGAGATGGACCTCTCTAAGCTGCGCTACCACCGGGTCATCCTGATGACCGATGCCGACGTGGACGGCTCCCACATCCGGACGCTCTTGCTCACCCTCTTCTACCGGAAGATGCACGAGCTCATCGAGGGAGGCCATGTGTACATCGCCCTCCCCCCCCTCTACCGGCTGGTCAAGGGGAAGGAGGTGGTCTGGACCTACTCCGACGAGGAACGGGACCGGCAGGTGGTGGCCTGGGGCGGCATGGAGCGCGTCAGCATGCAGCGGTACAAGGGCCTGGGGGAGATGAACCCGGAGCAGCTCTGGGAGACCACCATGCGCCCGGAGACCCGGACCCTCCTCCAGGTGACGGTGGAAGATGCCCAGAAGGCGGACGAGCTGTTCACCATCCTCATGGGGGAAGCCGTGGAGCCCCGGCGCCGCTACATCGAGGATCACGCCCGGGAAGTGACCAACCTGGACATCTGAGCCGTTCTCCGAAACCTAGACCTTGGCGACTTGCGCCAACGGGCTTGGATTCCCTGCGTCTGGACTCAGCACGGGAGGGGTGAGGCCGTGAGGCGTCACTCTCGCTCGCTCCGCCAGAGAGGCTCGGGCTGTCGCGTCCAACGGGGGGACGCCAAGAAGTGCTCGACCGCGCATCAGGATGTTTGCCGACGCCCCGAAGTCCCGGTCGAACTCTCCGCAGGTTCCGCACACCGTCCGTCTCCACTCCGGGTGGCTCACTTTTCCACCGCACCGGG
>JAJZYB010000020.1 GCA_021806135.1 Thermoplasmata archaeon
GGAGCCCTGCGCGTGTCGTCCGTGTGAACCCTCGGGGGACCTCTTCGGAGTGTCCCCGGTGCGGTGGAAAAGTGAGCCACCCGGAGTGGAGACGGACGGTGTGCGGAACCTGCGGAGAGTTCGACCGTGATTTCGGGGCGTCGGCAAACATCCTGATGCGTGGTCGGACCCTCCTTGGCGTCCCCCCGTTGGACGCGACAGCCCGAGCCTCTCTGGCGGAGCGAGCGAGAGTGACGCCTCACGGCCTGACCCCTCCCGCGATGAACCCAGACGCCGGGAATCCGAGCCCATTGGTGCATGTCACCAATGTCTAGGGTTTGGAGAACGGGATCACAACCGGTATCGGGCCGAGAGGCTGGCCGGGGATCCGGACTCGGCGGTCCTCCTCCTCACCCGTGACGTGATCGAGACCTACGCCAGGGAAGGTTACCGGGTCCGACCCGGGAGCCTGGGGGAGAACATCACCCTCGAGGACCTCCCCTATGAAGCTCTCGCTATCGGCCAGCGCTGGAGGCTCGGCCCCCGGGCCGTGGTCCAACTCTCCCGCCCCTGTACCCCCTGCTCGGAGCTGCTGGTCTACGGAGAGGACTTCGTGGCCCGGACCCGGGGAAGGCGCGGGTACTACGCCCGGGTCCTCGATGAGGCGCCGGTCAGCCCGGGGGACACCGCTTGCCTCCTCGGCCCGTAGCGCGTTCCCTGCCCCCGGGTTTAAATACCGAGATGTGGTCATTTCCCCCCAGGTGATCACCATGGTCTCCCGATTGGAAACGACTGCCCCCAGCACGGATGCCCCGAAGGAACCGACTTTCCGCATGGAGGTCTCCCCCACGGCCCTCGAACAGGTCCGTGGCCTCGTGAAGGCCCAGAAGCCCGGCATGGCGGTCCGCGTCTTCGTCCAGATGGGCGGAGGCGGCGGCGGCGGCTGCTGCGGCGGGAGCGCGGGGCCCACCTTCGGCATGGCCTTCGACAAGCCCAAGAACGGCGATGAGGTGGTCAAGGTCGACGGGGTCTCCTTCGTGGTGGACCCGTACAGCGCGGAGTTCTGCAACGGCGCGCAGGTGGATTTCGTGAGCGAGGGCGGGGAGAACGGCTTCAAGGTCACCAACCCCAACCTCCCCATGGCCGAGGGCGGGAGCGGCGACGGCTGCGGCTCCTGCGGATCGAGCTCCTCCAACGGCGGCGGCTGCGGCTGCGGCAGCTGAGGGTCTCCACCGACATTCGTACCCCGCGCGCGCGCCGGTACCCCTCTTCCGGTGACCGGGGGAGAACGACGGAAAGCCTCCTCGTTCCCCGTCCCCCACCCCCTCCGGTCGAGGGAACCCTTTTTCTTCCCCCCCCGGCATCGTTTCGGTGCCGATCCTGAACAGGTGCATCCATGGCCCGATCCCATCTCCGGAAGCGCAGCCCTCCCCGAACCCGACCTCGCCCGGCCAGGGCCGCCTCCCGACCCTCCAAACCCAGGAGTCCCCCACGACCCGCTCGGGCCGTGCCGACCCCTCCGAGGTCGGTCAAACGGCCCAAGCCGGAACCTTCGCCTCCGCCCGTCTCCCGGCGGGATGACCTCGCCCGCCGGGAAGCCGTCCTTCTCGAGAAGGGACGGGAGCTCGTGCTCAAGTTCCGGGAGCTGGCCCGCCAACAGGCGGAGTGGGAAGAGCATCTCAAGGCCTCTGAACGCCGGGAGAAGAACCTGGACCACCGGGAGTCCCTCATCGCCGCCAAGGAGCAGCGGCTGGCAGAGGCCGGGGTGGTGGAGACCACCGCCGAGGACCTCGCCCGGGCCCGGGAGCGCATCCAGTCCGAACAGGAGCATGCCCGGGCCCAGCGCTCCGAGATCGACGAGGAGCTCCGCCAGCTGAAGGAGCGGCGGGAGGCCCTCGTGGGCCGGGAGGAGGCGATCCGCAGCGCGGAGCAGCGCCTCGCCGAGAAGGAGCAACACCTCTCCGAACTCGAGGAGCGGCTCAACCAGGGCAAGGCCCAACTGGCCCAGGACGAGGCCCGTCGCGGCGAGGAGCACGAGCAACGCCTGAGGGACCTGAGGGACCGGGTGACCCACTTGGAGGCTCGGGAGGGGGAACTCCAGCGGCAGCAGCGGGAACTCGAGGAACGTCAGGGGGAGATCGCCCAGCGGGAGGCCAAGCTGAATGAGACGGCCCGGGACCTGGAGCGGCGGGGCGAGGACCTCAAAGGGGCGGAGACGGACCTGGAGGAGGCCGAGCGGCTCCTCGAGGAGCGGCAGCAGGCGCTCTCCGAACATGAGGCCACGCTCCTCACCCACACCGAGGCGCTCGCCCCCCACGAGGAGGCGCTCGACCAGGCGGAGGCCCGGGTCCGGGAAGGACGCGAACGCCTGGCCCGGGCCCGGGAGGCCCTGCGCGATCACCTGGCCGAACATCGGGAGAAGCCCGCTCCGTCCGGGGACCCGTCCGACACCTGAGCACCCATGTCACCCCGTTCCCGATCGGCTCAAACCCCCCGGGCGCTACGCGGACCGTGACTCCCACCGATCCGCTCGTCGTGGAGGCCATGAGCTTCGCCGTGAGGGCCCACGGCTCCCAGACCCGGAAGGATGGACGGACGCCCTACGCGGTGCACCCGGTGGCGGTGCTCCGTCTCCTCGTGACCCATCTTAACGTGACCCGCCCGGAGATCCTCGCCACGGCCGCGCTCCATGACGTCCTCGAGGACACCCCGACGCCTCCCGAGGCCATCGAGGAGGCCTTCGGGCCGTTGGTCCTGCGCTGGGTCCGCTCGCTCACCTTGCCCCCGGAGGCCCACGGGGAGGGCGTCCCCTTCGCCGCCAAGACCCGCTACCTCCTCGAGGAGCTGGAAACGCAGCCCTGGGAGGCGGTCCTGGTCAAGGTCTGCGACCGATGGGACAACCTCATGGACATGGCGGCCGCCCCCTGGAGCCCGGCCCGCCGGGAGGGTTTCCGCCAGCAGACCGTGGAGTGGATGGAAGCGGTGGAGCGGCGAAGGACCCTCGCCCCCGAGCCACCGGAGCTCCGGGAACCCCTGACCCAGGGGTTGCAAGGCCTGCGGGACGCGCTCCGGTCCTGTCCCGACTAGGGGAGCGCTTCCGTCCCGGCCCCTTCCGGGGCGGAGAGCGTCAGGTACAGGCGCTTGTTCCGGGTCCCCTTGTTCTCGAGCTTCTGCAGCGTCACGCGTCCCACCTCCCGAGTCGAGCGCACGTGCGTGCCGCCATCGGCCTGGACGTCGAACCCCTCGATGTCGATGAGGCGCACCCGGTCCACCTCCGGCATGAGCTCCCGCGCCACCCGGACCAGGGACGGGTCGCGCTCCGCCTCCTCCCGGGACAGGAAGCGCACGTGGATGGGCCGGTCCTCATCCACGACCCGGTTCACTCCGGAGAGGATCTCCTCCACGGTGGCCGCGTTGAGATCCGGGAGCGACAGGTCCATCCGGGCGCGGTCCTCGTAGATCTGTCCCCCGGTGATCCCGCTGCCGAACCGGTGGAAGACCACCCCGCTGAGGATGTGAAGGCAGGTGTGGTAGCGCATGTGCGCGTAGCGCCGCCCCCAGTGGAGGCGGCCGGTGACCTCAGCACCGACCGGCGGCAGTTCTCCCTCCCCCCGGTGGAGGATCCCCGGGGGGCCCTTCTGTACCTCCAGGACCTGGAACGTCCGTCCGTCCCCCCAGTGAAGGGTCCCCTGATCGCAGGGCTGCCCGCCGCCCTGCGGGTAGAAAGCGGTGGTCTCCAGGATCAGCGTCCCCGGCAGGGCCTCCACCACACGGCTGGAAAATTCGTGTCGGTAGGCATCGGTGAGGTACAGGGCGTCCAACGGTTCCCCCCGGGGTCGGGGAGGGCGGCCCGCTCAAAAGGTTCAAGGGGACGGCGGCCTCGCCCGGAGCATGACCGAGATCCTTCCGGGGGTCTTCCTGCTGGACCCGGCGAATCCCGAGTTGCGACATGCGACGAACGTGGTCCTCCTCCGCGACGCGAAGGGAGGCGGCTACACGCTTCTGGACACGGGGCTCCCCAAGGGCATGGTCCCGCGGGACATGGTCTCGGAAGTGGAGCAGTTCTGCCGGGCCCAGAAGGGCTCCCTCTCGGACATCCACCGGATCCTCATCACCCACCTCCATCTGGACCACACCGGGAACCTGAAGGCGCTCCAGGAAAGGACCGGTGCCAAGGTCTACGCCCACTGGATGGAGGCCGCCTTCATCGCGAATAGCCCGGTGTACAAGGGCCCGGGAATGCTCCCCCAGGAGCCGGTCCGGATCACGGAGACCCTGAGGGACGGGGATGCGCTGGACGCCTTCGACGGCCTGGTGGCCTACCACACCCCCGGGCATACGCCGGGGCACCTGTCCTTCTACGCCCCCACCCGGAGGATCCTGTTCACCGGGGACGCCGTCATGAGGCAGGACGGGCCCCTCACCGTGAGCGCCCCCCAGTACACCTTCTCCCAGCAGATGGCGGCCCTTTCCCTCCGCCGCCTGGCCACCCTGGACGTGGAGAGCGTGGTGACCTACCACGGGGAGCCCATCTTGAAGGACGGGAAGCAGCATCTGAAGACGGCGAGCGAGCAGGCCTACGGCGGCAAGTACGAGAACTGAGGGGGAAGGACCCCGACCGAGGAAAGGATAAGGGGGCCGGCGGGCTCCCGTGGCCCGGCTGTGGGGTCAGCCGCCGGCCCTCGTCAGGACCGGGAACCGCCTCCGGGCCGATGACCCCTGGGTAGGGAAGAGATGCCCGGGGAGGAGAGAGGACCCGCAAAGAAGGCCGAGGCCGGCTGGGGCCCCCCCGCCGCTGTCCGTCGGGCGCTCCTCCCCTGGGTGGACCTCCGACAGACCGGTGCGGAGGGATTTTGGCTCTGGTTCATGGACCTCTTGCCCCTCCTGCCTCCTCCGGCCTCCGACCCACGAGCCGTGCTCCCCCCGGTCGCCTCTCCGGAGGTGCGGGTCGAGGAACTTGCCCGGGCCCTTGCCGGAGCCGCGGGGGAGCACGCCCGGATCCGGTTCATCGCCTCGGAGTATTACCACGACAACACCCTTCTCGCCCGCCGGGTGAAGGCCCTGGAGGCCAAGCTTTCCCTGGACCCGGCCCGCGCGCCCACGGTCGAGGAGGACCCGGAGAGCCGGGAGATCGCGGAGGCCTACCTCCCCTCCGGTTCCCGGAACCGGCGGGGGGCCCCATGAGAAGCCCGCGGAACCTCGGGGAGGGGCCGGTGGTCCCTGCCCGCTTCCTCGTGGGATACGACGGGTCCGAACCGGCACAACGGGCGGCGCTCTTCGCCCTGCGGTTGGCCTCCTCCCTGGGGGCCCGTGTCTGGCTGCTCTACGCCTCCGGGGGCTCCTCGGGACAAGCGGAACCCATCACCCACGAGGAGCGGGAATCCGGGCACGGAGCCATCCTGTCGGCGCTCAAACGCCTGGAGGGGGCGGGCCGTGACCTGGGTGTCCCGGTCGAGTCGGTCTTCCGGGACACCCCTCCCACGGAGGCGCTGCTCACCTTCGCCCGGGAGCTCCCCGCCGATTTCCTCCTCGTGGGCACCCGGGGGCTCACCGCCCCGGAACGCCTGGCCCTCGGCTCGGTCTCCGCCCGCCTCGTCGCCGAGGCGCGTATCCCGGTCACCGTGGTGCCGTGAGGCCGGATCATCCGGCCACGGTGAGGTAGACCAGGACCACCAAGACGGTGATCAGGACGTAGGCGAGGTACCGGCCCGGCCGCCCGGGCATGATGAACGTCTTGAGCGCGCGGGAGAGGACGAGGCCCCCCCGGACCAGGTCGTCATAGAATATCTTGAACGCATCCAGGACCTCCAGTTCCACGTTGTAGACCTCCGGGCTGGCGATGGCCAAGGCGGTGATGCCCCCGGAGCGGCGCCGGACCTCCCGGGTGGCCAGGAGGCTCCCCAGCATGATCCGGATGCCGGTGCTGAACCCGAAGGATGTGTAGGTCTCCCCGACGGGGCTCGGAGCCCGGCCCGAGACCCAGACGGGCACCCGGCGCGGGGCGGGCCTCCCCCCCAGGAGGAAATAGCCGAGGGCGACCACGGACCCCAGGGCGATGCCGATGGGCACCGCGGGGGGGGAGAGGATGCCGAAGGGGCTGCCGGAGAGGATGGACCATCCCGTCGGCAGGTCGAGGAGCTGGCCCACCGGGGCGGAGAGCGCCTGGTGCGAGATCCCCTGGATCGCCGGCGAAATGAACGTCAGCACCCAGGGGGCGCCCGCGCCGAGGGCGACCACCACGCCGGCGAGCGCCGCGAGGGGGGCCCCGAGCCCGGGTGCCGGCCTTCCCGGCGAAGCCCTCAGCGGGTTCCACAAGAGGGAGAAGCCCACCAATTTCACCATGGCCACGAGCGCCAGTCCCAGGGAGAGGGCCACCGCTGCCCCGGCGAGGAGGCCCAGGAACTCGAGCGCCGGGCCGGCGAAGCGGTACGACTGGAAGAGCGCCTCGAGGATCATCCATTCCCCCACGAACCCGGCCAGGGGAGCGGCGGCGGCGAAGCTCAGCCCCGAAACGATCCCTGCGAAAGAGGCCCCCGGGCTCCCCCCCAGGGCCCGGCCTCTGACCTCATTGAGGTCAAAGGTCCCGGTGACGTGCTCCACGTAGCCGGTGAAGAGGAAGAGCGCCCCCTTGGCCACGGCATGGGCCAGGGCCTGGAAGAAGGCGGCGAAGAGGGCGAAGGCGTACAGCGTCTCCAGGCCCTGGCTCCGGGCCACCAGGGCCACCCCCACGGCGACGAGGATGAGGCCATTGTTCTCGATGGTGCTGTAGGCCGGCAGCCCCTTGACGTGTTCGCTCACCGACGCAAAGAGGGCCCCCAGAAGGGCCGAGATGGCGCCGATGGCGAGGACCACCCCCCCCCACCAGACCGGCCCGGCCGGAAGCAGGGAGATCACCCGGAAGAGCCCGTAGACCCCGGCCAGCGTGAGGGTGGCGGAGAGGATGGCGGAGGCATTGGAGGGGGCCGAGGAGTGAGCGATGGGCAGCCATTCGCTCATGTGGAAGGGTGCCACCCCCATCTTGAGGCCGAAGCCCACCAAGGCGCAGAGGAAGATGCCGGTGGAGACCGGCAGCGCCAGCACGTTCACCATGGCGAACGTCCCGGTCGCGGCGTGGAACCCCGCGACCGCGAGGGCGACCAGGAGGGTGCTCCCCTCTCCGAAGGCGAGGAAGACGAACCCGGCGGAGAAGACCGGGCCCCTGCGCCCGTTGGCCTCGAGGATCATCCAGAAGGAGGCGAGGGTCATCCCCTCCCAGGCGGCCAGGAAGAGCAGGAAGTTCCCGGCCGCGAGGAGCACCGCGATGGATCCCAGGGTCAGGGCAAAGGCCTGGGCGAGCCCGGGCCCCGGGCGCTCGTCGTAGGAGAGGGAGAACGCCGAGGCGCCCATCCAGACCACCGACGCGGAGAGGGCGAAGAAGGCGGAGAGGGCATCCAGCCCCAGGGTCTCGGTCTCTCCGAACGGGCCCCCGTAGTGGAGCGCCGTGAAGGGGCCCAGCACGAGGGCTGCGGTGGCGGCGGCGAAGAGGAGCGCGCTGCCCGCGAACGAGACGGCGTACGCCACCCGGCGACCGACGAGGGAAGCGGGGACCGCGGCGAAGAGGGTGACCAGGGAGGCCTCCAGGAGCAGGGCGGACCCATCGATCACGGGGGGGCCTCCTGGATGCCTCTTCCCCGCCCCGCCAGGGTGAGCACGCCTTCCAGGATGTCCAGGGGGGTGGGAGGACAGCCCGGGACGAACAGGTCCACCGGAAGGGTATCGGAGAGGGGGGCCCGGGTCCGAGGGTTCCCGCGAAAGATCCCGCCCTCGAGGGCACAGGCTCCCACCGCGAGCACCGCCTTCGGCCCGGGGAGGGCCTCGTAGGCCCTGCGCAGCGGTTCGAGGAGGGGTTCGGTCGGGATGCCCACCACCACCAGCACGTCCGCGTGGTGGGGGGAGTTCACGAACGTGATGCCGAGCCGGGAGGCGTCGTAATAGGGGTTGGCCAGGGCGAGCACCTCGAGGTTGCAGGCGAGGCAGCTGCCGGCGTCGACCAGGAAGAGCTGGAGCGATCGCCCGAGCGCGGCGAGGGCGCGGTTGGCCTCCCGCTCCGGGAGGGGACCGCCGCCGGCGGAGTAGAGGTCCTCCGGCCGGGAGGCGCAAGGGTGCGCCCGGCCCCCGAAGGCGAACCCCTGCCGGGTGCACCGGGCGCAGCGGATGCACCGGCCGTGATGGAGGCCCTCCGGATCGATCGCTCCCGTCGGGCAGTCCTCCGTGGCCCGGGACAACGCCGGGGCCGGGTCCAACGTGGGGGAGAGGACGGGAGGCCGGGAGGTCTCCGGGACCTCCTCTGGAGAGGCGGGGCCCCGGGGGAAGCGGCTGGTGAGGATGCCGCGTCGGAAGGCCTGACCGATCCAGCTGGGCACCTTCCTCACCCATCCGTTTCGGCGAACGCGAGGCCGAAGCTCTCCAGCGTGAAGTGGAAGTCCGTGAACACGCTCTGGCGGCAGGCGAGCGCGAAGAGCGGCCAGTTCGCCTGGCTCGGGCTGCGGAAGCCGGCCTCGCGGACCTTCCCCTCCTTCACGGAAACGTCCCAGACGAGGTCCCCGCTGGGGGCCTCGCACCGGACAAGGCCGCGCTGGGGAGAGACCGGCGGGAGAGGGTCGATCGTCCCTCCGCCCGGCCAACGGTCCAGCAGCTGTTCGAGGAGGAGCAGGCTGGATCGGATCTCCTCCACCCGCACCAAGGCCCGGGCCAGCGCGTCCCCTTCGGTCTGCCGGGCCAGCGGAAGGAAGAGGTCCCGGTAGGGAGGGGCGGGATCGCGCAGCCGGTCGTCCCAGGCGACGCCCGTGGCCCGGAGGACCGGACCGACCGCCCCCCAGGCCACGGCCTGGGACCGGGTCACCCGGCCGGTCCCCTGGAGCCGGTCCACGAAGGTACGGGACCCCTGGAAGAGTTCCCAGAGGGCCTCGAACCGCGACCCGATGGCGGAGAGGGAGCGGGTGAGTTCGGAACGCTCCGGCGCGTCGAGGCGCCGGAGGGGTCCCCGGGGCAGGAGGGCCCCGAAGAGCCATCGGTGGCCGAAGTGCCGACCCCCGAGGCGGAGGACCTCCTCCGCCAGGGCGTGGGTCTGGGCCTGACCGACGTTCTGGCTCGCGGCCTCCGCCAGCCGGGCGACCACGTGCAGGTGGTTGTAGACCCGCTGGAGCTCCTGGGCGACCGCCCGGACATGGGCCTCCTGGGCCGGGAGGGGGATCCCGGCCGCGGACTCCGCGGCGAAGAGGAAGGCCGAGGCGTGGGCGGCGCTGTACGGTCCGGCCAAGCGCTCCACCCGGAGGGCCGCATCTTCCGGGGAGAGGCCCGGGAGGCTTCCGAGGATGCCCCGGGACTTCTGGCCGAAGCCCGGGCGTGACTCCAGGACGCGCTCCCCGTAGGTCACGATCTCGAAGGTGCCCGCTTCCGGCACCCCCATGGAGAACGGCCCGTACGGGAAGCGGAAGGTCCCGTACCCCTCCACCTCCTCCCCCAGGTCGAGGACCCAGGGCCGGATGGCCGAAGGCTGCCAGTTCCGGGCGACCCGGAGGTCCTGCTCCCCCAGATCCCCGAAGGTCCCCCGGAGGCTCCGTCGGGCGAGGTGATCGGTGAAGAGCGCGAAGGACCGGTCCGGCGGGAGGTAGCTCAGAGAGCGCTCCGCGGCCCCTCCCGGGGCGACGGCGGCGTCCTCCGCAACGCTCACGGTATCCCTCCCGGGATCGCCCCAGCCGCGGCCCGGATGGCCTCGGAAAGGTACGGCAGGCTCACCAGCCCGAGGAGGAGGGCCACCAGCACGTTCCCCCAGGGCAGGAAGGTCTCCCCCAGGTTCTCGCTAAGACGCGGGGAAGGCCCCTGGGGATCCTCCAGGAAGATCATCCTGCCCAGCTGGGCGTTGACCCCGAGGAAGGCCACCACCAGGGCGAGCAGGAGCACCCCCGCCACGGCGAGTTGCCCGTCTAGGATGGCGCCCGAGAGGATGAAGAGCTCTCCGAAGAAGGTTCCGAACGGAGGCGTGCCGGTCACCGCGAGGCCGGAGAGCGCCCAGGCCGCGCCCGTCGCCGGCAGGCGGTGGCGGAGGTCCCGCACCCGGCTCATCTGGGTGGTCCCCAGACGGCGGAGGACGGTCCCCGCGCTGTAGAAGGCGGAGGACTTCGCGAAGGCGTGGGCCACCAGGAGGAGGAGGGCACCGTAGAGGGCCAGTCCCCCCAGGCCCACCCCCACGGTGGCCACTCCCATGTTCTCCATGCTGGAGTAGGCCAGCAGCCGCTTGAACGACCGCTGCTGCTGGAGCAGGAAGGCCGCCACCAGGGCCGTGACCAGGCCGAAGACGATGACGAGGTACCGGAGGGCGGCCGGCACCGGTTGGGGGACCACGTCGTAGACCCGGAGGAAGGCGTAGAGGGCCGTGGGGAGAAGCACCCCGGAGAAGAGCGCGGAGACCGGAGAGGGGGCCTCCGAGTGGGCATCCGGCAGCCACGTGTGCATGGGGAAGAGCCCCACCTTCGTGCCGTACCCGACCAGCGCCAGCCCCACCACCAGGACGAGCGAGCCGGTGAGGGGAGGGGGATGGGCCGCCAGGGTGAAGGCGTCCAGGGTCCCGGTCTCCCGGTAGAGCAGGAGCAGGGCGAAGAGGCTCAAGGTGAGCCCGGCCGAGGCGATGATGGTGTAGCGCCAGGCCGCCTCGACGCTGGCGGGCTTGCGTTCCAGGACGATGAGCAGCGCGCTGGCGACCGTGGTGCCCTCCACGCCGATCCACATGAGCCCGAGGTCGCTCACGCTCAGGGTGAACAGCATGGCGAGGGCGAAGGCGCTGAGGAGCCCGTAGTAGCGTTCCGGCGTGAGGAAGGGGCGGTCCACGTGGCTGAGGTAGCCCCGGGAGAACCAGGTGGAGGAGGCGTAGACGGCGGCCACCATGAAGAGGAAGAGGTCGCTCAACCGGTCGAGTCCGAAATAGGGACCGAAGGTCCCCGCGCCCGGGAGCGCCAGAAGCGCCCCCCCGGCCGCCAGGGCGAGGAGGGAGGTCACCCGGGCCACGATCTCGCTCGCCCGGGGATACGGGACCTGGCTGAGGACGGCCCCGCTCGCCGGCGCGAGCAGGACGAGGTAGAGCCAGAGGACCGGGGAGGACAGGATCATCCGGTGAGCTCCTCCAGGTACTCCTCCTCAGGCGCGCCCACCACGCTACGCTGGATGGAGAGGATGACCGCCACCAGGACCACGCCGAGGACGTCGAGGAAGATCACCACCTCCAGGAAGAGGGGGAAGCCGCCGGCGAAGAGCGCCCCGGCGTAGACCACGGCGTTCTCCTCCTCCAGGTAACCCATCACCTGGACCAACGTGTTCGTCCGGGTGGAGAGCATGAGGAGCCCCTCCAGGAGCAGGACGAAGGGGAAGGCGGCGCCGGGCAGCGCGGGCAGGGCGGGACCCAGGGTCTGCTGGAAGATGAACCACGCCACGATGGCCACGGCCACCGCCGCCAGGGCGTGGGAGGCCACCCGTTGGGAGGCGCCGAGCTCCCGGAAGCGCCACCGGAAGGCCCGGATCTGGCGCCGGAGCACGTAGGGAATGAGGAGGACCCGGATCGCCACCGCGAGGCCGGCCAGGAGGGCCAGGGAGGGGTCATCGTCCACCCAGGCGAGGTAGCCGAGCAGGACGGAGACCAGGAGGGACTGCAGGGCGATGGCGTCCACCAGGGGGCCCACGAAGGACTCGGACTGGAGGTAGAGGGCGGTCAGCAGGATCCCCAGGCCCACCAGGGCCTCCACGTCCGAGGTGGGGAGCACCTAGGGCACCCCCACCACGACGAAGACGAAGATGGAGAGGATGGCGAGCGAGAAGGACAGGGCGAGGAAGTCCCGGATCTTGAAGAGCCGGACCTTGGCAAGGGTGGCCTCCACCCCGGCGACCACGCCCACCACCAGGAGGAGCTTCCCGAGGAGGAGGGCGATGTTCTCGAGCGCCCCGGGGAGGCTCACCGCGTCGGACATCCCCCAGGGGAGGGCGAAGACGTTGACGAAGACGGAATAGAGCAGGAACTGCTTCATCCACCCGTTCCATCGGAAGAGCCCCAGGAGCCGGCCGGAGTGGCCGAAGGTCCGGCCGTCCTCGAGCATCCCGAACTCCATCAGTCCCGAGCTCTCCACCGGGAGCTTGCCGGTCTCGGCCAGGAGGAGCAGGAAGAAGGCTGCCACCACCAGGAGATGGGTGGGGGAGAGGTAGGCGGAGAAGGACGAGGCGAGGAGGTTGTTGGTCACGTAGGGGTTGTTGGTCCCGGTGATGACGGCCACGCCGAAGAAGATCATGATGAGCGTCGGTTCGCCCAAGGCGCTGAAGGAGACGGTCCGGCTGGCGCCGAGGGCGGTGTAGTTGCTCCCCGCCGCCAGGGCCGCGAGGAGGGTGACCAACCCCGCGAGGCCGAAGAGCAGTCCGCCGCCCAGGAAGTCCACGGTGGAGGCGTACGGGAGCGGGTACGGGGTGATGATGGGGACGACGACCGAGATCACCAGGTAGGCCCCGAAGGCCACGAAGGGGGCGAGCAGGAAGAGCCGGGAGGAGCCCGCGGGGACCAAGGTCTCCTTCCGAAGGTACTTCGCGAGGTCGTAGTACGGCTGGAGGATGGGGGGACCCACGCGGGACTCGGTGAGCCCCTTGATCCTCCCGGCGATCCCCGCGAGCAACGGGGAGAGGAGCAGGACCGTGGCCGCCTGCAATACGTTGACGATCTGCGTGGTGGGGTCCATGCTGGCCTACCGTTGGGGTAGGTAGGCGTCATTGGCCCCGAGGGCGTTTCACCGGGGGGTACCCGGCCGGCGGACGCCACCGCCAACGTTGCCGAACGTCCCGGGGATATAAGCCTGCGAGCAGGCCCCTTGGGCAAGTAGGGAGCTCCCCCATCCCCGGAAGACCCCATCGTGCACCCAGAGGCTCAGGACCCTGGGGGCCTCGTCTGAGGCTGGAAAGGGAGTTCCATGACCCGACCGTCCAGTCCCCCAGCCGAGCCTGCCCCGCCGCCATCCCTCGTTGCCTCCGGCCGCTCCCGGGGGATCCGGGATCCTGGCGACCTGCCCCTCTATCGGCTGGTCCCTGTCCTCGACCCTCAGGGACATCCGGTGCCGGGCTACCAGGGGGTGGAGCGGGAGGACACCCGGGAGGTGGTCTCGGTGGTGGGACATCGTTACGGTCTGGTCCAGCACCGGGCGGTGGCCGAGGCGCTACGGCAGCTGGAGGATGCCCTGGACGAGCCCACGGGCCTTACGGAGGACTCCCCGTTCCCCAGGGAGTCCTTCCGTCTCTACGCCGGTGGGCGGAGGTTCGAGGGAAAGCTCGTGCTCGGCCGGAAGTTCGAGCTTAAAGAGGGGGAGGAGTTCTACCCGGGTCTCCGGGTCCTCAACTCCTTGGATGGGTCCTGGGCGGTCCGGGTGGAGGCCTTCGCGCTCCGACTGGCGTGCACCAACCAGCTCTACGCGGGGTTGAACGAGTCCCTCCTGGACCTGAGGGCCTGCCACGTGAGTTCTTCCCGGGACCTCCTCGCCCAGCTCCAGGCGGCGTTGAACCGGATCCTCGCCCGCTTCCAGGGCGTCCTCGAGCTCTACGGGCAGGCGATGACCCAGCGGATCCCGGTCGCGGGGGTGGGCCCGGCCCTCTTGACGGCGGGAGTGCCGGCCCGCCATGTGGAACCGGTGCTCCGGGGTTTCCCGGAGCACTTTGGGATGCTCCTGTGGGGGGAGGTCACCCGGTGGGAGGCCTACCAGCGGGTCACGGACTACCTGAGCCACCAGGTCCGGGTGAATCCCGAACGGGAGCGGCTCCTGGAGAGGGCCGCCGCACGGGCCCTGCTCCTCCCTGGAGGGGTTCTCCGGGAGGAGGGGGTGGTGGCCCCTTGATGGACGCGAAGGGTCCCGGCCCCGCGGGCCCCATCACGGGGCCATTCGCTTGACCGGTGGGGGGAAGAGGCCCCAAAGAGCTTGAGCCGGCCCGTCCTCTGGCGCTCGTGGAAGCCAGGGTCCGGATCGGCTGCTCCTCTTGGACCTCCCCGGCGTGGTGGGGGCGGGTCTACCCGAGGGGGATCGGGGATGGCGAGCGGCTTGGGCTCTATGCCGGGCTCTACGACACCGTGGAGGTGGACTCCACCTACTACCGGGAGCCCTCGGCCGGGCTCACCCGCCGATGGGCCCAGGTGACCCCTCCGGATTTCACCTTCTCCTTGAAGATCACCCGCGAGCTCCTGGAGCCGAAGGCGTCGCCCGACCGGGAGAGGCTCGAAGCTTTCCTGGACGCCGCGGCGCTCCTCGGGCCCAAGGAAGGACCGCTCTTGGCCCAGTTCCCCCCGGGGTTCAGGCCCGGACGGAACGAGAAGTTCCTGGGAGCCTTCCTGGAAGCGTTACCCCCCGGCCCCCGGTACGCGCTGGAGCTACGGGACCCGGGCTGGTTTAGCGGGGGACCCTGGGAAAGGCTGCAACGCTGCCTGACGGACCGGGGGATGGCCCTCACCTGGTCCTACCTCACCTACGTGACCGTCCCCCGGGTCCGGACGGCGGATTTCGTGTACCTCCGGTTCATCGGAGACCACACGACCATCCCCGAGGCCCAGCACGGGGAGACCCGGGTGGACCGCTCGGGGATCCTGCGGGAGTACCTCCCGGCGCTGTCCGAGGCTCGGGACTCGGCCCGGGAGATCTTCGTGTACTTCAACAACCACTTCGCCGGGTTCGCCCCGGCATCCGTGAACCTCTTCCGAGAGACCCTGGGACTCCCTCCCATCGACTTTGCCCGGAACGCGCAGGCTCCGGGGGAGGGGAGCCAACAGCGGCTCTCCGGTCTGTGAGGGACCTGGGAAGGCGCTAAAGAGGGACCCCCCTTCCCGGGAGCGAGGAGAAAATGAAGGGGAGCGTTTACTTGGTGGCCGGGGTGGGAAGCGGACTCGGGTCCGCCGTGACGGCGCTCTTGGCCTCCCGGGGCGCCACCGTGGTGGCGGTGGCCCGCCGATCGGAGAGCCTAGCCGCGGTGGAGGCCCAGGGCCGGGTCCGGGGATGGTCGCTGCGTCCGTTCGTCGGCGACCTGAGCAAGGAGGAGGACGTGGACCGGCTCGTCCGGACCGTGGTCAAGGAGGCGGGCCCGTTGGACGGGGCCTGCCTCCAGACCGGGCGCTGGATCGCCGGCGACACCTTGCTCCACAAGACCACGGACCGGGAGTGGACGGAGGGCTTGCAGTCCAATCTCGACGCCATCTTCCGGGTGGGCCGGGCGGTCCTCCCCCTCCTCATGGAGCGGCGGCGAGGTTCGCTGGTGCTGATCTCCGCGGCCGACCGGGTCCGCTGGTCCGGCAACGTCGCCTACTGCGTCGCGAAGGGAGGATTGGTGGACCTGACGCGTAAGCTCGCCCGGGATTACCGGCCCTACGGGATCCGGGTCAATGCGGTGCTGCCCGGGACGATGGAGCACGACCTCCCTTCGCTGGACCCCCCCGATCCCTCCGGGCCGCTGGCGCTGAAGGACGCCAGCGGCAGCGGGGCGTGGGAGGCGGCACGCATGGTCTCGTACCTCCTGGGGGATGAGGGCCGGTGGATCTCGGGATCGGCGATCCCCGTGGATGGGGGGTACTCCACGTTCGGTTCCGAGCCCACGCCGGCCCCCTGACCGCCGCAGTACCCGTAGCTTGACGAGAGCACCGGCAACGGTCCCGTCAGGGGTCCGGTTGGGGCCCCCGTGCATCGCGCACGCCCGGATCGCGTCCGGGGGCTTCCCCACATCGTCAACCCCCATCCGCCGGTCTGTCCCCAGCGAATGGACCCTTTCCAGGAGGAGCGCGCTCTCCCTCGCGCGGGCGTGCGGACCGCCGGGCGACCAAGCATGTATTTTTACGCAGGGGGGAGGTGGTGCCGAAGGCCCGTGATCGAGACCGAGGGCCTGACCAGGAAGTTCGGGCCTATCACCGCCGTGGAGGGCCTCACCTTCCAGGTGGGTCGGGGGGAGATCTTCGGCCTCCTCGGGCCGAACGGGGCCGGGAAGACGACGGTGGTCCGCATGCTCAGCTGCCTCATCTCGAAGACCAGTGGGGAGGCCCGGGTGGGTGGGCTGGAGGTGGGGAACGCTCGGGATGCTCTGGCCATCCGAAAGATGGTGGGGTTGGTCCCGGACAACGTCGGGCTCTACGAAGCGCTGAGCGCCTACCGCAATCTGGACTTCTACGGCAAGCTCTACGACTGTCCCGGGCCGGAGAGGGCGGCCCGGATCCAGATGCTTCTCCAGGGGCTGGGGATGTGGGCGGAGCGGGACCGGGCGGTCCAGACCTTCTCCAAGGGGATGAAGCAGAAGATCGCCATTGCCCGTGCCCTGGTCCACGACCCGCAGGTCCTGCTCCTGGACGAGCCCACGACGAACCTGGACCCGGAGGCGGCCCGGACCGTCCGGGACTTCATCCTGGAGAGGAAGAAGGATGGGAAGACCGTACTGCTGAACACCCACAATCTGGACGAAGCGCAGCGGATCTGCGACCGGATCGGGGTCCTGAAGGGCCACTTGCTGGGGGTGGGGACGCCGCAAGAGATGGAAGGGAGGGCGGGCAGACGGCAGACCGTGATCGAGCTGGAACAGGTCACCCCGGAGATCCGGAAGGCGATCCGCCCCCTGGTCGCCTCGTTCCGGGAGGAGGCGCGACGCCTGGTGGTCGACGTGGCGGATCCGGAACGGGAGAACCCGGCCTTGGTGGAGGCGGTCGTCCGGGCGGGAGGCCGGGTCCTGTCGGTGACCGCGGGGGGGCCCTCGCTGGAGGACACGTATCTGGATCTGGTGCGGGGGTCCCCATGAGGCTCTCGAAGTCCTGGGTCGTCACCCGGAAGGACCTGAGCGTCTTCCGAACGAAACGGAGCCTCTTGTATTCCCTGGTAGCGTTCCCGCTCGGGATCGGTCTCGGTCTCCCCACGGTGGTCTGGCTCTCCGTCCGGAAGACGCACGCCTCCTATGCCGCGTTGATCCCGTTGCTCGACACGTTCCTCTTCTTCTTCATCATCGCCGCCGTTTCCCTGGCCTCCACGCTGGCGGCCTACGCCATCGTGGGAGAGAAGGTGGAGCGGAGCCTGGAACCGCTCCTGGCGACCCCCACCACGGACAGCGAGATCCTCTTCGGGAAATCCCTGGCGGCGTTCCTCCCCTCCCTGGCCGCCACCTACTTCGGGGCGGCGGTCTTCATGGCCTATGTGGATGGCCTGACATTGCCCACGTTGGGGTATCTCCTCTATCCGAACGGGACGGCCGGGATCTTCCTCCTTTTCGCGACGCCGTTGGCCTGCCTCTTCGGGGTGGAGGTGAACATCCTGGTCTCTTCCAAGGTCTCCGACATCCGGGCGGCCACCCAGTTGGCGGGGGTGCTCGTGCTTCCCTTCGCCGGGATCTATGTGCTGGGGGAGATCGGGGTGCTCACCATCGATGCCTCCACGCTCCTGCTCATCTCGGGGGGGCTGATCGCGTTGGACGTGGCGTTGTTCTTCCTGAGCACGGCCACGTTCCGGCGAGAGGAGATCCTCACCAAGTGGACCTGAGCGGGTCCTCCGAGGCTGAGCCCCGAACGGACCGGCCCGTGGGGAGGGGAGCGGACCACAGGCCTTTCCCGCAGGGACCTGGGGGATGACTCCGCGCATGGACACATCGTGGGCCCGGTCGGACTCGAACCGACGACCAACCGGTTATGAGCCGGCCGCTCCACCGCTAAGCTACGGGCCCTGTACAGGCGAGCGATTCCTCCATGATACGGTTGCCTCCCCCGGAGGGGGAGCGATCTGCCCCCGGAGGGGAGCGCCGCCGCGCGGATTTCCGGAGAGGGCCGGGAAGGCCGGTCCTCCGTTCGAACCGCGGACCTTTCGGTTAACAGCCGATCGCTCTACCGCTGAGCTACGGCGGCACCGGACGGCCCGACCCGCCGGGGGTCTAAAGCCTTAGCCCCTCGTGCGGGCCGGCGGGGGGGGATTCTTCGGCACCGGGGTTCCCTGGCCCCGGGCCTTGAAAGCGCTGCTCCGTTCCTTCAGATGGCGCGTGATCTCGCTCATCCGGTCCAAGGACCGCTCCATGTCCCGGAGGTACTCCTGGGCCCGTTCGGTCACCACCGCTCCCTCCGCGGAAGGTTCGATGACTCCCTGGCGTTCCAACAGGTGGAGGGAATAGCGGACCTTGTGAATGGGGAGCTTGAGCGCCTCCGATAGCCGGATGATCCCCATGGGGTGGTTGTCCGAGAGACGTTCCAAGATGTCCACGTTACGGGCGAGCAGCTCGAGCTCGGCGAGGATGCGGTCCGCCAGCGGGGTTCCCTCCATGGAATCGTGGCTGGTCTCTTGAGGGCTTGACATGCTAATCTCTAGCCATTGACCGGCCGGCCATATTAATATCTTGGCCAGAGGGTCTTGGAGGAGGAAGGGCCTCCTTCTCGGGGAGCGTAGCTTCCTGGGGCTGGAGAGATGTGGCCCGAACGTGGCTCCCTGGTCCAAACGCTCCCTCAACGGCCCGGGGTTGGGGGCTTGTCAATAGAAGTACTGCCAGAAGTTGTCGCTCCAGAGGTCGGCGGTCTCTTCGACCGTCCTTAGGGCCACCGGCTTGAGCCCATGCTCCTCCGCGGCTTTCAACGCCTCCCGAAGCTGCGGGGGGGACATCTCTGAGATCGACTCGAGCATGCGCTTGACGTCCCCCGACAGGCCCAAGTCGAGGGTCCGTTGGGGATGGCGGAGGATGAGGCGGTAGTGGTGGGGTCCGGTGCCGACCACGCGGAGGACCTGCCATTGGAGGGTCTCTCCCCGTTCCTCCTGGAGCCGGTAGGCCACCAGGTTCCCGAGCGCGCCGGCCACGAAGTTCTCGTCAGGGAGATTGGGATTGAGGTGGAGGCCGATCTCCAGTCCGCGGCTCATAGGGTGGGGAGACGACAAGGGAAAAAGCCCTTTACTTTCGCGACCGCGTTGGAGGAGAGGGGGATCCGGGGCCGGAACGCTCAGCCGGTGGCCAGGAGGTAGTAGGCCATGCCGGCCCCAACGGCCACCAGAAGAAGGGTGAGCGCCCACTCCAGGGCCATCCGGGACTCATAGTGCCCCTTCCGCAGGTCTTCGCGCACGGCATGGAAACGCAGAAGGGCCATGACGAGGAGCGCCGACCCGGCAAGGACCAACAGCACGCCGGTCGCCTCCGATATGGGGGCCGGGACGGCCGAACCCGCCGTGGAACCGCCGAGTTCGCGGAGAAGGAGACCGAAGCGGGCAACCACGAATCCGAAGGCCATGATGGTGACCGCCGTCCGAATCCACGCGAGGAAGGTCCTCTCGTTGGCCAGATAGTCGGTGGGGACCGCCTCCCGCATGCTCTCCGTGACCCACCGGGGGATTTAGACCCGCCCGGTGGGGTCGTCCGGAGCTCACGTCGAGGAGTTCCTCAGGCCAGCGAGAAGGCGCTGAGCCCGGGTTGGAGCAGTTGGATCTGACGAAGGTCCCGGCCCGTCAGCCGTAGGTCTCTGGCGCCGATCTCGAGGTAGGGGGTACGCTCCTGGTAGTGAGCCAGTCCGAGAGTGGCCCCCAAAGCACGATTGTCCCAGGTGAGGGTCGCCCGACGGGTGTCCTCCCCCGGGGCCAGCGGGTGAGCTCCAGCCGTGGTGACGGTCCTCAGAGGAGGGTGGAAGATCGCCTCGCATACGGTCCGGATCCCGTGGACACGCCAGCGCTCTTCCTGGGGCAGCACCCGGCCGTAGCCCCACCAGACCGGCGGCCCGGGGCCGGTCCGGAGAAACAGCACGCGTTGGCCGGCCCTCTTGCCGTTGGCCCGTGCATCGTCCCAGGCCAGGACGCTCCCCTCCCGGATACCCGCGCTCAGGGACTCGTCCGGGTAGATCTGGATGACCCAACCGAACGCCGATCCCATCATCGAAAGGTTCCCCTCCCAGGGGTCCGGAGGCCCGCGGGACCCGCGGGAGGCAGGCTTGGAGCGATAAACCCCATGCGACGAACGGCCCGGGGAGAGAAGGCCGTCATCGGTTCCGTCCCGGGTCGTTGCTTTCCCCCGGTACCCCGAACACTTATTCCCCTGCCCGACCCCTCCCGGTCCGAAGGAAGACCATGATCAAGGTGGCGATCATCCTCGGGAGCACTCGACCCGGACGGAACGGCGAGCAGGTGGCGAAGTGGGTCCACGACCTGGCCCGTAAGCGAACCGATGCGTCGTTCGAACTGGTGGACCTGAAGGACCATCCTCTCCCGCTGCTGGACGAGCCGATCCCTCCCTCCGCGGGCCACTATTCCCAACCCCACACCAAGGCTTGGGCCGAGAAGATCGCCGGGTTCGATGCGTTCGTCTTCGTGGCCCCCGAATACAACCATGGGGTCTCTGGCGCGCTCAAGAACGCCATCGACTTCGTCTACGCCGAGTGGAACAACAAGGCGGCAGGGTTTGTCAGCTACGGCAGCGCTGGCGGGGCGCGGGCGGTGGAACAGCTCCGATTGATCCTGGCGGAGCTCCAGGTGGCGACGGTCCGGGCCCAGGTGATGTTCTCGCTCTCCACGGAGTTCGAGAACATGCAGACGTTCAAGCCGGGCCCGGGTAAGGAAGCCCAGCTGGCCACCATGCTCAACCAGCTGGTAGCCTGGGGAACCGCGCTCAAGACGTTACGGGCGCCGGCAGCGTAGATCCGGCATTCCCCGGGCCCACCGGGTCCCGCGGAGCGAGGACGGAAACCCGGAGGGTTGAAGCCTCCCTGGCGCACGACGTCCTGTCCGCCTCCCCACGGTTCAATACCTGGCCGCATCTCAGGGCCCACCTCCATGAGGCTGGTCAGCGCGACCCCGCCCACCCAAGTGGGTGTGGCGATTCGTCGGCGCGCGGTTGAAGGGATCCCCTCCTTGGGTACCTCGCCGTTGCTCCCGAAGGAGGCGTAGCTCCAGTGCTGGTCGAGGTCCCTCCTCAGGTAGGTCGTTCTCATGTTGACCATGGCCTCCGCCCGCTCCGCGCTCCACCGCATCCCCGACCGGCCTATCCGGTCTTGGAACATGTTCTTGCCTGCCCCCTATCCGCTCCCGCTGCCCATCGGCAGCCTTCGGACGAGATACCCGTGGTAGCGCCTTCGCCAGGTTGCGATGAGGTAGCCCGCTGCGTTCAGGAGGGTCTTCCCTCGACCCCCTTCCATCCGTGCCTGGTGGCCATCAGGCGTAGCCGCTTCCCGGCCTGCCGCACGCCCCCCCCGCGGACGCGGCCGCAGGCGAGAAGCGGCCGCCGCTCACCATCTGCTTCACGCAGGAGCGGCTGCGGTCCGCCTACAGAGTGAGCTGGCGGAAAGACTTCTGACCCTGTCCTCCGATGCCAGGTCCGCCCGAGGGGCCCTCTTTCCCCTGGCTTGTGGTGGGTCCAACGAGGGTTCCTCGGCCCTGTCCTCGGGGTTGACGAGGGATGGCCTTACCGGATTGGCTCGGAAGCAACGAAGATTCCCGTGTCTTTGGTGACGTGAAGGAGGCCGGCCCCACCGTCAATCCGTCGTTCCACTTCTCTGCGCAGAGCCGACAATGCCTCGGGGGTGGCCGTCTCCTTCGGGACTCGGGAGAGGACGTACCGCACGGCCGCCTCTGCCTCGGTGATCTCGAGTGAGTCCGTGTAAGGAAGGAAGCGAACGCTCCTGAAGCTGCATCCCAGGACCTCACCCCCGTTCTCGCACGTGAAGCTCAGATGCTCTCGGTCGGGGTCAGTTCCCAGAAGTTGCTCCAACTCGTCCATCTCCCGCATGTGTCCCTGACCGTTCGTCGCGGCGAGTAGCCGGCCACCGGGTCGAAGGACCCTCGCCAACTCTCGGACCCCCTCCTGCAAGTCGGGCACGTGGTAGAGCATGTAGTTGGCGAGGACCAGATCGAAGCGCCCCTCGGGAAAGGGCAGGGAACGCACGTCGGCGACTCCGAACCCTGGTGCGCGAGGTAGCGTATCGAGCCGTCGCCGTGCTTGGTCGACCATTCCCTTCGATAGGTCCGTGAGGACAAGCTCCCATCCGGGCGGCACCAGCGTCGCGCACTTTGCCCAAATCTGCCCGTTCCCGCAGCCGACCTCGAGAACCTTCGCTTCCGCAGGGGCCTCCAAGACCACGTTGAACATCCATCGCGGGAACCCCATCGGGCTCGTGGAGAATCGCTCGTGAACCGCGATCCGAGCCCGCAAGTTCCCATCGGTCGCGTACTGTTCCTTCCGAAGGTAGTCAGGGTCCCGGCCGTGAGTCATCCTATTGCGGCCCGGTGGAGCGGCTATTTGATGCTTCCCGCAGAGCCGAGCCGAGGCCCTCCAGCTCCAGCCCCCACACCGGGAGCGGGTTCGCCAGCTCGTTCGTCCAGGTCGGTACTCTTCGCCCCATCGGTCTTCACCAAGGGGAGAGGACGGCTCGGCGAGGGGGTCAACCCCGTGAGAGGTACTGAAGAGGGGAGTGGACGCTACCGTGGACGGTCCTGCCTGACCAGTAGGGAGTGGCTGCCCGAGAACGGGCGCCGTGCCCAAGGCCGAAACGTCTAACGTCAGGTTCGCGGTCCGGGGTCGTAACGGGGCAAGAATGCGTGATTCATTGATCCATTCGCTCGTATGCCCCTATTGTCGGGGGCAGCTCGTCTGGGAGTTCGAACTGAGGGTCGGGACCGAGATCGAGGAAGCGGATGCTCGCTGCAGGTCCTGCGAGGCACTCTACCCCACACGGAAAGGGGTCGGCGCCTTCCTCACATCGAAGGAGACGGCGAAGGACATGTGGGAAGTAGCGGACTCGCAAATCGAGGGGCTCGTGATGAACGAGCCGAAGAAGATCAAGAGGCTTCTCGAGACCCCGATGGCAGCCATGAACCCTACGGACCTCTTCTTTCGTGGCCTTGTGCTAGACAGTCAGGGAAGGTATCGCGAGGGAAAGGAGGCCCGGGACCGGGCCCTGGAAGGAATGTACTCCCCTGAGCAGCATGCCTGCATCCGAAGCCAGATGGACTTCGTGAGGAAACGGCTTGCCGGTCGGCCTGGGCCAGTCGTCGACCTTGCTTCCGGTATGGGGGCCCTCTTGGAGGTGCTTCTTCCCGTCGCGACCCAACATCTCGTCGCGTCGGACGTTAGTCCGCGCGTGCTGACCCGTGACAGATCGCTCTTGAAAGACCGTGTCCAGGGGCCCGGATTGAGCCTTCTCGCCTTTGACGCACGGAGAACCCCCTTTGCGGACAGGTCGGTCCCTACAATGGTCAGCTACCTAGGTCTTGCGAACATCCAAGACCCCGGGGACCTCCTGAGAGAGTTGCGACGGATCGTCTCTGGGGAACTGTGCGCGATCTCCGTGTTCTACCCCAAGGAAGAGGGCTCGAACGCCGACACCATTCGGCAGTTCAAGCTGGAGCGGTTGCTCTACTGTGAGTCCGCCCTAAGGAGCTTCAGAGAAGCCGGGTTTGAGGTACGGGTGGAAAATGCCCAGACGGTGCTGGCTCGCCCCACGCCTGAAGGGGTCATCTTGAAAGGCGCACAGACCGACCGATTGCCCGTCGTGGAAACGCAGGTCGAGTGGTGCACACTGGTCGCGGGCTGACAGGGCTTCGCAGGCTCCCGGCTCCCGAGGAACCATGCGACTCTGTCTCTGCGACTCCTTCTACTGGACCGATTCCGTCCCGGCCTCCGGCTTCCCTCTCTTCCGTGCGGCGGGCCTCCCTCGAAGAGGCAAAACCGGGAGGTGCCTGGCCAGGGACCGCCCCCCGTGCGTGCGGGGGGAGATCGAAACGGGATTGGGTGGGGGCGGCCGCAAGGGCCGGCCCGGGCTCTGCGGGACAGAGGCAGGGAGAGCGGAGCAGAGCCCCCCCTCGGTGTTCAGCTTGGCCGGGTCTACGCGGAGCAACGGACAAGGGGACGGGCTGGGCTCGCGACAGCACTTCCGACGGGCGGGACGGGACCGCCGTGATTCCCGCAATCGTTTGGGCGGTGGCATCTGTCCGCTCGACTCTAGACCTCCGATCAGAATCCATCCTACCAAGGGGCTCCCGTTCGCGCTTCCGCCAGAAGACCACCCTTCACCCTGGGGGAAATGGCTATTATGCATGCACGCATGCAGAGGAGTGTATGACCTCAGCGCAGTCATCGGTTCGGGTCTCGAGGGAGACGCTCGACGAGCTGGAACGGTTGAGAGAGGTGTTCCACACGAGGAGTGCCGACGAGACGATTCGCAAGCTCGTGCGCGAAAGGCGGTCGCAAGCCCTCGGTCGGATGCTTGGGAGCGGCAAGGGCATCGTTTCGAAGTTCACCGAGGAGGATCGGCTTGAGACTCACGATTGATTCCTTCGCGTGGATAGAACTGATTCGAGGAACCCCCCTCGGGATCGCGACGAGGGCCCGCATCGAGGCGGCCGACGAATGTTTCACGCCAGCGATTGTCTTGGCCGAAGTGGCCCATCGGTGTCGTCGGGACACCCTGGGAGAACGGCAGATAGAGCGCGAGCTGACAGCTATGACCGAAGCGTCCGCCCTCGTTCCCATCACCCCCGACCTCGCTATCGCTGCGAGCGCGGCGACCAAAGAGCTCCGAGAGAGGGCCGCCTTGCGCCGGCTCCGGCCTGCTGGGCTGGCCGACGGGTTGATCCTCGCCACCGCCCGCCTGACCGAATCTCAGCTGCTGACCGGCGACTTGCACTTCCGAGACCTCCGGGAGACACTCTGGCTCGGTTGACCTTCGTGGACGAATGTAACGGGCCCGCCGGGATTCGAACCCGGGTCTGAGGCTCCGGAGGCCCCTGTGATATCCAAGCTATACTACGGGCCCAGTGTATTTCGCCTAAGGAGCCACAAACTTGGCCCCGCTTCCGCCTTTCCATGGCTCCACCTCCGGTCGTGAAGCGACAGCAGCGGGTCCTCCTTGGGCAACACGAGTTCGCGTCCTGATTTCGAGATCACGCCTCCCCAGCTAGCGCGAGGACACAACTCGACCAACTTGAACTCTTCTGCCGCCGGGTCGGGAAGGACCCCCACGCTCCCAGACGAAAAAGAGAGCAGACCCTGCCGACCCCCTCCTCGGGGAGGGGAGCGGCGGAATCGGGGGTGGGGCCTTCCCTACACCTACCCCACGTCCCCCGGGAGGCACGCTGTCTTCCGAGCCCGGACCTCCGCGAGCCGGTCGTAAGGGCTCGCGAGGACCTGCGGGGCTCCGCGGCCTAGCCTGCCCCCCATGAGGGCCCGGGACGGCCGCGAGGGAACGATATCCGGTCCGCGTGTGGCGCTGACCCTTACGAGACCTCGGGGACGGGGACTCCCGCGACCCTCAAGCGGGGGCGCGGCTCCCCTGTCGATGCCAGCGAGGAGCGCAGGAGGCCCGGACGGCACCTACTCCTGGCGCGATAGCACCGTCAACGCGCGAAGCGTGATCATCTTGCTGGGTTTCCCTACCTCCTCGAACGTGAGAGGCTCCGGGCACCTCCCGGGGTGGGTGGCGAACCAGTCGACAAACTCTTGATACGGATCCGGTTGGAACGCATCGAGGTTCCAGCGGCCGTCCGGGCGTTGCTTCTTGCGCAAGAGGTCAAGCGCGTAGCCGAGCCGCGGGTCCTTGCCATAGCCCAACGCGGTCAGGCAATCCAGGCCCACGAGGAGGTCGTAGTAGTAGTGCACAGGCCAGTGGAAGCGGTACCATGGCTCATACCGTGCCCCTTGATTGTGGAGCTCGTGCTCGAGGTAGTATTCGGCGGTCCGCTCAACGACCGCCGTCATCGTCGGGGTCCACTTCGAGCGAGGATACGCGGCAAACGCTCCGAGTCCCTCCCAGGCATCGAGCGAACGGCTCGGAGCCGGTCCGTTCTTGACGTATCGGCAGGACCAGCCTCCCTTCGGGTGGGCAGTCCTCACGATCCAGTCGAGGGTCTTGCGGACCCGAGGGTCGTCTTCGTAGCCCAGGCGAAGGAGGCCCCGCGCCATGTTGGCGGTGTAGCAGTGGTGCCCCTTTCCCTTCCCGAAGCCCCCCACGCCCCCTCCCTCGAGGGGGGACTTGCCCATCCAATACTCGGCCGAGGCCGCCACCTCCGGGATGGCGCGCGTCGCCCCCAGGTCCGCCAACGCCAACATCACCCAGTGCGTTGCCACGAACCGGGGCTCCATCCAACCCTTGTCACGTGCCCACCACCCCGCCGGGTCCCGACGGGCGAGGAGGTCGACCACCCAGCCCGTGGTCGGGATGCGCAACTTGGCCTTGCGGACCTCAGGGTCGGATTCCTTCTTCCCGAGGAGCTGCGTCAGTGCGAGGTAGCGGACCGACGGCTGCTCGGGCTCGAGCAGCCAATCCAAGACCTTCTCGCGGGACACGGTACGATGACGATCGCTCACGTACATGACTCTGGTGGGGCGCGGTCCCCGAGGCGGGGCGCGGGGGGAGGCGCGTTCAGGCCGTGAAGTTGAGCCTCGAACGAATCGGGATGTCTTCCCGGCGTCCGCCCCAGACTCTCCTTCCTTCGAGGGCGGTCCCGCCGAAGGACGGACCGCGCTCGGCGCGGACCCTTACGGGGCCGCAGGGACGGCGGTTCCCGTGGCCCTCATGCGAGTTCGCGGCCTCCTCGCCTTTGCCAGCGATGGGCACTACGGGCGAAACGAACATGGAGGAAGGCACCGAACATCGAGCGGGTCTAGTGTTCGACGCTAGCCCAGGAACCTCAACTATTAACTCGGGCCACTGGGATTGAGTGTCGTGGCTGCACTGGGCGGTAAGCTTTCTCCGATAGAACTGCCGATCCAGACCCCCCGACTCACTCTCCGTCTTCCCCGTCAAGCGGATGCGCCGAGGCTCACCCGACTGTTGAACCACCCATCGGTCTTCGACCCGGTCATGAGCTCGCACACCAAACTGACCCTTTCAGGTGAGAAGGAGTGGGTTCGGAGGTCGCTCCGGGCCGCTAGGATGGGCTCGAAGCTCGCTCTAATCATCGAACTTCGCACGGGTGGTCCCCTGATCGGGGGAATCGGGCTAGAGATCCAGGATGCCGACAACAAGCGCGCCCACATCGGCTACTGGCTCGCCAAACCGTACTGGCACCAAGGGCTTGCCTCCGAGGCCGCCTCGGCGGTGTGTCGAGCGGGTTTCCGCGAGGCAGGGCTGCACAGGATTGACACCGGGGTGTTCGCGTTCAATCCACGGTCTATGATCCTGCTGAAGAGGTTAGGCTTCAAGACCGAAGGAACGAGGCGAGAGGTACTCTACCGACGAGGCAGGTGGCACGATGAGGTTATATTCAGTCTGTTGGCGAGGGACTTCCACCCGCGACCTTGACTGACGGGCGCGCACGGTCGACTCCGACAGCGATGGGTGTTACGTGGGAAAGGAATCCTGAGGGCTTCCCGCCGCGCGTCCCCGTCCTCCTCGGGTCGTCGAATTACGTGCCGCGCGCGACCAACGAGCGGAACCCCGACGGGCGGACGCCCTTCAGGTCAACCCTTCCGGCCCCCGTCATCGTCCTGAGGCGGTCCAACCCGCGGGCGACGGCCCTGGCGAATCCCTGATCTGACGGCTTCGTCCACGCCTCAAGCCAGAAGTCGAGGACGCGGAGGGCGTTCTCCTCTCGGTCGAATCTGAGTTCGGCCCGGGCCTTGAGCGTCTCCCCATGGAGAATCGGGAGCGTGTAGTAACCCCAACGTCGCTTGGATGCGGGCTTGTAGACCTCCCAGACGTACTCGAAATCGAAGATCTTCTTCGATCGACCTCGGGCGCTCACGATCTCGAGGGGGGCAAGGAAGGTGGCCTCGTCCTCCGTGGTCGTCGAAAGGGGCCTCCACCTCTTGGGAACATCCCCGCGCGCGAGCCTCTCGAGCAAGGGCGCATCTCCAGCGTCCGCCCAGTGCGGGCCCCTCCAACCCTTTACCTCGACCCTGACCAGTCGCCCCAGCCTCTCCTGGTTATGCACCCAGGAGTTCCGCTGAGAGGCGCGCACGCTCGATTCCGACGACAGCCGCTGGACCATGAGCATCTCGCTGGCGTTTGGCAGACCGAGCAACCGCATCCCGCGTCGGAGGAAATGCTCCTCCGAGTCCTCCGGTGACGCTGGGACAAGCAAACGAGGCTGAACGAGCTTGGAAGTGAGATCGTACCGACGTTCGCCCCGGAGTCGGCTATGGATCATCAGATCTCCCCGCAGCCAGAGATAGAAGAGCGCCAGTCCGGTGTCTCGTCGGGCACGGTAGCTCGAAATCCTCTCGCCTCCGACGAGGTCCCTGCTCCCTAGCGGCCCCCGCGTCTCGACGTCCCTAAGGACTTCGGCAATCAGGCCCTGGTGGGTACGCTCGAAGCTGGCTCGGCGGTTCTGATAGTCCCACTTTCGCATCTTAGACAGCATGTAGGGAAGCTCCTCGATAGGACGGATGTGGAGATTCGCCCCCCACTCGAAGAGGGACCGACGCTCGTAGAGCGCGTGGTCCAACAGTGAGGGGCGGTAGGTCTCGACCCGGGCGCAGAGGGCGAGATCCTGACTCTGTCCGACAACATCCAGAGGGTCGACTTGGACGGAGCCGATCTCCTGAACCGCCGAGTGAAGCCCCTGAATCCCGTTCCATCGGCGGCCCGGCCACAGTCCTTGGAGGCCGAGAATGTAACGACGCGCCGTGACGACATCCACCTCCAGGAGCTTCATGATCGACCTATGGGAACCCGTGGATGTTGATTTCGCCTTCGAGAAGGCACTGGGAACCTTCGGTCGGGTCCCCACGCCTCACACCCGCACTCGGCTCCCTGCCAGAGCCCGGGCCAGACTTGGAGCATGCCCCCGTGGTGGACACGGTGGGGGGTTTCCCCGAAGACAAGGGGTGCGGTCCAGACGAACCCCCGGTCCGCGGAGTCCGTCCCGCTGGCGGCGGGCTTGCCCAAAGCGCGCTCCATATCCCCCTCGCAAGCCGAAGAGAAGGGCGCTCGAGGCAAGGACCGGCCCGAGAGAGCATCGCCCGAAATGGCGGGTCCACGGCCGGGGCGTGCCGGCGTGTCGCGGAGGTCTCGAAGGACGACCACGGTCGTCTCCAGGAAGGAGAGGACCGTGCCGGATCGCTGCACCGCCGCCCTTGCCAGCGATGACCGCAAGCGGCACACGATGCGAGCGTACCGTCCGCCCCGAACTGGAACTCCCCGACTCACCGCGGGTCCCTGCTCAGGCCTGCCCGGTTCGAAAGAACTTCAGTTGAGAGGATCCCCAACTGTCAAAAACACGGCCGTAGCCCCGCGCACGCAAGGTCCGCTCAACCGCGAGGAATAGGGTCCGTTGGCTCGAGACATCTCCGCTGCTCAGAATGCCCTTCACGAGCTTCAGAAACCGTTCGGGTGGGAGTGGGGGATTTCGAAGGGGGAATTCTCGAAGCTCCCATTCAAGGTATTTCGCGTACGGTGCCCAGCGACCCTCGCTCCCGAAGAGCGTTTCGAAGAGGTAGGGGAGAGTCCGCGTGGCCTCCAAGTGACCCGCGAGGGAATTCCCGTCGCGAAAGTTCTTCAACGAACGAAGCAGCTCGTTGATGTACCCGTCCAACTGGGCCGAGACGTAGGTCCGCACCCGATTCTTTGGGACTCGCGCTTGCTCACGGGCGAGCTTGGCCACGCGTCCGGTCTTGTCGATCGGGATCAAGATGTGCGCGAAGGCCGGCCCATACCCCGCATGCTGCGGCCTGCGGCATGCCCCGTGCCCGAAGGTTGAGATTCCTCGGACCTTGATGTCCAGACCAGGCGGAGTGTGAGCGAAGCGCCGACGGTACTTCCCTAGCACAGCGTCCCGGACCACGATCTGGACATCATGGTCGGAGAGCGCAGTCCCTCTTCCCGCTCCTCGGGAACCGGAGAGGATGACCCCGAGGATGTTGGGATCGGACTTCGCCGACTGGATCAACTCCCGGTAGGCAGCTGCCCCCGGGCCGAATCGGTAGGAACTCTCCATTCGGGTACTCATCTATCAAGGGCTCGAAACGCCCCTTTTACTTCAATCGTTCGGGTTGCCCAGCCGCTCCCACACCTGCGGCCCAACCCCTCCCCTCCGGTCGAGCAGGCAGGTGGTCGATGACCGGCCGCGTGGGTACGCGGGGCAACGTAGGGAGAGACCTCCGCCAGCGGGAGGCGCCGAACGACAGATGTAGCCTCATGAGCTGGGCTGAGAAGTGACGCTAACTCGGATTACCTCCAGACGGGCCAAGGAACTTGTTCGCGAGGGCTGGAATCAACGGTCAGAGATCTATCGGCCTCTCGGGGCCGCCAAGGACAGGACCAAACACACCGACCGTGACTACCGCGCGTGGCTCGCCCCGATCATGAAGCAAGTTCCCCGGGGAGGTCATGCCCTTGACCTTGGATGCGGGTGTGGTCTACCTACGAGCAAGTTGCTCGCTAGACGGTTCGACGTGGTCGGAGTGGACATCTCAGACGTCCAGATCGCCAGAGCCCGCAAGTTGGTCCCCAGCGCGAGGTTCCAACGGTCTGACATGACCCAACTCAGGTATCCCCCGGGATCGTTCGAGGTCATCGTCTCCCTCTATGCGATCATCCACGTCCCACTCAAGGAACAGCGCCCCCTCTTCCGACGGATCTTTCGCTGGATGACCCCGGGGGGCCACTTTCTTGCCATCCTCGGGTCGGGAAGACTCAAAGCTCTAGAGAAGGGCTGGCTGGGGTCGGACAGTTGGATGTATTGGGACCATGCCGATGCCAACACCTACCAACGGTGGCTGGAGGAGGTCGGGTTCATCGTCGAGGAACGGAAGCACATCCCTGAGGCCGGAAGCGGTGGGCACGAAATGTTTCGCCTGAAGCGCCCGTTGGAGGCGCACCGAGCGCGCGGAAAGTGACCGATCGAGTGGGTGAGCGCGGGGCTTTGAGGAGAGACCTGCAAGGAGCCGGACCGGCCGTGCCGAGCGACACCTCTGAGCGTCAGAACCACGCTCATCCGGGGAACCACCTGGCTTCCACCGGGCGGAGGGAATCGGTGGCACCAGTTCCCGAGAGGAGGGCGCAAACCGCCCACCTCTGCGAACGCCTCCTCCGCCGGTGGGACCCGATGTTCTCCGGGACGATCGACCCCACCCGCGACCGCCGGACGGACGCGATCCTCGCGACGCTCGTGGACCGCTTCTCGGGGCCGTTCCGCATTCTCGAGCTAGTGGGGTGTTTCTAACGGATATCCCATTATCTCCCCCGTCGCCGGGTCGATGATGGGACCGTTGATTCTCTCCCGGAGCTTCTGGACCTTTCTGATGATTTCCTGCGCGTCCTTGGTCCAGGTCCAGGGTGGGGCTACTCGATTGGAAGCTTCGGTGAAGTCGAGGATGGCCTGCTTGAGTTCCGGGACACTCTTGAAGCTCCCTCGAGCGAGAGCACGCTGCTCGAGCTGACCCAACCATCCCTCGACCATGTTCGCCCACGAGGAGCTCGTGGGTGTGAAGTGGAAATGGAACCGAGGGTGGCGTCGCAACCACCGTACGACCCGCTCGGCCTTGTGCACGCTGAGATTATCCAGCACGACGTGCACCTGGAGCTCGGGGGACACCTGCCCATCGAGCGTGTCCAGGAAGGCCAGGAACTCCTTCTGCCGATGCCTTGCGTGGAACTCGGTGATCACCTGCCCGTCCAGGATGTTGAGCGCGGCGAAGAGGTCCACGGTCCCGTGTCGCCGATAGTCGTGTGGCCGTCCCTCGGGCCAGTCCTTTCCCATCGGGAGGATGGCCTGGGTCCGCTCCAACGCTTGGGTCTGGGGCTTCTCGTCAACGCTGAAGATCACGCTCTTGTCGGGGGGATTCTGATAGACCCCCACCACATCGATGAGCTTCTCCACGAACCGCGGGTCGCGGCTGAGCTTGAAGGACTGGGTGCGATGGGGCTTGAGCCCGTAGCGCCTCCAGATTCGATGCACGGTGACGTGGTCGATCCCCACCTCGCGGGCCATGGTTCGAGTGGACCAGTGGGTCTGTCCTCGTGGCTTGGTGCGGAGCGTCTTCACGACCACGGCCTTGGCGACCTCGAGGTCCAGACGGGGCTTGCGGCCAGGACGGGGAGCGTCCTTCTCAATACCGGCGAGGCGCAGCAGGACGAAGCGGCGCCTCCAAAGGCCGACGGTGCGAGGATCCAGATGGAGATCCTGCACGATCTGCTTGTTGGTCTTGCCGTCGGCCGCAGCCAGGACGATGCGCGCCCGATCCACGAGACGGCTCGGGGTAGCCCGGCCTCGGGACCAAGTGAGCAGCTGACTGCGCTCCTCCGGGGTGATTGTGACGGCCAGGGCGACACGCACACCCTCGGGAAGGGGGGACCGGATATAATGGTATCTACTTTAGTAACGACCCACTAGGGTCGGGGCCAGGGCCGCTCACCGAACGAATGTTGGAGTGTTTTCCGAAGTGCCAGGTCGTGGCTCTGGACACCGACCCGGTCCTGCTCAAGGTCGGAGAAGTGGCCCTCCGCCGTTTCCAGGACCGGACCACCTGGGTGCTCGCCGACCTGAGGGACCGTGATTGGGCCTCCGCGCTTCCCTTCCCGCAGTTCGATACCGCGGTGTCGTCGCTGACCCTGCACTGGTTGGAAGAGAGGGAGATCAGGACCCTCTACCGAGACCTCCATGAGCTCTTGAGACCCCGCGGCTGGCTCGTCGAGGGGGACTTCCTCCCGCTCCGTCCCTCCGGGAGGCCGCTCAAGCGTCCGAGCCGAACGAAGGTCCCCCCTCGAGGCACGGACAGGAACTCTGGTGGCCTTCGAGAGTTCAAGGACCAGTGGGGCGAATGGTGGGATGCGTTGGCGAGCGCCTCTTCGATGCGCGCTTCGCTGCGAGAGAGGCGGGTTCGCCTTCCGGGCCCGGTCCCACCGAGGAGGACCTCGGGTCCGAAGACCCCGGCGCCTCTGGAATCTCACTTCGAAGCCTTGCGGGACGCCGGGTTCCAGGAGACCGCCGTGGTCTGGCAGGACCAGGGGTTCCGTGTCCTGGTGGCGATGCGATAGCGATCCCTTCCGGCGGAGCACGCATCACCGGCGGCTCCCGAGGCTCTCATGCAGGATGGCAGCCCGTTCTCCTGTACCTACTCATACGTGGACACGTACGATGACAGGTTCCTGATTCACTTGGCGGCACCTGCCGTTGCCGGCATGAACCTCCGCCATCCACCAGGCGTTTAGGCTCTCCGCCGAACTGGCGGCGAGCATCGCAAGATTGCGACTGGCATTCAGGTCCCGGTCCATGACGAGGCCACATCGCTCGCACCGATAGGTGCGCTCGGCGAGCGACATCGCACCCTTCGCGTTCCCGCATCCGGAGCACCGCTTCGTGCTCGGGTAGAATGGGTCCGCCTTGACCAGGCGCGACCCATACCACCGGCACTTGTACTCCAACTGCCGAACGAACTCCCCGAAGGAGGCGTCCGAGAGGGAACGGGCAAGGGCGTGGTTGCGGAGCATGTTCGCAAGGCGCAGGTCCTCGACCACGATCACGGGCTTGATTCTCGCCAGCATCGTCGTGGCCTGGTGGAGCGCGTCCTTGCGCAGGTCCGCCACCTTCGCATGGCACCGGGACCATCGTCTCTTGGCCTTCTCTCGGTTCCGGCTTCCTTTCTTCTTCCTCGATACCTCCCGTTGGAGATGTTGGAGCTTACGAGTCCGCGCCGCGAGCGACCTCGGGTTCTCGATGACCGTCCCGTCACTCACCGTAGCGAGGGCATGGATGCCCAGGTCCACGCCCACCGGCTCGCCCATCGGCGGTAGGGGGGACCGCCGTTCCTCCTCCACCGCGAGGCTGACGTACCACCGTCCCGCTCTCTCCGACACCGTGACCGAACGGAGGGGGGCGGTCGTGGGGAGATAGCCCCGCTCCTTCAGCTTGACCCGCCCGATCCTCGGGAGCGTGATGTGGTCCTCCTCGACCTTCACCGACCCGGTGAGCCGAAACGAGCTTCTCCCCGAGTGGCGGGAGTGAAACCGGGGGTGGCGGCCTCGCCCCTCGAAGAAGTTACGGTAGGCGCGGTCGAGATCCCGAAGCGCCTCCTGCGGGGCGCACTTCGAGGACTCATACATCCACCTGAGGTCTCGCTTCTTACGGACGTTGATCTCCCGATGTAGGTCCATGGCGGTAGGGGTCTTGACGGGGGGGTGGGGGAGCTGGTTGAACAAGTAGGTCTCCTCCTTCCGCTGGAGGCCCCAATTGTAGGCATAGCGAGCGCAACCGGCGTGCTGGCGGAAGGCGGTCCGCTGGACATGGCTCGGGTCTACCTCCGTCCGGTACGCTCGTGGAACCTTCACGGGTCCCTCACCACCTTGCGGGCCTCGTACAGCAGGCGCTTGGTCTTGTGGCTTCGGAGCCCATAGAGCCGAGCCGAGAAGGAAGTGATGATGGCGATGAGGTCGTTCGCCAACTCGGACTCGGGAGTGTCCTTCGCCTTCGGGTCAAGGACCTCCAGTGTCGTTCCGTAGGCGGCGAAGACCTGCCGCAAGAGGTCCACCCCGAACCGGGCGAGCCGGTCCTCGTAGGCGACCACGACGCGGGAGACCCGCCGCT
>JAJZYB010000050.1 GCA_021806135.1 Thermoplasmata archaeon
GCGGGGTGGAGTCCCTGGTGGAGTCCCCGGCCCTCATGACCCATCAGTCCATCCCTTCCGAGGAGCGCCGGCGCCGGGGGATCGTGGATGGCCTGCTCCGGTTGAGCGTGGGGGTGGAGGACCGGGAGGACCTCGTGATGGACGTTCGGCAGGCGCTGGAGGGCTGAGGGTGGCCCAGGTCACCGACCGGCCCCCGGCGCCCCGGCCGGTCCGGATCCACGACACCCTGAGGGGTGGGGTGGTGCCCCTGGTCCCCCGGGTCTCTCCCCGGGTGGGGATGTTCGTGTGCGGACTGACCCCGTACAAGCCCTCGCACCTGGGGCACGGGAGGACCTTCGTCTTCTTCGACGTGGCGGCCCGGTTCCTCCGCCAGCAGGGGTACCGGGTCTTCTATCTCCAGAACGTGACGGACCTGGACGACAAGACCCTGGCCCAGGCCCGGGAGGAAAGGACCAGCTACTTTGACGTCTCGGAGCGGAACTTCTCCGAGTACGTCCGGGACATGGAGCGTCTGGGGGTCCGATCGGTGAACCTCTACGCCCGCTGCACGGACTACGTGCCGGAGATCCTCGCGCAGATCCAGGAACTGGTGACCAAGGGGTTGGCGTACCCGGGCCCCACCGGGGATGTGTACTACGAGGTGGGACGGTTCCCGGCGTTCGGGGCCCTCTCCCGGCAGCGGATGGAGGAGGTGCGGCCCGGGGCCCGGGTGGAGGTGGACCCCCACAAGCGGGCGCCGGAGGACTTCGTCATCTGGAAGGGAGGGAATCCGGACGAGCCGGCGTGGCCGAGCCCGTACGGGCCCGGCCGGCCCGGCTGGCACATCGAGGACACGGCCATCACCGTGAGCGTGCTGGGGGCCCGGTACGAGATCCACGGTGGGGGGGCGGAGCTGAAGTTCCCGCACCATGAGGCGGAGATCGCGCTGGCCGAGGGGGCCACCGGGCTGACCCCGCTCGCCCAGATCTGGATGCACGCCGGTCTGCTCAACATGCGCGGGGAGAAGATGTCGAAGTCCCTGGGCAATGTGGTGGGCCTCGGGGAGACGCTCCGGGAGCAGCCGGCGGACCGGGTCCGGTTCTTCCTCCTGAGCGGGTTGTACCGTAGCCCGCTGGAGTTTGCGGGGGAGGAGAGCTTCGCCGAGGCCGGGCGTGGCCTCGAGCGGCTGCGGGTCCCGTACGACCGCCTTCGGGTCCTTCGTGCCGATGCGGAGAACGCCGGGGCCGACCATCGAAGAGCGCTCGGGACCTCTTCCCAGGAGGCTTCCGGGCGGGCGGTGGAGGCCATCCGCGGGGCACTGGCCGAGGATTTCAATGTCCGGCAGGCCGTGGCGGAGATGTTCGCCTGGGGGAGGGAAGTGAACGGGCTGCTCCAGGGGGGAGAGTCCTTCACGGCGGGGGATCTTGACCTCCTGCTCGAGCCTTTCCGCTTCGCGGACGAGTCCCTGGGCTTCCTGGAGCTCTCCGAGCAAGTGGCTCCCTCGTTCGCCCCTCCCCCCGAGATCTCCGCCCTGGTGGACCTCGCGTTGAAGGCCCGGGAGTCTGCCCGCCGGAGGGGGGACTTCGGCGAGGCGGACCGGATCCGGGAGGAGCTCTCGAGCGCCGGCTTCCGGCTGGAGGATACGCCTCAGGGGCCCCGTTGGAAACGGAAGGAGGGCCGTTGAAGGCGCTCGGGTTCCGGGCGCATGGGGGGCCGGAGGCGGCGACGGTCCTGGAGGTGCCGGAGCCCTTCCCCGGGCCCGGGGAGGTGAAGATCGCCGTCCGGGCGGCGGGTCTCAACCATCTCGATCTGTTCACTCTCCAGGGGCTCCCGGGCGTAGAGGTGCCTCTCCCTCACATCCTGGCCGGGGACGGGAGCGGAGTGGTCCTGGAGGTGGGGGAGGGGGTGACGGATTGGCGGAAGGGCGATCGGGTCCTGGTGGACCCTTCCCTCCCGGACGGCACCTGCGAGTACTGCCTCAGGGGACTCGAGTGTTTCTGCCGGAACTACCGGATCCTGGGCGAGCACACCCAGGGGGTGGCCTCGGAGTTTGCCGTGCTCCCTGCCGAGAACGTGAGACCCCTTCCCCCCTCCTTGGACTTCGAGACGGGGGGGTGCGCTGCCCTGGTCTTCATGACCGCCTACCGCGCATTGTACACCGTGGGAGAGCTTCGGGGCAGCGACCAGGTGGCGATCATCGGAGCGGGCGGGGGGTTGGCCACGGCCGCCATCCAGCTGGCGCATCTGCGGGGGGCCCGGGTGGTGGTCGTGACCGGGTCCGCGGAGAAGGGGGAGCGGACCCGGGCGCTGGGGGCGGACGAGGTGATCTTCCGGTCGCGGGGGTCGGAGGTGGACCGGGAGCTTTGGAGGGCGTCGGGAAAGCGGGGGTTCGACGTGGTCTTCGACCCCACCGGGGAAGCGACCTTTGCCGGGTCGGCACGGGCGCTCGCGCGGGGAGGACGGCTGGTCTTCTGCGGGGCGACGGCGGGGCCCATGGTGACGGTGGACCTGAGGCCGCTGTTCTGGCGTGGCGCCTCGCTCCGGGGGAGCACCATGGCGACCCGCCAGGAGTTCACCGAGGTCCTGTCGCTGCTGCGGGCGGGCGCCGTCCGCCCCGTGGTGGACCAGGTCTTTCCCTTGGAGGAGGGCCCGGCGGCGCTCCGACGCCTGGCCAGGGGGGATCTCTTCGGAAAGCTGGTGCTCAAACCCGCTTAGCGCCAACGGGGTGAGGCCCTCCTTCCGCTGAGGGCCGGAGGTTGAAGGCGGGGTGTTTTTATACTAGAGGGGAGAATCTCCTCCGTTGCCCGATAGTATTTCGAGGCGGTCGAGCATAGAACCGGAGAAGAGGAACGTGTCTCCCCGTAGGCTTTCCGGTGCGTGGTCCTTGCTGATCTTGGGGCTCTTGGTCCTCTCGTTTGTGGTTCCCGGACTGGGCATCTCGCTGGCATCTCCGGGGACTCCGGGCCTAGCCTCCCTTTCGGGGAGCCACGCCGGCGGAACGCAAGGGAACGTCCGATCTGCCGTGCATCCCTTGACCGGCAGTTCGGACGTGATCGTCAACCGGGCCACCCGGTACATGAACGGCACCGGGGGTGAGCTCTCCCTGGCCGGGAACTTGACGGTGGAGAATGGCGGGCACCTCTACGTGAACAACCTGACGTTGTCCTTCTCGAGCTTCACGGTGAACAGCAGCGTGGGCCCGGCGGCCCTGCTGCATCGTTTCCACGTCACCGTGACCAGCGGGGGTTCGCTGGTCCTGTTCAACTCCTCGCTCACCACGAACGCTTCCCTCCTCAGGACCTATCCGAAGCTCAACGTCACCGTGCAAGGCGGTTCCGAGCTGGCGCTCAACGGCCACAGCTCCATGGCGACCGCAGGCTGGATCTACGTGACCGGCGCCTCCCGCTTCTACCTGAACGATTCCTCGCTCCGGGCCAACCCGGGAATCTACCTCGGGGCTCCGGGGAACTTCACCACCGACAACAGCTACGCACCGCTGGTGACGGTCACCGGGGGAAGCACGTGGGTCTCGGTGGGAAGCTATCTCAACTCCACCTACGCGGACCCGGACGCCACCTTCGAGCCGCTGAGCTCCAGCGGCGTGGCCGAGAATTTCGTCTACGCCCCGACCAAACCGATCACCCTGTCGGGCAGTTCGGGGAACGTTCAGGCCCCGTTGGTCCCCGCCACTCCGCTCGTCTTGGACACCTACCCGACCTTCTCGGCGGCGAGCCTTCTGATCAGCTACAACAACTCGGCGAAGAGCCCGCAACCGTTGAGCGCGAACGTGACCGTCATGGGTGCGAGCTCCATTGCCCGGTCGGCCACCGCCGCCTCGGGCCTCGGAACGCTGGTGATCCCGCTGAGCGCTGCGTATGATGCCCAGGCCGTCACCACCTGGAACCTCACCGGCCTTTTGGAGGCCTTCCGGTCCGACGGGGTGAACTTTACCGTGAGCGGCAGCTCGAGCGCGCTGAACCTGACGCAAGTGGGCCTTAGCCTCACCCCCGCCTTCGGCTTCAACGCCACCGTTTCCGACGGCTCGTCCTTCTACGCGGTGGACACGAGCATGGACCTCACTTGGACCCCCACCCCCGGTAACGGGACCGGGGTGTCCCCTTCCTCCTCGAACAAGCTCATCGTCACCGGCGGCTCCAATGCCTACCTCGTCAACAGTTCCGCGGTCCTGCCGTACGACAACGTGATCACGGACGTGAGCGCCTTCGTCCCGGACACCACCAGCACCGTCTACGCTTTCCAGTGGCTCACGGTGCCCGTCCGCAATGCGGCCTTGAACCCGGTCCCCGGCGTGAAGGCCCAGGCGTTCTCCACCTTACCGGGGACGAACCCGAACAATGCCACCGCCAATGACTACTCCTCGGCGACCTGGCTCTCCATTCACCTCCCCGCGCTCTACGGCGCCCTCTCGTCGGTGCAACGGGGGTCAGCGTATGGGACGTCCGGGGCGAATGGCCGGGTCTCGCTCTCCGTGCTGACCAACCTGGTGAGTTCGAACGACCTCCCCGGTGGGACCGGCATGGGGTCGTACAACCTGAGCTTGTCCCAATCCGCGGCCACCCGGACCGGGGGGATAGAGAACATCACCCAGGCCGGTGGGAGCGGTACCGGTTGTGCCTGGCCCATGGGGCCCACCTGCCCTCGGCCTCAGGTCCTGAAGAACGTGACCATGCCGGTCCTGGCGGCGGACCTTCGCCTCACCTCCGTGGAACTGGACACGAGCACCGCCACGGCACCTTCCACCTACTATGAAGGACAGTACGTCTACGTGAACATCACCATCCGGGACATGACGAATCTCGCCATCCCCAACCCTCCCGGGCAGGTTCCCCTCATCGTCTCCGACTCCTTCCCGGGCGGAGCCGGGCTCAATCCCGTCAACCTGACCTCGACCAGATACGTGACGAATCCGGAGATCGTCAGCGGGAACCTCACGATCCAAGTGGGATGGCCGGTACCCTACCTGACCGCTGGATCCCATGAGGTCTGGATCCAGCTGGACCCGAACGGAACGGTGGCCGCCCCGAATACCCTCAACAAGACCTTGGTGCTGCGCTACCAGGCGCTCGGGGTGCCTTTCGAACCGTTGCCCACGGTCCTCCCCGGGATGATCGATGGGTGTACGGGGACCGTGATGACCCCAAGCACCACGAACACCTGCAATCAGGTGGTCCTGACCGGGACCGTGGTGAACGAAGGGGACGCGGTGGCCACGGGCGCCACGGTGGCCTTCCAACTCAATGGGCAGACGGTGGGGAGCCCGGTGGTCCTCCCGACGCTCAATGCGCTGGGCGGGAGCGCCGAGGCCAAATTGCCCACCAATGTGAGCTGCACTTGCAACAGCGTGGTCCGGGCCGAGGTCCAATGGACGTACCCCTTCCCGGTGACGAACCCCCCAGCCTCCCAGAACTTCTCCGCCTCCTCGCTGCCGATCCCCACGGTGGACTACACTAGCATCTCGTTCACTAACGTGACGCAGCTGGTCACCGGCCCCGGAGGGCTGACCCCAACGGTCCCCTCCCCGGTCCCGATCGGGGATCTCCTGGCGTATAACGTGACCCTCGTGAACTCCGGTGGACCGGGATCAGCGGCGAACCTGACCCTCTCCCTGGGGAACTACACGGCCCAACCGCTCGTCCTCACGTCTCAAGGGCTGGGGACCGGAGGGATCATCCCCGGTCACAGCACCCTCCAGGCGACCATTGCCTGGCATGTCTCCCAGCAGGTCATTCAGAGCCACACCGGCCTGCGGACGTTCTACCTGACCACCGGTTGGACGAACGGGGGCCGGGTCTCCAGCCAGGTCCTTCCCATCACCGCCACGATCGATCCCGCGCTCCTGAGCTTCACGGGAATGAGGTTCTCTACCCTCACCACGGCCGCTGGGGGGACCGGGTCGTACACGTTCACCGGTGGCACGCTCCACTTCAACGGGACCGGCCTCGCCGTGGTGAACGTCTTCCTCTCGAATCCGTTCAATCCGGCCGAGAATTACTCCGTGGGCAGTGGCCTCTTGGCCAACGGTTCCAGCCTCGCCGGGACGGTCACCTTCGGGCTCTCGAGCTTCTCCCAGCCGATCCCGCCGGGACAGTACAGCCTGGTGGTCCGGGCGAGCTTCAACGGCGGAGAGCGATTCTATTCCTTCCCGGCCGGCGTGGTGACGCTCACCTCGGCCGCGACCCCGGTCAAGCCGTTCTACGAGCAGCCGCTGTACCTCATCCTCATCGCCGTGGTGATCGTGGCGATCGTGGTGGCGGCCCTCCTCTACCTCAGACGCAGCGGCCAGGGACAGCTGGTGGAGTGCGGGGAGTGCGGCGAGCTCATCCCGGCGAAGGCCACGGTCTGCCCGAAGTGTGGTGCCGAGTTCGAACCGGAGGTCGTCCGGTGCAGCCGTTGTGCGTCGACGATCCCGGCCAACAGCTACGTTTGCCCGGAGTGTTCGGCGCTCCTGCTCGGCACGGAAGGGCAGCCCACCAGCGAGGACGATCAGCGGAAGGCCTACGCGGAGTTCGTCGAGCGCTACCGGGCGGAGGGACGCAAGGAGCTGGGGGAGAACTACAATGAAGGCTCGTTCTGGGACTGGTGGAAGCGCCAGGGGACCTACCAGTCGTTCTCCGCCTGGAAGCTCCAGCAGTCCCAGGGGACGCGCTCCGGGATGTCCGCTCCCTCGGCGGAGTCGACCGCCGAAGCCGAGGCCGCGCAGCCGCCCTCCCAGGGTCCTCCGCCGCCAGGGGTGGGCCCCGCGGGCATGTCCCCCGGTGGCCCGAACCCTCCCACAGCGCCGGGGAGCCCGCCTGCGGGGATGCCCTTGGCCAGCGCGCCGGGGGCGGCCCCCTCCACGCGGCATTGTCCGTCGTGCGGGCGGGAGATCAACAGCGACTTCCTGGTCTGCCCCTTCTGCGGGGCCGTGACCCGATGAGCGGCCGGTTCCCTTGATCGGTCCCGTCGGAGGAGGAATGGGCGGAGCGACGGGCCGGCCGTGCTTCCCGAGCCGGCGGACCGCTGGGTTAAAATACGTCGGGGGAGATATGTGGGGCACTGGGGACCCCGTAGACCGCTTTTTGCGGGTCCCCTGAGGCCATCAGTGGAGATGCCATGCTGAACTCAAGGAGACCGACAGGGCGATTGAAGGTCCCGCTCGCGGGACGCCGGGCCTTCCGGGGGAACCTCCGGGGGGTCTCCGAGATCCTGGGGACCATCATGATCCTCTCGCTGACCGTGGTGCTGTTCAGCGCCATCTTCTACTTCGTCTCCACGCT
>JAJZYB010000021.1 GCA_021806135.1 Thermoplasmata archaeon
GTGCAGCAAGGTTACCACTCCCCGGAGGGGATCGGGGGAGTGGCGGGAGGGGTGGCATACTTTTCGCGACGATTGCTGGCCTACTTTCTACGACGAGGGATGGCCTAGTTTTCGCGACGTTCTACACCTGACCCCAGGTGTGTAGTTTCTGGGGGGTACGGACCATCACCAGGTCGGCGTTGAAGTCGATGTCGGCCTGTTGGAGCCTCCTTTCGGAGCCGAGGACGCCATCCCCCTCTTCACGGCAACACTGCAACATCCTGTCCTCCCCTCAAGTCTACGGTCGGTGGCGATCTCGATCGTTGTTCCTCACCGGTCAGAACCCTCGATGGCACCGGAGCATAATGCGACAGCAGCTAGACGTTTCCATGTCAGGGTTTTCCCACCCCAACTCCTCCCCCGTCCTGGCTGAAACTCCCCGGGGTCGGACCCGGAAGACTCACGGCTCGCCCGTGCGGTTCCGTCCGGCCTTCCCCGGTGTCAGGACAGCCAAGGGGAGATCGATGGGAAGTTTGGTCAAAGCCGTCCATGAACATCACCTGGCGCTCCGATCCGAACTCGTCAGATTGACGGCCAAGATCGAGCACGGGCAGTCCGTCCCTGCCGGTGAGGCCCTGGTGCGGTTCCTGACGGAAGAACTCCTCCCGCACGCACGGGGAGAGGAGAAGGAACTCTACCCCGCCGTGGACTCTCTGGTAAAGTCGCACGGAAGCTCCACCGCTACGATGCGCCTTGACCATGAACGGATCATCGAGATGGTCGACAGAGTCGGCCGGGTCGTCCAGAAGATGAACTCGGCACGGGGAACAAGGAAGACCGCCTTGGCAAGAGAGCTGGCCCGTCTCTCCATCCAGCTTGAGGCCATCCTCCTCCTGCACCTGGACAAGGAGGAGGCGGTGTATCTCCCCCTGCTGGAGAGGTATATGTCCGCGACGGCCCAGTCCTCCGTCCTGAAGAGGTTGCACGAGGGGTAGAGTGGTCGATCGTGGAGCGAACCATCCTGCGCTCCGCTCGGGCGCGCCGGCTCAGGAATGCGGTTCCAGGATCTTCTTCTCGATCACCGCGAGCGTGACCGAGAGCGTGGAGATCGCGACGCCGATCTTGGGAGCGAGTTCCGTGAGGGATATGCGTCTCGGGACGTCAAAGTAGCCCTCCACCATGGCGCGCCGGAGGACCTCCTGCTGCCGGGGGGTCAGGAGGGCCAGCCCTTTTCTGAGGGGCCCGTGACGCACGGAGTCGACGCGCACGCCCCCGGACTCCGTTTCGAGGGACTTGAGAAGGGCACGGACCTTAGCCTCGGGGCCGACCACCGTCCAGGCGGCCACCCCGTTCTGGATGGGGAATGGAAAGTGGCGGACGAGCCTCAGTTTCTTCAGCATCGGGATAAAGGTCTTGCCGCGGAAGAGGACTCGGAACTCCTCCGAGCCTTCGACGGCATCGATGAGCTCGACACTCTCGACGCCGGGAAGCCCCCGTATCTCATCCACGATTCGTGTGCTGTCCACGCTGATGGCCCGAGCTTCGACCATGGTCAGGCCCTTTCCCACCTCCAGCCGGTCGAGGATCTCCAGGCGTACCTCCGGATGGGCGACCGTGAAGGCCCCAATCCATGTCCCCGAGGGAAGGTCCACCTTGAGACGGCACGAGAGGATGCCTTGGCTCGCGTCCTGCCCTTTCGGGACACGAGCCGGCCTCGAAGCGGGGCCCCTTGGGGCTCGATCCGCCTGCCGAGGTTTCATCGGGGTCATGTCGATGGTGAGCCCCTGGAAGGAGCCTGCTCCAGGCCGAAAAGCCGAGCCACCATATTACAAATCCCCCTCGGCTTTGAGGTGACTTCGCGTCGAACTGACCCCCGAAATGTCTAGAGCGTCACTCCTTGACCTCCCCGATCCTGTATCCGCTGGTGGTGCGTGCCCTTCGAGTCCCTGCCCGGTCGGAGCCCAGCCTCTGAAGCGACGAATATGATCCGAACGAAGAGAGCTTATGAGCCTCCAGCCCGGGAGGACGGAAAACGGGTCCTGATCGACCGCCTATGGCCAAGAGGGTTGACCAAGGAGGCCGCACACCTGGATGACTGGCAGCGTGAACTGGCCCCCAGCACCTCCCTCAGGGTCTGGTTTGCCCACGACCCATCGAGGTTCCGACGCTTCCGTGAACGGTATCGCAAGGAACTTCTGCGACACCGCGACGCCTTGGCCGATCTCGTCCTCGAGGCGGAGAAGGGAACGGTGACCTTGGTCTATGCCGCCCGGGACCCTGAACATTGCAACGCCGTCGTTCTTAAGGAACTCATCGAGGAGAACCTTGGCTGACCCCGGTGCGGGCGGCGGCTCAGTAGGGGGCTCAATCGGCCAAGGTCCAGAAACATCCCCCCTCGGCAACTGGATGGAGTCGGACCACGAACGCCTCGACGCCCTCTGGGAAGAAGCCAGACGGTCCTGGCCCCAGGACGTGGCGCGGGCACGTGATCGGTTTAGAGCGTTCCGTGAGGGGCTTCTTCGACACATCGAGGCGGAGGAGACTCTCCTCTTCCCGTTCTATGAGGTTCATGGGACCGTCTCGACCCATCATTTGACGGACTTTCTCCGGGAGGAGCATGCTCAGATCCGTGCCGCCCTTCAGAAGCTCGCCGGGGCCTTCGAGGAGGGGTCCCAGGACGTAGAGGGACCCGAGACGATCCTTCGAAACGTACTGTGGGCACACAATACTCGGGAGGAAGGCCTCCTCTACCCTTGGTTCGACCACAGCATCACCGAGGGGGAAGGGCACGAGCTCTCGGAGAGGATCCGGGCCATGCTCTCCAAGCCCCCGTCCTGAGGCCGCCGCCACCCAGCCGCGCAGCGCCTCAAAGCGGCGAATGGGACACGAGCCTCGGGTAGAGGACGGGCAGGCTTCCCGCAAGCCAAAGGGACCCCAGGACAAGAACGATCCCCCCCGCCGCTTCCGTCCAGAGACCACCCCTCGGGAGCATGAGACCGGTGGACACGTCCACCACCAGGACTGACGCGAGCAGCAACGCGGAAGCCACTCCCAGGATCCGGAGCGTCCACGCATGGGAGACGAATTGGAACGGCGCGATCATGCTGAACCACATCCCCAGCACGGTCAACCCTACGAACCCCAGGAGGTTTGTCCAGACATGAGCCTGGACCACCCCATAGTCGGAGGAGCTCACCATGAAGAGTCCGATCGCACCGCCCACGCAGAGACACGATGCACTGGCCACATAGACCGCGTGGGCCCCCCTCGGAGTCGTCGCCCGCAACGCGAGGTAGACCAGCTCGACAACGAAGAGGAGCGCGGCCATGGCCTCCAGCAACCCAGGAACTGCCACCAGCGTGGTCCAGCCGGGGGGGAGCAGGAGGAGGGCTGCAGGCACACTGACTGCGCCGCTGATCGCGAAGGTCCCGAGGGCCTGTGCCACAAGGCGAGGGGCGTTGGCTCCCACGAACCTGGGGAGCATCCGGAGGCTCACGGCAAAGATGGATAGGGCCACCTGTCCCAGTAGAAACAGGTGGACTCCGGCGATCCAGAGTCCGAAGCTCGGGCCAGGCCAGACCAAGCTGATCCCCCAGAACGCCGCGGCGACCCCTCCGAAGGGCCAGGCCAGGGAGAACAGGTGGACGGCCGTACGGTCGGCGGGCCTCTCGGGAGGACCCGCGGTAAGGCTCCTCCCTCGGCTCGAGACGACCAGGGCGCCCCCGAAGATGGTGACCACGACGAGCCAGGCCCCCGTCCCTAGCAGACCGAGGACCGGGGCCCAGGGGATCCCAGGGAGACCGGACATGCCGAGCAGGCCGGCCATTACCGCGACCTCCCCGAGGACCCAGTACCCGGTGCCATCCGGAACCCATTTCAACCGCTTCCGGGACAGAGCAGGGAAAAGGTGCCAAGCGAACCCAAGGAGCGTGAACCCCACAAACCCGGTCATGAACAGCCACAGGTCAGCATTGAAAGCGAACCCGCCTACCGCCGTGAGGAGTCCCCAGGTGGCAAGGTGGACCGGGCTGGCCGCCAGGAACCGCCGCGGACCTGCCGCCATCGGCATGGTTTCGGTTCACCGCCCTTCCAACTTAAACCGCACCTGGGCCTGAGACCATGACCGAAAGGTTTCGACGCCCGTGTCTTGATGTTCGTCCGCCATGAGGATGCGAGGACCCATACGAGCCCTCACCAGGACACCATGACCCACCAGAGTCGACCATCAGCCACGCCTTTGCGACCGGAGACTGTTCTCGATGTCCGGGGAGTCCCTCCCGCGGAAAGGCACCCGCGGATTTTCGGGGCCTTCGAGCGGTTGGCCCCCGAGGGCTCATTCGTCTTGGTCAACGACCACGACCCAAAGCCGTTGTTCTACCAGTTCCAGGCAGAGCGGACAGGGCAGTTCACCTGGGACTATCTGGATCAAGGACCGATCACCTGGAGGGTCAGGATTGGGCGGGTCGCGACAGCCAGCGAGCGGTCTCCCATCCCGAAGGTCCGGTCCGTCTGATCCCTCCCCGCGTTCGACCGGACCTCCTCAGGGCCATGGGCGAACGCTCCGCCTTGCGCTTCCCCACGATACTCCTGGGGCTTGTCTGCCTGGTCCTCGGTCTTTGGGCCGGTCTCCTTCGCCTGGGCTGGGGTCTCCCCATCCCCGATCCCTCACTTGCCGAGGCCCATGGGACGCTCATGGTGAACGGGGTCCTCGCCACCCTCATCGGTCTCGAAAGGGCCGTGGCCCTCGGGCGACGGTCCTTCTACAGTGCGCCGGCGATGACCGCGGCAGGCTCCATCGCTTTGGCCGTGGGTCTCCCCGGATCCGAAGGGATTCCCCTCCTGGTGCTCGGGAGCGCCGTGACCTTGGCGATGTTCCTGGTCATCCTGCGTCGGCTACCGGCTATCCATACGTTGGCGTTGGCTTCCGGCGCCGCTTGCCTCGTCGCGGGGAATCTTCTTTGGTGGAACGGTGCGGACATCCCCCTCCTCATTCCCTGGTGGGGCTCGTTCCTGGTCCTGGTCATCGCCGCTGAGCGTCTGGAACTCACCCGCATCGTCCGCATCTCGCGCCAACGTCGGGCAATCTTCGTCGGAGGGCTCGGGTTGGACCTGATGGGTTGTGTCCTCTCCTTGGAGTCGTTCTCGCTCGGGTGCGTCGTTCTGGCCCTTTCGTGGGCCATCCTGGCAACCTGGCTGCTGATCCATGATGTAGCTTGGATGAACCTCTCGCGACCCGGCTTGCCCCGGTTCACCGCCGTTTGCCTCATCGCAGGATACGGCTGGCTTGCCGCGGGGAGTCTTCTCATCCTGGGCTTCGGAGGGATCGAGACGAATGGGTTGGTCTATGACGCCCAGCTGCACGCGGTCTTCCTCGGCTTCGTCCTGTCCTTGGTCTTCGCTCACGCGCCCATCATCCTGCCGGCCGTGACAGGTCGTCCCCTTCCCTTCCACCCCGTCCTCTACGCAGCTCCTGTCATCCTCAACATCTCGGTCGCCGCGCGGGTCCTGGCCGACTTGAAGGGTTACTATCTCCTCCGCGAGTGGGCCGGCCTCTTCAACGCCGTTGCCATCTTCCTGTTCGGCCTCTGCCTACTCGCCATCCTCCTCATTGACGGCTCCAACCTGCGGAGGGCGCTCCAGACCGGGGCATCCGGCTTCTTCCCGTGACCCTTAACCCGGTGATCTGGACCACTTGGATCAAGGTCGACCGGACCTCCGGTTCAAAGGTAGCCGAACTGTCGCTTGGCGAAGTCGCTCATCTTCTCGGGCGACCAGGCAGGCTCCCAGACGATGGAAACCTCGACCTCCGACACTCCAGGGACGGCCCTGGCCGCGGTCTCGACCTGGTCCTGAAGGAGACTCGCCACAGGGCAGCCGGGACTGGTCATGGTCATCTCCACCCGCACCCGCCCTTCCTTGGAGCAGGAGATGCCATAGACGAGTCCCAGGTCGACGATGTTCATGGGGATCTCCGGGTCGAAGATCTGTCTGAACGCCTCACGAAGCAGGGCTCGCCGGTCGTCATGACTTAGGGAGCTTCCAGTAGCCGCGGTGTTTGAGGGGGGCCTCGTAGATCGGGGGGCACCTGGGCGGGAAGGGCCGGGGTTGGTGGGAGGGACGTTGGGCCCCTCGATGGTGAACCCCCGGTCCTCCCCACTCGAGAGATAGTCCACCGTGGCCTCGCAGAGGTACTTCCGGCTGATGTCATCGACAAGGACGGGGACACCCCCGACATCCATGGGCAGTTCGTGTCCCTTCGGCTTGTCTACCGTGATACCTGGTCGGGGCTGCGGTCCTGAGACAACGTAGATGCGGATCACGGATCCGGGGGATTGTCGGGCAAGGACCTCGTGGAAGGCTTCACGCGCTTGCGGCGTGACCTTCAGACGGAACGTGGAATCGCCGGAACCTGACATGGACTCTCCACAGGGTCTCGAGGGGACGCTCTGTCCGCGCCATGCTCCCGAAGGTCTTCGTTCACTCCCGATCCGAGGCGTTGGGGGGCGCCGGCCAACCCCCCTCCTCGGCCCAGGTAGACAGTGCTACCGTCCCCTGACTTGAGTCGGGTTCCGGACCGGGATGGGATGGGCAGCGGAAATCTACCCGGACCCTCGCGACACTCCCGCTTCTGATCTCGGGCGCCTGGGCCGAAACACGCCAGCCTCCGACGGGCGCTTGGAGACCGAGCCGCCCCCGGTTCCCCGGTACCACGTGCGCCTCTGCGGTCGCCGAGCAACCTGGTTCGACACAGCGGACTCGGAGCCCAGCGCCGGGTGCCCCCACAGGGGTCGAGAGCAGCCCCTGGATGTGGGCCTCAAGGTCCCGGACGCTCCCGGAGCTCTCTTCGAACCGCTCGGCAACGTGCTCCGAGGTTTCCGGGGGGAGGGCCGTGACCAGGCAGGAGAGGGGATAGTCTCCCTCATAGACGGTGTTCTCGTGGCCCTTGCTGGCAAACGCCTCCAAGACGTCGGCCAGGTGCGCCCGAGCGCCATCGATGCCTTGTTCGTAGGATTGGAGCGCCACCCGAGCCTCGCGGGTCCTCCTCTTCGCCTCCTCATGATCTTTGACAATCCGGTCCAGGCGGGGGAAGCATCCCGGCATGGCCACTCCCCGGGCGAAGGTCATGAGGTCCTTGTCGAGGCGCTGCGCATGGACATCGAGGTACTGGTCCAGTAGCCGCAATCCCTCGGAGATCTCCCCCGACGCCACATTCTTCCCGGACTTGAGAATCTCAGCCTCCTCGAGGATCCGCAGGAGGAGGTTCTCAATGACCTCGTTCTCTCGCTGCAACTCTTCCAAGGGATCGTGCACCTCTGCGTCCACCATGGTCCTTCCTCCTGCCTTGGGCTCTCCTGTGCCCAGGTAGGACCGGGTTGGCGTTAGGGGCTCTGTCTAGACGCTTCGAGTGACCCCGGCTCCGTCGCGGAGACGAGACCATAAGGGGATGGACCGATCTGAACGGACGGATGTCGAGAGAGGCCGGAGGGGACCACAAGACGGAGTGCGTTGGCCTACCGTCGCTAACCCGGAGCGGACATGGGCAGCGGAGACGCCGACTGCTGGTCAGCGTCCTCTCCGTAGCGCTCCACGAAGACATGCTCCTTCGGACAACCCAACTGGAGGGCGACCTCCTGCATCTCGTTGACCATCTCGTTCACCCCACAGAGGTACACATCGGCCTGCGAGAGGTCCGGGAGCTGGGCCCGCACGTGTTCCTGGACGTGCCCCGTGGCTCCTGTCCAACTCCCATCTGTCGGTGGCCGCGAGACGACCGGGACGAAGCGGAATCCCGGCCAGACCCGTTGCAGCAGTCGCAGCTCCTCCAGGTCAATCAACTCGTCGACGTAGCGGCTGCCAAAGAAGAGCCAGGTGGGGGTGGACGGGTGCTCCCCGCGCAGCCGTTCAAGCATGGGAACGAACGGGGCGAGACCCGTACCGGTCGCGACCAAGACGACGGTCCGGTCCCCCGGATCGGTGAGGACGAACTTCCCGAGCGGGGCCAGAGCCCGGAGGATGGGCTTCTCAGGAGGTGAGAGGTTGCAGAGATACGTCGAACCGAACCCGTGGGGCACCTTCTTGACCAAGAGGGTGAACCGGTCATGGTGGCTGGCTGAGGAGAAGAACGAGTACGAGCGGGTGATCTGCTTGCCCTCGCGCTGAAGGTAGAACGTGACGTACTGCCCGGGCTCGAAGTTCACGAGGTCAGACGCCGGCCACTGGAACATCAAGACATGTATTGATGGAGCGACCACGCCGTTCGAAACCAGGCTCACCTCGCGTCGGTGGGGGGGCTGCACGGTCGTCCTCGGGACGTACATGGGAGCCCTGGACCTTACCGTACCGACCTAGAGGTTTCGGGCTTGGTTCAGGCGCGGTCACGTCTCGGAAGGGCATCAACTCCTCTAGCCTACCCCTTTACCTTACGCCAAATCCTGGAGGTCCGGGCCCTGACGATGTCCCGGGAGACCACCTTTACCAAGGAGCGGATGGGGAAGTCGCCGATGGCTTACCAGGAGGCGATCACTCTTCCCGGTCGCTCGTCCGGTCCCGGGATCGGTTTCCCGACAAGGATGGTCCTGATGGCCATTCTGACCCTCCTTGCGATTCAATTCCTCCTCGGAATGGTCGCCAACCTGTACACTCCGGTCCTACCCCCATCGTACGCCGGGCTCTTCGCCGGAAGCGGTCCGGGGTCCTACCCGCTCATCGTGGTCCACGTCGTGGTGGCCTACCTCCTCACATTGCTTGCCGTGCTCCTCATCGTTCTCCTGAGGAAGCGTGGAACGCGTCTCCAGGCGGCCCTTAGCCTCCTGGGTCTGTTCGGCATCCTGGTCGCAGGGATCGGAGGGTATCAGTTCCTCAACTCCGGAGGCAAACCCATCTGGTCCTTTGTCATGGCGAGCGCGTTTCTGTGGACGTTCTCGATGTACTTTTATCTCGAGAGCAAGTCACGCCCGTCCACTCTCCAGCCTGGCCAGTCGTCAGCACAGATCGCTCGGTAGCCGGCGTGAGGAGGGGGTCGGAAGCGGGTGGGAGTCCCTCTCCCACCCCACTCCGACCCCGGCTCAACGAGATGCGCACTGATCGGGCTGACTGGGGGTTAGCCGGAGATCCGACTGAGTGCCCGGCGAACCGGCACCAGGTTGGAACTCCGACCCCCAGAAACTCCACCATACCCGCCATGCAGGGGGCAATTGCCGCCGTGGCCGGGAGCTGCCAGACGCTCGATGGTCATCGCGGGTAAGTCGAAGGGATTGAACCGGTCGCGACGGAGGAGCGCCGTCGTACCCTTCGCCGCCTCAGCAGGGTGAGCCTCGTGGTCACGGCATTGGCCACCGGTCCGCCATGCCCTCCTGGAGGGGACCAGGTTGGAGGTTATCGCCTCCCCCGGGCAATTGACCGTAATCGGGGATTCGGTGGCCGAGCCGACGGACCGTGGGGAGGGACAAGGCGCGGGCCCACCGCCATCCTCAGCGGAGTCTCCGGACTCCCGACCCTGTGCGGGGTTCGTGGGAGCGGGGGTCCCCGCGCCCTCAGCGGATCTCCTTTGCCGCCCACGCCAGGAGGGGCCCGAGAGCACGTCTAAGCTGTTCCCCTTCGGGCGTGAGACGATATTCGACCCGAACCGGAACCTGGGGGAAGGCTTGCCGCTCCACCAGGTGGAGCCGTTCCATCTCCTTGAGCCGGTCCGCAAGCGCCTTGTTTCCGATCCCGGAGACCCGGTTCCGTAACTCACTGAAGCGGACCACCGGAGAGTTTCCCAGCACCCCGATCAATGGGAGGGTCCAGCGCTTGCCGAGGAGGTCAAAGAGGCTCCCCGCGGGATCGATGCAATAGGTAGTCCCCCCGATCTCCACCATGCAGAAGGTCTCCCGACCGGCTCCCTTCCTGATCGTGAGCCCCGGCCGCATGCCGAGGGAGAGGGAGCCTCAGGGCTTAAACCAGGGGATGGCGACCCGGAGACCGGGGAGCATACCGGACCCCACGTCCGAAGGCGAGCAGGGCTCGCCGGCGTCAGGCGGGGCCCCTTGGGCCCGGCCGCGGTGAGCCGTAGAGGCGAGCGGACCCTTGAGAGTCCCCTCGTTTGTCGGGGCATTCCGCTTTCGAGACCATCGAGGGGTGGGGGGGGCTCCCGCCCCGAAGCGTCCGCTCGGCCAGGTACGCTCACTCGATGCAGCAGCTCATGTTGCGCATGTCATGATGGAAGGATTCGGCGGCCTGCTTCAATGCCTCGGAGAAGGTGGGGAAGGTGTGGACCGTATCGACGAGATCCGCTACAGTGAACCTTCCCCGGAGTGCATAGGCCGCGGCATGGATCATATCCGCGGCGATCGGAGAGACGATGTGCACCCCCAAGATACGGTCGGTCTTCGTATCCCTGACCATCTTGAGGACCCCCCGGGTGTCGCCGACGGTGAGGGCTTTCGGGACTCGCCGCATGTCGATCACCCGGCAGTCGCACGTTCTGCCCTGGCGGAGCGCCTCCGCTTCCGTGAGCCCCACGCCGGCCACCTGAGGGTTCGTGAAGATGGCGTGCGGCACCCAATCGTACCGGATCGTGATCCGAGCCTTCTGAAGGGCGTTCATGGCCACGGTAGCCCCTTGTTTGGCGGCCACCGTCTCCAGCGCGGGCCGTCCGGTGACGTCCCCAGCGGCCCAGACCCCCTGCACGCTCGTCTCCAGCCGAGAAGTGGTCCGGATGTACCCCGCGCGGGTGAGGCGGACCCCTGCCCCCTCGAGGCCCATCCCTGCGGTGTTCGGCACGACCCCCGTGGCGATGAGGATCTCGTCCGCTTCGCAGCGGAACGCCCGGCCGTCGTTCTCGAGTTCGCAGACCACCCTCCCCCGCTTCCGATGCACCCGCCGGACCCTGATCCCCAGGTGAACGGTCAATCCCTCGTTGCGCAGGCACCGGGTGACCTCCTCGGACACCTCGGGCTCCTCCCGGGGCAATAGGCGCGGGCCAGACTCCAGGATCGTCACGGCGCTACCGAAGTGGGCGTACATCTGCCCGAACTCAGCTCCCGTGGGGCCGCCGCCCAGGACCAGAAGTTCGTCGGGTCGGTCTTTGCGCTGCATGAGCGTCCGGTGGGTCAGGTAACCGGCCTCGGCCAAGCCCTCGACGGGGGGGATCCGCGGCGATGAGCCGGTCGCCACGAGGACATGCCGCCCCGTGAGCCGGCGGCTCCCGACCTTGACCTTGCGACCCGGAAGGAGCGTCCCCCAGCCCTCGATGGCCTCGATCTTCCGGCCTTTCAATACGTCCTCGTAGCTCGACCGGCGAAGGCGGCGGACCATTCGCTCCTTGTTCGCGATGGCCTCGGGAAAGTCGCAACGGGCAACTCCCGCCAGGTTGCAGGGGAATTGAGGGCTCTGCCGGTAGAAGTACTCATTCCCCGCCTCGAGAAGGAACTTGGAGGGAATGCAGCCAACGTTGACACAGGTACCTCCTAGAGGGAGCCGCGTGTTCACGAGGACGGCCCGGAACCCCTGCTCCTCGGCCCGGATGGCCGCCGCGAATGCTGCGGCGCCCCCGCCCAGGACCACCAGGTCGAACAGGTCTCCTCTCTGCACCACGGAGTCCTTGAGAGGAGGCAAGGACTTAACCCAGGAGTATTGAAGGAACCGCTTGCTCCCCGCAACGCTCCCAAGTGGTCCCGGCGATACTCTCGTCGATGACCTGGCTGCCGCTCGTCACCACCCATTGAGTCCGGAGGTTTGCGATGCCAGTATTCCTCCAGGGGTCGGCCGCGCAGAACGTGCCGGCTTACCGACGGTGCGGTCGACGATGGACTGGTCGACCCAATCCTTCCCGGAGCGTATGCGTTCGCTTCCGGGGGGAACTCCTTTCGGGTACCGTCCACGTCCCCTGGGAGCCTGCCCACCTCGAGGACACCCCCCGTCAGGTTGGGGGCTCCCTCCACGAGAATATCGTGACGGGCGCCCGAAAACCGCTGCCAGCAGAGTCCATGCCCCGGTCCGAACCCCCACGCCAGAGCGCAGGCTTGCGGTTGACTGGGGAGACCGTCGACCAGATGGTCCGGCCCCTGGCCGATGTCCACCCGGAGGAGAGTGCCTCGCTCGTTGCTCAGCCCAAGCCAGTTCCGTGGCCGGAAGGGCATCCCAGCCCATGAAGGAGCCGCGGTGGGCAGGGAGGGCTCTCAGCTATAGGATGCCCTCCCTCGCGCCTCGGAGAAAGCGGCTTCCTCCAGCATTGGCCCTGCCCCAAGGGATTCCTCCGTCGCATCAGAATCGGTCGAGGGGACCAGGAGGGCGAGCAGGCACCCTGCCGAACGGGGAAGGGTTAGGGCCGCCCTGACCCTCTCGCCGGTCCCGAAGGCCCTTACCAGAGAGGCTCCGGGGCTCTGGCTGAAGGAGGGGATCCCGGTGGACGGGGGTAAACCCGGGCGAACTCGGGGTGATGGATAGCAGGAAGGGACCCGCGGAACCGTCCCAAGGCGTGGGGGTCGATCGCCGCACGTCTGCGGATCTCGGGCTCTCGGATGTTCTGCCTCCAGATCTGTGCGTAAGCGACGAAGAACCGCTGCTCAGGAAGGAGCCCGTCGATGGGCTCCCTTCGGGAGGGGTCGACGCTCAGGCGGCGTTGGAGCGCCTCCAAGGCAAGGCTCACCCCACCGAAGTCCGCGATGTTCTCTCCCAGGGTCAATGCGCCATTCACCGGGAGGCCGGGCAACGCCTCTTGGGCGGAGTAGAGACTCACCAGCCCCTCGGCGCGCCGTTGGAACTCCGCCGCGTCGGCGTCTGTCCACCAGTCCCTCAAGTTGCCTTCGGCATCATAGCGTCGTCCCTGGTCATCGTAGCCGTGGGTGATCTCATGCCCGATGACCACCCCGATCCCCCCGTAGTTCACCGCGTCGTCCATGCTCGCGTCGAAGAACGGGGGTTGCAGGATGCCCGCCGGGAAGACGATCTCGTTCTCGCTGGGATTGAAGTACGCATTCACGGTCGGAGGGGTCATCCCCCACTCCTCCCGGTCCACGGGCTGGCCCACCCGATGCGTCTGCCGGAGCACTTCGAACCGGGCGGCCCGGAGCACATTTCCCAAGTAATCCTCACGGTCCACCCTGATCGAGGAGTAATCCCGGTAACGGGTCGGGTGGCCGATCTTCGCCCGGAAGCGTTCGAACTTGGCCAGGGCCTTCTCCCGGGTGGAGGGAGTCATCCAGGGTAGCCGCCGGAGCCGCTCGCGGAAGACGTCCCGCAGATCGTCGACCAAGAGGCCCATCCGGCGGCTGGCCTCGGGGGGATAGTGCCGTTCCACGTAGAGCTGCCCTAGCGCTTCCCCCAGGAGACCGTCCACCACCCGGGTCGCCCGTTGCCAGCGGGGTTCCGGTTCGAGCTGACCGAGCAGGATCCGGTGGAAGAACGCAAAGTGCTCCTCTTCGAACGCCCGGCTCAGGTACGGTGCGCTGGCATGGAGAACCTGCCACCGGAGGTAATCTCTCCACCCCTCAACGGGGAACTCCGAGAGCGACCGGTTGGTCTCGGTGAAGAACTCCGGCTGTCCGACCACCACGAAGGGAAAGGACGGGACCTCCAACTGGGTCAAGTAGCGGTGCCATCGATGGAGGGGGTATTCCCCCTCCAACTGGTCCAGGGGGAAGGGATGGTAGTTCCGTTCCTCGTCCCGGAGCTCCGTACGGGTCCGGCTGGCCCTTGCCAGGCGGATCTCCAGATTAAGGATTGTACTGGCGGCGGCCGTCGCCCGGCCCTCGGGCGTCCCGGATAGGACCAGCATGGAGGCCACGTGGGTCCGGTACTTCTCCCTCAATTCGCCGAAGGTGGGAGAGAGGTAGTACTCCCGGTCGGGGAGGGAAAGACCCCCCTGGGTGAGGTAGAGAACGTAGTGGGCGCTGTCCTTCTTATCGGCCTCCGAATACATGCCGAAGAGCCCTGGGAAGCCCACTTGATGGAGTTCGGCCAAGAACCCCGGGATCGCCTCGCGCTGGCGGAGTTGTTCTATCCGACCCAGCCAGAGGGTGAGAGGACTCAAACCCCGAGCTTCGAGAAGGTCGGTATCCATGGCCGACGCAAAGAGGTCGCCCACCAAACGACGGGGGGACCCGGGAGCGGCCACGGGGTCGGAGGCGGACTCCTCGAGAATCTGGCGAAGGAGCTGGAAGTTCCAATCTTGAAGCTCCCGGAAGGCTCCCCACTCAGCCTTGTCCTCGGGGACCGGGTGGGTCCTCAGCCAATCGCCCGTGGCGTAGCGGTAGAAATCGGCATTTGGGTCGGTGGTGAGGTCCATGTACCCGGCAGAAAAGCGCGGTCTCTCCGGCGGTTTACGGGGAGGCACGTCCGTGGCTCGAGCTGACATCCGGCACCGAGCCCGGCACGGCTCCGCCCTATTATAGACTGGGTCGCGGAGCGGACACGAAATCGGCCCGCCGAAGCGCTTTGGGCCTCACGAGGGGAGGCCGTCCCTCCCGCGCAAGTACTCGTCGAGGGCGCGTCGGCCCGCCAGGATGGCCTGGCGGATGTCGTATTGACGCTGGCCGCCGCAAGAGAATGCTTCGGGGCTGGGGCTTCCAGCGTGGAAGGTGATCCCTCGTCGGACCGCCTCCTCGCGGAACGCGTGCGCCCGCACAGGGTCCAAGGCCGACAGACTGCCTTCCGTGATCGTGACCTTCTGTTCCCGGGCCAATTCCAGGGCCTCATCGAGGTGCTGATAGATGGGGGAATCCACCTCCGAGGGGCGCCGGGCCAGGAGACTCTCGTAGGTGCGGTCGGGTCGACAGTCCACCGCATCCCCGTCGTACCGGGTCTTCAAACGGAAGGAGACCCCCCGACGACGCAGGACCGTCTCGTAGTACCGGACCAGCCGGAGGAACTCGCTGCGCTTCGCCCCCTCGGGAAGATCCAGCAGCTGTCCTCCCAGGGCCTCCCGGGCCTCGTAAAGCGTCACCGAGGCACCGGCAAGGGAGGCCTGTAACGCGGCCTCCAGGCCCTTGACCCCGCCCCCCACGATCGCGATGGGACCGGTGATGGGGCGGCGAGGGGGGCACTCCGCCTCGTGTCCGGTGTCCGGGTTGACCGTACAGCGGACCTCCCCCCACCGGAGGTCCCGGCAGGCCTGATTGCACCGGATGCACGGGCGGAGCCCCTCTGGATCATGCATCACTTTCCAGGCGAAGTTCGGGTCCGCCAGCATGGCGCGCCCCACCGAGACGAAGTCGACCTTCTCGAGGACCTCCTCCACCCCGTTCCCGTCCAGCACCGATCCCACCACCATGGTGGGGAGGGCCGGTCGGCGCGGGAGGCGGCGGAGGATGTGGAGCGCTGGGTAGCCAAAGGAGGCGGACGATCCTGGAGGCGCGAACCTTCCGGCAGAGAAGTGGACGTAATCGAGACCTTCGAGCCGTTCAGCCACCTGGACGCCGTACTCGGGGGGATACCCATCCGCTTCGTCCTCGTACAAGCTCAGGCGTATGCCCAGGGGTAGCCCGGCCTCCCTCCGGACAGCCTGGAGGACCTCCTGGACCAACCGCAGGCGATTCTCGAAGGAGCCTCCGTAGCGGTCCTCTCGTCGGTTCAGGGCGGGGGAGAGGAATTCGTGCAGGAGGTAGGCATGGGCGGCGTGGATCTCCAACCCGTCGAAGTTCGACAGCGCACCCACCCTTGCCGCTCTCCGGAAGCTCTCCACCACCTGGTCCAGATCCTCGGCCGTCATCTCCCGGGGATGATGGCCCCCATAGTCCAGCGCGCTCGGTGCCATGGGAGCTTGTGGGTTCGTGTTCCACCCCGCCTTTCCCCCGGCGTGGACCAACTGGAGGAAGACCAGTGAGCCGGCCTCATGGATCGCCTCCGTGAGACGGCGGAGCTTCGGGACGAAGTCCTCCCGGTGTGCGCCCAGCTCGTTCCGGGAGCCCCGGCTGTTCAGCCCATCCACGTAGGTGTATTCAGTGATGACCAGACCCGTGCCCCCCCTCGCCCGGGCCGCCAGGTACGCGATATGGGCCTCGTCGGTGGCGCCGGTCTCCTGAGCGAGATTGGAGATCATGGGTGCCATCACGATACGGTTCCGTACCTCCAGCGGCCCGATCCTCCCCGGCAAGGATGCTCTCACGGTATACCCCCGGTTCCCGGGCGGGTAGACGAACCGGGCTAAGAGGCTACAGGGGTCCCGGACCGTGGCCGTGATCTCCCCCGGTGGATCGCGCACCGGGCCATCCTCCCGTAAGGCCCTGCCTCGCGAGTGCCGCCGAAGCGCTCCCGAAGGAGATTCCCTGGGGCCCTCGGCCCGTGAGGTTAATGCGGGCGGCGGGGTCCCCGGGCGCCATGACGGCGACTGGGTCGCGTCTGAAAGGGCTTCACTGCCAGGGATGCAGCGCCGACCTGAACGCTGCGCAACCGACGGGGACCTGTCCGGCCTGCGGAAGCGCCCTCTTGGCGGTCTACGACCTCGATTCGATCGCCGCCCGGGAGTGGTGGAGAAGCCTTTCGGCCAGACCGGCTTCCCTTTGGCGGTTCCGTGAGCTGCTCCCGGTCCAGGACGATTCCCACATTGCGACCCTGGGAGAGGGAATTTCGGCCATTCTGGACCTGGGACGACTTCCTGAGACCGGGGACCTTCAGGTCCTGCTGAAGGATGATGGGGGGCTTCCCACGGGTTCCTTCAAGGCCCGGGGGATGACGGTCGCCGTTTCCCGGGCGCATGAACTGGGGCTTTCCTCCTTGTTCGTCCCGAGCGCCGGGAACGCCGGAGTGGCCTTGGCCGCCTACGCCGCCCGTGCACGGGTTAAGGCACGGATCTACCTGCCAGAGGGGACGCCCACCCCCATGCAGCGGGCTTGTGCCCGATACGGCGCTGGCGTGGTCACGGTGCCCGGAACGATCCGGGATGCGGGGGAGCGGGCCCGTCGTGAAGAGGCGGGCCGGGGTTCCTTCGATGTCTCGACCCTGCGGGAACCGTACCGTGCCGAAGGGAAGAAGACCATGGGGCTCGAGATCGTCGAGACGCTCGGAGCTGAGGGGATGCCGGATGCGGTGGTGTACCCGGCGGGAGGCGGGACAGGGCTCATCGGGATGCATCGGGCGTTCGAACAGTTGCAGGCGCTCGGCCTCTTGGACCGGGCCCCCCGGCTTCTAGCCGTCCAACCGGAAGGCTGCGCTCCCCTGGTCCGGGCCCTCCGGGACGGGGCGCCCCGAGCGACCCCGTGGCAGACCCCACACACCGTCGCCCCTGGCCTGCTCGTTCCCTCCCCCTTCGCTTCCGATCAGGTGTTGGAGGCGGTCCGGGCGACCCGCGGAGGAGGGACCACGGTAAGCGACGAAGCGATCCTGGAAGCCGTGGACACGATCGGACGCCGATACGGCGTCTCGGTCTCCCCCGAAGGGGCCGCGCCCTTCGCGGCGCTGCCCGGCCTTCTCCGGGAGGGGAGGCTCCGGGCCGGCGAACGGGTGCTTCTCTACAACACCGGCTCTGGGATCCCCTTCCTGTAGGCCGGCGCGGGAGGGGGCAACCTGTGTGGGGAGCTGCTCCCCAAGGACCGGGCCGAGACCGCGTCCTCCCTCAGAGGTTCACCAGGCCCGCGGCCAGGGAGGCCATGACGAAGATCAACGCGACCTGAAAGATCGCCTGCACGCCCGATAGACGGGCATTGAGCAACCCCCACCGACCGATGCGTTGGACGTCCGGCCGTGCCTTACGAAGCTCCAGTACGACCCGTATTTCGTTGGGCAGGAAGATCCCGAATCCCTGGATGAGCAGCACCACCACGATGAGCCCGGCCACCTGGATCGCCAGGTAGTGGAGATTGAAGATCCCCACCGACACGGCCAGGTAGATCCCGGCGGTGATGGTCACCGAGGCGAGGGTGGGCATGAGGAAGAGCATGGTGGGGACCAAGTTCTGGACGAACTGGGCCCGGGCCGGAGGGGGCATCCGGGCCATGATCGGTCCGATCACCAGCCCCATGAAGATGTCGATGCCGGTCCACAACGCTCCCGACATGACATGGACGTAATCGAGGAAAACGCCTTGGACCTGGACCGCGACGAGCAGCGCCGCGACCGGAATGGCCACCAACGGGATCGCCCGCCAGGAGATGATGCGGGGAGGCGGTACCACCGCCCGCGTGGAAGCCTCCAACCCGGGGACCCGGTTCCGGCCCAGGGCCACGGAGGCCTCCATGGCCGACCCGGATGGCTCCTCCCCCTAAAGATTGTCCCCGGTCCCCACATCCCTGCGGATCGGCAGGCTGGGCCTGGGGTCATTCCCCGACGTTGCGCTTAAGCGGGGTGCCCGTCTCCCGTCCCCCATGCCCGAGAGTTCCCCCAGCTTCCGGAAGCTCACTCCCGCGGAGGAGCGTGTCATCGTTCACAAAGGGACTGAACGGCCCTTCTCTGGAGAGTTCGAGAAACACTTCGAGACCGGGACCTACATCTGCAAACGCTGCAGCCAACCGTTGTACCGGTCCGAGAGCAAGTTCGATGCCCACTGCGGTTGGCCGAGCTTTGATGAGGAGATCCCTGGCAGCGTCCGTCACCTGCCCGACCCGGACGGAATGCGTACGGAGATCGAGTGCACCCGCTGCGGCGCCCACCTCGGGCACGTCTTCCTTGGAGAGGGGTACACCCCCAAGAACACCCGCCACTGCGTAAATTCCATCTCCCTCGTCTTCAGCGAAGCGAAGGAACAAACCTGACCGGAAGCGCTGGCCCTCGGTCGCTCCTTCCGACCGGGAGGCCCCGGATCCGGGGGCGAGGTGGACCGCTGCCGCGGGGGCTTTGCCAGTCCGGTGTCTCGGGCTTCGCTCCGGGTGCCAGGAAGGGCCTTCCGGGGGGGCCCTTCGTTCGGCCAGGGGGAAGATACGGACCCGTCGCCATGGCTTCTTAGACCCGGTGGCGTATCGATTCCCGGGGACCCTTGGCCTCACTCACCCTGCTGATACAGCTCCTGCTCCTGCTTACCCTGCTGCTGCCGCTGGGCCTCGTCCTGCTGGAGGTCGGGCAACGCCTACTCGGTTTCCGGGCTTCCTGGCTCGTCTCCGAGCAGATCCTCCTGGCCTTCTACGTGGCCGGGGGATTCCTCTACGGCATCGCTTCGCTCCCGGTCGGCCTCTTCGTCCTCCCCTCCCTCGTCGCAGCCATCCTCGCCGGGTTCGTGGGCCTGGTCTTCCTCCCCGAGGCGCGGCCATGGCTCCGCCGCGCATCGACCGAGGGCCTGGAGGGGCCGTTCCCCCCCTGGGGTACGGCCCTTCTCTTGACGGCGGCCTTCCTGTTCCTGCTGGTCTTCGAGGTTCTGGTGGTGGGAGGGGCCCCCCTCCCCAACACGTTCGACGGTAGCGTCCAGGCCACCTTCGTGACGCTTCTCCTCCTTCACGGGCACACCCCCTTCACCCTGCAACCGTTCGCCAACTTCGGGGTCGTCTACCCCCAGGGTACGGCCACGTGGTTCGGGGTGGGCTCGCTGCTCTGGGGCTGGTCGCCGGCGCTGGACCCGGTCAATCTGCCACCCCTCTTTCTCGCGCTGTCAGCCCCGGCGGCCTATGGTTGGGGGCGTCGGCTCCAGGGAGCCGGGGAAGCACAGGGACGCCGGGCCGGGCTCGTCTTTGCGGCCTCCTTCACCCTGCTCGCGACCTGGCCGAGGTTCCTGGTGGCCGGCTCGTACGACTTCGTGGCCGCGGTGCCGCTCTTCCTCGTCCTTCTCGGGCTTATGGAGCCGCTCCTGGCCGCCGGAACACCCCCCTGGAGAGGCATCGTGGGCTACGGCGCCATGCTCGCCGTGCTCGCGAGCCTGAGCGTGGTGGCGGCCGAACTCCTGGTCCCCATGATCCTGGTCTTGGCGCTGCTCCGTAACGGTTCGATCCTGAAGCGTTGGGTCCCCTGGACCCTCGCCTCGATCCTGGCCGGGGCGATCGGGATCTGCGGAGTGATCCCCTCCCTGGCGGGGCTGGCCTTCTGGCACGCCTACCCGGCTCACGTCCTCACCGCCACCGGCGGAGGGTTTCTCCCTCCGGCGGCTGCCCCGGCCAACCCGCTCGGGGTCTTCACCGGGTTGGCCGACCCCTTCCTCTTCCGCCCGGAGGACGTCTGGCTCTCCCCCTTTCCCCTGCTGAAAGGGGAGCTGGCTTTGCTGCTCGCGGGGGGGTTGGTCCTGGTTGGGGTTCGCCTCCTCCGACCCCATCCGCCCGGTGTGGATTTCCTTCGCCGAAGGACCGCCAGGCACCTGGGGGGGGCCGCCGCGGTCTCGTTGGGCGCGCTGGGGGTTCTGGTCCTCGGGGAGCCACCGTCGTCACCGCTCTCCTTGCTGACCGGGTTTTCCAGCGCGGGAGAGCTCTCCATCCTGCTCTTCGTGATCTACACCGGCATCGCCACCGTACCCCTCCTGGGGGCTCTGGAGTGGTTGGCTCAAGCCCCGCGGATCCCCCCCGAACGCTCTCGATCAGCCCACCGAGCAAAGGGCGTTCTGGGAAATGCGCGTCGGGGAGCAGCCGTCCTCCTCGTGACCGCCCTCCTCGCCGGGAGCCTCGGATCCGGCTTGGTCGTCAGCGCCGTGAGCGCCCCACCGTACCTGGGGACCATCGTCCACGATCTCGCAAACGTGACCGAGGGGGACCTCGAGGCGCTCCGATGGGCGGCGTCGTTGCCCTCCTGCTCCCGGGTCTTCGTCGCCCCCGGCTCGGCGGGAGAGTTCCTGCCGGCCTATGCCCATGTCCAGGTCGTCTACCCGATGAACCCCGCCCCCCAGAACGGCTCCTACCAGCGGGCGGAGACCAACCTGACCCAAGGGGAGGTCACGCTCTCTCTGCTGGCCGATTTGCGGGACCTGGGAGTGACCGAGGTCTTTGTCACCGGGGAGAGCAACGTCCTCTATCCGGCCATCCCGCCGGGCCCCTTGGAAGGTTCCTCCGCGTTCCGTGAGCTCTTCCATGAACAGGACGCATACGTCTTCGAATTCTTGGCTGAGGCCGAAGGAAGCGGGTGCCTCCCTTGACCCCGGGAGAGGAGCGTTTCCCCATCGCCGCCCTGCGCCACGAGAGGGAACGGTCGGGCGGCCGGGAGGTTCCATTGAGGGGAGGACGGGAGCCCGCGGCCTCCTCCCGCCCATCCGGCCCGTGGCCCCCGAGGCGGAGACCGGGAGGGATGGCGACGGTGCCCACCGAGGTTCGGGAGGAGCCGTGAGGCCCGGCGTCCGTCTCGGGCTCCTCCTCGCCGCGCTCCTGGTGGTCACCTGGTCCATCGCCATCTACGCCATCGCCACCTTCACGTTCGTCCTGGGGATCCCGCCCGGCCCGGCCCTTCTCGGGATCTCCGGCTTTCTCTTCGTGATCTTCTACCACCGCCTGGGGGGTTCCCAGGACCCGTCGCACCTCAAGATCCTGGTCGGATTCGGGCTGGTCCTGGCCCTCGCGTCCGTCGTGCTTGGCAATGGCATGACGGACGAGTGGGCGACCACGCCGCGATATGCGTACACCCTCCTGGCCGGCCGCGACTTCTACACGACCACCACTAAGTTCACCTACGTCCAGGTGCTCCCGTTCCTCCAGTACTCCACCCGCGTCTCCAACACCTACGACAACTACCTTCCCTTGCTGACCTTCCTGCAGGTCCCCGGGCTGGACTATCGCTACTTCAGCCTCGGGTGTTGGCTGTTGATGGTCTACCTGGTCCGGAAGGACTTCTTCGCCGCGCTCACCCTCGGGCAACCCCTGGTGGCCCTCTACGCCGCGAATGGCTTCAACGACTTCGTGGTGCTCCTGCTGCTGACCTTGGCCTTCGTTGGGTATGAGGGGAGGAGGAGCCGGGTGGCCCAGGTCCTGGCCCTGGGGGCCAAGCAGTTCGCCAACGTCTTCGTCTTCCTGTACTACGTGATCAAACGGGACGCCCGGGGAATGGTCCTCACCGTGGTCGTGACGTTGGCCTTCCTCCTCCCCTTCCTCGTCTGGAATTGGTCGGCCACGATCTGCAACGCCGGGCTGGCCGCCGGCGACCCCGCCTGCCTGGCCCGGGGGGGATACTTCGGCATCGGGGAGTTCCTCGACCACGCGAACTACTGGCTCTGGCCGCTGTGGGCGGCCGCCCTCTATCACCGTCCCCTGCTCTCGTTCCTCCGATCCCACCCGCGCTGGCCGGGAGCCCTCTGGATCTATCGCTGGCTGACCCGCACGCCATCCTGAGGCTCCATGGGGATTGGCTCGGTGGGCCATGGTGGCGGGTTGAGGGGACCTCCCTGCTCCCCCAAGGGCGAGGGGTGGAGAGGTAGGCCAGCGCCCTGCCGGCCGCGCCTACGATGATCGGCCGGTCCCCAGACGGGATCCGGGCGTGGGAGAAGGCGAGAGAGGATCCCGCCAGGAGCTGAGGGCTACGCCACTCGCCCAGACCGGGGGAGAGCAGGCGGAGGCCGGCTCTGCCAACCTGGCCGCAAACCCCGGGAGCACCAGGACTCCCGAACCGAGGACCGAACCCACCCATAGGGTGACCGCGAAGGAGGGACGGATCGACCGACGGAAGGCAGGGGTACCGATCGTGGCTTCGGGGCAGGGGTCACGCGCCGTCACCGGAAGTCGATGGGCGGAGGGAAAAGCTCTCGCTCCCTCATCCGGTCCCGGACGGTCAGGCGACGATTGCCCGCCCTATCCTTTCCTTCCTCCCTATCCGAAAGCGTCACCTTCCAAAGCGTTCCCTCCTCTCGTGGGCCGCTCTCGAGAGGAGCTGCGCCGGAGCCGACGGCGCGTCATGACCCGACCGTGGACCCTCCCGACCCTCCGGCCGGTCCTCGCCACGAGGTGGGGGGAACGTCCAGGGGATCCTCGGGTCTTCCTCCCCTCGCAACGCAAGGTCGTGCCGTCCCGAGTCACTGAACCGTTGCCTCCGGGAGGTCGGAGGGGCCCGGGGGCGGTCCGATCCCGTCCTGCGAGCGGCAGAACGGGGACCGGCCCTTTCGCGGCCGGTCCATGTCCGGATGGGCGGAGCTCCACGCCCGGCCAGGAGGATCGGTCGGAAGCTACCGAGGCGCCCCGGCAGGCGAAGCACCGGCTCCGGTGCGTCCCTACCGGGTGGGGCCCTGCCCGGCTCGGAGCGATCGACCGCGTCGGGAATCATGAAATACGCTTCCCCGCTCGTGGCCGACGATGGGAGCCGTTCCACCCTTCTCCATAGGCACGGACCGGCTGAAACGGGGGTTTGCCCGGATGCAGCAGGGAGGGGTCATCATGGATGTGACCACCCCGGAGCAAGCCACCCTCGCAGAGGAGGCCGGCGCGGTGGCGGTCATGGCCCTGGAGCGGATCCCCGCCGACATCCGTGCCGCCGGGGGGGTTGCCCGGATGGCCGACCCGAACCGGGTGCGGTCGATCATGGCGGCTGTGACCGTCCCGGTGATGGCCAAGTGCCGCATCGGGCACACCGCGGAAGCCCGGATCCTAGAGAGCCTGGGGGTGGACATGGTCGACGAGTCGGAGGTCCTCACCCCGGCGGACCCGTTCTTCCACGTGGCCAAGCGGGACTTCACCGTTCCCTTCGTCTGCGGGGCCCGGAACCTCGGGGAAGCGCTCCGGCGGATCGAGGAAGGGGCCGCCATGATCCGGACCAAGGGCGAGCCGGGTACGGGCAACGTGGTGGAGGCCGTCCGGCACCTCCGGCAGATGAACCAGGAGATTGCTGCCCTCGAGACGATGACCCCGGAGGAGCTCGGGGTCTACGCGGAGAAGGAGAGGGTTCCGGTGGAGAGGGTGCGGGAGGTGCAGGTGCTCAAGCGGCTCCCCGTGATCAATTTCGCCGCGGGGGGCATCGCCACGCCGGCCGATGCCTCCCTCTGCCGCCTCCTGGGTGCGGATGGGATCTTCGTCGGGAGCGGCATCTTCAAGTCCGCCAACCCCCGGGAGACCGCCCGGGCCATCGTGGAGGCCAGCATGCACCACACGGACTGGACCCGGCTCTCCCGGGTCAGTTCGGGCCTCGGGGAGGCCATGAAGGGGCTGGAGATATCGACGCTGGCGCCCGACCAACTCCTCCAGGTCCGGGAGTAGGCCTCCGGTCGGCCTTCCCAGAGGTATTGTAGCCGGGGCGCGTCCTCCTGCGGAGGCTCGACTTCGTGCGGATCCTCCAGGTCTGCCCGTACTTCTCCCCCCACGTCGGGGGGGTCGAAACGCACGTGGAGATGATCTCGGGGGAGCTCGCCCGGCGAGGGCACGATGTCCATATCCTCACCTCCGCCCACCGCCCTGGCCTCCCTACCTCCGAGACCTTCCCCCAGGGCTTCACTGTCCACCGGGTTCCCTGCGTCGGCGAGATCTTCCGCACCCCGCTCACCCGGGGGGTGGGGAAGGCTCTTGCCGGACTGCCCGCCGATCTGGTGCACCTGCACTATCCCCCTCCGATCACGCCATTCCAGGCGGCCCGTTTCCTCCGGGAGCGGGGGACCCCGGTCTGCCTCACCTATCACTGCGACCTCTTCCTCGAGATCCCCGGCGGACGATGGCTGACCGCCCTCTACGAGCGGGTCTTCCTGCCCACCCCGCTCGACCTCGCCCGCCGGATCATCGTGCACTCGGAAAGCTACGCCCGGACCTCCCGGGCGCTGCAAGGGAGGCCGCTCGCAGTGGTGCCGTCGACGGTGGACACCCACCGGTTCGCTCCGCGACCGGACGACCCCAGCCTGCGGAAGGAGCTCCGGGCCGAGGGGGTCCCGGTGGTCCTCTTCGTGGGTCGACTCGTCCCGCACAAGGGTGTGGAGGACCTCATCCTCGCCTTGCTCGACCTGCCTCCGCCGACCCTGCTCGTGGTGGCGGGGGACGGGCCTCGGCGTGCAGCGCTCGAGCGCTTGGCGGGGTCCCAGGGCCTCCTGTCCCGGGTGCGCTTTGTGGGAACCGTGTCGGACGGGGACCTCCCACGTTACCACGCCATCTCCCAGGTGGTGGTCCTCCCCTCGAACAACCGGCTGGAAGGTTTCGGCCTAGCGATCGTGGAGGCCATGGCCTCGGGTCGGCCGGTCATCGTGGCCGACGTGCCCGGGGTCCGGGACGTCATCGAGAACCGGCGGGATGGGCTGCTGGCCGAGCCGCTCCTGTCCACGGACATCGCGCACCAGTGCCGGCAGCTCCTCGGGGATCGCGCCCTGCGGGAAGAGTTGGGTCGTCGCGCCCGGGAGAGCGCGCTCCGCAAGTACGACCTCTCGGTGGTCGTGGACCGGCTGGAGGAGGTCTACCAGGAGGTCATCCGGTCCCCGCCAACCGGAGGCTGAGGCGTTGGGCCTCCCGCCCAGCGGCCTCCGCCCAGTCCTCCCCCAGGGAGGCGAAGAGGATCCCGCGGGAGCTGTTCATCAGCAGGGTCCCGGGGGAATCCCCCCGCCCCCCCCGGACCGCCCCCTCCAGGTCCCCCCCCTGGGCACCCACCCCCGGCACCAGGATGGGGACCGAAGGGCCAAGGAGACGGCGCGCCTCCGCCACCGTCTCAGGACGAGTGGCCCCAACCACGGCCCCGAGGTTGCCCTGGGATGCCCGGGCCCGGATCTCTTCCAGGGTCCGTTTCCACAGGGGACCCTTGGGCGTGGGGAGGTCCTGGATCTCCGCGGACCCCGGGTTCGAGCCGCGGGCGACCACGAACACACCATGGGACGGGTCCGGGCTCAGCGCCTCGATCGATTCCCATCCCATGTACGGATGGGCGGTCAACGCGGAGCAGCCGAAGGAGTCGAAAACCGCCCGGGCGTAGAGGCCCATGGTGTTCGGGATGTCGCTGGCCTTGAGGTCCAGGATCACCGGTGCATCCTCCTGCAACCTCCGAGCCAACCGTCCCAGGACGGCCACTCCCTCCGGTCCGAAGGCCAGGTAGCTGGCCAGCTGGCACTTGTACACGGAGGTGTAGGGCAGGGTCCGATCCACGATCCCGTCAAGGAACTCTGCCAGGCGCTCCACCGGGCGCGCCGATCCCAGCGAGGCAGGGAACTTTCCGGGGTCGGGGTCCAGTCCCACGCACAAGCCGTGGCCCCGGGCCTCGACCGCCCGCTGCAGCGCCTCGTAGAAAGTGCGGTCGGCCATCGGAGGCCAACGGGAAGCACCCAAGATAAGGTTAGGGAACCCGGGGGGAAGGCGTTCCGGCGTCGGGAGCGCTCGGCGCGTGAGCCGGAGAGGTCTCCCCGCTCGGGGCCCGGCGTCGCAACGGGTTCCAGGGCATCGCTCCGGTGACCATGTAGACCACTCGTTCCCCGATGCTCACGGCATGGTCCGAGATCCGTTCCAAGAAACGGTTGACGAGGACGTATCGCGCCCCCACGGGGATGGGGAGCGTGCGGTCAGTCATCCCCTTGATGATCTCCTGGAAGAGAGCATCGTGCAGTTGGTCCACGGCGTCGTCGAGCTCGGCCATCCGGCGCACCGACTCCACGTCGGAATGGACGAAGGCCTGGACGGCCCGCTGGACCATCTGGGTGCTGAGCTCGGCCATCCGCGTGAGCGTAGCAAGCTGGGGAGGGACGTCGATCCTCTCCTGGGCCAGTTCTTGGGTGACCTCGGAGATGTGACGGGCGAGCCGGGTGGAACGCCCCAGGTCCGTGGTGATCTCCAGAGAGGTGGTGATCATCCGTAGGTCCCTGGCTACCGGCGCGTGGAGGGCGATGAGGTTCACGCAGGAGGTCTCGATCACCCGTCGTAGCGCGTAGGCCTCCCGGTCGAGGGCGAGCACCTCCTGGGCCTCCGCCAGGTCCCCCCGCAGCAGGCTCTCCACCGCTTTCTGGATGGAGCGCTCCGTGACGTCGGCGAGGGTCTTCATCTCCTCTTGGAGCCCCTCGAGCCCCTGCTGGAGGGCCTTGCGGTGCACCTCTTCCGGTGGGCTCATCCGAACCTCCCGGTGATGTAATTCTCGGTGAGCTTCGCCCGCGGGCTCTCGAAGAACTGCCTCGTCTCCTCGAACTCCACCAAGTGACCCTGATAGAGGAACGCGGTGTAGTCCGCCACCCGCGCCGCCTGCTGCATGTTGTGTGTCACGATGATCACGGTGTACTCCTTCTTCAGTTCGTAGATCATGTCTTCGACCTTCTGGGTGGCAATGGGGTCCAGGCTACTCGTCGGCTCATCCATGAGCAGCACCCCGGGTTCCACCGCCAGCGCACGGGCGATACACAGACGTTGTTGCTGGCCCCCCGAGAGCGCCAGCGCCGGTCGGTCAAGGTCCTCCCGTACCTCCTCCCAGAGTCCCGCGCGCTTCAAGGAGCGGACGACGCCCCGGTCCACCACCTCCCGGGATTCCCGCTCCAGCCGGAGACCAAAGGCCACGTTCTCGTAGATGGAACTCGGAAAGACCGTGGGCCGCTGGAAGACCATCCCGATGCGTCGCCGGACCTGGACGGGGTTGACCTGGGGGTCGTAGATGTCCCTCCCCCGATAGCGGACCTCCCCCGAGATGGTGAGGCCGGCTAGCTCGGCCATCCGGTTGAGGCATCGGACCAGGGTGGTCTTCCCGCAACCGGACGGACCAATGATGGCGGAGACCTTCTGCCGGGGAAAGGCCAAGGAGACCCCCGAGAGGATCTCCCGGGGGCCGGAACGCACCGTGAGGTCCGACGTTAAGAGGATGATCTCCTCCCGGGGGAAGGGAGGGCCGACGACGGTGCCGTCGGGCGGGAGGCCGTCGGGTCCCCCGCTCATGCGAAGAACCCTCGGAGCCGGCGCCGGTAGCGCTCGGCCACCAACTGGACGGCCACGTTGAGGACCAGCACGCCCACGATGAGGAGGAAAGCGGCCTGGAAGGAGAGGATCACCAGATGTCCCAGGTTGGAGGGTTGGTCGAAATAGTTCCAGATGAACCCGGAGAGGTAGCTCGTGGGAGAAGAGAGGCCCTGGGCCGGGGTGATGCTCCAGCCCGCGGTGAAGAGCAAGGGGGCGGTCTCCCCTGCCCCGATCGCCATGGCGAGGAAGAGCCCGGAGAGGACCTGGGGAAAGGCGATGGGAAGCGCGACGCGTCGAAGGTACTGCCCCCGGGTGGACCCCGCCCCCAACGACGCTTCCCGCTGGGAAGGAGGGACCGACCCGAACGCCGCGTCGGTCACCCGGTAAACGTACGGGAGCATGAAGATGGACAGGGTGATGGCCCCGGCCCAGAGGGTGAACGTCGAGTGGGTGTAGAGCACCAGGGCGAAGTACCCGAAGTATCCGACCACGATGGCGGGGGTGCCCGTGAGGAGGTTCGCCAGCAGTCGCCCGATGAGCGCGGCCCGGGGCGAGGCGAACTCCGCCGTGTACGCACCGGCGACTATCCCGAGAGTCCCGGCGATGGCGGTGGCGATCCCCACGAGGTAGACCGTCCCCGTGAGGGGGGCGTACAGCCCCCCGCCAAACCCCACGGGGTTCGTGGTCAGGGTGGTCCACGAGAGGGTAGGGAGGGCCTCGGACCCGATCCAGTAAAGGAGGTCGATGATCGGGAAGAGCACCGCCACGAAGGCCAGCGGGAGCAGCCGTCCCAGCCAGCGGTCCCAGGCAACCCGACGGTGAACGCGGCGGTCAGGAACTAGCCCTAGCTCGATGTCCACGGATAAGTCCCCGGCGCCCGCGGCAGCGGTCAAGCTCCCGCCCCCACGTGCGCCATCCTGCCGGACCCGAAGTAGCGCAGGCCCAGGAGGTTGACCACCAAGGAGATGGCCAACAGGAGGAGCGCCACCTCCACCAGGGCGTGGAGGAGGTCGGGGTACTCGAAGGCGCTGTCGAACTGCCCCACCAAGAGCGTGGCCATCGTGGAGGAACCGCTGAACAGGCTCGTGGGGAGCTTCACCTCGTTCCCGATGACCATGAACACTGCCACGGTCTCGCCGACGGCCCGGCCGAAGCCCAAGAGGACGGCGCTCGGGATGGACCGTCGGGCCCACGGGAGCTGGACCCGGCGCAGGACCTCCCAGCGGGTGGCCCCCAGGGCCAGTCCGCTCTCCACCTGCTCCCGGGGGATGGCCCGGAGGCTCTCCCGGAGAAGGGCCGTGGTGAGCGGCACCACCATGATGGTGAGGATGAAGATCGCCAGTAGCAGGCCGGTCCCACCGGCATACTCGGTGGGGCTCGCCGCGAAGCCCGGTAGCCAACCCAGGTAATGGCTCAGGGCGGGGTCGAGTTGCTTGGAGAAGTACGGAGCGAGGATCACGTACCCCCAGATCCCATAGACCACCGACGGGATCCCGGCCAGGAGATCGGTCAGCGAGGTGAGGATCCGGGAGGCCGGGGAAGGCAGGAAGACCACAAGACTGATGGCGATGGCGAGGCTCAGGAGCATGGCGAGGACCAGGGCGAAGCCGGCGGTGAGCGCGCTCCCGATGACAAAGTAGAGGATCCCGTAGGTGGCCACGGAAGGGTCCGTGGGGTTTGGGTTCCAGACCGGTCCGAAGAACCCCAGGCCGAAGTTCTGGAAGTGGGAGGAGAGCATGAGGACCACCACGATGGACGCGAGGAAGATGCCCGGGATCCATCCCACGGGCGAGGTCAGCGCCCGGAGGATGGACCGACGGGAGAAGGGGTTGGGGGGGACGCGGCCCGGGGGCGCTGGTGCGTTCCCGGATCCGACGACCGGGGGCTCTTCCCCCAGCGCCGGCCGTGTCCCCTGATCCTCCACGGACTGCTCCAGAGAACTAGCTGCTCACCGGGACCTGCTGAAGGGCTTCCATATCGTACCCGACCACCGTAGGGGTGAGCGGGAGGAAGCTCACGGCGGAGAGCTGTTTCCCGGGCTCGTTCCCGTAGGAGAGGATCCACTGGATGAACTCCACCACGTAGCGCTGGTGGCTCGGGTTCGCCGGGTGGGTGGAGATCAGCAGGTACTCCAGATTCACGATGGGGTAGGGGGTGGGGTCTGCGACCGAGGGATTGGTCCCCCCAGCGCCTAGTTGGAGGTTCGTGGCCCCGGGCACGCCGCCGAGGATGAGGCTCACCGCCACGCTGGGAGGATCGAGGTTGAGCAACCCCAGATTGGCGTCCTGACTGATGTTCGTGGCCGAGGGCAGGATGTAGTTCGCCGGGTTGGTCCCGTTCGCATTGGCCAGGTTGTCCCCGAGGGCGGCGTACCCGAGCCCATAACCCAAGGCCTCGGTCTCATAGCTGATCCCGATGTAGGCAATGCCGTACTGGGTGTTCTGAAGCCCGCTGACCATCCCCCCGTTCCCGTTGTAACCGGGAGAGCTGGCGAGCCACTTCACTGTGGTTCCGTACCCGTTCGGCCAGCCCTTCCAGGACAGGTAGCAGAAGGAGCTGAACATGAACGTGTCCCCGCTCCCGTCGCTCCGGTGCAGGGGGATGATGGTCTGGTCCGGAAGCTTCACGCCCGGGTTGGCCGCCTGGATGAGCGGGTTGTTCCAGGTGGTGATCGCGCCGCCATAGATCATCGCCACGACCGTCCCGTTCAGGTTCAGGTGGACCTGGTTGAGCCCCGGGAGGTTGTAGAAGACCAGCTGGGCGGAGATGGCCACGGGCACGTTGATGAGGTTGTACTGGGCGGCGGTGGCCGGGGTGAGGTAGGCATCCGTCCCGCCGATGTCCACGGTGCCGGACTCGGCCGAGCTGATCCCGGTCCCGCTGCCCGTGAAGCCCACGCTGACCGCCACGTTAGGGTGGAGGGCGGTGTAGTTCGGTCCCCACAGGCTCATCACCGGGGCGATGAGGGTGGAGCCGGTCTCCGTGATGGCCACAGAGCTGGCCGAACTGGTGGTGGACCCGCCATAGGACTTTTCCAGCGCGTAGCCTCCCCCGAATCCGACCAGCAGCAGGACCACCGCCAGGGCCACGGCCGCGGCCACCGAGACGCCGGAGCCTCTCTTCGAGGTCCCTCGTCGGGTGAGCTCGTCGATGGGTGGGGGGGTCTTTCGGTCGTCGATGGCGTTCATTCTTCTCGTCCTCCGTTCATGACTTCTCCTTTCTCCGTTGGTTCTTCTTGGGGGTTGGCGTGTAAATCGCCGGCGGTGCCGGCACGTCGGGAACGGTGGGAGCGGAGAGCATCCGTTCCGCGCTCCAGTCCATGGCGATCTCGGCGAGGTCGGTCACGTACGCCGCGGTCCGATCGATGGACTCCAGGATGAGGGCCAGGGGGACCAGGCAGGATTCGGGAAGACGGCCGATCTCCCGGTGCCCGAGGAGGCGGTCGAGCAGGGCGTATCGGCCCACCCGGATCGCCTCGGTGGCGTCGATGAGGCCGTTCGCCCGATCTGGATCCGGGTCCTCGAGAAGGTCCTGGGCCTCCCCCAACGAGACAAGGGTCTGTCGATGCAGCTGGACCAGGGAGGACCGGAACCGGGCCGGGAGGGTCCCGGAGGGGAGGCGGGAGACCGCCTCCGATAATCGGATGGCGTGATCGGCCACCCGTTCGAGGGCCCTCGCCGCGGCGAAGTACGGAAGCCCGAAGGAGACCCCCGCCCCGGAGGTGTCGGCTCCGAGATGGGCCTTGAGTTCTTGGAGGAGGCGCCGTTGGATGAGCCAGGCAAGCCGATCGACGTCGTCGTCGTCCCGTTCGACGACCGGGTCCGTACGGCCCCCGGCAAGGGCCTCCCCGGCCAAGCGTTGCCGTTCCATGACCATCTGGAACATCCGTCGCAGGAGGAACGGGAAGGACGGGGGGTGGCCCTCCGAGACGTCCCGGATGATCTCCTCGCGGCCGGACTCCTTGAGGACCTCCAAGTGGCTCGTCCGGCGGAGAAACTCCGGCAGGATCTGGCGGACCTGGCCGGGCTCGGCACGGAGCACGAACTCGCTGGCCCCGGAAAGATAGGCGGCCACCAACCGGCGGAAACCGTGCTCGGCGGGCTCCGTTAAGGCGAGCCTAAGGTCGAACCGCGCCTTCGGTCCGGGGGGGTTGGGGCAGGTGATCAAGAGCCGCCCGTCCCCCAGCGGGGTGAGCAGGAGGCTCTCTCCCGGACGGACCGCCCGGCCCGCAGCCCACCCACGAGGGAGGGCCACCAGCAGTTCCCCCTTCGTCCCCGACCGCAAGCGCCGGAGCGTTTCCCGCTCCGCCGGCGGCACGAGAAGGGGGCTCGGCGGGGTGGGAACGGCCGCGTCCCCTCGGGAGGTCTCCATCCACGTCACGGGAGGCGAGGGGGATCGGTTCTGATATATAGGCTATGAACATAGAATATAGATTGCTAAATATATACCAATGTAGCTCATGCGTCTATAGTAGCCACGCTGGACGGACCCCACCCGGTCCCCCCCTGTCACGGCGACACCGGGGGCACAACCGGGCTCCCCTGGCACGGACCGACCCGTTCATGCGCCTCCGGGGACGTGGAGGGGTCGACCCTCCATGGCGCGGAACCTCGTGTTCCTCGTGGCGGACACCCTCCGCCACCCCGACCAGGTGCCGGGGCTCTCCCTCCCCGTGCACATGCCCTTCCTCGCCCCCCAACTCCCTCGCGCCCGGGAGGTGCCGGGCCTCATGGCCAGCTCGAGCTGGACGCTTCCCTCCCATCTGGCCCTTCTCTCCGGTGCCCATCCGGCCGAAGCGAGCGATGTCCTGCGGTCCCCTCGGACGGCACTCCATACCCTCGCCACGGCATGGCGGAAAGCCGGTGGGGAGAGCCTGGCCCTCTCCGCCAACTATCTGGTCCAGCCGGCCATGGGGGGTGGGGCGTAACTTCGACCAATTCAATCCGGGAACGCAATCCGGGAGCGCCGTTCGGCTACAGCGAGCCCATCCTTCGGGCCTGGCAGTCCGGTGGGCTGGAACGGCATCTCTTCCAGGCCCTCGCGGATCACCACCGTTCGCCTGGCCGACTCCTCTTCCGCCTGCGGGCCCAGACCCTCCGGCGGCTGAGCGCAGGAGTGTACGGCGCGACGCAGCGGCTCTGCCATCGCCCCCCCGGGGTCCGATCCATGGACCGGGCGCTCCGAGGCCAGGCCCGACGGCCCCTTCTCCTGTTCATGAACCTGCTGGAGGCCCACGAACCGTACCTCGGAGAGGAGAAGGGCCTCTGGCCCGATTGGGGTCACCTTCCTGCCCTGGGTCTCTGTCAGCACGCGCCGAACCTCGTTCAGGGGAACGCCCAGGCCTCCATCGAGCGGGCGTACCGGGCGGCCCTGGGACGACTGGATTCGTCCCTGGCCGCACTCTTCGGCACCCTGTCCAGGCATGGATACCTTGAGGACACCGCGGTCCTCCTGGTGAGCGACCATGGCCAATACCTAAGGGAGCACGGATTCAACGGGCATAGCTACTACCTCTTCGACGAGCTCGTCCGCATTCCGGGATACCTCTGGGACTTCCGGGGGGGGGCGTGCCCAGGACCCCGGCCAACTTCCCCCCGTCCTGTGGGACCATCGGCAGCTCTCGTCCGTCCTGGGGGCCTGGATCGATTCCCCAGGGTCTCTCGCTGGACGGAGCCCTTGGAAGGAAGCGCGGGCGAGGTTCGGACCGGCCCTCTCGGCAGTGGACACGATCCCCCCCCCCCCCCCCGGGGGG
>JAJZYB010000051.1 GCA_021806135.1 Thermoplasmata archaeon
TCCACCGTGGCATTCTCCACCGCCGCGGGAGCCTCCACCACCAGACTCCGAGACACCATGCTCACCTCCACGACCGCCGCCGGGACCTCCTGGAGCGCACACGGGTGCTCCACCGGCCGGACCCGGTCCACCCGGTAGCGATGCCCGGTCTCCAACGTGAGACAGGCGTTGCGGAACGGGCAGGGACGGCACGGCGGGGCGGCCCCTTGATAGACAAAGGTGAAGCCGGGCTTCGCCTGGTAACGGGAGAGCAGCGTGATGTCCACCATCTACGCCACCCCCGTCGTGCTCGCCAACCGCTCCGCGGCCTCCGGCGCCAGCCCCCGATCCCCCAGGATGGTATACCGCTCAGGACGCAAGGCGTGCGCGTTCACCAGCGCGGCCACCACATCGCTCTTGTTCACCGAAAGCTCTGCCGCCGTCACCGGCGCGCCGATCCGTTGGAGCGCCTCCCGCAAGTGCTTCCAGTCGATCCCGTGCAAGTAGGCCATCATGATCGTCCCCACACCGACCAACTCCCCGTGCATGGCCCGGCCCGGAGCGATCCGCTCCAGGGCGTGAGCGAAGAGGTGCTCTGACCCGGACGAGGGACGGGAACTGCCGGAAATGCTCATGGAGATCCCGCTCATGATGATCGGCCGGATGGCCACCCACACCGATTCTTCCGTCCCCGCCCGGATCGTGGCGGCCTGTTCCAGGATCTCCGCGGACGCATACTCCGCCAGCGCGGCCCCCGTGGAAGAGAACTCTTCGTTCTTGACCCGATGGGCCAGACGCCAGTCGAGCACCGCGGTGACATTGGAGATCACATCCGCGCAACCGGACGCGAGGCTCCGGTACGGAGCCTGAGCCAGCACGGCGGTGTCGGCCACGATGGCGTCCGGGACCGCCGCCTCCACCGAGAACGCCTCCCGGTTCCCGCGGAGGGAGACCCGGGGAGAGGAGATCCCATCGTGGGAGGCGGAGGTGGGGACCGAGACGAAGGGCACCCGACAGTGCGCCGCGGCCATCTTGGCGAGATCGATCTTGCTCCCGCCTCCCACCCCCACCACGAAACCTCCCCCCTCGGAACCGATCCGATCCGACAGCCGTTGGGACTCCTCCAGGGTGGCCTCTCCCGCAAGCTCCATCCGGACCTCGAAGCCCGAACCGGCGAGGACGCCCAGCGCCCGATCGCCGGCGACCAACCGGGTCCGCTCTCCGGTGATCAGGATCCCCCTCCGGGGGTAGCCCAGGCGTTCGCAGACCCGCCCCAGCTCCCCCAGCACCCCGTGCCCCGCCAGGACCGTCCGGGGGAAGTTCATCACCCGGGACTTGGTGAAGAGCTCCGGCTCCGTCGAAAGCGGCGCCGAACCCTCCCGTCGCCCTTCGGAGCCCAACACCATGCCGCCACCGGGGACTCGCAGACTTATCAAAGTGTCTAGCCCCCGAGGCCCAAGGCTCTAATTCCCTCCGATCCTTCCCGCGCCCATGACCACCATCGTGGAAGGGGTGAGTTCCGTCACGGTCCACGTCCGGGACCTCCAGAAGAGCCGGAACTTCTATCGGGACGTGCTGGGACTGCGCGAGATCGCCTTCCAGGAGGACCGGGGGCGCCTGGTCTTCGCCCTTCCCGGCATCCCTACCGTTCTTGCCATGCACGTCCAGGGCCCCGGCGAAGGGGGCCGTGAACCGGGGACCGTCACCGGCGTGGTCTTCACCTCCTCCGACGTGGGAGCGGCCTGCGCGGAGTTCCGGCGCCGGGGCGGGACCGTCACCATGGACCCGGTCACCGTGCCGGGCTGGGGGATTACCCGGGCCGTGATCGCGGACCCGGACGGGAACGAGTTCGTCCTCGCCACGCCCACTCCCTGACCCCGCGGGCCCAGCGGACCCTTAACGGCCCGGAACGTCTCCCCAGAAGACCTTGTGCTCCTGGAGCATCACCCGGACGTCCAGGGCATCGCTCAACACCCAGTCCGCCAACCGACCCGGGGGGGTTCCCCAGACCGGCTGGAAGACCACCTCACAGGGCATCGGATGCCGTTCGAGGAAACCCTTCGCCGCCTCGTAGTCGGTCCGGTCGGCGATCACCATCTTGACCACATCCTCGGGCCGGAGGTGCTCCCAATTGACCTCCAACATCCGGTCCTGCATCCCGGAGGAGGGGAGCTTCACGTCCAGGCTCACGTGCACCCGGGAGACCCCTTGGTACGGACGGATGTCCAACGACCCCCCGGTCTCGACCACCACGGTGTACCCGGCCTCCGAGAGCGAATGGACCAGTTGGGGACCCTCGGGCTGGAGCAGCGGTTCCCCACCGGTGAGACAGACGTGCTGCGTGCGGTGGCCGGCGACCTCCGTCAGGATCGAGGCCAACGACCGCTCCGTGCCGGGCCCGAAGGAGTACGGGGTGTCGCACCAGGTGCAACGCAGGTTGCACGCGGCCGTCCTCACGAAGCTGGTCCGGACCCCGGTCCAGGGACCCTCGCCTTGGATGGAATGAAAGATCTCGATGATCCGCACGAAGGACCCCCCCTCGATGGAACCCCGGAGAGGCCCGAAGCCCCTTAAGAACCCTCGGCGCTCCGTCTGTCGTGCCCTCGGAGATCGAACAACGGGAACTCCTCTGGCAGGCCCGGTGGAAGGAGGCGGGCCTGGCCCGCGCCCACGCCGTTCCCGGCCGGCCGAAACACTTCCAGATCTTCGCCTACCCCGGCGCGTCCGGTTTCCTCCACCTGGGCCACATGCGCGGCTACACCTACGCCGACCTGGTGGCCCGGTTCCACCGGATGGCAGGCGAGCAGGTCTTCTTCCCTGCCGGTATCCATGCGAGCGGACTGCCGGCCGTCGTCTTTGCCAACCGGGTCGCACGCCGTGACCCCGATGTTCTTGATGGGCTCCGGGAACGGGGAGTGCCCGATGCGGAGGTCCCTCACCTGGAGGACCCGGAAAGAGCCGCGCGCTTCCTCGGACAGACCTATTGGAAGATCTGGGAGAGGTTTGGCCTCCTGCTGGACCCGGAGGCGTACCTCTTGACCACCGACCCGGACTACCAGCGGTTCATCCGGTGGCAGTTCCTCCGCCTCCAGGAACGTGGCCTCCTGGTCCAAAAACCGCACTACGCCCCCTTCTGCCCCCGGTCCGGCCCGGTGAGCGTGGATAGCTCGGAGACGGACATCGCCCGAGGCGGGGACGCGGAGATCATCACCTATGTGGCCGTCCCCTTCCCTCTCGAGGACGGGCGCACCCTCCTCGCCGCTACCCTTCGCCCGGAGACCGTCTACGGGGTGACGAACCTCTGGGTGGCCCCAGACTCTACCCTCAAGGAATGGCATCACGAGGGACGACGGTACCTCACCAGCGCTACTGCGGTCCGAAAGTTCCTCGACCAAGTGGGAGGCACGGAGGGACCCCCCGTCCCGGCTTCGACCCTCCTGGGCCGGGAGGTGACCATCCCCCTCGCCGGGGGGCGGGTGCCGATCCTGGCCAGCCCGGTCGTCGACCCGGAACTGGGGACCGGAGTGGTCATGTCGGTCCCGGCCCACGCCCCTGCGGACTGGGTCGCGGCCCAAGACCTTGGCCCGATAGAGGGGGGTCCCCTTCAGGCCGGAGCAAGGGTCCTACTGGACCTGCCCGCGGACCGCCTTTCCCCCTCCGAACGCAAGCTGTTGGGAGGAGACGGGCCCCCGGCCGCCCGGTCGATCCGGGCACTGGGAGTCCATTCCCTCGACGACCGCGACCGACTCCAGGAGGCTACCGAGCGCGTCTACCGGGCCGAGTTCGCCCACGGGATTATGACGGTCCCTCCCTGGGAGGGTCTCACCGTCCCGCAGGCCCGGGAGAAGGTCACGGACCTCCTGCTCCGGGAGCACGGGGGCTTCCAGCTGAGGGAATTCTCCGAACCGGTCATCTGCCGATGCGGAGAGACCGTGATCATCCGCCGCGTCCCGCATCAGTGGTTCCTCGCCTACGGAAACCCTGGCTGGAAGGGTGAGGCCCGGGAGGCACTCTCCCGGATGCGGTTGGACCCTCCGGAGTACGCCCAAGAGATGTCGGGGATCCTCGACTGGTACGACGACCGTCCGTGCGTGCGGCAGGGGCGGTGGCTCGGCACCCCCTTCCCCTTGGACGAGAGCTGGATCATCGAACCCATTGCGGATTCCACCCTGTATCCGGCCTACTACGTGGTCCGCCGTTACGTGCAGCGGGGCCTCCTGACGTTGGAGCAGCTGACCCCGGCGTTCTTCGACTTCGTCTTCCTGGGCCTCGGCCCCGGGGAGCCGACGGTCCCCCAGGCCCTTCAAGCGGAGATCCGCCGGGACTTCCTCTACTGGTACCCGCTCGACCTGAACCTGGGCGGGAAAGAACACAAGCGCGTCCACTTCCCGGTGTTCATCTTCAACCACGCCGCCCTCTTCCCTCCAGAGCTGCGCCCCCGGAGCATCCTCATCCATTGGTGGCTCACCTCCACCAAGGGCGAGAAGATCTCCAAGAAGGACGTGAAGGGTGGCGCCGTTCCCCCGGTGGACCAGGCGCTGCAGGACTGGGGAGCCGATGGGCTCCGCGTCTACTTCGCCTTGGGTGCCACCACCTTCCAGGACGCGGAATGGGACCCGGAAGCCGCTGCCCACGCGGCGGCCCGGGCCCAGACGGTCCTGAAGGACCTCCTCGGGATGCTCGCAACCCCTCCACCCCCCTCGGCCCCTGCCCCGGGAGAACTCGACACCTGGCTCCTCACCCGGATGGCCGGCATGGTCCGCCGGTCCAGAGAGGCCTACGAACGCTACGATTTCAGGGCTGCCGCCGAGATCGGGTTCGTGGAGATCCCTCAGGTCCTGGACCGGTACCGGATCCGGGGAGGCCGCTCCGCTTCCACCCTCCGCCAGGCCGGTGCGGTCTGGGTAAGGCTCATCGCGCCCATCACTCCCCACCTCGCGGAGGAAGCCTATGCCCAAACGGGCCAGGGCCTGGTCGCCGAAGCCCCCTTCCCGCGGGAGGATGAACTGCCCTCGGACCCCCGCTCTCTCCTCAAAGAGGCGCTACTTGAAGGGCTGGAAGAGGACCTCACCTCCCTGAGAAAGGGCTGGAAGGGCACCCCCTCCGGGCTACGGGTCTTCGTGGCCGCCCCGTGGAAGTACCGACTGGAGACCTGGCTTGCCAGCCGGCCGAACCCCAGCCCCGCCCCCCGGGGTGCTCTTCTCAAGGAGTTGCTCCAGGACCCGGAATTCGCTTCCCACCGTGCCGAGGTCCCCCGATACCTCGACCTCATTCTACCGGGCGGAAGGCCCGGGATCCAGACCCTCCCTGAACTGAGCCCCGCTGAGGAGCTCACCATCCTCCGGCAAGCGCACGACTACGTGGGCCACCGGCTCGGCGGCCTCGCCGTGGAAGTGGTGCTCGAGGAGGAGGGCGCCGCCAGAGACCCCCAGGGCCGGCGGGCCCGGGCCCGGCCGGGCAGGCCCGCACTCTACCTCTGGTCGGATCCCGAATCCGGTTCGGGGAAGCGGGTGCCGAGCGACTCTTCCAGCCGGTGAATGAGCGCCTCCTCGCTTTCCTTGCGCCAGGGGCTCCGGGACAACGGGACCGTTTCGTCCCAATGCCGCGGGCTGGGGTAGCCGAACTCCGCTTCGAAGTCCGCCCGCCAGTGTGCCGGGAGAGGCTGGCCGGCCCTCCGACAGACGGGCCGGCCCGCCAGGTCGCTGGCTGTCGCCGCCAGTACCCTGGAGACGTTCTCGGCCAAGTATCCGCCCCCTCCGGTCTGGAGCAAGCGCCCCCCACATAGCTCGTGGGCCAGGGCATGCACCCTCCCCACCATCTGCCGGTACCCGCCCAGCGTGTACTGCAGGTGCGCAAGGGGATCGCCCACATGGGCATCGACTCCGGTCTGCAGGACGATCAGCTCCGGCCGGAATCCACGCAAGAGGGGCGGAACCACGCGATCGAAGAGGCGGACCGCCGCCTCGTCCCCGGCGCCCGGGGGAAGAGGGAGATTGGCCTTGAGACCGGCCCCGTCCCCCCGTCCCGCTTCCGCCGGGAACCCGGTCCCAGGAAAGAGGGTCCGGCCATCCTGATGGAAGTCGATGTCCAGGACCCGCCCATCCTCGTAAAACCCGTACATCACCCCGTCGCCGTGGTGCGCGTCCAGGTCCACGTACGCCACGCGAGAGTACGCGTCCGGCCCGTCCAGCGCCTGCCGGAGGGTCACCGCGAGGTCGTTCAGGATGCAGAAACCGCTGGCGCCAGACGGGTGGGCATGGTGAAGTCCCCCCGCCGGGTTCACGGCATGACCGACCCTCCCCTGCTGGATCGCCCGGAGCCCCGCCAGGGTCCCCCCCACGATCCTCGCCGACGCCTCGAAGCATCCGGGGAAGGCCGGCGTGTCCCCTGCGTCGAGGGCGCGCCCCCGCGGGTCCCAGGAGATCTCCTCCAGCCGGTCCAGGTAGCCCCGGGTGTGGAATCCCTCCAGGATCTCCCGGGGGACCGGAACGACCGGAAGGAGGCGGGGATCCCCGGGGTCGGCTTCGAAGAAGCCCGAGGCCTCCAGCAGGGTCACCGCGAAGCCCCGGGACCGTTCGGTGAACGGATGGCGGGGGCCAAAGTCGTACTCCAGGAAGCCCGGGTCCCAGACCACGGCGAGGGGACAGGGCCCGCCGTCCTCGTGCACCGCCGTCACCGGAAGTTCAGGTGCATCCGCGACGGCACCGGGAACCGGCTCACCCGGGTGTATTTGGCCCCGGCCTTGCGCCCGTAATCCTGCCGTACGGTACCGGCGACCTCGAAGTAGATGAGCTGCCCTATGGGCATCCCTGCGTAGATGCGCACCGGCACCTTCGCCGAGATCTCCAGGGTCCAATAGTTCGCGTACCCCACATCCCCCTTTCCGGCGGTGGAATGGATGTCGATGCCCAAGCGGCCCACGCTGGACTTCCCCTCCAGGAACGGGACGTGCCGGTGGGTCTCGGTGTACTCCGCCGTGGCGGCGAGGTAGAGCTGGTTGGGCATCAGCACGAACCCTTCCTTCGGGATCCGGAACCGGTGCACGGGGTTCGCGAGAGTACGT
>JAJZYB010000022.1 GCA_021806135.1 Thermoplasmata archaeon
CCGAGCTCGACAAGGGCCGCTATCCGGACGGGGTCAAGCTGACGGAGAAGCAGATGGCCGAACTGGACCTCAGGCCCCATCGGTTCCACGGGGACTGGAACTACACCCTCCGTCCACGGCCCAACCGTGGGAAATGATTCAGTTATTATGTATCAAGCCCTTAGGGAGATCTCCGTCATCCGGCCGACCCGGGCTTCCAAGAGACCTTTGCGGGGAAGGGAGTCCCAGACTGTGGGCGTCCTCAAGGGCGTGCAGGCTCAGGAGCCATCGACCGCTGTCCGCGTGCCTGGTGGCCTCCCGGAAGAATGCCTGGTAGGCCCGGGGGCTCTCTCCAGAACGGTAGTGGGAAAGACCTGCCCAGAAGAGGGAAGAGCATCCCGGATCGATCCAGTGAGGAGGTTCCGGCCTCCGCCGGGCGGGAACCCTGGACGGGGTCCTCCAGTCCTCAGGACGGTTCACCGACCGGAAGGAGTCGGGTCGTGGGGTGAGCGCCCGGAGGTCCAGGAGCGCGCATTGACAGCACGCTCGCAGGAGGCTGGACATCCGGAGAGAGGGGAACGGTCCCCCCTTGAGTCGTCGGCCCACGGCCCGCATGTCCGGAAGGTGGTGGAGCTGAAAGGCGGGTTGGATGAGGCGGCCGGGCTCCCAGAGGCTCGTCAAGGCGGCCGGCAGCGACCGGGCGGTGTCCAGCCAGCGTCGGAGGGCGGCGGTCTCGAGGAAGGGCTGGTCTCCCGGAACCACGAGAAGCCACTCTCCCGGGATCGCTTCGAGGGCGGAGGCGACGGCCACCCCGGGGCCGGGGTGAACGGGAAAGGCGGGATCCGGCCAGAGCTCCACCGCCCGGGAGCTCTCCCGGGCCAGCCTCTCACCAGTAACCGTGCCGGAGACGAAAAGGAAGGTCCTCCCCTTCAGGGGAGCAAGGGCATCCAAGGTCCTCTCGAGGATCGATCGTCCGCGCCGGCGGTACGTCAGTTTGTCCATGCGGAACCGGAGGCTCCGTCCTCCCGCCAGCACGGCGATGGTGAGCCCGCGCATGGAGGTCACCGGCCGCCACTCCCCCGGAGGAACTTAACGGGAAGGTCTGCCTGGCGGGAGGGCATCCGCCAGGCGGGAAGGGGCGTTTGTCGGGCCTCCCTGGCGGAAGGTCTATCCTGCCTGCGCATTCCCCCTTCCAGGGGCTCCCCATGGTGCGCTTCCTTCTGGATGGCGTGGCGCTGGAGGCGAAGGAGGGGGAAACCATCCTCGCTGTGCTTCATCGGGAAGGGATCCCCCTCCCGCAGGTCTGCTTCCAGGAGGGGTTAGGGCCGGTCGAGACGTGCGAGACCTGCCTGGTGGAGTGCGAGGGCCGCCTGCTGCGAGCCTGTTCGACCCCGGTGACGGAAGGGCTCAGCCTTTCCATCGCGCGAGCGGCGGCCGCACGGCAGAAGGCGATGGACCGGCTTCTCCGGGAGCACAACCTGGTCTGCTCCGTCTGCGACAAGAACGGCGACTGTGTGCTCCATAGCACGGCCCTCGCCATGGGGATGCGGCATCAGGAATACCGACCCAAGGGCTATCCCCCCGACGACTCGAACCCGTTCTACCGGTACGACCCGGACCACTGCATCCTCTGCGGCCGCTGCGTGGAGGCCTGCCAGGACCTCGTGGTGAACGAGGTCCTGACCATGGACTGGAAGGCGAACCCTCCCCGGGTGGTCTGGGGAGAGCACGACCCCATCAACGAGTCCTCGTGCGTCTCGTGCGGGGCCTGCGTTTCGGTCTGTCCCGTGGACGCGCTCATGCCCAAGACGATGATCGGGCGGGGGGGGTACCTCACCGGGCTGCCCGGCCCGGTGAAGGCAGGCCTCGTGGGGCTCACCAAGGCCCTGGAGCCGGCGCTGGGGGGCTTCGGACCGGTCTTGCGGGCGAGCGAGCTGGAGGCCCAGGCCCGTTCGGCCCTGGTCCGCAAGACGAAGACCGTCTGCACATTCTGCGGCGTGGGCTGCACCTTCGATGCGTGGACCCGGGATAACCGTCTACTGAAGATCCAGCCCCGCCCGGAAGGACCGGCGAACGGGATGGCCACCTGTGTGAAGGGGAAGTTCGGATGGGACTTCCTCCGCAGCCCGGACCGCCTCACCCGTCCGCTCCGGAGGGAGGGAGGGCGCCTTCAGGAGGTCAGTTGGTCGGAGGCGCTCGATACGGTGGCAGAGCGGCTCAAGGAGATCATCGCCCGGCATGGGCCGGACGCGGTGGGGGTGATCGGGAACTGCACCGGGAGCAACGAGGAGGCGTACCTGGCGCAGAAGCTGGCCCGGGCGGTCATCGGCACGCACAACGTGGACAACTGTGCCCGGTATTGCCAGGCTCCGGCGACCACAGGGCTCTTCCGGACCGTGGGGATCGGGGGCGATGCGGGCTCGCTGGAGGACGTGGCATCGGCGGATCTGGTGATCACCATCGGCTCGAACACCGCCGAGTCCCACCCCGTCCTGGCGAGCAAGATCAAACGGGCCCGGAAGCTCCGCGGCCAGAAGCTCGTGGTCATCGATACCCGGCGCCAGTGGCTGGCAGACCACGCGGACCGGTTCGTCTGCCCGCGGTCGGGGACGGACGTCTTTCTCCTCAACTCCCTGGCCCGGCTGCTCTGGGAACGGGGCTGGGTCGACCGCCCCTTCCTCAACGCCAGGGTGACCGGGGTGGAGGACTTCGTGAAGAGCCTCGAACCCTTCACCGTGGAGGAGGCGGAACGGGTCACCGGCGTGGGCCGGGCGGAGATCGAGGGCCTGGCCGACCTCATCCACGCGGCCGGGTCCATGGCCATCTGCTGGGCCATGGGGGTGACCCAACACCAATCCGGGAGCGAGGCCTCCACGGCCATCTCGAATCTTCTGCTCCTGACCGGGAACTACGGACGACCCCACACGGGGGCCTATCCACTGAGGGGACATGCCAATGTCCAGGGGACCAGCGATTTCGGTTGCCTGCCGGCCTTCCTGCCGGGGTACGAACGCACCGACGATCCCCAGGTGGTGGCGAAGTATGAGGCAGCCTGGGGGGTCTCCCTGCCCAAGCGCCGGGGACTGACCAGCACGGAGATGGTCGACGCGGCCCTGGAGGGGAAGCTGAAGGCCCTCCTCATCTTCGGCGAGGACAAGCTGCTCGCCGACGCGCGCGAGGAGAGGACCGCCCGGGCGCTCGCCACGCTCCCGCTGCTGGTGGTCACCGAGCTCTTCCTGACCCGGACCGCGGAAAAGGCGCATGTGGTCCTTCCCGCCGCGGCCTCCCTGGAGAAGGATGGTTCGTTCGTGAACACGGAGCGGAGGATCCAGCGGTTCTACCGGGCCCTGGACCCGCCGGGAGAGGCCCGGGACGAACTCGGGATCCTCCAGGAGATCGCCCGCCGGTTGGGCGCCCCGTGGCAGTACCACCACCCCTCGGAGGTGATGGCCGAGGTCGCCGGGCTGGCCGGGTTCTTTGCCGGGGTGACCTACGAGCGGTTGGAGGGATACCGCAGCCTTCAGTGGCCCGTGGACCGGGACGGGCGGGATTCCCCCGTGCTCTACCGGGAGCGCTTCGCCTTCCCGGATGGGAAGGCCCGGCTCACCCCGGCCCGGTGGCTCCCCGCCCTACCCACGGACGGGACCTACGACCTCTCCCTGGACAACGGAAGGATGCTGGAGCATTTCCATTGGGGAAACCTGACCTGGCGGAGCCCGGGACTCACGGAGAAGGTGCCGGAGGTCTTCGTGGAGATCCCCGCGGCCCTGGCGGAGGAGCGGGGGATCGCCGACGGGGACTGGGTCCGGGTCCGTTCGGAGCTCGGCGCCGTCAAGGCGAAGGCGCTTCGCTCCTCCCGGGTCACGGGGAAGACCCTGTACCTGGCCATCCACGGGCGCGCGGAGGCGGCGGTGAACCGGCTGACCAACGCGGCCCAGGACCCTTCGACCCGGACCCCGGCCTACAAGGAGGTCCCTGTGGCGCTGGAACGGCTTTCCTCCGGAGCCGCGGGATCGTCCCCGCTGCGGTCGACGAACCCCCGCCTCCATCGGACCGTGCCGCAGACCGGGATCCGGGTGGAGGAACGCAGGGCCCGACCGGAGTACGCTCCGATCGCCCGTTGACGTCTGCGGAACCGAAGGGCAGGACCGCTGCCCGCCCGGCGCTCGAAGAAGCGGTGTTGGGAGAGCCCATCGGCCTGGTGAAGCGCGGGGCGATCCCCCGGGTCATCGGCGTCTCGCGCCCCCGGCGCTCCCCTCCGTTCCCTCCGGGAGAACCGGGGCCTCTTCCTGAAGGGAGCGGTGGACCGCGGCGAGGCTCCATCGCCAGCCGACGGAGGGTCCACACCGTTAGGGGCCGGGGGCGGGCTCCCTCCTTTGGAGAGCTCCCGGGCATCCCCGGACCCGGGGGACCCCGGACCCTCGGGCTGGTCCGGGCCCGCTGGCAGGGGGAGAAGGGTAACGGACAGTTCGTGAGGGGCTCTGGGGGCCCCGGATCACGGGGGGTTACGGGGGATCGATCGGTCCGGGGCGCGTGGCGATGCGGTCCGGACCGGCGTAGATGTTGAAACGTCCGACCCGGAGGAAGCCCACGAGGGTCTGCCCGAACTCTCTCGCCAGCGAGACCGCGAGGGCGCTGGGGGCTCCCACCGAGGCCACCACGGGGATCCCGAAGAGCGCGGCCTTCTGGACGAGTTCGAAGCTTGCCCGTCCGCTGAGGAGCAGCAGCGACTCCGAGGCGGGGAGCCGCCCGGCGAGCAAGAGCGCGCCTCCGATCTTGTCCACGGCGTTGTGCCGGCCCACGTCCTCCCGGGCCAGGGCGAGCGTCCCCGGAGGGGAGAAGAGCCCGGCAGCGTGGAGGCCGCCGGTCCGGGCGAAGAGGCCCTGGGCCGCCCGGAGGCGCTCGGGCAGCGCCTCGAGCTCCTCCGGGGTCCAGCGTTGCGTCCCCCGGGGCGATGCCGGGACCGTGGCACGCACCTGCTCGATGGACGCCTTCCCGCAGACCCCGCAGCTGGAGGTGGTGTAGACGTGTCGGCTCAGCCGGGTGAGGTCCACCGCCACCCCGGGGGCCAGCCGGAGCTCCACCACGTTGAACTCCTGGGGGGTCCCCGGGGTCGGACAGTAGGCGATCCGGTCGATCTCCTCACGGCGATGGATCACTCCTTCGCCCAGTAGAAAGCCGGCGGCCAGCTCGAAATCGTTCCCCGGGGTACGCATGGTCACTGCCACCGGTGTCGCCCGTGAGGCCCCGAACGGGCGGACCCGGATCTCCAGGGGCTCTTCGAGGACGACCTCGTCCTCCCGGTCCATCAGCCCGTGGCGGTCCGAGGTCATCACCCGGACCCGGGCGACCCGGTCCGTACGGGATCCGGCCACCCGGGGAGCAAGGAGCCCGGGGGGAAAAAGGCCGGGGCCGGGTCAGGGCTTCAGGTTCTGCAGGCTGAAGATGAGCTCATGGTCGAAGATCCCCGCCTCCGCGGCCACACGGTCCGCGGTCTCCTCCACCTTCTGGCGGCTTGTCCCGTGGAGCATGATGTATCCTGGCCGGGTCCAGTCCCCGTGCAGGACCTCCCGGAGGACCACGTGGGTGGCCTCCGGGACGCGGTAGGCCAGCCGTTCGCAGGTCTGCTCGAGGTCCTGGGTACGGAACACGAACATGGCGTTGTGGGTAAAACCGACGACCGGACCGCGTAACGTGGCCCCTCCGTTCCTCAAGATCCCCGCGTCGAGCCACCGGGGGAGGCCCTCCTCCAGTTGACCGGCGCTCCAACCGGCCCGTTGAAGGACCTCCCGGTAGGGTTCGTGGACCGGGGGAATCCCCTCTCCCAATCCTTCCAAGAGGTCGCGGGGGATCCCCAAGGACTCCGCTTGGGGGACGGTCATGGGCAGGACGTAGCGCGAGAGCGGTTCCGGGCTCCGCGAGACCCCGCGCTCGAGGTCGAACTTCACGCGGACCGCGTAGGTCCGCCGGGACCGGAGCACCACGTAGCGCTGAAGCCCCAGCGAACGGAGCAGGTGCTCGACCTCGAGCAGGAGGGAGTTCTCGCTGGCGGCCTTGTAGGTGAACCAGACCCGGTAGTCCGGATGGGAACGGACGTAGTTGTGCGTGACCACGTCCAGCGGGAAGAGGGCGTCCCGTAGTCTGGGGACCCCCTCCGGGGAACAGGCCACACCGACCAGGGCTCCCTCCATCCCGTAGGTCTTGAAGTTCACGTTGAAGCCGATGCGCTTGATCACGTGATGCCGTAGGAGCCGTTCGGTGTCCCGGAGCACCTCGGATTCGCTCCGGTGGAGGAGTTCCGCCACGCCCTGGAACGGGGTGGCGGTCAGGGGGAAGCGGTACTGGAGGGCCATGAGTAGCTCCCGGTCGGAGTCGGGGAGACGGACTCCCGTTTCGCCTCCTCCCGCGGGGCCTGAGGTCTCGGGGATGGCCATGGGGTTCGCCACCCTCGCTGAGCTTAAGTCGCTTGGTCCCGCCAGCCGCTCTCCTCGAACCCGCGTCCTCCGGCAACGGGGAGCAGGCGAGGGGACCATGGCGGGTCTTCCGGATTTGCAAACTCCCCGCTCTACGCACCCTCGGTCCTTGCCGTTCCCGCCTGCAGTCGTTCCGCCGCCCAGCCCAGCAGGGCCGGGGTCATCGTCGGGAGCCAGGCCTCGGCGATGAGCGGGAGCCCCCGAGCCGCGAAGATCTCCCGGGCCTTGGAGAGGGTGTAGCCCGGCAAGAGGGTCAACAGGAGCGAGACGGGAGGGGGGTCCTCCTGGGAGCTGGACGGCAGGGTCGATTCGTCATTGTAGAGCGCGAAGGAGGCAGGGAATCCCGATCGGGAGAGCTCTAGGGCCAGCGCCGTGAGGCTGACCTCCTTGAGCGCGGGGTCGGTCACCGCCTTCACCCCGACCAGGACGACCCGGCTGCCCGGGGGAACCCTCCGCGCCTCGAGCAGACCACGAAAGAACCCGGCGGACACTTTGGCGGGGATGATCCCCTCGAAGCGGGCGGCGGCCGCCCTTACCGGGGGAAGGAGGTCCCGCTGGACGTGCCCTCCCTCCGAATAGAACAGCGCGAAGACCCGGTCTCCCGGCTCGAGGTCCCTAGCGAGAGTTCCCAGCGTCGACCCGAGGACGGCGCAAGGGAGGGCCTGGGAGGCCTCGGTCCGGAACGCCTTCAGGAGCTCGTGGGCGGCTGGGTCCTCGTTACCGTGGGTCACGAACACTGCGCGCATGGACCACGGGGACCCCGGGGAAACCTTTACCGCTTGGGTGTCTCGTTGACCGCGATGGAATACCGACGCCTTCCCGGGACCGAAATGGAGGTCAGCACCGTGGGGTTCGGGCTCTGGTCGGTGGCGACCCCGTGGTGGGGCCGGTTCACCGATGCCCAAGCCATCCGCCTGCTTCGTCGCGCCCGGGACCGTGGGGTGAACCTCTTCGACACCGCGCCCGGATACGGGCAGGGGCGCGGGGACCGGCTGCTGGCCGAAGCCTTCCCCGGCTCCGAGAGGAGCGAACTGGTGGTCTCCGCCAAGCTCGCCCTGCACCCGTCCCGCCCCCGGGGGAGCCCGGAACCCTCCTCCTCTCCAGGGCCGCTCCTCGAGGATTTCGCCCTCGCCGGGCCTCCGTACGACCAAGGGGCCATCGAGCGCCAGGTGGAGGCCACCTTGACCCGTCTGGGGGGCTCCGAGGTGGCGGCCTTGGAGATCCACAACCCCACGCTCCGGGAGCTCGGGGACGGGACCCTTCTTGGCGCGATGGAAGGTCTGGTCCGCTCGGGACGGGTCCGGAGCTGGGGTGTGGCGCTCGGACCGTCCATTGGATGGCTCGACGAGGGGCTCTGGGCCCTGGACCACGGGGCGGACCACGTGATGACCGTCTACAACCTGCTGGAGCGGGAGCCCGGAGATACCCTCGCCCGGTGGGCCGGTGCCCGGGGGAAGGGGATCTTCGCGCGGGTCCCCCACGCTTCCGGGGTCCTGGATGGGAGCCTTCCGGCGCGGGGACACTACCCGGCGGAGGATCATCGGGCCCTTCGGGATCCCGCGTGGCTCCAACGGGCTGGCGAGACCGTGGGTGCCTTGCGTCCCCACACCGAAGCACGCGGGAGGACCTTGGGCGAGCTGGCCATTGCCGCCCTCCTCGCGGAACCCGCGGTGATCTCGGTCTTCCCCACCTTCCTCACCGAAGAGGAGGTGGACCGGTATGGGCAGGTCGACCGGCTCCCTCCGGTGACCCCGGAGGAGAGCCAGACCATCCGTGGCCGTCTCCAGGCCATCCCGTCGGAGGTGACGACCCCATGACCGGGTACCGCGCGGAGGACCTTCACGGGTACTACGCCTACGAGTTTTTTTCCCGCACCCCCGGCTGGCACGGGCTGAGCTGGCAGGACAAGGCGATGGCGGCGCACCGGTTCGTGGAGCGGCTCCGGGAACCCTTCCCGCATGTCTCCGCGTCCGTCTACTCCCTCCGCGGGCTCCGGAGCGACCGGGAGGTCCTGCTCTGGCTCTGGGGGGACTCCCTCGAGGCGATATCGGAGTTCGTCACGCCGCTGTTGGAAGCCCCGGTCGCGCCGCACCTTGCCCTCGTGGAGACCCGGCTCGCGAGCCGACGCGTCTCCGCCTACACCGGCACGGAGGAGGCCCCTCCGCCGCCCTCGCGGCGGTACCTCTTCGTCTACCCGTTCGTGAGGACCCGGGAGTGGTACCAGCTACCCCCGGAAGAGCGTGGACGGCTCATGCAGGGCCACATCACCGCGGGACGGGCCTTCCCGGAGGTCCTCATCCACACCGGATATTCCTTTGGGATAGACGACCAGGACTTCTACCTGGCCTTTGAGACCGACAGCGTGGGAGAGTTCCAGAGCCTGCTCATGACCATGCGGGAATTGCCCATCACCGTGCACACCCAGCGGGACACCCCGATGTACGTGGGGCTTCGCCGGACCGCGGAGGAGCTCGTGAACGAACTGCTCGGCCCGGGGGCGCCTCCCGGTCCGTTCCCCCCCCCGGCGAACCCATGAGGGTGCTTCTCCTGCGGGCCGGGGACTTCCCCCGGCTGGACGACCCGGACGGCCCCGGGAAGAACGAGGTCACGGTCCGCAGCGTTGTCCGTCTCCAGCCCCTTCCAGAGCTCCTGTCGTCGTTCCGGGCGGCGCTCCGCGACCGGCCGGCCCGGGGTCCGGCGGTCGTCGCCTGGACCAGCCGGCACGCCCTGGAGTTCGTCTTCCGCGAAGCGGAACAGGGGGGCGAGGAGGAACGGCTCCGTGAAGAGCTCTCCCGATGGGTGCAGGCGACGCTGGGCCCGGCCACCGCGGAAGCCCTGGCCCACCGCGGCTTCCCGGTCGCGTTCCAGCCTCGGACCGCCACCACCGAGGCCCTGGCGCAGCATCTGCTCGAGGTGGGCGCCACCCGGGTGGTGCTCCCCCGGAGCCGGCGGGGCTCCAGCGCGTTCTCCGAGATCCTCCAACGGGGAGGGGTTCCGCTGGCGATCGTGGAGGTGTACTCCCCGGAGGCCGATCTCCCCCTTCTCGCCTTGACGGTGAACGAGGTCCGACAGGGGGTGTACGACGCCCTCGGCTTCACCAGTGCGATGGAGGTGGAGACCTTCTTCTCTGCCTGGGAGGGTGGCCCCGGGCCGGGGCCTCCCTTCCCTCGACGGATACGGTTGGGGGCGCTGGGGCCGGTGACCGCGGAGGCTCTCCGGCGTCGCGGCCTGGAACCGGAGGTGAGTCCCCAGGCGCGGGTGGAGAGCCTGCTCCGGCTCCTAGAGGAACCCGCCCGCTCCACCGGAGCCGCTCCCCCATGACCCTCCCGGGACCGACCATCCGTCTGGCCGCGCGTCCTAGTCCCTTGAGCCGGCGGCAGGCTGAGGAGGCCTCCCGATGGTTGCTGGAGTCCGACCCCGGGCTGCGGACGGAGTTTCTCTGGGTGCCCACCCGCGGGGACGTTGACCTCAAGGCCCATCCTCCCGACCTGGGAAGCGCCGGCGTTTTCGAGAAGGAGGTGGACCTGGCCGTGGCGGCGGGACGGGCGGAGGCCTCCGTCCACTCCCTGAAGGACCTCCCGCTCGGGGAGCTCCCTGGAGGACTGAAGCTGCTCGGAGTGCTCCCCCGGGGGCCGGCCGAGGACGCTGTCGTTCTGCGCGCTCCCGGGGACTCCTGGGCCTCCCTTCCCGACGGTGCCCGCGTCGGGACTTCCAGCCTAAGGCGCCAGGCCATGGTCGGCTATCTTGCCCCGATGGCCCAGGTCAAGCCCGTGCGGGGGAATGTAGGGAGCCGCCTCGCGAAATTGGACCAGGGCGAGTTCGACGCGCTGCTCCTGGCCGAGAGCGGGCTGGTTCGCCTGGGGCTCGATCCCCCTCGCTTCCGCCTCTCCCCCCGGGACTTCCCCCCCGCGCCGGGACAGGGATTCCTGGCTCTGGTCGGCGGCGCGGAGGTGGAGGAGGTCCTCGGATCGGCCCTGCGGCCCTTCACCCTGGCGTTTCGGGAGGCCCGGGCGGAGCGCGACTTTCTTGAGGCCACCGGGGGCGGCTGTTCAGCAGCGGTGGGGGCTTACGCCCACGCGCGGGATCCGGACCAGGGGGAGATCTCGGTGGTGGAGTGGCGGCCGGACGGCTCGGCCCGGCGGTGCTGGGTCGGAGTGGGGGCGTTCTCCGAGATCGGCCGGCGCGCCCACGAGCGGCTCCAGGAGGCGTCCTGGGAATCCCGGAGGCAGGAGGGGGGACACTGATGGAGCGGAGCGAGACGTTCCGGCTGCCGCGGGTACGCTTCCGCCGGGGGAGCGTGGCCCTGGTCGGCGGAGGGCCGGGAGCGCCGGATCTTCTGAGCCTCCGGGCAGCGGCCTACCTGTCCCGGGCCGACTGCGTCGTCTACGACCGGCTTTCGGACCGGCGGATGCTCTCCTGGGTCCCCCGGGGAGCCGAACGTCGCTACGTGGGGAAGCGTCCCGGGGACGATCCGAGGACGCAAGAACGGATCCAGGCGCTCTTGAGGGAACGGGCCTCCCGTTCGCTCCGGGTGGTCCGCCTGAAGGGCGGAGACCCTTTCGTCTACGGCCGGGGGTTCGAGGAGCTCGCAGACCTGTCGCGTCACGGGATCCCCGTGGAGGTGGTCCCGGGGATCTCCTCGGTCACCGGAGGGCTCGCGTCGGCCCGGATCCCCCCGGTCCACCGCGGGACGGCCTCCACCTTCGCGGTCTTCCCCGGGCGGGAGGCCCGAGAAAAAGGAGCCTCCACGGTCCGGCTCGAGGCGCTCGCCGCCGCGGCCGACACCCTCATTGGGGTGATGGCTCTCGAGCGGCTACCGGTGCTCGTGGAAGGGCTGCGCCGGGTACGCGGGGGGTCCGAACCGGCGGCGCTGGTGGAGGCCGGCGGGACGGCGCATCAGCGGGTCCTGCGGGCGCCCCTGGGCCGGCTGGTGGAGGCCGCTCGCCGCCGTAAGTTCGCTCCCCCGGTGCTCTTGGTGGTCGGTCCGGTCGCGGCCCTGGGGGCGCGGACGGGCCGAGGGCGACGTTCCGGCCCTTTCCCGTCCGGAACTGGCGGCGGGAAACCTGCCCGTCGTAGCGGGGGAGCCCGGGCCCTGCCCCGGCGGGGGCCCCGCCCCCCTGGGGACGCTTGATCCGGACCGGAAGAGGGGCGGTGGTGCTCCCCGGGACCGGGAGCACCCGTCGGACGCACCGACGCCGGTGGGAGAGGAGGGGAGGCCCTCGGCCTTCCTAGGGGGCCGCCCCGGTCCGCTCGGGTGACGCAACGTTTATCTGCCAACGCACTTGACGTAAATCCAATGAGCTGGAATTCTGTCCCTTCGGTGCCCCCCTCCCCTCGTCCTACGCGGAAGGTCCCCGTCCCGCTTCTGGCCCTGGGGGTCGCGCTTCTGGTGGCCATTGCGGCCATCACCTTCGGGGTGCTCTCCGGCTCCACCAACGCCGGCCCCTCGCCCCACCACGGGATCACCGTGGTGGACGACTACGGCCGGACCGTCACCGTGCCCGCGCCGGCGAGCCGGATCGTCGTGCTCATCGCGAGCGCCATGGACATTGTCTACAGCCTGGGGCTGAGGTCCTCGGTGGTGGGAGTGGACTGTGGTCCTGGGAACGACTACACGGCGGACTACACGCCCGGACAGGTGGCCAACTGGAGCCTCTCCGGTCTCGCCTGTGTGAGCGCGCTGCCGTTCTCCGCCTCCAGCATCCAGATCCTCAACCCCCAGCTCGTGGTGGCCGGCCCGGGGATCTCCGTCAGCGATCTCAACACGCTGCAGCAGTCCGACGGCATCCCGGCCCTCGGCCTGAACCCCTCGAACCTCTCCGGCATCCTCACCGACGTCACCCTGGTGGGGGCGTTGACCGGTCACGCGGTGGCCGCCACCCACCTGGACGCGGCCCTCAACGCCTCGCTCGCCCAGGACCAGAACCTCCGGTCCCTCGTCGGTCCCCCTCCCAGCGTCCTGCTGACCTACTATGACGACCCGACCGGTTACTACACCTTCGGGCCGGGGAGCTTCGGCGAGAGCCTGCTGCAGGCCGCCGGCGGCGCCAGCATCACCTCCAACGACAGCCAGGCCAACACGGGAGAGATCTCGGGCAGCTACGTGCTGGAGGCCAACCCGGTCATCATCATCGCGGGCGTAGGATTTGGCATCTCCGTGGCCAACTACAGTGTCGGACCGTACTGGTCGGAGTTCTCCGCCGTCTCTCACGGACAGGTCTACGGCTTCGACGTCACCCTGCTCACGGAGCCCGGGCCGGCCATGATCCTCGGCATCCCGGAGCTGATGGCCCTCCTCCATCCGGGGATCGCAGTCGGTGGCTGATCCCCCCCGGGGAGCGGGACCGGCCGTACCCTTAGCGGTGCACCGGAGCCGGCGCGCCTTCGGGGTGCTCCTCGGGGTGCTCGCCATCACCCTGGTGCTCTCCCCTGTGGTCGGGAGCGTCTCCACACCCCCCGGGGACTTAGTGTTCTTCGTGGCCCGGGCCCTCACCGGGACCCCGGTCGGGACCGGTAGCTGCCCCGTCCCGGTCTACGCGGGGGGCACCAGCGTCCCTTGTCTCGTGGTGGAGAAGGTGCTGGTGGATTCCCGCCTGCCGGAGATGTTCCTCGCGGCCCTGGTGGGGGCCGCGCTCGCCCTCGCCGGAGCCACCCTCCAGGGGGTCTTCCGAAACCCCCTGGGGGATCCGTACCTCCTGGGGGTCTCCTCGGGGGCGGCGCTCGGGGCCTCGGCCCTCTTTCTCTTGGGCGTCGGGGCGGCGCTCGGATCGATCTACCTGCCGGCGCTGGCCTTCCTCGGGGCCATGGGCACCGCGGCGCTGGTCCTCCTGGCGGCCCGGTCCCCCCGGACGAGCACGGAGACCCTGCTCCTCACCGGCGTCGCCTTGAGCTCGTTCTTCGGCGCCCTCATCGCCCTGTTCATCTCCCTTCGCCCTCAGTCCGCCCTCCTGCCCCTCACCTTCTGGATCCTGGGGAGCTTTGGCGGGGCCACCTGGCCCCAGGTGGAGCTGGTGCTCGGGGGAACGCTCCTGGCCGGCACCCTCCTCGCGCTGCATGGCCGGGACCTCAACGTCCTCCAGCTCGGGGAGGAGACCGCCCGGGGTCTCGGCCTCTCCCCTCCGGCCATCCAGCGCAGGCTCCTCCTCCTCGCCTCCCTGGTCACGGCGGTCGCGGTGGCGTTCAACGGGATCATCGGCTTCGTGGGGCTCATCTCCCCACACGTGGTGCGGCGCCTGCAAGGGCCGGACTACCGGGCCCTCCTTCCGCTCTCCGCCCTCTTCGGGGCCATCTTCCTGGTCCTTGCCGACGACCTGGCCGAGAGCCTGCTGGGCGGAGGGAGCCTCCTACCGGTGGGGGTGGTGACCAGCTTCGCGGGAGCCCCGTTCTTCCTCTACGTGCTCTACCGCCGGCGGGGTGGGGGGCGATGAAGTCCGTAGACGAGGGGAATCCGCTTCACTTCCAGGACGTCACGGTGGAGCTGGGGGGCCGGCCCGTCCTCCGGGAGATCTCCTTCGCCCTTCGGCCAGGGGAGGTCCTGGCCCTGGTCGGTCCGAACGGCTCCGGCAAGACCACCTTGCTGAGGACCGCCCAGGGGCTGGTCCGGCCCCTCAGCGGGGAAGTGCGCCTTTTCCAGCGCCCGGTGGAGCGCTGGTCCTTCCGGGAGCGCGCCCGGCTCGTGGCCTGGGTCCCCCAGGGAGAGGAGCCCTACGAGAACTTCACCGTGGAGGAGTTCGTCACGCTGGGTCGCTACCCGACCTTGGGGCCCTTCCTCCCGGAAGGGGAGGCGGACCGAAAGGCCGTGAACGACGCTCTGCGGGAGGCGGACCTGGAGTCGCTGCGGGGATCGGGCATCCTCCGGGTCTCCTCTGGCGAGCGGCAGCGTGCCCTCTATGCCCGGGCCCTGGCCCAGGGCGCCCCGTTGCTCTTCCTGGACGAGCCGACCAGCCATCTGGACATGGCCCATCAGTTGGAGGTCTTCGAACAGTTGGACCGGTTCGTCTCCCGGGGTCCCTCCTGCGCCGCGATGATCTCGGTCCATGATCTCAACCTCGCCTGCCGGTTCGCCGACCGGATGGCCTGGCTCAGCCGCGGACGCCTGGTCGCCCTCGGCAGTCCAGGGGAGACCACCACCCGGGAGCGGATCCGGGAGGTCTTCGGGGTCGAGATGGAGGTGGAGCAACGCGGGGAGAAGACCGTGGTCCTCCCTCCTCCCGTCCGGAGCGATCCTCCTCCCGCCGATCCTGGGGCGCTCCGGGTCCATCTGGTGGCTGGCGGAGGGAGCGGAGAAGGGATCCTCCGGGCGCTGCTCACCAAAGGCTACCAGGTGACGGGGGCCCCGGTGCATGTGCTCGACTCGGATGAGGTCGCCTTCCGCCGGGGGAACGTCCCCGCGCCGGTGGTCGCCCCGTTCGCGCCGCTGACCGAGCGTTCCCGGGAGCAGCACCGGCGCCTCCTCGGGGCGGCCCAGGCGATCGTGGTGGCCCCCCTGGTGATCGGCCCGGGTAACCTTGCGAACCTCGCGGACCTTCGGCCCTTCGTTCCTGTCCTGCCCACGTTCCTCGTCGGTGGGCCCCCCGGGACCGCGGGCCGGGACTTCTCCGCGGGCCAAGGCGAACGGGCCTACGAGGACCTCGTCGTGGCGGGGGCCGTCCAGGTCCGCGGGACCGCGGAGCTCATGGCCCTCCTTTCGGCCTGCGCGAGCGACCGCGGCCGAGCGTCCTCAAGAGGAACGGGGGGGCCGGCGGAGGTTCTTCCAGCCTCCGGAGCAGCGAGGGAAGACGCTCCCGGGTGACCACCACCAGCGCGGGGACTCCCACCTGGGAGGCGTCACGGGCGGCGGCCGCGCCTCCGAAGCGCAGCGGAGGCGTACGGGCGAACCGCTGCATCACGTGGTAGGCCTCCAGCCCTTCGGCCACCAGCAACCCGTGGGTCCCTGCGCGGAGGGCATGGGAGAGCGGCAAGGGGATCGGGTCGTGGGGGGACCACGATTCCGGGAGCACGTAGATCTCCACCGGGCACGGCTCCAGGCTCACCACCCCCTGGAGCTCCCCCACTTCCACCAATTCTCCCCGGCGTGCGGGCCTAAGGACCCGTCCCCGGGAAGGGCTCCTCCGTCCCTTCGTCGCCAGGAGCAGCCCCCCTTCCATGTTGAGCGAGACCGTGTCTCCCTTGGCCAGATCCTCCCCGGCGACGGCCCAGCATTGACGGATGATCGCAAGGTTGCGCCGTCGGGCCTCGAGGTCGAGGCTCAGGTTCCCGAAAGCGCCGTGGAGGTGCTCGATCCCCCGGAGGGTGGGCCGGTACGTCCCGTCCACTTCTTCGACCCAGCCCCTGGCGCGGGCATCGCGATAGAGCAAGGAGACGGCCTGGACCGAGAGCCCCAGGACCTGGGCAATGCTCCGGAGACGCCCATGCCGACGCGTGGCGGTCTCATAGAGGAAGAGCAGCTCGCTGACCCGTCCGGGAGACCGCAAGGAGGGGAGACCGACCGGAGGCTCCGCCGATGGGAGGCTGGCCGGGCGAGGTGGCACGGGGTGCCGAACCCTCCGCCGTATTTGGAGACCATCCCTTCGACGGAGGCGACCGAGAAGGGCTCCGCAGCCTCCGTCCGTCCAGACCGCGAATCCGCGATGGAGGAGTTGGGTTCTGGGAGGCTCTCCGGGGTGGGAGCGGCAGGATCCTCCGCCGATGGGGAAGCCAGGGCTCGCGCCCAGCGCCGGCTTGCTCGGTCTTAAGACCTTTTCGGCCCTCGGGGTGCTTCCATGCGATCGGCGCCACAGATCGTTCTCAACGAGAGCGAGCGGGCTGTCCTGGAATCCTGGACGGCCCACCCGGTGGCTTCCGCCTCGCGGGCGCAGCGGGCCCGGATCATCCTGCTCTCCGCCTCCGGCAAGACGAACCAACAGGTGGCCCGGGATCTGGGGGTCCACCCGGAGACCGTCATCCGCTGGCGCCGCCGTTTTCTGGGGCTCCGGCTCGAGGGCATCCGGGGGACCGCGCCGCGCCCCCACCCCCCGTCCCCTGCTTCCCGAGAGAGGAAGGAGAGGATCCTTCAAACGACCCTCAATGTTCTCCCTCCGGGCGGAGGGCGCTGGTCCACTCGATCGCTGGCCCGAGCGCTGAAGGTCAGCCACATGCTGGTCCACCGCGTATGGCAGACCCATGGGATCGGCGATCCCGGCCTCCGAGCCCCCCGGGAGGTCGGCGAGAGAGGCCCGCCCAACCTGGACTTTGTGGGACTCTACGCGCGGGGACCGTGGAAAGCCTTCGTGTTCGGGACCGACGTGGAGCGACCGCGCTTCCGGGTTCTGGTCCCTCTCGAGGGGAGCCCGGGCACCTGGCCCATCGCGGGGGGATTGCGGACCCCGGATCCACGGCGCCTGTCGACGAGCGTGCTGGAGACCCTGGGGGAGGCGTCCCAGATCCTGGGGCGCGGCTTCCGCGGGCTGGAGGAGGACTTCCCTGGGTTCCTGACCTTCCTGCGTGGCCTCGAGAAGAGGGCTCCCCCCCCTTCCCGCTTCTATCTCGTGCAGGAGGCGTTGCCCCCCCGGGAACAGGCCTGCCTGGAGAGTTGGCTCGACAGTCATCCTCGATTTGGCTGCTTCCGCGTCCCGGAAGGCCGTGACGGGTTGGCCACGGTCGAGAAGCTGGTCCATCTCTGGGCGCTGAACCCCGACCTCAAACTCGACCTGTCGAATCTCACCGACCTCCGCTCTGCCCTCCGGCAAAGCCCCGTCTGCGCGCCGATCACCCCCGGGCTCAGCGCCTGGACCCCGTTGACAGAGCGACCCGGAGTCCCGCTGCGGGGGCCCGGCGCTTCCGTTGCTCCAGCCCTGACGTGGGCGGAACCTCGTTGAGGGACCGCGCCACCGGGACCACCGCATCCTAGATGGATGGACGTTACACCCATTGACCAGACGTCGTGAAATGACCGTTACGCCTACCAACTGCTAAATATCGATTCACAATCCAAAACACGCCCGCGAAGACGGGCAGCAAGGAGTGAGAAATGGTTGCGAAAATCGTCTGGACGGCGCTGATCGTGGTGGGAGTATTGTCGGTCTCGGGGCTGGGCTTCGCGGCTTGGTCGACCACCGCGACCATCAATGGTACGGGAAGTGCGGGGAACATCAATCTGGACTTCGCCAGTATCAGCACCAGTCTGATCTCCAATACCCCGACATACACCACCTGCACCTCTGGCGTGGGGACCCCGGCGAACACCGCCACGGTCACCGCGACCAATTTTGATGCTGGGACCATGTGCATCATCTACGCCAACCTGACCAACACCGGCTCGCTGCCCATCACCAGCTTGTCCGTCAGAATCTCCGTGACCTCGAACGTGACCAACTGCTGGGACGGCCAGACTTTGGTCAAAACCGTCACCTCCCTGGCGCCCGGTGCGAGCACGAGCGCGACGAACAGCCCCTGGATCGGCTTCTTCGAGCTCGAGAGGAACAGCCAAGTGAACCAGAACTGCCAACTGTCCACGGGAACTCTGACGGTCACCTTCACGGGTACCCTGGCGAACACGCAGTCCATCAGCGACAGCCCGTAGGGCCAATCCCAGACCCCTCGACTTCAACCCTTTCCCCTTCTTCTTCCCCCTGTCTTGGACCAGGCTCCTGGGAACCGCAGGTAGCAGAGACCCAACGCGACAAAGGCCCTGGAAAGTCTGGAATTACCTGTTACAAGTGCCAACGAATAAATACGTTCAGACGTTCGGACCTGATGCCGCTAAACGTGGGGAGAGGGCAAAGAACATGAGCGCGAAGATCGTTTGGATGTCCCTTGTGGTCGTCGCCGTGCTCTCCGTCTCTGGCCTGGGCTTCGCAGCCTGGACCAGCACCGCCGTCATCAACGGCACCGGAAGCGCCGGGAACATCAACCTCGATTTCGCCAACCTTACCGTGAAGCTCATGAGCAACACCGCGCCATACACCACCTGCCTTGGCACGGTCAACACTCCGCCGGACACGGCCACCGTACACGCCAACAACTTTGGCCCCGAGAGCATGTGCGTGGTATACGCAAACCTGACCGACACGGGCTCGCTCCCGGTGACCATGATCCACACCCACCTCGTGGTCACCAACAACGTCAGCGGTTGCTGGCAGTTCAAGACCCTCATGCCAGTGGGGAGCACCCGCATGTCAGTGGGGAGTTCCCTCGCGCCGGGCGCGTCCGCCGCGTTCGAGGGCTTCTTCGAGGTGGAGCAACGCTCCGCATGCCAGCTGTCGTTGGGGGCCTTCACGCTGACCTTCACGGGGACCCTCGCCGCCACCAGTTCCCTGTCGGACAGCCCGTAGAACAAGGTGCGATCGGATCGCGCCCTTGCGTCCGATCCGGTTCGCGCCCGGTGGACTGATTGATGGGCCGGACGTACAGGGGGCCGGGTGCCTCCCTGAAGGAGGCATGGCATGAGCGCGGCTTCCTTGGTCCTGTTGTCCGCGCTCCCCCTGGGCCTTGGCGGTCTCGCCCTGGCCTTCCATCGGACCCGTAAGGCCAGGATCTTCGGCTGCCTCGCGCTGGCGTTCGCCATCGAATGGGCCTACTTCGGAAGCGCAGGATCCCTCTCCCCCTTCGCGGGGGACCTTGCCTACGCCGCCGCCATGGCGGCGATCTTTGCCGTGGTGGTCTGGTTCGTCCAGAAGCGAGAGGGCGCGGACCTCCAGAACTATGGATTCTTCGCCCCGGAACGGGGGGCCCCCTTGGCGCTTGGGATCTCCGGCCTCCTCGTGGCGCTCTTCATGGTCGCCACCGTGGAACCGGGGCTCCTCTTCGGCCTCCGGATCCTGGCGGCTCCGATCCCCCTGGTCTTCGGATATACTCTCGCCTCCGCGCCCCTGGTGGCCCTCGCAGAGGAAGGGCTCTTCCGGGGATATGCGCTCCGGGGTTGGACGGAGGGGACCAACTTCCGCCAAGGGCTCTTCGGGAGCGCCCTCGTCTTCGGGCTTTTCTCGCTGGACCCGCTGCTGCTCTTGGGCCTCCCGGTCGGCCTGCTCGTGCCCTACCTCTTCCAGACACTGCTCCTGAACGTGGTCCTGGGGGTCGTGCTCGGATTCTACGTCTACAAGTCACGCTGGAGCCTGTTGCCGGCCTTTGGCCTGCGGACCGGGCTTCTCTGGGCGACGGGGCTCTTACCCCTCGTAGCGGTCTACCCGGACTGGGAGACCGCCTTCCTCTTCGCGCTCATCGGGCTCACGCTCGTGCTGCTCCTCATCCATGCGGGGATCAGGGAACCGCTCTACGTCCGGCGCCACTACCTGGACGTGCCCAGGAACCCCCAACGAGGGCTTCTCCAGTCCCGGGTCCGTGCCCGGAGGGAGGCGCGGAACGCGTTCGTGGGCGTCGGCTGCGTGGCTGCGGTCTTGGTCGTGGTGGGAGGACTCGGGATCGGATCGCCCCAGGTCCCCTTCCACGTCTATGCCATCGCTACCGGGAGCATGACCCCCACCTATCCCCGGGGAACCCTGGTCTTCATCGAAAGGGTCCCGGGTCCCGCCGCCATTTCGGTGGGAGAGGTGATCGCCTACGACGCCCCCTACCTGTCGACCCTTGGCCCGGTGGTCCACCGGGTCATCGCCATCCACCGGGACACCAATGGGACGTACACCTTCACGACCAAAGGGGATGCCAACCCCTCGCCGGACCCGCGCCCGGTACTCTTTAAACAGGTGGTGGGTAGCCTGGTGGGGAGCGTTCCATTGCTGGGTCTCCTCGTCCTGAGTCCAGCGCTCTCCATCTCCGTGCTCCTCCTCATCCTGATGGTCAGCGTCTACCTGGGGACCCCCCAGGCGGCCCGACCCCCTCGTCCCCGTCCCCATCTGCCCTATCTGGGGGGCTGAACCGATGGCCCGCCCCCTCCTCCCGATCCTCGTGATCCTCCTTCTCGGGCTGGTGATCTCCGGCTATGCCGCCGCCAGCCTCGCCTCCACTCCCCCCACCGTGGTCCCCCACCAGGGGACCTATCTGGAGTGGGAGAACACCGGCCAATACAGCTACGTGGCCGGACTCGGTCCGAACACCCTGTTCAACAACTCCACCTCGCTCGGACCTGGACAGGGGAGCCTCTTCATTCCCCTGGTCCGGAACCTGACCGTCCACTTCAACGACTGGTTCAACCTCAGCGCCTCGGAGGGCATCCACGCGCTCTTCCGCAGCGTGGTCCTGCTCTCCTCCCCGGTCTGGAACTATACGCTCCGCTCCCCCACCACCCTCCAATCCAACCGGTCCTCTTCCTCTTCGCTGGAGCTGCAGAACACGGTCGCCCTCAACGTGACTGGGATCGTGAGGGCAGTGGACGGATTCATCAATCAGACCAACTACGCCCCCTCCTCCTATGCGGTGGTCCTCGATGCGGGCCTGAACGTCAGCGTGACCTCCCCGGTAGGGACCAACACGACCACGTTCGCTCCGTCCCTCTCGCTGGTCTTCGCCTCCGGGCTCATCCGGCCGGGGAACCTCACCGTTAGCACGTCCGGAACCGTCCAGGTCCCCTACACCGTCTCGGTCCCCCCCAGTCCCCTTCCCTATCAAGAGGCCGTGGTGGCCACCGCCCTCTTCGCGGTGGCCTCGGTGACGGTGGGCTACTGGCTCCTCCGTCCCCGGGCAAGGACGAAGGTCGACGCCGAGAAGGAGCTGAGACGGATCACGGACCCCTACAAGGAGGCGATCGCCGAGACGGCCACCCCTCCCAGGACGACCAACTTCGTGGCATTGAGGAGTTGGGACGACTTGATCCACGTGGCGGACATGCTGGGTCGTCCCATTCTCCAGTACCGGCATCACCAGCCTGATGATACACGTCACTTCTTCTACGTCCTTGATGGTAGTGTGCAGTACATTTATCTCCTTTCAAGCACGAAGAGGGCGCAGGACGACCTGGAAAGCCCTTCCACCTACGAATGAGGCTTCCCAGGGCTCCCCAGGCGTCGGACCCGTCACTTTACGCACTTCCAACCGTTTAAATCATCCACGCAGTCTCCAGGGGGGAGGGCAACATGTCCGAGGAGTACGCGCATCCCGAGGTCCTCGTCGAGAATGACTGGTTAGAGCTCCACCGCAACGACCCGGCGGTCCGGGTCGCCGAGGTCGATTATGATCCGAACGCGAACTACCAGATGGGGCACATCCCGGGGTCCGTGCTCTTCGATTGGCGCAAGGACATTAACGATCCCGTCCGGCGGGACATCCTCGCTCCGGAGCAGCTCGCCGAACTCTTCTCCCGGAGCGGGGTGGAGCCGGGATCCACCCTCGTCCTCTACGGCGACTTCAACAACTGGTTCGCCGCCTTCGCGTTCTGGGTCTTCCAATACTATGGCTTCGCGGACGTGCGCCTGCTCAACGGGGGCCGGAAGAAGTGGATAGAGGAGGACCGCCCGCTCACCAAGGAACCGGCGAGTCCCGGACGGACGCACTTCCCCGTCCCGCACCCCGACGACCGACTCCGGGCCTACTACGACGAGGTTCGGCGGCTCCTTCCGCGGGTCGCCGCCGGTCAGGCCGCTCTGGTGGACGTCCGGTCCCCGAAGGAATTCTCCGGAGAGGTGACCGCCCCCCCGGAATACCCGACCGAGCATGCCCAGCGCGGGGGACACATCCCCCACGCTGCCAACATCCCGTGGGCCCTGGCGGTCCGGGACGATGGGACGTTCAAGACCCGGGCGGAGCTCGAGGCCCTCTATCGCGGTAAGGGCGTGGTCCCGGAGAAGGAGATCATCACCTATTGCCGCATCGGCGAGCGCTCCAGCCACAGCTGGTTCGTCCTCCGCTACCTCCTGGGCTACCCGAACGTCCGGAACTACGACGGTTCCTGGACGGAGTGGGGGAACCAGATCCGCAGCCCCATCGAGAGGCCTTAGCTCCCCCGGGACGTCTTTTGGACCGGTCGGCTGGCCGGTTCCTTCCGGATGAGGTACTGGTAGAGCTCCCCGTCCCGCCCCTGGTACAGGATCCGGTTCCCGCTCTGCCGCTCCCAGCGCACCAGTTCGATCGGCGCCGTGGGATCGTCCACCACCAGCAGGATCACGTCCCGCGGCTCGAGCCGCGCGATCTCCTCGTCCAGGCGGGTAAGCGTGGCCGAGCACTCGGACCCGATCTCGTAGAGCTCGAGGTCCGGCGCGGCGGGGTAACAGTGGATCCGTAGCGCCCGTATCTTCCGGCGGAGCTCTTCGGCCACCTCCACGGCCCGGGGATAGGGAGGGTGCTCGGGATCGTTCTCGGGGAGGATCCGGGCCACCCAGCCCGCCGCGTAGGGTTCGTCATTGAGGAGCTTTGGCCTTTGGGCGAGCGCCTCGTTCCGCGCCATGACCCGCGCGTCCACCGGGACCCGGAACGGGCCGATGAAACGGGTGCTCTCCAGCGTGGCCAGGCTCTGCCCCCGCTTCCAGAGTCCCTCCCCGGGACGGAAGCGCACGGAAACGAACCGTCCCGCGAGAGAGGCCAAGGACGCGAGGATCCCCACGGTCCAAGGTGCCCCCGGGCCTTCGGAGCGGATCCACACGTCGTTCTCCAGGTCGACGTACGCCTCGTCGGGGAGAACACATCCCTCCACCTCCATGCCGTCGGGGGAAGGAAGGGGGCTCTTAGGCCTTCGTGGACCGCGTCCGGCCACCCGGACGCGAGGGGGGGGGGGAGGAGAGCGCTTATCTGCGTTCGCCCCTGGCGCCCCCCGGGCAGAGGCGCATGCTGGGAACCGAGGAGCTCTCCGGGAACAACCTGAAGGTGTACAAGACCATGAAGGAGCTCGGCTTCCTCAGCGAGGAGAAGATGGGGACGGCCGAGCGGATCACCCAGGCGAGCCGCCTGCCAAAGAACATGGTCCTCAACGCGCTCCAAGACCTTCAGACGAAGGGCTACGCCCGGCGCAAGGTACGGGAAAAGGCCGCCGGGTACTTCCTGCTCCGTTGAACGGCACCCTCAGGGCGCGCCTTTGGCAGGGCTCTCCGCGAGCAGCCGGGTGAGCAGCCGGGAGGTGGACCGGAGCGTGACCTCGGTCACGGAGCCCACCCGGGCCACCCGGGTCCGGGGACGGGGTTCGCCGTGCTGCTCGGAGGCGAGGAAGATGAGTGCGGCCACCACCCCGTGCGGGGAGAGCCCAGAGACCTCCGGGTGCTCGTGGACCTCCCTCAGCATGGATTCCACGGTGGTCCGGACCTGGGGGCTCAGGGCCAACTCCTCCGCATAGCGTTGGAGGTACGCCTGGAGGTTCACCGAGGGAGGCGGGGTCCCCAGGGTCCGGGCCAGGGCCTTGAACGCCCGCCCCACGTCCGACCGCTTCAAGGACAGGCCCTTGGAGACCTCCCCGAGCGTCCGGGGCAGTCCGAACTGACGGCAGGCCGCGTAGAGCGCGGCCCCACAGCTGGAGGAGAGGCTCCGGCCCCGGAAAGCACCCCGGACGCTCCCCTCTTGGAAGAGGCGTTCGGACTCCGTGGCCACCACCGGTGGCAGGGAGAGGTTGGCGGCCATCCGGGCCAGCACCTCCCGGGCCGCCGACCGCTCCAGGGTGGTCTCGGACCGACGGGAGACTTCCCGGTCCATCAGCCACTTGAGATGCCCGTAATAATTCCGATGGGCGGAGTCCAGCGTCCTCCCCCGGCCGTCCCGACGGCCCCCCAGGGTGCTTCCCAGGTGGTGCCGGGGGGCTCCCAGAGGAACGAAGGGACCCACCCCCCGGCCCCCGTCCGTCCCCTGCCCGGGTTCACGAGGGGAGACGTCATCCACCACGAGGCCGGGATCGAAGACGAGCCCGCAGTCCGCGCAGTGCAACTCGGAGTTGGTGGGATCCACCACCCGTTGGGCGGAGCCGCAGTTCATGCAGCGGACCGGTTCTCCGGGCGGAGCAGGTAGGCCCATCCCTTCACGGGTCACGGCATGGGCTAGCATAGCCAGAGGCTTTAACCTTTATCGGTGATGGCCCTCCCGTGCGTCCCTGGCTGGTGGGGATTGGCGCGGGCCTCGCCATCCTCGGGTTACTGGTCCTGGTTGCCGGCATCATCAATGTCCCCGGGACCAGCGTCGTCGACCATTCCTCCTCGTTCGTCCTCACTCCCCTGGCCGGTAGTTCCCAGAACGAGGTCGTTCCTATCGTCTCCGGTGCCGGGTCCCCGTTGACCCTTACGTTCCGATCGGACCTGCCGGTTCAGGTCTACCTGGCCACCTGTCCCCAGGGTCCCCCCCCACCTTCGAACTGCACGGTGGCGCGGACCGCAGCCCCTCTGGCCAATGGAACGTTCCTGGTGAACGGGCCCCTGGCCCCGGATTACTACTTGTCCGTCGCCAACCCGTACAACCACACGGCTTCCATCGGGATCCTGGTGGCCTACCCCCTCGACGAGCCGGCCGGCCTGCCTGCCTGGGAAGCCACGGTGATCATCCTTGCCGGGGCCATCCTCACCGGGGTGGGTGTGCTTTCCTTCTTCCTGGGCTCGTTCCTCCGGGGCAACCCTTACCCTCCTCCCCCGCCCCCCCGCGCCGCGGCGCCCCCGGGCCCCAGGTCACCGACCGGTTCGGAGTCCTGGAAGGACGAACCACCCGGTGGACCTCCTTGAAGCCTGCCGGCCCTACGTTCCCCAGAAGGGCTGCCGGGCCCGGTGGCGGGCCAGGACCTCATCCAGCACGCCCTGCTCGGAAGGGGTCAAGGAGGCGGCCTTCAGTTGCCGGACCCCTTCCTCGGTGAGGACCACCCATAGCTGATCCCCCTCCGCGAACGACCGTCCGACCACCGCTCCGTCCACGGAGGCCGCAACCTCCTTCCCTTCGGAGGCCTCCTTCACCGGCTTCCCTTCCTCCTGAAGGCCCTTGAGCAGGCCCACGTCGTTCCCTTCCCGGTCCATGAGCCGGCAGGGCGGACGCAAGGTTCCGGCCATGACCTTGATGCCCACGATGGCGGGCTTGGAATGCCGGAAGACGAACCCCGGAAGGACCTCCAGCTTCGCCGGATGCGTGGTGGTCCTGCGGCGGTCCTCCTCCTCCCTGGCCTCCCGATCGGCGCGCCACGCCTGGTAGTCCTCCAGGATCCGGTACATCACTTCGCCTTGGAGGATCTTCACATCAGCGCTCCGTACAGCCTCCTGGGCCTCGGGAAGGACGGCCACGTTGAAGGCGAGGATGGCGCGGAGCTTGCGGTCCTTGACCGCGCCGGCGAGGAGGACCTCCCGCTTCCCCACGCTCCCCACCTCCGCTCCCTTGACGGGAAGTTGTGCCTCCTGGCACTCAAAGGCGAGCGCCTCCAGCCCCCCCAGCGTGTCGGCCTTGAGCCAGACCCCGTTCTCGCTCACCGCGGCGATGGGGTGGGTCTCGGCCTCCAGTTCCTCGCGTACGGCCTGGAGGCGGGAGGCGTCCGGAACCACCTTGAGCAAACCTCCCGGCAGCGCGTTCTCGATGCCGGGGGCAGAGATCTTCACGCCTGCCGCCGCCTGCACCTGCGGGAGCGAGGCCATTCGCCGGGAGGGTGTCCCCCGGCCGGGACGCAGGGCCTCGGGGCGGTAAATGCCCCGGATCTTCGTGGCGAAGGGGCCATCCCTCCCCGTCACCACCACGCTGTCCCCCGTCGCGAGCTTCCCTTGGTAGACGATGATGTTGGCCACGGCTCCAAGACCCCGCTCCTCTGCCCTTTCCAGGATGGTCGCCTCCCCCGGGCGCTCCCCGAGCTCCAGCTCCTTCTCCAGGAAGCGCTGGGACAATCCCACCATCATCGCGAGCAGGTCCGGGACCCCGGCCCCGGTCTTGGCCGACACCGGCACCATGGCCACGTTACGGGTGTAGTCGCTCACCCGATCGTAGCGCTCGGCGGAGAACCCCTGCGCGTAGAGGCCCTCGCTCAACGCGTAGAGACGTTCGTCGAGGAGCTTGCGGGCCTCCGCCGGGAGGGCGGCCAGGGCGGTGGGGAGGGGGGGCCGGGGAGAGAGGTTCTTCACCCCCGGGACCGCGTCGATCTTGTTGGCAGCCACCACGAACGGGGTCTTCTCATGCCGGAGGATCTGGAGCACCTCACGGGTCTGGGGCATGACCCCCTCGCCTACGTCCACCACCACCACCGCCAGGTCGGCCAAGGCTCCCCCCCGGCGGCGCATGGTCACGAATGACCGGTGGCCCGGGGTGTCGATGAACAGCAGGCCGGGGACGGTGAACTGATCGGCCCGGAGCAATCCCTGGCAGATCTTCAGGAGGACGGCGAGCGGCACCTCCAGTGCCCCGATATGCTGGGTGATCCCCCCCGCCTCCCGGGAGGCCCGTGCAGAGCCGGCGATCCGGTCGAGGAGCGTCGTCTTCCCATGGTCCACGTGGCCCATGAGCGAGACGATGGGTTGACGGAGCGTCATGGCCCCGGCCGCACGGGAAGGTCCTCAAATAGCGTTGGCGGACCGGTAGGCCGTCAGAGAGGCCAGTCGGCAAGCTCGGCCAGGGGCAGGCTCGTGAGGGCCACCAGCAGTTCCTGAGGGGTGAGCCCCCCGTGGGTCCCCCAGAGGAAATGCTCTTCGGGACCCCGGTCCCCCGGAGGGCGGGCGTAGAGGGTCTCCCCTTCCCCCGGGAGCACGAGGAGGTCGCCCAGCCGGGAAGGGAGCTCCGGGTGGAGGGGCCCCGGCCCCACCAGGCCCAGGCGGATCACCTCCTCCACATCGAGGACCGTCCATCCCTTCGGGTAGGTTTCGGTCAGGTGGCGCCTCAGGTCCTCCTTCCGTCCTTCGCGGGCTTTGAGGAAGGCCGCCCGGCGCTCGCCGGCCGGCGGGCGGTCCAGCAGTCCGAGGAGGGTGGCGTCATCGTGCACCGCATGGCTTCCCTCCGGACGGACGGGCACCTGCCCGTGGTCCCCTGTGATCCAGAGATGGATCTTCCGGCCCGTGGCGGAGGGGAGCTGGCGCGCCACGCTGGCCAGGGCGAGGAGAAGATGGGTGAGCTCCTCCTGGGCGAAACGCGGTTCAGGCCCGTAGACATGGTTCACACTGTCGAGGAGGTCCCAGTACACCCAGACCAGGGGAGGGCGTCGCTCTGCCGGGGCCCCGAGGACCCGCAGGAGCTGGTGGACCAGGTCCGAGAGGCCCAGGTAGCCGACGAACTCCGCCCCATCGTACAGGACCCGGGTGAACGCGCTCCCCTGGAACTCGGCCTTGGTGAGCGCGACCGAGCCGGTCCGCCGGGTGAAGAGGTTGGGCACGGGCACCCAATCGGCCGCAGTGAACCGCTTCCCGGCGGCCAGGTCCGGTACCTTGGCCCACGGAGGGGAGAGCTTCAGCGTGTTGAGGATCGCCCCCCAGCCCGGGAAATATTCCGTGTATCCGACGATTCCGTGCGTTCCGGGAGCCGCGCCGGTGGAGAGGGAGAGCAAGGCCGAGGACGTGGTCGGGGGAAAGACCGACGTGATCGGTCGGGTGAACCGGGCGAGCCCGGAGGCCACCTTCCGCCCGGTCTCCCCGGGGGGCTCCCGGAGCAGGTCCAAGAACATCTTCCAGCCGAAGCTGTCCACGAGGAAGACCACCTGGGTGGTTCCCTCCGGGTCCGGTCGGGGCCCGTGCCGGGCGTCGAGGGGGGGGAGCATTCCCGGGAAGGGCTTCCCCCCCGCATGGAGGTAGGCGCTGACCGCCAGGTTCGGGAGGGAGGCGCCCCCGTACGCCGGGGCCGGGAAACGGCCCTGGACCCTGGGGCGGGAGAGTTCGGAGACCAGGGTCTCGCATTCCGGCAACAGGGGAAGGGGGGGATCGGATTTCAGGGGTCCACCGTCCCGGGGGAGTCCGGGGGGGTCTTTACGTTCACGCCTCGTGGTCAGGGGGTTCCCCGGCCACCGGCGGTCCCGAAAGGAAACCCTCGAGCGGCCTCTCCCCGGCGGGGACCTCCCGGAGCCCCTGGACCGTCAGGCTGAGGGTCCGGATCCGGCGGGGGACCCTTAGGACCGGTGCCGGTCCTAGCGGGGCCGGGCTCCCGCGACGTTCGCGCAGCAATTCGCCGAGGAGCCCTTCGCCCACGCGACAGAGGGCGTCGAACGCGTCGGTGGGCCGAGGCAGGGTCTGGCTCCGCTGGACCTGGGAGAAGTCCTCATAGCGGACCCGGAGGGTGACCGTGCGGAAGCGAAGGCCCCGGCGTTTCACTTCCTCCGCCACCCGCGTGGCCAGGGACCGTAGCTCCCGGGAGAGCGCGTCGGCGTCCTCCGTGTCCATGTCGAAGGTGGACATGGAGCCCACCGAGCGTGGGCCCTCCTCCTCCGGCCAGGGGGACTCCGTGCTCTCCCCCCGGGCCATCCGCACGATGTCGGGGTTCGAGCTGCCCAGGAGGGTCTTGAGCTCCCGGGGCGACAGCAAGGTGAGTTCCCGGATGGTCCGCACCTGCCGGGCCAACAAGGCCCGCTCCGTCACCGGCCCCACCCCGGGAACGGAGCGGACCGGCAGGGGGGCCAGGAACTCCGGGACCTCCTCGAGAAGGACGACGACGACCCCTCCGGGTTTGGCCCGGTCCGAGGCCATCTTCGCCAGGGTCAGGTTCGGGGCGATCCCCACCGAGCAGGGGAGCAGGAATCGTTCGAGGATCTCCGCTTGGACCGCCCGTCCCTCCCGCTCGGCCTGTGCGCGCCCCTCAAACCCCGTGGGGTAGGCCGCCTCATCGATGCTGAAGGCCCGGGCCAGGGAGGAACGTTCCCTCAGGAGGGCCATGACCTGGCGGGAGGTCTCTTCGTAGAAGGAGAAGTCGGGCCGCAGGTACGCGGCCTCAGGGCAGAGGGCCCAGGCCTGGGAGACGGGGAGCGCGGAGCGCAATCCGTAGCGACGGGCCTCGTAGGAGGCGGAGAGGACCACTCCCCGTCCCTGTCCCCCCCGGGGGTCCGCCGAGACGGCCACCGGCCGTCCCTTGAGCTCCGGATGACGTAGGAGCTCACAGGAGACGTAGAAGGCGTCCATGTCCACGTAGACCACGCCGTCCGCCATGGCCCCTCCGGTCCTCCGTCGGGGGATGGCTCAGAAGGCGCCGAAGTTCACCGCCTTGGCGTCCACGGTGATCCCTCCCGGCCCGATGGTGTAGGGTTGCCGGGTGCGGACGTGGCTCGTGCGTCGCATCTTGACGATCCGTAGCGCAAGGCCGGCCTGGTGGCGGGGGAGGTCCTCGGTGGGACCGAGGACGACGACCCCGTCGGCAACGTACTCGCTCATCCCGTCCCGGGAGACCTCCGGGTGCAGGGGGTCCGCCTCCGCCGTGAGGACCGTGGTGGCCCCCGCGGCGCGGCATGCCCGGGTCAGCGTGAAGAGGATCCCCCGCCGCTCTCCCTCATCGGAGGTGAGGGCGGCGAGGAGGGAGACACTGTCCACCACCACCCGGCGGGGGGCGAAGGCCTGCAGTTCCCTCGGCAGCTCGGACCGGATCCGTTTGAGGGAGTTGTTCGCGTCCTGGGGGTCCAAGCGGGTGAGCTTCAGCCGCCCGTCCTTGATGGCGGGAGCCAAGGGCCAGCCGAACTCGCCGGCGGCCGCCTGCAGCGCCTCCGGGTCCTCCTCCAGAGAGAGATAGACCGCACGTTCTCCCTGGTCCAGGCCCTTCTGAAGGAACTGGAGGGAAAGGCAGGTCTTCCCCACCCCCGGGGGGCCGAGGAGCAGGACCACGTGGCCCGTCGGGAACCCGCCGTTGAGCATCTGGTCCAGGCCGTCGACCCCGGTGGGAACCCGAGCCCCTCTCTCAGATGCGCTCATACTGCGTGGTCACCAATCCCTGGAGGCCCTTCACGTCAAGAAGGAAACGGCCATGGAGCTCCTTCGGGACCCGGGAGAGCAGGCTCATGGACTTCTCGACGAGCAGCGCGCGGGCCCGGACGCTCCTTAACGGGTTCTGGACCCAGCTGAAGCCCAAGACCCCGTCCACGGAGTCCATGAGGCCTTGCTCCAGCGCCGGGTCGGAGACATGGCGGGTCAGCATGAGGTAGACCAGGCCGTTCCAGGTCTTGGCCCGGCGCCGGAGCCCCTTGACCAGGGTGAGGAGCTCCTCAGGGTTCGTGGTGGATCGGACGAGAAGGTCGGTCAGCGAGTCCACCACCAGGAGCGACCCAGGGCCACGTTGGTCCATCTCCTGGGCCAGCGCATGGAGGGGACTCGTGTCCGGACCGGACGGGGCCTGGTCGAGCAGGGAACCGGCCCGCTGGGTCCACTCGGAGGGTACCACGGTGTCCGCGAAATAGCTGGAGGAGAGGTCCACGAACTCGAGCCCCTGGGCCAGGGTCGCGCCGTACTCGGGCGGGAAAGTGCTCTCGGCCTCAGAGAGGACCTGCTCCCGGGAGCGGGTCAGGCTCACGTAGGTCACCCGAGAGGGGATATGGACCGGCCCCCGGTAGGAGCCCAGGTAGAGTGGACGGGGACCCGGGGCGGAGGCGCGGGAGGCCCGAAGCAACGTGACGGCGGAGGTCAAGGCGAACTCGGCCGCGCCGGCCCCGTTCTCCCCCGCAAGGAGGAGGACACTGCCGGCAGGAACCCCTCCGGTGATGTGGTCGAAGTCGCTCACCCCGGTGGGGACCCTAAGCGTCTCGGCCCTCGACTCCAGGGTTGCTCCTCGCACAGGGAGCGGAGGCCCGGTCGGGCTCTTGAGCATTCCGCTCCTCGGTGCCGCCCCGGTCAGATCCCCCCCAGCTTCTGGAACTCCCGGAGGAGGACTGTGGCATACTCTCCCTTCTCCAGGGCGAACGTCATCTCCACGGTCCGAGTCCCGTCCGGGCCGGGCTGCGTCCGCGCCTGGCCCCCCGGGAAGAGGACCAGGGGCAGGGGTGCGAGGAGGGCCCGGAAGGTCCCCTTGCTCCTCAGGTCCGGGGTCCGGGGAAGGCGGAAGTCTGCCCGGCTGATGCCCTCCTCCTCCAAGAGACGCTCGAAGATCTCGCCGGGCTCGCCGGAAGGCTCCGGGGTGTCCGTGCCGACCAGCGGCCCGGCGACCCGGGACCGTCCGGAGGAGACGAACCGTTCCATCTCTGCGAGGTTGTCCGCGGTCACGGGGAGAGTAGGGAACCCGGCGTCCAGCCCATCCGCCGCCAACCGCTGTACCCGGTCCCCCGGGACCGGACGATGGAGCGGCAACCCGGCCCGGAAGCGTCGGGAAAGCAGCCGGTTGAACAGGAAGCTCTGATAGGCGTGCACGAAGAGGGTCCTGAGGCCCCGGGGGAGCGCCCGGAAGGCGCCCACCGCGTCGCGACCACGCTCCAGCTTCTCCAGGAGGATCCGTTCGAAGGTGAAGGCCGGCGGAAAGGCCCGGAGAGCGGCCGAGGTGTCGTGCGTCTCCTGGTACGCCGCACGGAAGGACTCGGACCCTGACGGGGAGCCCGCCGGAAGCCAGCTGAGGTAGGTCTCCACCGCCTCCTCCACCGAACCGCGGACGAGCGCCTTCCCCACCCAATGGGTCATGGGCCGGGCCTCTCCGAAGCGTTGGGGACCGAAGAGATTGGGGAAACCCCCGTGGGCCCGGAGGTCGCCCTCGATCGCCTGGAGCCGCGGCTCCAGCGCGCCGGTCTCCTCCCGAAGCCCCCGGAGGCGAAGGCGAAAGCGGTTCCCATAGAGGGCGCCCAAGGTGACGGGATCCCTCGCCCGGTAGGCCTCGAGGAGCGTCACCCCGCTCAACTCGAAGGAGGGGAGCCCCGGTTGCGGCCAAGGCAGGGAGAAGAGCTGGGTGGTGATCGCCCGTCGGTCCTTGGTCCCGGCGTATCCGATCGACCCGGGAGGAAGACCCAATGCCCGGGTCATGCGGGCGATGAGGGTGTTCTGTTCCACGTCGAGGGCGCGGATCCGGACCACCACGTAGCGGCCCGAAGCATCGGGCATGGGATAACGGGAGATCTCGTCCACCTGGAAGTCCTCCACCTCGTCCCGGAGCCTCCCTCCGACCCCTGGGGAGGGGCTCAGGTAGAACTCCATCCCGCAGGCCCGGTCCTGGTCGGGGGGCTCGATGCGGGGGGGAAGAGGGCGGGGTTCCGGTCCGCTCACGGCCCCTTCCCGTCCCCCAACAGAATCATAAGGGTCTCCCCCCCCGTAGGGGTAGGTGATGCCGGAGCGTCCGGTTCGGATCCCCAGGACCCCTCGAAGTCCCCAGGCGAACGAATATACCGAGACCGCCGAGCCGGACCTCCCCCCCCGACGAGCTGGCGCGCCGACAGCGGAGGCCGTCTCCCCCTGGATCTCCAACCGGGGAGCGATCTCCAGGAGCGTTCGTCTCTTCTTCGCATTCCTGATCATCCCGGGGGCGCTCTGGGGCTTCTTCTTCCTGTTGGAACGGACCTCTCCCGACCCGGCGCTGCGGGCCGACCTCATCGGCCCTGCGGTCATGGGGGGCATCTGGCTCGCCATCACCGTCCTGGGGTTCGTCCTCACCCTCCGTCGGACCCCCCGGGCCTTCCACCTGACCGCACGTGGGGACCTCGTCTATCTCACCGTCTTCGGGTCGCAACGGATCCAACGGCTTGGCGATGGTGCCCGTCGGGTGATCCGGGAGCATTACTCCCCGAACCCGCTGAACCCCTCGGACGTGGACCTGGTGGAGATCATCGTGCCCGGCCTGCCCAGGTGCCTTTGGCTGGTGGAGTCCCAGTGGGTAGAGGAGATCCTGCCCCGATGAGGGGGGATCGGGTGTGCCGGGCTAGTGGGTCGCTACATAATTGAGCGATAGTTTAAAGTGACCCTCGGATATGGGGCAGGCGTGCGTGTTGCCGCCCCTGTGACGCTGACGGAGGAGGAGCGCTCCCAGCTCGACTCCTGGGCACGGG
>JAJZYB010000023.1 GCA_021806135.1 Thermoplasmata archaeon
CCCCCTGGAGGTCCGTCTCTGCCTGAGACCGACCAGCGAGACCGCGATGTACCCCATCTTCTCCCTCTGGATCCGGTCCCACCGGGACCTCCCCCTGCGCGTCTATCAGGTGGTGAACGTCTTCCGGTACGAGACGAAGACCACCCGACCCTTGCTCCGGGTCCGGGAGATCCACTTCTTCGAGGGCCACACGGTCCAGCTCGACGAGGCCGGGGCGGACCGGCAGGTGGCGGACGATCTCCGTTCGTTCGCGCGGATCGCCCAGGCGGCGGCCTTGCCCTACCTGTCCGTCCGGCGGCCGGAGTGGGACAAGTTCCCGGGGGCGCACTACTCCATCGCCTTCGACGTCCCCTTCGGGGAAGGACGGACGTTGCAGGTGGGGACCGTCCACCACTACCGGGACAACTTCTCGAGGCCCTACGGGATCTCGTTCGAGCGGGAGGACGGGAGCCGGAGCTTTGCCCACCAGACCACCTACGGGATCTCCGAGCGCCTCCTCGGCGCTATCCTCGGGGGTCACGGTGACGAGAAGGGACTGGTCTTCCCGCCGTCCCTCGCTCCGGTGCAGGTGGTGATCATCCCGATCCCGGGAAAGGAGGGACGGGAGAGCGTCGAGGCGTTCGCCGGCACCCTGGCCGAGGAGCTCAAGGGGGCCGGGATCCGGTCGAAGGTGGACCTGGGGCCGGAGCGTCCCGGGGCCAAGTTCTTCACCTGGGAGGCCCGGGGGGTCCCGCTCCGTCTCGAAGTGGGGATCCGGGAGGTCACCTCCGGGAGCGTCAGCCTGACCGACCGACTGGGCCACCGAGGGAAGATCTCCCGCTCGGAGCTGGTCACCGGGGTCTCCCAGGCGCTGGAGGAGTTCCACCGGCACCTGCGCTCCCGGGCGGAGGAGAGCTTCGGGTCCCAGCTGGGCGTGGCGAAGCAGATGGACGACCTCGCCCGGCCGGGGCGCGTCTATCTGGTGGGCTGGTGCGGGAAGGAGGACTGCGGGCACCGGATCGAGGAGAAGGTGGACGGAGGGCTCCTGGGAACGCTGGAGGGGGAGCTTCCGCCCCCCATCCGGGGACAGGCACCCCCTCCCTGCGTGGCTTGCGCACAGGCGCCGGCGCTCTGGGCTGCCGCCGGTAGGCCGCTATAGCGGGTCCTCCGTCCCTAAGGAGGAGTTTCCTCTCGCCGGGGCCGGGGAGGGAGGGTGACCCACATGCCGGCGAGGCCGAAACCGGCCAGGGTGACCACCACGGCATAGAGGCCGTTGTCCACGCAGACGTGGAAGGCGAGGCACCACCAGGCGTAGAACATGGCCGCCAGGGCCAAGAGGGCGACGAAGAGCGCAAAGGCCACCGCCCGCGCGGTCCACGAATTCCGGTGAGGCCGGGGAGAAGGGGCGCCAGGGGCCGACATGGACGGAGGGCCACTTCCGGGGCCTTCTTAACCCTTCTCGGACGCTCCGCCGGTCCCCGCGCCCGGGGAGGGATTCTTAAGGCCGCGGAGCGCCTATCGCACCGTGGTGGATCCTCCCCGGGACCGCTCGCCCGTGCCCTCCCTTCCGCCGGAGGAGCGGCGAACGGTGCTGTATGCCAGTGCGCTCGGCACCGAGTTCGATTTCCGCGTGCTCCGGGAGGCGACGGGGAAGCCGGAGGAAGAGCTCGCCGAGGAGCTGGAGAGCCTGGTCCACCAGGGGATCCTCCGGGAGAGGCTCCCTCCGGGACGCTACCGGTTCGCCCGGGAGCGCTTCCGCGCCGGGCTCTATGGCGGCCTCACCGAGAGCCGGGCCCGGGTCATCCATACGAACGTGGCCCGGGCGCTCGAACGCCTCTATCCCCAGGGCCCCCCGCCGCAGCTCCTGGGAGAGTTCGGCCGCCATGCCTTCCTGGCCAAGCTTCACGAGGCCTCGCTCCGCTACAACCGGGAGGCGGGACGTCAGGCCCGCAGGCTCTTCGCCCTGGAGAGTGCGGCGCATCACTACGAGCGTGCCCGAATGGACCTGCGGGCCCTGCCGGGATCGCGGGGGGAGGAGGAGGGACAGCTCCTCCTGGAGATGGGGGAGGTGTACGTGGCCCTGGGGGAGGAGCCCCGAGCGGACCGGCTCTTCGTCGAAGGGCTCGAGAGGACCCCCGCCTCCGCGCGGCTCGTCCGTGCCTACCTGCTCCTGGCCCGGGCGGAGGTGACCCGGGGATCGGGCCCACCCGAGCTGTTTCCGGATCTCTGCCGGGAGGCGCTCAGCCTCTTCGAGGAGGAGGGGGACCGGCCCGGCCAGGCCCGGGTGCACCGGCTCCTGGGGCGGTACGCCTCCGCCCGGGGGGATCATCGAACCGCGCTCGCCGAGGGGGAGCTGGCGGTGAGGCTCCTCGACCCGGAGCGGGACCGTCGGGAGTACGCCCGGGCCTCGGTGGACCTCGGGAACGCGTTGGCCCTCAAACCGCTCGGCTCCGGTACCCTGGAGGCGATCGCCTGCTTCCGGCGTGCCCTGGGGATCCTGGAGGAGCTGGAGGACTTCAGGGAGCTGGCCCGGGCCTGCAACAACATCGGGGTCACGCTGGGAGGCCAGGACCCGGCCCTCGGGTTGAGCTACCTGGCCCTCGCCCGGGACTTTGCGGAGAGGTCGAAGGACCGCCGGATGCGCGGCTGGGCGCTCTTCAACGGGGTGGAGTTCCAGCTGAAGCTCTCCCGGCTCGACGACGCGGTCCGGGACAACGAGGAGGCGCGCGCGCTCCTCGAACCGTACGGGGACCGGTTGGTCCAGCGACAGATCGACATGAACCGGGGGATGCTCGCGCTGCGGCAGGGCCACTTCTCCGAGGCCGAGACGGCGTTCCGGGACGCGTTGCGTCAGGCCGAGGAGTTGGGGGAGGCCTATGCCCGCTCCGAGGCGCTGCTCCGGATCGCCCAAAGCCTCATCCTCTCCGGCCGACCCGAGGAGGCGCGGCGCGAGTTGGCCCAGGCCGAGCAGATCCAGGGGGAACGCTGGGGCAACCTGGGGCCCTCCTACCGTGCCCTCCGCTCCATCCTCAGGCCCTCCTCTGGCCCGGACGCCGGAGGGTCGTAGCCGCGGGAGGCCCCTCCCGGCACCCGGGGCCGGTCAGCGGTTTCCCCGTCCCCTCCGGGGCTCCGTCACGCCCCCCGGGGAGGTCCTGCCACCAACCTCTTCCGTCCGGTCCGGTCCCCCCGGGCATGACGCTCCCGGGGGTTCCCGTGCCCCGCCGGGAGGATGCCACTTTCAGCCGCGACCTCCGTCGGATGTTCACCCGGATCGCCGGCCAGTACAGCCTGGTGGACCATCTGACCACCTTCGGGCTCGACCTCCTCTGGAGGCCCGAAACCCTCTGGCTGCTCGACCGACGGGGGATGCCACCGCCCCGGCGCATCCTCGACCTGGGTTGCGGTCCCGGGGACCTCACCTTCGAGCTCTGCCGGCATTTCCCCCAGGCGTCCGTCCTCGGCCTGGACTTCACCCCGGCGATGGTGGACCGGGCGAGACGACGGGCGGGACCTTCCCCACCCCCTTCCTTCGGGCTGGGGGATGCCCAGACCCTGCCCTTCAGGGACTGCACCTTCGACCTGGTGACGAGCGCCTTCCTCATCCGGAACCTCCCGAGGCTCCGGGAGGGGCTGGGAGAGATGCGCCGGGTGCTCCGGCCCGGAGGCTCCGTCCTCGCCCTGGAGGTGGGCGAACCCCCGTCCGCTTGGTTCTCCCCGCTCTTCCACGCCTATTTCGACCGGGTGGTCCCGAAGATCGGGCGGCTGTTCGGGACGGAGGCTCCGTACCGCTACCTCTCCACCTCGCTCCGGAGCCTTCCACCACGGGAAGGGGTGCTCCGGATGCTCTACGAGCTGGGGTTCGTGGAAGGCTCGGCCCATCTGCTCACCGGGGGGATCGTGACCGCCTTCCTCGCCCGGGTCCCCGGGTAGGCTTAATCCGCCCGACCCCTCCCCGAGGCGATGCCGCCTTCTCCCCCCCCGGCCGGTTTCGACGCCTTCCGCTACGCGCACGAACACTTCCACCAGGTGGTCTGGATGAGCCAGAACACCAACCACCTCTTCCCTTCCGGACCCGTGGAGGAGGCCCTCGAGCTGGCGCTGAAGGAGAAGCGGTACGCCGCCTACCCGTACGCCCCCGGGGATCCCGAGCTCAAGGAGCTGGTGCTCCGGGACTATCCCCTCCCCGGTGCCGTGGTGGGGATCACCGGCGGGGGGACCGAGGCGCTATACATGATCGCCCGGGCGCTCCTCTCCCCGGGCGACGAGGTCATCGCCAGCGACCCGAGCTACCTCATCATCCACCGGTTCATCGAGCTCAGTGGGGCCCGGGTGGTCCCCCTGGACATCTACCAGCCCCCGTTCCGGCTCAGCGTGGAGCGCGTCCAGGCGGCCCTGACCCCGAAGACCCGGATGCTGCTCCTCATCGATCCGCTGAACCCGCTGGGAAGCGGGTACTCCCCCGAGGAGGTCCGGGGGTTCGCGGAGCTGGCCCGGGACCATCACCTCCTTCTCCTCCACGACACCACCTACCGTGACTTCGCGGAACGGCACACCCTGGCCGGGGCGCTCTACCCGGAAGGGACGCTGACGGTCTGGTCCGTTTCCAAGAACTGTGGCCTCGCGGGGGTCCGGCTCGGCGGTTATCTCGCCACCCCGGAGCTGGCCGCGAAGGTGGCCCGGTACAACACCAACGACTTGGGGGTCAGCGTCTTCTCCCAGGTCGCCGCCAAAGCGGCCCTCCGCGCCAAGCCCCACGTCTTTGCGGCGGTGCTCAAGCAGACCCGGGAGAACCAGCAGACGATCCGGCGGGTGGTGGACGCCCTTCCCGGCGTCTCCCTGCCCGTCTACCCGTCCCAGGGGAACATGTTCGTCCTCGACCTGACGGAGACCGGGGTGGACCCGGTGGCCCTCCAGGCAGAACTCTTGCTGAAGCACCAGGTCTTCCTGCGGGCTGGGAACTACCTCTCCCCCAAGTTCGGATCCCGGTTCATCCGGGCCTCCTTCTCGAACCTCCCGTCCGATCTGGAGGCCTTCCGCGAGGCGTTCCCGAAGGCCCTGGATGCGCTGCGGCCGAAGGCGCTGGCGCCCGTCGCCTGACCGGAAGCCCGGGATCAGGGCCTCAGCCGAGCGTCGACGACACCGTGGACCCTGCCGGGCCCGTAGGCCTTGACCGGGTGCCAGACGCTCTCCAGGACCTCGGCGTCCATCTGCTCCGCAGCCCGGTGGAAGGCCTCCAGGGCCTCTCCCACCGGGTCCCGGCTACCGGCAAGGAGATGGGCGTGGACGTACCCGCCTCCGGGGTCGAGGAGCCCCACGGCGCGGGGAAGGAACGGGAGGGAGGAGGGGAGGTATCCCATCACCACCCGATCGAAGGACGCGAGGGGAAGCTCCATGTCCCGGTTGTCTCCGAGGAGCGCGCGTACCCGGCCGGACAGGCCGTTGCGCGCGAGGTTCCGCACCAGGTACCCGAACGCCACCGGGTTCTTCTCCACCGCCCAGAACCGGCAGGACGACCCGCGCCGCGCCATGGGCAGGGTGAAGTATCCGATGCCCGCGAAGAGGTCGCAGACGCGTTCCCCGGACCGGACCAGCCCGGCCATCCGTTCCCGTTCATGGCGGTTCCCGGGAGAGAACATGACCTCCGCCGCGTCCAGTTCCCAGAGAAGGCCGGCCTCCCGGTGGAGGGTCTCGGTGCCCTCCCCGGGGAGGAGGGAACGGATGCGGGGGTGCCGGAACTCCCCCTCGTGTCCGCCGTCCAAGGCCAGCACGTTCCTCACCCCCAGTTCCTCCCGGTAGGCCTCCGCCACCTCCCGGGAGTACGGGGCGAGCGCTTCCGGCAGCCTCAGGACCAGGACATCCCCCAGCCTCTGGTATCCCCGGGGAAGCAGGCGGGCGATCCCGGCGCCGGCGCTCCGGGCGAGCCGAAGGCGGACCCGCTCAGCCGGGGGGACGGGAAGAGGCCTCGGCACGCTCCACCAGGATCTCCAGGAACTGTCTCAGGTGCTCCGCCAGGATGGGGTTGTCGGTGTATCCACAGGCCTCCAGCCCTGGGGAGGCGAGGAGGGCATGGGCCCCGTCGGCGAGGAGGTCGCTCGCGAGGAGGTTCTGGCGGGCCACATGCCGTACGCCTTCCGGGATCTTCTGGGCCGGACCGGTGATGAACGTGACCTCCACCCCCCGCTTCACCGCGTTGGCCACCTTCTTCCCGAGCTCCTCCCGGATCTCCGAGGCCTGCGGCGTGGTGAGGACCAGCGTCCGGCTGGCCCGATCGAAGAGCTCCCCCATCTTGTTCAGCACCTTCTCCTTCCCGTAGAGAAGGTAGACCAGCTGGGGCTCCCCCTGCTGGCCGACCAGGTGGTGGAGCGACTCCAGCCGGTCGAAGACCTCCTGGATGTCCCCCTGCAGCTTGCGGGCCACCTCCAGAGGGGGGTGGGGCTTGAACAACGTGGGTTTCCCGCCCGAGGCGTAGGTATAGCCCTTCCGGCAGAGGGATTCGAGGACCTTGTAGGCGCTGGTCCGCGGGATCCCGGCGGCCCCGGCGATGGTGGAGGCGTCCCCGTACCCCCGGGCGACCACGGCGATGTAGGCCCGAGCCTCATAGCTGGTCAGGCCCACGCGTTCGAGGATCTCCACGGCCCGCCGATGCTCGGGGGTCAGCTCGTTCCCCAGGGAGATGACCGCGAGCTCCGGGGTGGCCATGACGTTCTGGCAGAGGGACGGCGGCTATAATCCTGCCTGGGGGTCCGGGAAGGTCAGTCCACGGGACGGGTCAGGCGGATGAGGGCCTTCCGACCCAACAGGGCGTCCGCCTCCTCCCGGGTGAGCAGCCCGGAAGCGACGGCCGTCTCCCGGGGGTCCTGCCCCCGGGCCGAGGCCTCGTGGATGAGCTCTGCCACCTTGAGATAGCCCAACCGCGGGGTCAGGATGGTGGCCAGGGCCTGGGAGGAGACGAGCCAGCGCTCGCAGTTCGCCTCCTCTGCGGCGATGCCCGCGATGCCCTTCTCCGCGAAGACCGGTAGGAAACGGGTCAGGATCTCGGCGGAGAAGAGGACCTCGTAGGCGATCCCGGGCATCATGACGTTGATCTCCAGCTGCCCGGCCTGGACCGCGAGGGCCACGGCGGTGTCGCTCCCCACCACGTGGAAGGCCACCTGGTCGAGGCATTCGGCGAGCGACGGGTTCACCTTGGCCGGCATGATGGAGGAGCCCGGCTGCACCTCGGGGATCCGGATCTCGTCGAGCCCGGTCCCCGGACCGCTGGACAGGAGCCGCAGGTCGTTGGCGATCCGGATGAGCTCCAGGGCGAGGTTCCTCAGGAAGGAGGAGGCGAGCGCGCTGGCCCGGCGGCTCTGCATGGTCTCGAAGGGGTCCCGGGCGCTGCGTAGCGGCTCCCCGCTGAGCCCGGCCAGGGTGCTGACGGCGAGGGACCGGAAGCCCGGTACGGTGTTGATCCCGGTGCCCACGGCGCTGCCTCCGAGGGCGACCTCCCGGAGATCCTCCCGGACCGCGGTCAACGTGGCGAGGAGCCGACGGAGCGAGCTCCCGTAGGCGGTGAACTCCTCGCCCAGGGTCACGGGCATGGCGTCCTTGAGATGGGTACGGCCGGCCTTCGGAACGGAGGCAAACGCCCGCCCCCGATCCTCGAGCGCGGAGGCCAGGACGTTCACCGCGCGCTCCAGGTCGGAGAGCGCGAAAAGGATGGCCAGGTTGAGCGCGGTGGGGAAGGTGTCGTTGGTGGACTGTCCCCGGTTCACCTGGTCGTTGGGGGAGAGCTCCTGGTAGTCCCCTCGGGGGTGGCCCAGGATCTCCAGGGCCCGGTTGGCGAGGACCTCGTTCACGTTCATGTTGGTGGAGGTCCCCGCCCCGGCCTGGAAGACGTCCACCCGGATCTCCGATCGCCACTGGCCCTGGGCCAGTTCCCTGGCCGCCTGTTCGATCGCCCGGGCCCGGCGGTCGTCGAGCTCTCCGAGCTGCCGGTTCGCCGCGGCACAGGCCTCCTTGATGAGGGCGTACGCCCGGACGAGGTGGGGAGAGAGGGGAAGGCCGCTCACCGGGAAGTTCTCCACCGCACGAAGGGTCTGGACCCCCCAGTAGGCCTGGGCCGGGATCTCCCGCGGCCCGAGGGAATCCCGCTCGGTGCGCGTGCTGCTAGCGTCGTTCATGCGGGGGCGGAGGGCGCCGGGCCTTAAACCCGTGGCGGACCCCTCGGATCCCCTATCCCCGTTCCCACCCCTCGTCCGCGCGGGGGATGGGGGGAGGTCCCCGCCGGCCGGCGCTCGCCGAAAGCTCCATACCGTGACAGCCGCTGTTCACCCTCTCCCCACGCGGGGGGACCGGGAGGGAGGCATGGACGGGACCTTGGTGCTCGACGTGGGGTCCGAGGTGACCTACCTCGCCATTCCTCCCCTCCTCGTGGCCACGCTCTTCCTCCTGGGCTGGGACCCGGAGTGGGCGGGAGCCTCGTTCGGCTTCGGACGGGGCACGTTCTGGCTCCTGGTGGCCGGCGGGATCCTCGGCTGGCTCGGGAACATCCCGTTCTTCCTCTACCACGGTTCGGTGATGGCCCTCAACGTGGGAGGGGGGCTCATCCCCCTCATCCTCGCGCTCACCCTCTTCGCCACCCGGATCCTTCCCGGCCGGTGGCGAGACCTCTCCATCCTCCTGGGGACCCTGGGGGTGGCGACCGCGGTCGGATTCCTCCTCATCAGCGTGCTTCCGGCTCCCGATGCGGTCCCCGCCCTCCTGGCGGCCTACGCGGTCCCCGGGGTCGCGCTGGCGCTGCTCTTCCGGGCGTCCGGTCCGGCCGCCGGCCCCCGGCTGGGGTCCTATGCGTTGGTCTCCTTGGGCGTGGTGGGCACCTACACGATCACCCAACCGGTGGTGAACGTGGGGATCATCGCCTCCTTCCCTTCCTACCTCATCTGGCCGCTGGTGCTGGGGGTGCTCTCCGTGCCGCTCCTCCAGTTCGATCGGAGGGCCCCGGCGCTCGCCTACGCCTCCGCCACCCTCGGGGTCCTGGTGGGGGCGGACATCCTCCACGAGGCGCCCCTCTTCGCCGCGCTCCCCTTCCTGGGGGCCATCGGCGGAGCGGGCCCGCTCGACCTTGTCTTCCTCTCCGGTCCCATCGCGTTGTTCGTCTCGTTCTTCACCGGGAGGGCGGTGTCCCCGCGTAACGGGCAGACGCAGGGAAGAGAGGAGCTCCCGGCAGGCCGGCGAGGGCCGCTCGACCCGGCCCTGGTGAGCTTCCGGACCGGCGATTACGGCGCAATGTACCGCCAGGTCTTGGAGGGGGTCACCTTCGAAGCGTCCCGGACCTGGAGGGCTCTCTACGGATCGCCCCCTTCTCAGGGGGCCGACCCCCTGGTGGGCCTCCAGGTCCACCCGCTCCTGAGGGCGGACCTGCGGAACCTGCAGGCGTTGGCCCAAGACCCTCCCGTCGGGGAGGAGCCGGCCCGGTCGGCGCTCTGGACGGGCTATCTCATCCAACGGGGCCTGCTGGGGATGCTGGACCGCCGTCTCGGGACGCCCCGGGCCCGGATCCTCGCCTTCCTGATCGACATCGCCCTGGCCCTCGCCATCGCGATCCCCCTCTTGGTCTGGCTGTTCTTGTCGATGCACTTCTCCTCGCTGACGGCGGCCTTGGACTCCGTCCCCTACGAGGCTGCCCTGGCGGGGCTGGGGTCCTGGCCCTACGTGCTCTTCGTCGTGCTCGAGGAGGTCTACGGCACCACGCCGGGGAAGTGGGTCGAACACCTGACGGTGGTCGGGCCGGACGGGGAGCGACCGGGCCCGCTCGCCATCATCGTCCGCAACGTCCCCAAGCTCATCCCGCTCGCGGCACTCGCCCTGGCCGTGGGGGAGGCCCTCCCCGCCGCCTACTTCCCCGGGGGCGCCGTCGTGGTCCTGACCAGCGTGTTCCTCGGCGTGGGGGTGCTGGGGCTCTCGGGGTTGATCGGTCTCTGGGCCATGGTGGGGAATCCCCTCCGGCAGAGGGTGGGGGACCTCATGGCGGGGACGGAGGTCTGGACCCGGTCCCCTCCGCTCGTGGAGGAGAGGAGGCCGGTGCCGGTCCCCCGTCCGGTGGTCGCCGGGTCAGGGTGATCTGGATGAAGGAGACGTTGAGGTCCTTTCCCTCCCGGTTCGTCAGGCGCTCCGTGCCGATCCCGACCGAGCTGATGGCCACGGTCCCTTCCAAGAGACGGTGGCGCCGGACCACCTCGGCCACGTCCACCGCCCGCGAGATGGCCCGCCCCCGGGCCTTCACCAGCACCTCGTTGACCCCGCTGTTGAGCTGACCGACCACCTCAAAGGCGTAGGTCATGGTGGGTCGGTCGCCCACGTAGACGATGGGTTCCCCCAGCCGGGAAGGGGGACGGTCCTCGCGCCGGGGTCGAGGGGGGCCCCGGGGCCGCTCCGCGCGGGGGGAGGCAGGGGATGGGGCCGACGGGGCGGGCTCCGTAGCGGGGTGAGGTTCCGGCATGGGGAATTCTACGTCCCGGGGATTAAAGGAGCTTTGGGAGGGAAAGGACGGTCCTTCGGCTTCGGGAAACCGTTATACCAGAGGTCCCCTCGGCCGACCCACCCGTTCGGGGGTCCAAAGTGCGCAGGGGTGGCCCAGCTTGGTCAAAGGCGCCAGGTTGAGGTCCTGGTCTCGTAGGAGTTCGTGAGTTCAAATCTCACCCCCTGCATACGGTATCCGAGGACCATGCCGACCGAACCCCCGACCCACTGCCCGGTCTGCCAGCGCCTGTTGCCCCTGGGGGCGCGGGCCTGCCCTGCCTGCGGGACCCCCCGACCGACCCGGACCCCCCGGTCCGGGCCAGGGCGGCCGAACGAGGGAAAGGGGCTTTCCCCGGAGGTGGAAGGCCGGGTCCAGCGGCTGAACCGCTGGCGGGATTCCGCCCGGGGGCTGCCGGTCCAGGTCCCGCTCTTGCCGGGCTGGGTCGGGGGACTCGCCTCCGGGGACCGGGAGGAGGAACGGTTCGACGAGATGCTCCGGGGGCTGGAGAGGTCCGCGCATCACGAGATCGCCCAGGCGTTGGAGGCGTGGGCGCGGGAGGCGGCTTCCCGTCTGAACCGGTTGGAGGCCTATGGGCTTCCGAGCCCGACGGAACGCAAGAGCCTGGAGACGCTGACCCGGGCGCTGCGGACGGGGGACCTGGACCGGTCGCTGGAGCTCTACCCCCGGGTGGACCAGGTGCTGGGGTTCAAGGAGAGGAACCTGAACGACGCCCGGGACGCCCTGGAAGGGCTCAACCTCCTGTCGGCGGACGTGGAGGCGCTGGGCCTGCCCCCCATGTGGCCGGACGCCGGCCTGTTGGCCCGGATGGAACGGAACCTCAGGACGGGGCGGGTGCCCGAGACCCTGAAGCAGGCCTCGGACCTCCGGCGGGAGGCGCACGAGGCGCTGTTGAAGCTCCTCCCCCGACGGATCCGGGAGGCGGCGGACGAGACGGCCCGGGAGAAGGCCGAGGGCCGGGACGTGCAGAGGGAGGCGGCGCTGCTCGCCCGGGCGGCCCGAGCGGCGCACCGGGGCCGGGCGGAACAGGCCCTCCGCGACCTCGTCCGCTTCCAGACGCAGCGTTCCCTGGACCCGTTTAGGATGGCGGAGGAGCGCTCGCGGGGGGACGGGGCGGCCCCACCCGGGTAGGCGGTAGAGATCAGAGGACCTGTTCGTAGAGGTGCACGTCCTCGCCGAGGAAGTGACGGTGAAGGGTGCCGCTCTCCGTGAGGCCGAGCTTGCGGAAGAGGTGGATGGCCCCCTCGAAGCGGTTCTGGGCCTCCACCCAGACCGAAGAGGCGCCGGCCCGGCGGGCCCACTCCAGGCAGGCCCCCACGAGCGAGCTCGCGATCCCGAGGCGCCGGGCCTCGGGGTCCACCACCAGGTGGACCATCTGGACGGCACCGTGGGCCAGGGAACAGCCCACCACCCCCACCACCCGCTTCTCCTTCCGGGCGGAGAAGTAGGTGACGCCCTCCATCCAGCTGGTGAACTCGAGCGGGGCGGGTTCCCAGGTCTTGATGAGCTCCTCGGGGAGCTTCCCCTTGTACTCGTCCCAGACCCGTTTGTAGAGGTTGCAGATGTCCGGGATGTCCGAGTGGGTGGCCTGGGTGACCACCACCACGCTCACCGGGTGGTTCGCACCGTTGGACGGCTTGCCCTGGGGTTTCTCGGCGGGAGGCGTTTCCTTGCTGGCCGGGGGGGCTCCTGCCCCCTCATCCACCCGATTCGCCCCTGCCATGGTTGTTGAGAATCAGCCTGAGAATACTTCCGAGAGGATCCGAGAGCGCTCCAGGAGGGACTCGTAGATGCTAACGACGCGGAGGGTTTTAGTCTTTCGCCCTTCGGAAGGAGACGGACCCTCCGGCCTGCGGAGGGCCAGCGGCGCGACAACCGACCGGCGATAGGGAAGGGCACGCCGATCCCCCAGCCCCAGGACGGGGGGGAAGAGAAGGCCGTTCAGGGAGAAGTATTCGCGAGGGTCACAGCCGCGGTGAGCAAGGACGCCGCGGAGGCTCCCACCGTTCCGATCCCTCCGGCGATTAGGCCGTACTGGGCCAGTTGGGTGTTGGCCACGTCATTGGTCAGGTCACTGGGTCCGGAGATGGTGACGATCAGGGAGACCACGGAGAAGAGCAGCGCCAGGGAAGCGACCACCACCTGCTCCAGGGGAGTGGTCAGGGCAAAGCTGAGGACCGTGAGCACCACGGCGACGAGTTCCATGGCCCCTCCCACGATGAAGTCGAAGCTGTCGAACTCCAGGGTGAGGGTCTTCAGGAAGGGGAGCAGCAGACCCGAGAGCAGACCCGTGATCTGGCTGTCGACGCTCGCGCTGACGTTAATGTCCGTCAAGAAGGTCTCCAGGGAGGAATTGACGTCCCCGGTGGAGCTCGAGAGGATGTTCCCCACCGCGCTGGAACACTCCGAGAGGACGCTAAGCCCCGAGGACGCCGCCCCGAGGATGCCGCTGACCGCGGCAGTCACGGACGCGGAGATGGTGTCCTCGGTGGCCTGCTCGGCCCCTTCGTAGGCGCCGGCGGTCACGATCGCAAGGATCCACTGGACGATCCCGATGGTGACGAAGATGGCCGAGATGATGGCGATCACCGCGTAGATCTCGTTGTAGATGTCGCTGATGGCGTTGCTCTTGGTGAGCGGTCCTTTGTCGTTGCCCACGGACTTGTTCATGGCGTTGTCGTACGCCGAACGGCTCATGGCGTTATCATCGAGCAGGAGGGAGAGGAACGGGTAGATCACCAGGTTGCTGATCTCGTGGTAGACGTCCACGAAGAAGTTCTTCATGGCGTTGATGGCTTCCTTCGCCAGGTTGGCCACGTAGTTGAGCAGCCACTCCAACGCGCTGATCACGGCCTCGATGGCGGAGACCACGGCCTGGATCGCGGCCTCCAGCGCCCCCAGGATCGCCTGGCCGATCGCCTCGGCCAGTTGGACGAAGAAGTTCACCACCGCGAGGAAGATCCCGGCGAAGAAGTTGAACGCCTCCTCGATGACGTGGAGGACCTCGCTCGCGGCGCTCGGAGCCACCCCTCCCGTCATGGGACTCTGGTATCCGACGAGCGGCAGATACGGGTCCAGTTGGTTCGGGAGGCCCGAAAGGTCGAAGGCCACGGAATTGAGGCCGTAGGCCTTCCCGTCGACGACCCCGCTCTGGTTCCGCGGGAGGAGGTCCCCGAGCAGGGTGGTCGCGCAGCTGGCGCTCACGGACCCGTTGAACCCGCCGGCGACCAGGCTCGCGCTACCGCTGCTCGAGCGGACGCTGGCCGTGACGCCGGACCCTTGGAGACAGCTCGGGACGGTGCCGGCGGAGAGGGAGGCGTTCAGGCTGGAGGACAAGAAGGAGGGGCGGCTCTCGATGACGGTGTTCTCGCCGTTGACGAACGGGCCGGTGGCCCCTTGACCGATGTAGAGGTTGAACACATAGAAGCGGTTCTCCCCGTGGTAGCGTACTCCGTATCCCGGGACGTTGGTGCTCTCGTTGGCCTGGGTGACCAGCACGGCGTTCGCCCGGGAGAGGGAGGTGACGGTCAGGCCGAAGGTCCAGTCTCCCCCGTTGATGGAGACAGACTGGTTGGGCGACCAGACCGTCTGGGAGACCTGACCATTGCTCACGCTGAAGCTGTTGTTCCAGTAAAGCTCGAAGGACGTATCGGACGATCCGGCGCTGAGCCGGTACTCGTACCAAAGTTGAGGATTGATCTCATTCTGGAAGTAGCTGTGGACGTGGCTGTCGTAGACCGGGTAGGTGTTGAACTGGTTGATGGGGATGGTGTAGTAGTCGTTGAAGGCGAACGTGGTGTCCATCTGCCAGGGGGTGGTGCAGCCGACAGGTTGGGAGGAGCCGTACCCGTACGCCAGGGGGGTATAGATGCTGGGGGCCCCCGGGGCCGAGTCGGACTGGATCTGGACGTTGGCGGCATTGCTGTCCGAGAGGGCCTTGCTACACCCGTAATCCACCACCCTGTCGATCGAGAAGGCCCCCACCAGGTAGGCTGTGGGCAAGGCGGCCTGGCTGTCCGCCACCCCGCTGCCGGAGGTGGAGTAGGCGGTGGGGTTCAGCGGACCGGTGTAGGAGAGGGAGTCATACCCATAGGCATGCATCTGGGAGGGTTCGGTGGAGCCCCCCGGGGTGACGTAAGAGTTGGCCGTCTCGTCGTAGACGGCAGCCCCCAACGCCTTCATCCCGTTCGTGAGCGCACCGTCCCCCGCCGCGTGCGCGTTCCAGGGGGAAATGCCGAAGTCCTCATCCCCGTAATAGGTGGCTTGGGACTCCCCGGTGGTCTGGTTCACGCTCGGGTAGTACGGGATCCCCTGGATCACGCTGAGCTTGTAGTAGGTCTCCGTGTACGGGTAGTAGTTCACGGTGGAGTAGCTGAACGTGGAGGGGTTGAACTCGGTGAAGTTGCTGTCCAGCGGCTCGGAGAAGTTGTACAGCGGCGTGGTGACGGTCGGACCCACGATCATGCCCGACGCCGTGGGATCGGCCAGGGCCGGGTCCGTATAATACCGGTCCACGATCTCGGCGGTGTGCAAGGTCCCGCTCCCGCTGGCCGAGATCTGCCAGGCGAACGTCCCCTGGAAGTCCGCTAGCGTCAGCCCGTAGGCGGACGAGGGGCCCGTCAGGGGGGAGTTGTTCAGCAGATAGTAGGTGGATACCGGGTTCGTGGGGGTCGGGAGATCGATGGTTCCCGTGGCCAGGAAGATCCCCCCGAGCATCACCCCGTACTGCAGGGTGAGCGAGACCTGGCTGAGATCCGGGCTGAGCACCTCCACAATGAGTTCGCTCTCGTTGAAGGAGAGCGGGTTCCCCCCATAGACGGGGTTCGACGGGCTGTTGATCGGTTGGGTGGTGGGGAGCGAAGCCACCGAGCCGGTGGTGAAGGTGTCCCCGAAGAGGAACTGCCCATTCTTCAGAGCGAGGCCGGCCTCGTTGGCGTCCATGGGGTTGGTCACATATCCGGTCACCGTCCCGAACACCTGCTGGAAATCGGTGAGACCCGCGCCCAAGGTGTCCGCGTTGGTGGCGTTCCCGCCCAGGACGAAGTACTTGACGAAGTTGGTCAGCCCGGAGCCGGAGACGTCGGGATTGTACGGGTTGATGTGCATCACCGCCTGCGCATACAGGTTCGGGATCCCGTCCCCGTCACTGTCCGGCACGGAAAGCACCGTCACGTTCGCGCTTCCGGTCGTCCCGAACGGTGTGGTCACGTTCACCTGCAGCACCGGGTTCCCATCCACCGTGTACACGTGCCCCACCGTGTCCACCAGCCCCGAGGTCGCGTCGACCCCCGGGGTGAGGTCCCCGAACGTCCATTGGTACTCGAACGCGTTCCCCCCATACAGCAGATCCGCCAACGACCCTAACGTCGTCGCCCGGAAGATCGCCGTGTGGTTCTCCCCGTACGTGGTGTATCCCCCGTACGGCAGGCTCACCAGCGGCACCGAGTCCACCACCCGTACCGTTGCCCCCACGGTGATCTGGTTCCCGTCCCCGTCCGTCAGGGTCAGCGATACGTAGTAGGAACCGGGCCGGCCATACATGTGCGTCACGTTCAGCCCGGCGGATTGCGTCCCGTCCCCCCAGGCCCATGTCCCCTGGAGCGTGGCCACGTCCGGCGGGAACGTGCCCAGGGCGAACGGATGGAAGCCCACCGTCTGGTCCACCACCACCGTCCTGTCCCTCAGGGAGGCCGCCAACGGGGCGTCGATCACCTGCACGTAGTGCACCAGGCTGCTGGAGGTCCCTTCCGGGTTCGTCACGGTGAGCGTCACCGGGAAAGCCCCCTCCCGGGTGTACACGTAGGTCAGCGTCCCCCCCGCCCCCCAGTTCCCCACGTTCGCCGGGCCGTCCCCGAAGTTCCAGCCGTAGGCCAGTCCCGCGTGCACCGAGCCGGCCACCGTCGAGGCGGTCGCGTTCAGCCCCACGAGGCTCCCCTCGAACTGCGTCACTGGGGTGGCCGTGAAGACCGGTGTCGGCGCCGGGTCCAGCACCGGCAGGAAGAACCAGTTCGCTGTCGTCGATCCCCCGGGGGAGGACGCATACACCACCACCGCGTAGGTGGCCCTCCCGTACGTGTACACGTGGCTCACGGTGGACAGGTTCGTGGCCGCCTGGACCCCCGAACTCCCGCCCTCCGTCAACGCCATCGCTCCGTCCCCGAAGACCCACCGGGTCGAGAGTTGCGAGTAGAAGATGTTCGAATCCGTGATCTCCGCCGACAGCGACGTGGCCAGCTCCTGCGTCGTCACCGGCTCCGCCGGGAAGGTGATGGAGGGGGCCAGGTCGCTCGTGCCCAGGAACCCCGCCTCGTTGATCTGGATCGTGTCCTGCCCCGTCAGCCCGTAGGCGTCCCGGGTCGTCACCGTAAGCGTGTAGTCCCGCCCGGCCACCCATCTGTGCACCAGGCTCAGGGTGCGATACGTGGGCTCCGGCTGTCCCGGAGCCGACGTGGTCTGCGTCACCGAGGTACCGTCCCCGAAATCCCACGTGGTCGTCAGCCCGGTCTGGGCCGGAGAGAACGCCGCCGCATCCAGGAAGAGCGGTTGCCCCAGCCCCACCACGTTCGCGCTCGCCCCCCAGATCTCCGACTCCTGGGGCGTGAAGATCACCGGGAGCCAGACCGTCCCCCCGTGCTCGTACTGCACCCCCAGCATCGCCGGGTTCGCGATGCTCTCCGCCTGCGGCGGGCCGGTGTAGATCACCTGGAACTCATACGGCACACTGATGTTGATCTGGGCGGAGGGGATCAGGAAGGTGGCGAAGGGCGGGAAGTCGAACAACCGTCCCGTGGCCACCGTCTGGTTCCACTCCATCAGGTGCAACTGGTAGTATTCGGCGTAGTTCGAGTTCACGATCAGGCTCACGTTCACCTTCTGGTAGATCTGGTAGACCCCGACCGTGGGGGCCACGTCCTGGACGTTCACCTGTGTCCCCGCGTAGACCGACTGGCCCGTCTCGCTCCGTACCGTGAGCTGCAGGTCCATCGTCCCCGGGGAGAAGTAGTCCTGCCGCCCGATCACTCCGTTCGAAGGGGTCTCCCCGTAGTTCAGCGTCTGCCAGGTGTAGTTCAAGAACGGGGTGTCCGTGGGCACATCCGTGGAGTTGCTCGCGTTGAGGAAGGCCATCTGCCCCACGGGGACCGTGGGGGCCGGCCCCGCGTTCGCCTGCGGCAGGGGGTCCCCGATCGTCAGCACCCGGGTCGCCACCGAGCTCTCCCCCAGTGGGTTCGTCACCGTGAGATCGACCTGGTAGGTCCCCGCCTGCGTGTAGACGGTGCTCGTGTTCGCCCCCGCCCCACGCTCCCCGTTCCCGAAGTTCCACCGGTAGCGCAGGAAGGGATGGTCGGAGTACGGCGCCACGCTGGCGAAGCCGGAGAGCGCGACCGGCGAGTCCTCCACCCCGGTCCTGGCCCCGGTGATCACCGCCCGGGGGGCGGGGTCCGTCACCTGCACGTCGAGGAAGGTCTGGTTCGCGGCCCCCGTGCGGTTGTCCGTGGCCACCACCCGCACCACGTAGTTCCCGGCCTGGGTGAAAACGTGGCTGACCGGGTTCCCGTAGCTCGAGTTGTTGTCCCCGAAGAGCCACTCATACGTCATCTGGTCGTTCGCATACGGGGCCGGCGTCACGATCGAGGAGGCTTGGAAACCCACCGGCTGGTCCACCTCGGCCAGGCTCACCGACGAGCGGGCGGAGACCTGCACCTCAGCGGGGACCACGCTCACCACATCGGTGCTGATCCGGTAGTTCCCCTGGGCATCATAGACCGTGAAGGAGGTGTCATAGGAGCCCGGGGTCTCGTAGATGTGCGACACCGTCACCGTGACGGGCACCGTGCACGGGGCGTTCGAGCTGCAGCCCGCCGGCGCCGGCACATGCAGATGGACGTACCCGATGGAACCGGAGGCGTTGGTGGATCCGTAGAACCACCACAGCTGGTAACCCGTGGATGCCCCCCCCACCGGGCTGAGCACGTAGCCGCCGGAGAGGCTCACCGTCAAGGTGGCCAGCTGCCCCACCGCCACCGTCACCGGGTTGGTCTGGACCAGGATGTTCACGGGAGGCTGGGCGTGGGCATCCCCGGAGAAGTTGCTGAGGATGAGGATGAGCCCCAGAGCCACCGCCGCCCAGCCGGCATACCAGGCCACCTGGCGGCGATGTCGGAGGAGGAAGCCGGTGTGTTTCCCCGCCCGCGTCCCGGTCGACCGGGCGCCATCGCGAGACCCCTCGGGTGGGCCCTCCGGGGCAGCGAGGGGGGCTTCGACACTCCCGTCCATCGTAATTATCCGGCATGAAAGGGAATGTGATTTATATCCTTATTGGCGAACTGATTCCCTCTCCGGCGGAGTCGGCGACGGGGTTTTGAGCCGGGAGCCCTCTGCCGGGGGTCCACCCTCCCCCGGCCAGCCCAGGTCATGGTCGACCGGAGGGGGAGCATGCCGGACCTGAGGTTGGATGGGCTTTCCTCCGAGCAGGTCTCCCCTCCAAAGTGGGAGGATCAGCGGAGTTCGGTCAGGGGGTCAACCGGGAGGGGGTCCGGGGGAACGGGGTGGTCTCCCGGATGTGCTCCCGCCGCGTGATCCACCGGACCAGCCGCTCCACCCCCAACCCGAAGCCGGCGTGCGGGACGCTGCCGTAGCGCCTCAGGTCCAGGTACCACTCGTAGGGTTCCCGGGGGATGTTCATCTCCTCCATCCTCCGCAGCAACCGGGGAAGGTCCACCTCCCGGCACGACCCGCCGATGAGCTCCCCGTACCCCTCCGGGGCGAGGAGATCGGCCGCCAGGACCGTCCGGGGGTCCTCCGGGTCCTCCCGCATGTAGAACGCCTTGATCGCCCGGGGGTAATGGGTCACGAAGAGCGGCTGGGACCGCTCCTGGGTGAGGGCCCGCTCCTCCGCTGTTCCCAGGTCCGCCCCGAACGAGATCCCGAAACCCCGTTCCTTCAGCTGGCGGACCGCATCCTCGTAGCGGAGCCGCTCGAACGGGGGGACGAGGCGGAGGAGCTCCTGGGGGTCCCGACCCAGGAAGCGGACGTCCTCCTCTCGCTTGCGGGCCACCCGGTGGACCATGTGGGTGACCAGTTGCTCCTGGAGACGGAGGTTCTCCTCCATCCCCGCCCAGGCGACCTCGGCCTCCAGGTGGGTGTACTCGCAGAGGTGCCGGGGGGTCCGGCTCTTCTCCGCCCGGAAGCTGGTGGTGATGGAGTAGACCCGCTCCCGGGGGAAGAGGAGTGCCTCCAGGTAGAGTTGGGCGGTCTGGGCCAGGTACGCCGGCTGCCCGAAGTAGTCGAGGGTGAAGGCCTCCGACCCGCCTTCCGCCGCGTTCCCCGAGAGCAACGGCGGGGTCATCTCCCAGTACCCTTCCCCCTCGAGGAACTCCCGGGCCCCCTGGAGAAGCTCGGACTTCACCTTGAGGGTGGCCACCATCTCCCGGCTCCGGACGGTCAGGTGCCGATGGTCCAGCCGGAACTCCTCGGTCTGGTCCGCGAAGAGCGGAAAGGCGTCCGAGGCCCCCACCACGGTGAGCGCATGGGCCTTCACTTCCAAACCCCCCGGGGCGCGCCGGTCCGCCGCGAGCGTCCCCTCCACTTCCACGGAACTCTCCACTTGGGCGTGCTCGGCCCGGTCGAAGGCTTCCCCGCCGAGGGCATCCCGCCGTGCCGTGACCTGAACGAGCCCGCTCCCATCCCGGACCTGCCAGAAGAGGATCCCTCCCGAGCTTCGACCCCGGTGGATCCAACCGCGGAGGCGGACCCGCTCCCCCTCCCGCCCCGGCCGGAACAGTTCTCCGATGGGACGGAAGGGGGGGGGAACTCCCCCCGCGGATGGCGGGAGGGGGGCATCCTCGGTCATTGGTACTCCCGCCACTTGTGCCCACAGCGGGTGCACTCGAAGATGCGGGTCTCGGGCTCGTCCGCCCCCCGGGTCTGGCGGAGGACCCAGTAGGCCTCCCGGTTGTGGCAGGAAGGGCACTCCTCGGTGGCCTTCGGCAACGTCGCCGGCTGGTTCTCGATCACGGTCATCTCCTTGGCCTTGGGGGTGCTCTGGACCACGGCCGAGCCGGACTCCATCTTCACCGTGGTCCCGTCGGTGGAGCACACCCAGCGCCGGGGAGAGGCCTGGGGCCGCATGAGGCGCTTGCACTTCGGGCAGAGCATAGGAGATTCTCACCCGGAGGAAGGACTTGAGGTTTGGCGGGGCGCCCCGTTCCCTCAGGTGAAGATGGACGGGGGGCTCGGCCCGCTCCGGGTGGGGTTCCGTTCGGCGGCGAAGGGGGGAATGCTCCGGAGCTTCTCCAGGTGGGCCACCCGAGCCACCACGTCCGTCACCGAGGCCACGTCGTGGCGGACCTGGTAGACGCCCTTCACGTGAGAGAGCGCTTCCTCCACCCGGGCATCCGCGTCGTGACGAGCGGAGGACTCCCCCACGAGGGCCAAGGCCCGGGAGCCCCCCATGATCACCTGTCCCGGGGCCGGTCCCGGAGTGGCGGAGGCGTAGTAGGGCGTGACCGCCAGGTCGGTCAGGGCGCCCAGGTCCACGGTCAGGGTCCCGCCGGGCTGCGGCTGGGACGGGTACCCGGGAGGGGCGAGGTATTTCACCACCGTGGCCCGGAGGCGGAACCCCGCGTGCGCCGGGTCCATGCTCCCGGTGCCCACCCCGTAGAGCAGGTCGGCAAAGTCGGTCCCGTCGAAGAGTGTCAGTGCGTTCAGCGCCTCCGGATCCCCGAACCGTGCGTTGAACTCGAGCACCATGGGGCCCTCCTGTGTCAGCAGAAAGCCCCCGTAGAGGATGCCCCGATAGTCCATCCCGTCGGACCGGAGCGCCTCCACCGTCCGGGTGAGGATCGAGAGCGCCGCCTCCCGATCCTCCCGGGGGACGAAGGGGAGCAGGTGGTCACGCTCGGAGTAGGAGCCCATGCCGCCGGTGTTCGGTCCCCGGTTCCCGTCCAGGGCCCGCTTGTAATCCTGGACCAGGGGCATCGGCGCGAGCCGTTGCCCGTCCACGAAGGCCATGAAGCTGAACTCCTCCCCCTCCAGGCGCTCCTCCAGCACCACGCTGCCACCGCCGTTCCGGAGGGTCCGGGCGGCGTAGGCGATCCCTTCGGCGTCCTCCGTGAAGTCGAGTCCCTTGACCCAGACCCCCTTCCCCGCGGTGAGGCCGGTCGGTTTCACCACGTACGGCACTCCCAGGGAGGCCACCGCCCGTGGGAGTTCCTCCTCCCGGTTCACGACCACATGCCGGGGGACCCCCGGCAGGCCATGCCGGACCATGAACTCCCGCTGGAAGGCTTTGGAGCTCTCGAGCCTCGCGGCCTGGGCGCCCGGGCCCACGGTGACGATCCCCTGCGCGCGGAGGTGGTCGGCCACCCCCGCGGCCACGGCGGCGTCCGGACCGACCACCGCCAGCTCCACCTGGCGTGCCCGGGCCCAGCGGGCAATCTGCTCTCCCTCGGTGGGAGCCACCAAGAGGTAGTCCTTCGCGAGCCGGACGAGGCCCGGGTTCTTCCAGGCCCCCGCCACGTAGAGGGGGGTCTCGCTCCGGAAGAGTGCCTCCCCCAGGGCATGCTCTCGCCCTCCCGTCCCCACGATGAGCGTTCTCGGACGCCGCACGCTCTCACCCACCCCGGGGAGGCTAAAGGCTTTCCCGCGCCCTCGCCGGAAGGCGGCGTTCCGGGGGAGGACCCCCTTGAGCGGGGTCCCCCCCGGGCGCGGCAAACCCTATAAGGGAGGGTTCGGCTGGTCGCCCCTCCGGTGCGAGCCATGGACATCGAGGTGGTCGAGAACGAGCGCGACACCCTGCGCATCGCCCTGCCCAAGAGGGAGGAGACCCTGCTCATTCCCCTGGTGGAAGCCCTCCAGCAGGAGGAGAAGGTGGTGGAGGCCCGCTACTACATCGGGCATCCGTACCTGGACCGGCCCACCCTCTATCTGCGGACGAAGGGAGAGAAACCTCAAGCGACGCTCAAACGCGTCCTCAAGACCCTGTCAGACCTCTACGGCGATGCCCTCGCCGACTTCGACCAGAAGGCGGAGAAGGCCCGGGCTTAGGCCCGACGGTTCCCCGCTCGGCACCGGGAGGCACGGCGTTGCTCAAGGAGTGCGTCCAGCACGGATACTTTCGGGGGGAGGGCTGCCCCATCTGCGGGGACGAGTCCCATTTCTTCATGGACGACCGGGAGCTCGACCACATGGCCCGGATCCTGGCCGGGATCCTCCGCCATTTCCCGGACCGTTACGGGATCAGCGTGGATCCGCAGGGCTGGGTCCCGCTCCCCCGGCTGGTGCAGGCCATCCGCGCCCAGCACCGGCAGTATGGCTGGCTGAAGCCTCACCATCTCATCGCGCTCGCGGAGACCGACCCCAAGGGACGCTACGAGATCCGGGAGGACCGGATCCGCGCCACCTACGGCCACACGGTGGACCTTCAGTTGGACCTACCCACGGATGGGGTCCCTCCCGTGCTCTTCTATCCGGTGACCCCCGAGGAGGTGGACCTGGTGCTGGAGGTGGGGCTCCGTCCCACGGACCGGAAGCGGGTCCATCTCTCCCGCACCGCCCAGGATGCCTTCAATGCCGGCAAGGTCCGGACGGCCCAGCCGGTGATCCTGGCCATCGACAGCTCCCGGGCCCAGACCGACGGCCTGGTCATCCAACGGGCAGGCAAGACCGTCTTCCTGGTGGATCAGGTGCCCTCGAGCTACTTGACCCGTCACGCCTGGGACCCCCCCGCCGAGGCCGCCCCGGGGGCGGCTCCCGGGGAACCCTGAGCCTTCCCGGGCGGGTCCACAGGCCCCGGTCCGGGGGGGGAAGCCCCAAAAGGGCCGGTTCCCCTCATCATCCTGCGGAGGACCATGCCGGAGGAACCGAGAGTCCCTGCGCCGGAGGACCGTGTGCTCCGCTACCTCGAGGGGACGGTGGCCCGGAATCCCCGGGGGGTCCCGTTGCACCGGCTCCTCCAGCAGCTGAAAGGGGAGCTCTCCGGCCTGGACTTCGCCCGGCTCGACGTGGCCCTTCGCGCCCTGGAGGCGCTCGGGTTCGTCCGCCGTGACTGGTACGGTCCGGGCGACTTCCTGGTGATCCTCACCCCCCGGGGCCGGGAACGGGTGGAGAGCCTGCTGGGGGTGGCGCAGCCCGAGCCCCCTCCGGCCGCCCGGGGGGACGATTCCGCCCGGCTCCAAGATGAGCTCAACGCGCTCCGGGGCGAGCTCGATCAGGTCTACCGCAACCTGACCGAGGCCACCGAGCGCCATCGCCTGGACCGGGAGACCCTGGAGGAGGTCCTGGCACAGTTGGAGGTCCAGGCGCAGCGCATCCATGAGTTGGAAGAGCTCCTTGCCCGGGCCGCGGGGGCTTCCCCCGAGGGCTCCTCCGGGACCGGCTGATCTGCGATCCGGTCGTCCCGCGGGAAGGCCCACCTCACAGGTGGAAGAGCAGAAAGAGGTAGGTCACGGCCACGGTGAGGGCTGTCAGCGGGCCTCCGTAACGGACGAACTCCCCCAGGCGGAGCCGGACCCCGGAGCGTTCCGCCTGGTTCACGATGATGAGATTGCTGGCCGCCCCGAGGAAGGTGAGGTTCCCGGCGAGCGTGGCGGCGGAGGCGAGCGAGAGCCAGGCCACCACCGTGGTGCTCCCGTACCCCTGCGCCGTGAGCAGGGGGATGGAGAGGGCCACCCAGGGGACGTTGGAGAAGACCTGCACGGCCCCCACGGTGCCGAGCATGAAGGAGCCGAGCCCCACCGGCGTGGCGTGCCCCTGGACGGGCGAGGAGAAGGAGAGGGTGTGGGCGAGCGCTCCCACGACGCCTCCCTGGACCTCCGCGGCCATCACCACGAAGAGGCCCACGAACAGGAGCAGGGTGACGTAGTCCACCGAACGGACGATGGCCTTGCGCCCGGGCTCCAGGAGGAGCGCGACCACGGCCCCTCCCAGGACGATCTCTTCGATGGGAAGGGCCGGAAGGAGGTGCAACGTCCCTCCCACGCTGAAGGTGAGGAGCACCCCGATGGTGACCGGGAAGATGGCCACGCTGGGATGCTGGGAGAGACGCGCCGTCCAATCCCCCGGGGGGAAGAACCGGGGGGGATGCGAGCGCCACCGGTCGAACTCTTCGCGGGAGACGTCCATGCGGGAGCGGAACCAACGGCGAAGGAGCCACCCCCCGAGCAGGAGGTTCACGGCCGTGGGGAGCCCGAGGTAGAGCCCGAAGTTCCCCATGGGGTCCGGCATGCCGCTGTCCAGGGCCACCAGGAGGTTCTGGGGATTCCCGAGCGGGGTGAGGACGCTCCCCACGGTCACGGCGTAGGCCAGGGTGAGGAGAAGGGGGATGGGGGGGACCTTGATCTTCCGGGCGAGGGCCAGGAGAAGGGGGACCCCCAGCACCGCCAGGGCATCGTTGAGGATGAGGGTGGAGAGCAGGCCCATCCCCAGGAAGAGGTAGAGGGGAAGGTCCTCCGGACGACGGGCCCGGCTGGCCATCCACGCGGCCAGGTGGGTCAGCGCCCCGGCGCGGTCCAAGGCCACCACGAAGAGGAACATCCCCAAGAGGAGCGCGAGGACCGGGTAGCTCACGGCGAACAGGGCCTGGAGGGGAGTCAACACCCCGGCGACCACGAGCAGGGACGCGGCGCCGAGGAAGAGGAAGGCCACCTCGGGGCCGCGACCGGTCAGCTGGCGGAAGACGACGGCCCCATACAGGGCCACCAACACCCCGAGGCTGACCGCGAACGAGTAGGAGACCAAGGAACTCGATCGGGAAAGGGGTCCCGGGTATAGGACCTGAGCGGCCGGGGGCGTGGGGCCCCCCGCGGCCGAGGGGACTCACCCCCCCGGCTTCCGGCGGGCCTCCCCCCGGGAGGGAGGGCTATTTGCTGAAGACCCGTGGCCCCGCCGCCGAGGAGGCGAAGTACCCCATTCCTCCCTCCCTGGGCCGGGAGGACTCCTCCAAGGTCCTTTGCTTCGTCTCCTTGAGGAGGGCCAGCGTGGTGACGAGCCCGGCCACCGCGATCACCGACAAGAAGAGCATCATGCCGGACGGGCTCCAGAGCAGGACCAGGGTGGCGAAGAAGACCGTACTGATGGAGGCGCCGATCTTCCCGGAACCCGCGGCTATGCCATGGCCCGTGGTCCGGTACGCGGTGGGGAAAACCTCCGTCGGGACGATGAAGGTGGTGGTATTGGGCCCGATGTTCCCGAAGAGGAAGGTGAGACCGTAGATGAGCACGAAGGGGGCCCCCAGGGCGATGAGGGAGGAGTCCATGCCGAGGACGGCGAAGCACAGGGCCATGACCCCGAAGCCCACGGCCTGGAGGGTCTTGCGCCCCACCCGATCGATGACCGCAACCGCGATCCAATAGCCCGGTACCGTGAACAGCAACGTGATGATGGCGGTGTACTCCTCGGCCACCACCAAGTGGCTCACCGCGCTCAGGTGGGGGGAGACGTTCAGGCTCAGGGCAGAGAGCAACGTCGGGGTGTAGATGCTGGTGCCGTAGAAGGAGATGTCGAAGAAGAACCAGCTCAAGGAGGTGCCCAGGATGAGGGGCCAGTACCGGGAGAAGAACCGGCCGAGGCCGGTCCGGCGGTCCGACGTCTCGCCCGGGAGCTGCACCGGGGCGCCGGTGAGCTGGCGCACCACCTGGGCCGCCTGCCGCTGGTCGTTCTTCACCTGCAGGGTGAAGCGGGGGGTCTCCGGGAGGCGGCGGCGGAAGAAGTACACCGCGGCGGCGGGGACGGCCCCGGCCCCCAGGAGGGCCCTCCAGACGAACTCGAGGTTGTGCGGGAAGAGCGCCAGGAGCCCCAGCCCGAGCACCACGCCGCTCAAGAGGCCGAAGCCTTGCATGGCGAAGACGGTCCCCACGAGCTTCCCCCGATGCTTCACGTTGGAGTACTCGCTCATGATGGTGGCGCTCATGGGATAGTCACCCCCGATGCCGAAGCCCAGGACGAGGCGGAACAGGATGAGGGAGGCGAAGCTCCAGGCGAGGGCAGAACCCAGCGCGCCGAAGACCAGGATGAGCATCTCGATGCCGTAGATGGTCTTGCGACCCAGGAGATCTCCCAGCCGCCCGAAGAGGAACGGCCCGGCGGCCGCCCCGAAGATGGCCGCCGCGCCCAAGAGGCCGAGACCGGTAAGGGCCACGGTCTTCCCTCCCAGGGGGAAGGTGAAGAGGTTCCCGGGGATCCCGAAGGGCTGGTAGAAGCTGAAGAGGGCGACGATGAGCCCGATGACGAAGAGGTCGTAGGCGTCGGTGAAGAACCCCATCCCCGCGACGAGGATGGTTTTCACGTGGAACCGCTTCACCCGGGAATCGTCCAGGGGTCGCAAGATGGCATCCTCGGTGGAACTCCGCGCGGCCGTCATCAGGACCGCTCACCCCTGGGGGCGAATATAGAGTCTCTGTCAATAGAATATATATGACTATAGACCGCTCCAGCCTCTCCCCGGATTCCCCCCCCCGGCGGCGTCACGTCCTCGGAGGACGCGCCGGCGCGAAGTTCACGTTCACGTTCTTCTGACGCGTGTAGAACTCCAGCGCCCGGGACCCCTGCTCGAACCCCAGCCCGCTCTGCTTGAACCCGCCGAACGGCGTCTGCGGGAAGGTCACCGGGTACTCGTTCACCGAGACCATCCCGGCCTCCAGCCCCCGGGCCATCCGATGGGCCACCGAAAGGTCCCGGGTCCACACCCCGGCCAGGAGACCGTAGTCACTGTCGTTGGCGAGGGCGAGCGCTTCCTCCGGGGTCCGGAACGACATGGCGCAGAGCACCGGCCCGAAGATCTCCTCCCGGGCGATGGTCATCCCCGGGGTCACCGCGTCGAAGATGGTGGGGGCGAGGAAGTTCCCCGCCTCAAGACCCGGCGACAACGCCGCCCCCGGCCCTCCCACCAGGGGGACCGCCCCCTCCTCCACCCCCCGGGTCACATACCCTTCCACCACGGCCCGGTGCTCCCGGGTCACCAGGGGACCCATCTCCACGCCGGGCTCGAGCCCCGGGCCGAGCTTGAGCTTGAGCGCGAGCTCCTTCACCCGGGACAGGAACCGCTCCTTCACCTCCTCCTGGACGAGCAGGCGGGAGCCGGCCCAGCACATCTGGCCGGCGTTGAGGAAGATCCCGAAGGAGACGCCCCGGGCCGCCCGCTCCAGGTCGGCGTCGGAAAAGACGATGTTCGGCCCCTTCCCCCCTAGCTCCAACGTGACCGGGACCACCCGGGAGGCGGCGAGCTCCCCGATCCGCCGCCCCACCCCCGGCGACCCGGTGAAGGAGACGGAGGCCACCCGACGGTCCGTCACCAACGCCTCCCCCACCTCGCTACCCGAGCCCAGCACCACGTTGAGAAGGCCCGGGGGCAGCCCGCACTCCGTGGCGAGCCGGGCGAAGGAGAGCGCCGTGAGGGGGGTCCAGGAGGCCGGCTTCAGCACCACGGCGTTCCCCGCGGCGAGGGCCGGCGCCACGGAGCGCACCGCGAGCTGGAGCGGGTAGTTCCAGGGGGCGATGTGCACGGTCACGCCCAGCGGCTCCCGCAACGTGTAGTCCAGACGGTCCCCCGGCACCGGGATGGTCTCCCCCTGGATCTTGTCGGCCAGCCCGGCGTAGTACTCCAAGGTCCGGGCGGCGTAGAGGACGTCCCCCTTGGACTCCCGTAGCGGTTTACCCTGGTTCAGGGTCTCCAGCCGGGCGAACTCCTCCCAGCGCTCGGCGAGGGCCTGGGCGATCCGTCCCAGGACCTGAACGCGCTTTTGCCCGTCGGGGGCCGCCCAGCCGGAGGCCCCGAAGGCCTTGGCCGCCGATTCCACGGCGGCCCGCGCGTCCTCCTTCGTCCCCGTGGGGACCGTGGCGATGGGCCGGTTCGTGGCCGGGTCGAGGAGCGTCCGGTGCTCCCTCCCCGTCACCGTGAGCTCCTGCCCGTCCAAGAACATCCCGCGGGGGCCTTCCTTCGCGCTCGCCATCCTCGTCCGGACGGCGAAAAGGAAGCGGCGGTTAACGCTTGCCGGGGCCGGGGGGCTCCGGGGTCGGGGCTTCTTCCCCAACCCCCCGGTCCAGGGGGTACGGCCGACCCTTCCAGGTGACCTCCCGTCCCCCCAGTCCCCTGGCCAGGGAGGAAGCGAAGAGCCCCAGATAGAACAGCGCCCCCAGCGGGTAGAGGAGACCGAACGCCCCGGAGCCCCGTCCCTCCAGGGTCTTCTGGAAGGCCACCTGCTTCAGCGCGGTGATCGCCACCAGGGCCGCCGAGAAGATACCCCAGATCGCCGGCAGGGCCCCCACGAGCGCGGCGGCGAGGAGCGCGAAGGGAGAGAGGAAGAAGAGGGCCACCAGGCTCGCCAGGCCCAGTTGCCGCCACGCGGAGAACCTCGTCCCGTGCAGGTTCTTCAGCAACCCTTCCCGCATCTCCTTCCGGTCGGCGTACATCCGGGTGGTGACCCAATCCGGGGTCCAATAGACGCGTAGCCGCTGCCCTTGTCCCTTGACCCGCTGGGCGAGACGCACGTCCTCCAGGATGGTCCCCCGGATGGCCGCATGGCCCCCCACGGATTCGTAGCCTCCCCGGGTGAAGAGCATGAACTGGCCGTTCGCCATGGCGCGGTGGGACGTGTCCACGTTCGCCCGCGGGGCCACGAAGTAGACCAGGACGAACTGGGTGAACAGGGGCATCACCACCCGCTCCCAGAACCCCCGCATGACGATCCGGGAGGCGAGGGAGAGGAGGCACGTCCGCTCCGCCCGGGCCTGGTCCACGGCCCGGCGAAGGACCGGGGGGGCGAGGACCAAATCCGAATCCAGGAAGAGCAGGTACTCCCCCCGGGAGCGCTGGTAACCCTGGTGGCAGGCCCAGTTCTTCCCCACCCATCCGTCCGGCAACGGCGGTTCGTCGAGGACGGTGGCCCCGATCGGATGGGCCAGGGCCAGCTCCCGGGTCCGGTCCGAGGAGCCTCCGTCCACCACGATGACCTCGAGGGAGCCCCCCGAGGAACGGTAATCCTGGGCGGCAAGGGAGTCGAGGCAAGCCCCGATGGCGTCCTCCTCGTTCCGGGCCGGGAGGATCACCGAGAGGGATGGGAGGCTCCCTTGGTCCCCGGCGCCGGCCTCCGGGAGCCGGGGCATCCGGTAGGCGAGAAGGACCGGGACCCCCTGCCCAGCGAGGACGAGCAGGAGATAGGCGAGCGCCAGGGAGAACTCCCACGGGGGTCCCACGAGTCCGGTCGGCCAGAAAGGCACGGGCTCCCGGGCCCCCGGTGCGCTTTAAGCCCTCTGCCCTGCCCCGGTCGGGAGCCCGTGGACTGGGTGGTGCATTCCCGGATCCGCCCGGGAAAGCTGGAGGAGCGTGCCTACCAGCGCAGCATCGCGGAACACGCTCTCCGGGAGAACGTGCTCGCCGTCCTTCCCACCGGTACCGGCAAGACCGCCATCGCGCTGCGTCTGATGGCGGAGACGCTCGTCCGCGGCCCGGGACGCTCCCAGCTCTTCCTGGCCCCCACCCGGCCCCTGGTGGTCCAGCACGCACGGAGCGTCGGCTCGCTCCTGGAGGGACCTCCCACCCAGGTCTATACCGGAGCGGTACCACCGGAGCGACGGCGGGGTCTCTTCACCCCTCCGGTGCTGCTCTTCGCGACACCGCAGGTGGTGGCGAACGACCTCAAGGCCGGAGAGCTGAGGCCGGGGGACTTCTCCCTGGTGGTCTTCGACGAGGCGCACCGGGCGGTGGGGGATTACCCCTACGTGGCCCTGGGTCGGGCGTTCGCCCGGGTGCCGGGGACCCGGATCCTCGGCATGACCGCCTCCCCGGGCTCGAGCAGGGAGAAGATCCTCCAGGTGATGGAGAACCTCTCGGTGGCGCCCCGGGGACTGGAGTACCGGGAGGTGGACGATCCGGACGTGGCCCCTTACCTCCATCCCGTGAATGTGCAACCGGTGGTGGTGGAGAATCCTCCCGCACTCAAGGAGGTCGCGCGCCGCCTCCGGGCGGCCCTCGAGCGGCAGGTCTCCCGGCTGCGTCAACGGGGGTACTTCCTGGACGTGGAGACCGTGGGCCGGGGGGACCTGCTCCGCCTCGGGGAGGCCCTGCGCAGCGAGCGGATCCGTCAACGCTCCGGCGCGGACCGGGTCCCCGGCAGCTACTGGGAGATCGTCACCGCCCAGGCCGTGGCCATGAAGGCCTTCCACGCCGTGGACCTCGCCGAGACCCAGGGCGCAGAGGCGGTGCGGCGGTTCCTGACCCGGCTCCGGACCCGGGGCGGGGGGAAGCTCTCCCCCGCGGACCGGGAGTTCCTCCGGGACCCCGACGTCGTCGAGGCGGTCGCGGGGTTGGATCTTGGAGGGGTGGAGCATCCCAAGATCGCCCGGGTCGTCCAGGTGGTCCGGGAGGAGCTGGCCGCCCGCCCCGGCGGGAAGGCGTTGGTCTTCGCCCACTACCGGGACACGGCCCAGGTCCTCGTCGACGAGCTCTCCCAGGGACCGGCCGGGCCTGTCCGGGCCGCCCGCTTCGTGGGACAGGCCTCCCGGGGGGAGTCCGACCAGGGGCTCTCCCAGAAGAGCCAGGTGGAGATCCTGGACCGGTTCCGCAGCGGAGAGGTGAACTGCCTGGTGGCCACCTCCGTGGCCGAGGAGGGGCTCGACATCCCGGACACCGACCTGGTGGTCTTCTACGAGCCGGTGCCCTCGGAGATCCGGACGATCCAACGACGGGGCCGGACCGGGCGATTCCACGCGGGCCGGGTGGTGGTCCTGGTCTCCCAAGGGACCCGGGACCAGGTGAGCCAGTACGCCAGCGGCCGGAAGGAGCGGAGGATCCGGGCCCTGCTGGAGGAGATCCGGGCCCAGGGGGGAGGCGCGGTCACGCGTTCGGACCGGGGAAAGCAGTCCACGCTCGAACAGTTCGGGTCCCCGACTAGGCCACGATGATGACCTCGAACCGGAGGAGCCGGGCGAGACGGTCGAGGATGATGAGCCCCTCCTCCAGGCCCGGACCCTGCACGCCGATGCCCTCCAACAGGAGCGTCACCCGCCCCCGGTGCGCGGGGTCCACCAGGACCTTCCAGGCCTCGGGCTGGAAGTACGATTCCCCCAGGCTGTAGAGATCCGGATCCTTGAACGAGTCCAGGGCCACCTGCGCCAGCTGGGTGGTGTGGGCCACGGCGGGCAGGGAAGGGATGATCCAGCGGTGATCGGCGGGGAAGACCGTGCTGATTTCGAGGTCCCGGGCCCGCTCGGTCAGCGTTCCTTCCGGCGCGGCATAGTAGGTCTCCCGGCCCTGGCCGCTGAGCATGCTCGCGAGGCTGAGCAACCGGTCCTTCACCGACCGGCCGCCCCCGCGGGGGGGCAGGTAGATGATGCGGGTGACCCCCGGAGGAACGTCGATCTCCCCGGAAGAATCGTTGGTGGCATCCTCGGGCCCGGCCACGGTCCACCCCGGAGCCTGTTCCCCCTGATGGCACTTAATCCTTCCCGCCGGCGCGTGGGTTCACCGCTCTGACTTCCAATAACCGTCAGACGCACCCCCCCTCCTGATCGGGGGCGGATGCGACCGAGGTCGCCCAGGCGGACAGGGTGGGTTCCAACGGGCCCTCTCCCGCGATCAACCTCACCAGCTCCTC
>JAJZYB010000024.1 GCA_021806135.1 Thermoplasmata archaeon
ATCGCGACCATCCAGAAAATGGCCTATGGGTTCCGCAACAAGGGCCACTTCAGGACGGCGGTGCTATTCCGATGCGGGGGACTGGACCTCTACCCTGAGACCCACCCGATTCCCGGATGAACCGAAATTTGAACGCTTGATGCATCTTCGGAGGTAGCACTCCTCCAACACCCCCGACGCACATAAGGGGCTCGCTAACCCCCCTACAAGTAGGGGGGCTTGCGCTCGCCGACATCGTCACCAGCGTCACCGGTCTCCTTCCGGCCCTGCTCTCCCCCGGGTCTTGGTCCCCCTCCTCCGCCTGGCCCGAGCCGCTGCCGGGTCTCGGCCCCTGCGTTGAGGTGGGGGTCTTCGCCGTGGACCGGGGGGCCATCGGGCCGTCGGAGCCGTATGTCTTCCTCGATGGTTGGCTCTCGTACCGGATCCGGCAGCCGAAGGACCTTCCCCGGGCGGAAGCCCTCCGGCGCAGATTCGAATCCGGAGACGAGCCACCTCGACGGACCGACTGAGGAGGGCGGGCCCCGGCAGGGGCTATCGGGCCGGGCGCTTCGTGCGTGGGTCAGTCCTTCAGGGCCGGCAGGAGCCCGAGCTTCCGCCCCAGCGCCAAACGCCGTACGTCGAGGCGGACGGTCGCTTCGTCCACCATTTCCCCGTCGAGGGCAAAGGCTCCCTTTCCTTGGGTTGTCCCGGCCTCACGGTGGGCCCGGACCCTCCGGGCGGCGGCCTCCAACTCCTCCGGGCCAGGAGTGAAGACCTCCTGGATGACGGGCACCTGGTCCGGGTGGATGGCCCACTTCCCGTCGAACCCGAGGCGGTGGGCGTTCTCCGCCTCCTGCCGGGTCAGGTCCAGGTCCTGGTAACGCGCGGTGATGCCGTCGAGGGCAAGCACCCCCGCGGCGCGCGCGCAGACCAGAGTACGCTGGCGGGCGTACGAGAGGTCCAGGGCCCACCCGGCGGTGACCTGGGTGCCCAGGTCGCCGGAGAGGTCGTAGAGCCCGAACAAGAGCGCCTGCACCCGGGGAGAGGCCCGGGCGATGGCCTCCGCTGCGAGCACCCCGGAAGCCGTCTCGACCAGGATCTCGAGCGCGATCCGGCCTGACGGGAGGGAAAATTTCCGTTCCAGTTGGAGGAGGAGCCGGGCCACGAAGGCGACCTCCTCGGCGGTCTTCACCTTCGGCAGTACCAGCGCGTCCACCCTCTTCCCCGCCCCGGCGAGCACCTCGGTCAGGTCGTCCAAGAACCATGGGGTATCGAGGGCATTAGGCCGGAAGGCCAGAGCCTTTCCCGCCCAGTCCAGTTCCGTCGCCGCCCGGACCAGCGTCCGGCGGGCCTCCTCCTTCCGGGAGGGGGCCACCCCATCCTCCAGGTCCGCGACCACGAGGTCAACCTCGGAACGGGATGCCTTCGCGAGCATCCGTTCGTTCGAGGCGGGGGTGCTCAGTTCGCAGCGACGGTACGGGGGCAGCCCGAGGGGAGCGGCGGTCATGGTCCGGAGGCCCCGGGAGATGGGGACGAGGACGCCTCGTGACGGGAAAAGAAATCCTCCAGGAGCCGGGCGAACTCCTTGGGATGTTCCCGGTGGAGCAAGTGCCCGGTGTTCGCGTAGAGCTTCATCTCGGAACCCAGGATCGTCTGCCGGAGGATCCGGGCCGAAGTGGGGTCCACCACCCGATCGTCCATGCCGTGGACCACCAGCGTCGGGAGCCGGATCCGGGCGATCTGGCCGCGGACGTCCCAGGAGAAGCTGCCCGCGGCGCTCGGGGCGATGCCGGCCAGCCGGCGGTGCCGCTGGTCCTCCCGGAAGCGGTCCGCCTCGTCCAGATGGTCCAGTAACCAGTCCGGGTAGAACACGTCCTGCAGGAGCCGGTTCAGGTAGGCTTCCACCCCCTCCTCCCGGAAGACCTGCATCCATCGGGTCTCCACCTCCCTGGTGTAGCGGTCCACGTGGGCCGTGGTGGATACGAGGACGATGCCCCGGAGCTCCTCGGGGTGCTCGAGGGCAAGGGCAAGGGCGACGAGGCCCCCCAGGCTCAGGCCCACGACCCAGGGAGCCTTGAGGCCAAGGTGCTCGATCAGGTCGTGGATGTCGGAGGCGTGCTGGAAGGGGCTGTACGCATCCTCCGGGGGCGGGGCCGTCCGGCCGTGGCCTCGCAGTTCGGGGACCACCACCCGACGGTGCGTCGACAGTTCCCTCGCCTGTTCGTCCCAGTCCCGGGCATTTCCTCCGAGCTCGTGAAGGAGGATTACCGGGATGCCGGCGCCGGAGTCCTCGTGGAAGAGCGGGCCGCTGGGATGATCCGCTGAGGGCACGGGGGGCCGGACAATCCGTCCTATGTAAGGGTGGCGCACGGACCGGGGCCGGCGAACCGGCTCCCTTTCCGGTAAGGTCTTGTCAACCGGAGTTCACGGAGGGGTCTTTCCCCCTCTTCCGGTCGGTCCTTCCGGTGAACCCCATGGGACACATGCAAGACCGCCTGGCCGAATTCCAGCAGTTGATCGGAACGCTCCAGAAGGAGTACCCCCAGGAGATCCAGGGTTTCCTCTCCTTCATGAAGAAGGCGGAGTCCGGCCCGGCGCTGAGCGCCAAGGAGAAGGAGCTCATCAGCGTGGCCCTTGCGGTGGCGGCCCAATGCGAATGGTGCATCGCGTTCCACGTCTCGGCGGCGGCCTCCCTTGGGGCCACCCGGGGGGAGCTCATGGAGGCCGGCTTCGTCGCCGTGGTCATGCACGGTGGCCCTGCCCTGACCTACCTGAAGCCCCTGGTCGATGCCGTCAACGATATCGTTCCCCAACCGAGCGTCGCCCGGACCGCCTAGGGACCGCCGCCGGGCCGGAAGCACCCCGGCCCGGGCGCTCCTCGCCCGGGCAGGCAGCCTTAAGAGCCCGCGGGACCCCTCAACGGGTCGCCATGTCCCTGGGGGTGGTCCTCATGTCCGGGGGGATCGATTCCCCGGTGGCTGCGGACATGATCCTCTCGCAGGGCCATCGACTGGTGGCCGTCCACATGGACAACCGCCCGTTCACGGATGATTCCCCCTTGGAAAAGGTCCGGGATCATCTGAAGGTGCTCTCCGGCCGCTACGGGTCCTCCATCCCGCTCACCGTGGTTCCCCACGGCTCCACCCAGATCGCCCTCATGCGCAACACCGACCGTCACGTGGGTTGTGTCCTCTGCCGGCGCTTCATGTGGCGGGCCGCGGAACAGGTGGCGCTCCGGGAGGGTGCAGGGTTTCTGGTCACGGGGGAAGCCTTGGGCCAGGTGGCCAGCCAGACCCTCTCCAACATGCGGACCGCCACTTCGGCGGTCGGACTCCCGATCGTGAGACCGCTGGTCGGTTTCGACAAGCAGGAGATCGAGGCCCGGGCCAAGGTCCTCGGGACCTATGGGATCTCGACACGCCCGGGGCTGTGCTGCCAGGCCGTGCCGGACAAGCCGGCCACCCGGACCAGCCTGATCAAGATCCTGGAGGAGGAAGACCGGATCGACGTGGGACGCATGGTGGAGGAGGTCTCCCGCCGCGCCCAGGTGCTGTGAGCTACCGGACGCTGAAGCTCTGCTCTGGGAAGGGCGCCTACGAGGCCGTGCCCGACCCCAAGCGTCGGCTCGATCTCCGTCTCCTCCGGGCCCGCCTGGAGCGCTCCGGCCGCTCCGTGACCGATGCCCGGGTCATGCTGCTGGTCGGGGGCGACCCGGAGGTCACGATCATGCAGGATGGACGTTTGGTGATCAAGACCCAGGACGCCGACCGGGCCGAGACCACCTTCCGAGGCCTCCTTCCGCTGTTGGAACCATCGTGAGGGGGAGGCGGCCTCGTGCTACCGACTCCCCCCGGGCGCCCTCTGCCCCTCCCTTCGGCCGTCTTCCTGAACCCCGGCCCGTGAGGCGGGCGGTGCTCCCGGACGGGCGCTCGGGGTCCTTATAAGGGCCCTCTCCCTGAAGCTCTCTACCGGTGGAGAGGGGCCCTTAGAGCCCTTGCTCCCGGGGCCGATCATGGAAGAGGTCTGGGTGGCCGGTGCGGCGATGAACCGCTTCGGCAAGATGGCCGTTTCCGGCCGCGAGGCCGCCTCCCAGGTGAGCCTGGAGGCGATCGAGCGGTCCGGCCTTCGCCCCAAGGACATCGGCTACACGTTCGTTTCCAATGCCTTTGGAGTGGCCGAGCGCCAGGCCCACGTGGGACCCCTGGTGAACAGTGCCCTGGGCATTCCCGAGGTCCCGTCGGTCACGGTGGAGTCGGCCTGCTCCTCGTCGTCGGCGGCCCTCCATGAGGCCTTCGTTCATGTGGCCGGCGGGTTCTTGGACGCCGCTCTGGTGGTGGGGGTGGAGAAGCTCTCGCACCTGGACACGCTCGCAGCGACGAGCTATTTTGCCATGGGCGCCGATTACGCCTTCGAATCCCGTAACGGGGCCACCTTCCCCGGCCTCTACGCCACCCTGGCCACGGCCCACATGCATCGGTATGGTACCCGGGCCGAGGAATTGGGGGCGGTGGCCGTGAAGAACCATCTAAACGCCTCGCACAATCCGCACGCGCACTTCCAGAAACCCATCTCCATGGAGACGTATCTGAATTCGCCCCCGGTCTCCTGGCCCCTCCGCCTGTACGACTGCTGTCCCTTCTCGGACGGAGCCGCGGCGGTGGTGGTGGTGAACCCGAAGCGCTTCCGGTCCGATCTCACGGAGGTCCCGGCGGCCATCCGGGCCTCGGCCCGGGCGGGGAGCATCGCCGCACTGCAGGACCGCAACGACCTGACCACCTTGCCCGCCTCCACCCTGGCGGGGGAGCGCGCCTTCCGCATGGCGGGAGTGGACCGGTCAGTGGTGGACCTCCTCGAGGTTCACGACTGCTTCACGGTGGCGGAGGTCCTGGCGCTGGAAGACCTGGGATTCTACCCGCCCGGGGAGGCCGCCCGGGCCGGAGCCGAGGGGGAGACGGCCGTTGACGGGAAGCTCCCCGTGAACCCCTCCGGGGGGCTCAAGGCGAAGGGGCACCCGGTGAGCGCCACGGGCGCCGCCCAGGTGGTGGAGATTTTCGAACAGTTCAACGGGCGGGCCGCGGGACGGCAAGTGAGCGACCCTGAGTGGGCGCTGGCCCACAACGTGGGGGCCACCGGAGGAAGCTGCTCGGTCCACCTCTTCCAACGGGTCTGAGGACGGGAGTATGAGTTCGGGGAGGACCACACCGACGGACGCGGGCCGGTCCGGACCGGGCGAGGCCCCCACCCTTCACTCCATCCAACAGTTCACCCGGGCCTACGAGGAGGAGGGCCGCCTGTTGGGCTACGCTTGCCGGTCGTGCGGATTCCTCACCCTGACCTACCTGCTGGTCTGTCCACGATGTGGCACGCCGCACAGTCTCGAGGACCGCCTCTTCTCCGGAGGGGGACGCGTGCTGAGCTATACCCTCCAGCATGTGCCCTCCGACGAGTTCGTGAACGACGCGCCGTACGCCTACGCGCTGATCGAGCTGGACGAGGGGGTCCGTACCAGCGGTTGGCTTCCCGCGGTCAAGCGTCCGGAGGACCTGGCGGTTGGGGAACGGGTGGTCTGGACCCGGTCCTATCGCACGGGACTGGTCTTCGAGAGGCCGCCGGTGGCTGGAGGGGATGGTGCGGATCGGGGCACCGGCCCCTGAAGGGAGGACGGGGATGGCAGCGACCGACCCCCCGCGGCCTTGGTTGCGGCTCTATCCTCCGGGAGTGCCGGCGGACCTTCCGGCGGACCGTCTGCCGGTCCCCGAGATGTTCCGCCAAGCGGTGGAGCGATGGCCGGCCCGGGATGCGCTCGTCTTCGCGCTCCGGCCCGGCCTGGAGCGACGGTGGACGTACCAGGAACTCTGGGACGACGTGTCGCACGTGGCCGCCGGCTTCCACGCCGCGGGACTCAGGAAGGGGGATCGCTTGGCGCTCTATCTGCCCAATTGCCCGGAGTACGTGCTCTCCTACTACGCCGCGCTTCGCCTCGGCCTCGTGGTGGTGCAGATCGCCCCGTTGTACATCCACCTGGACCTGAGGACCCCCCTGGAGGATTCCCGGCCCAAGGGCATCGTCACGCTCGACTTCCTCTCCCACGGCCTAAAGGAGGTTCTCGACTCCGCAGCCCGCCCGCTGATCTTCCTCGGACGGCTCCGGGAGGATGTGCCGTGGTGGGCCCGGCCCTTCGTGAACCGGGGGCTCCGGCGGCAGAAACACAATCCCTCCCCGGCGACCGGGCTTCCGTACGTCCCGTTCGCCCGCCTTCGGAGGACCGAAGGAACGGTCCCCGAGGTCCCGTTGGACCTGGCCGAGGACGTGGCGGTCCTCCAGTACACCGGCGGCACGACCGGGACCCCCAAGGGCGCCATGCTCACGCACGGGAATCTGGCCGCCAACGCGAGGCAGATCCGGCTCTGGCTCACCGACTACCGGGATGGGGAAGAAGTGCTCCTCTCCATGATCCCGTTCTTCCACGTGTATGGCATGACCGCTGCGCTCAACGCCGCGCTCCTCTTCGGGGCCACGCTGGTGACCCAACCCTCCGCTCCCACCGCGGAACTGATCTTCCAGTATGTGAGGCGCTATCGGCCGACCATCTTTCCGGGGGTGCCGACGTTCTACGCCGACCTCATTCACCTCCCCCCAGCACAGCAGGCCGAGCTGAAGGGGATGCGCCTCTGCGTGAGCGGCTCCGCCCCCCTTCCGGGGGCAGTGGCCCAGCAGTTCCACGCCATCACCGGAGGCATCGTAGTGGAAGGCTATGGGCTTTCGGAGACCTCCCCGGTGACCCACGTGAACCTCTTGGGGGACGGGGCCCGGGTGGGCTCGGTGGGCCTGCCGGTCTCCTCCACCTGGGTGAAGGTGGTCGACCCGGAAGATCCCTCCAAGGGCATGCCCTGCGGGGTGGACGGGGAGATCGCCGTGAAGGGACCCCAGGTGATGAAGGGGTACTACCAGCGGCCCGAGGAGACCCGGGCGTGCATGTCCGATGGATGGTTCCTCACCGGGGACCTGGGACATGTGGACGAAGAGGGGTTCACCTACATCGTGGACCGCAAGAAGGACCTCGTTCTCGTGGGGGGGTTCAACGTCTACCCCCGGGAGGTGGAGGAGGTCCTCTACACCCACCCCGCGGTGGCCGAAGCGGCGGTCATCGGGATCCCGGACCCCCGGCTCGGGGAGGTGGTGAAGGCCTTCGTGGTGAGGAAACCGGGATGCGCGGTCTCCTCGGAGGAGCTCATTGCGCTGGTCCGGGGCCGGCTCGCCCACTTCAAAGCTCCCCGGGAGGTCGCGTTCGTCCCCTCCCTTCCTCGCACCCTGGTGGGGAAGGTCCTCAAGCGCTCATTGCGGGGGGCCGCGTCCTCGCCGACTCCGGACGAGGTGGCGTGAACCGAACGGAGGAGTCCCGTGTCGGGGCGCCGGGGCCGGGCGGATCCCCCTCCCGGCTTCGGGTCCTGGCGTACACCTCCCTGGGCCACTTCATCAACGACGGGACCACCCTGTTCGTCCCCGTTGTCGCCGCGCTCCTGACCAGCCAAAAGCAGGTCGACCCGCTGGACTTGGCCCTCCTCTTCCTCATCTACTACACGTCGTCCTCGCTGCTCAGTCTCTGGGTGGGCCGACGGGCGGACCTCTCGGGCCGGCCGGCGCTCCTCATGGCCGGCGGGTTGCTCCTGCTCGGCGCGGGGCTGGTGGGCTTCTACGCGGCCCTGGCGCTCTTCACCGGGCCGTGGACCCTGGGGTTGAGCCTGGGGTCCGGGTTCGTGACCGGCTTCGGTACCGCCTTCTACCACCCGCTGGGGGGCACGCTGCTCCAGGAGCGGTTCCAGGGACCCGAACGGGGGAAGGCGCTCGGCATCAACGGGGCCATGGGGAGCACCGGCCGGGCACTCTACCCGGTCCTGTTCTTCCTCATCGGCCTCGTGGTGGCCGCCGACGCCTCCCTGGCGGTCTTCGCCCTCTTCGCCGGAGTGGCGGGGGTGGTGATCCTTTTGGTCAGCCGAGAACGGGCAAGGCTGGTTGCGGGCGCCGCGCCTCGGGGCGGGCCCACCACCCGCAGCGTGCTCACCCGCGGCGTCGTCCTCTTGGCCGGCGTGGCCTTCTTGCGTTCGGTGGCCTCCCAGGGGATCGTGGCGTGGCTCCCCACCTACCTCACGCTGCACCCGGCCGGGTTCGGCGCCCCTAACCTGGGCCTGGAGGTGGCCACGATCTACGTGGCGGGGATCCTCGGGCAACCGGTCTTCGGCGTGCTCGTCGGCCACTGGGACCGGCGGGGCCTCCTCGCGTTGAGCTCCCTGGGCACGGCCCTGGCCACCCTGGGATTCCTCTTCTCCAGCGGATGGGAGGCGACCGGATGCCTATTGCTCATCGGGTTCTTCACGTTCAGCGCCTTTCCGCTGCTCATGTCCCTGACCCCGGACTACCTGTCCTCGGGCTCTTCGACGCTCGCGAACTCCGTGGTCTTCGGGCTCGCCACCGGGGGCGGCAGCGCCGTGGGCCCCACCGTGGTGGGGCTGGTCGCGTTCCGGGGGTACGCGACGCTGCCCCTCGGCCTGGAGGTCATGGTCGGGATCGGGCTCGCCTCCGCCGTTGCTGTGGCCTTCCTCCCCCGTCCGGGGGCCCGGAGCCGGATGCCGTTGTTCGGGTGAGGGGTCGGAGCCCTCCACGGACGGCCAAACCTTATGGCCCGACGCACGGCTTGGCCCCTCCGGAGGTTTGTTACGGCGCCTTACTATCCTCAACCCGTTACCGGCCCAGGCGTCCCCGACCGGGGGTGAACCCCCGGAGCCCTCCCCATGGTAGCCTACAAGTGGACCGTCCTGTCGAACACCACCCTGGGGGCCCTCATGGCCTCCATCAACATCTCCATCCTGCTCATCTCCCTGCCGGTCATCCTCGATGGCCTCGGGATCTCGTTCCTCAACCCTCAGGGATTCCCCATCCTCATCTGGCTCCTCCTCGGCTACGGGGTGGTCACCGCCACCTTGCTGGTCAACGCCGGCCGGATCTCGGACATGGTGGGCCGGGCCCGGATGTACAATCTGGGGTTCGTGGTCTTCACCGTGGGGTCGATCCTGCTCTTCCTGGCCCCCAACGGGGGAACGCTGGGAGGCTGGGAGCTCGTCTCGTTCCGCCTGGTGCAGGCCGTGGGGGCCGCCTTCCTCTTCGCGAACTCCTCCGCGCTCCTCACCGATGCGTTCCCCTCCAACGAACGGGGAAAGGCCCTCGGGATCAACCAGGTGGCATTCATCGGGGGTAGCGTCCTCGGACTGGTGGTGGGAGGGCTCCTCGCCGGCGTCCCCCCGGTCCACGTCCTCGGTGTCACCATCCCGAGCTGGCGGTTCATCTTCCTGGTGAACGTCCCGGTCGGGCTCTTCGGCACCGTCTGGGCCTATCTGAAGCTGCGGGACATCAGCCCCACCCGGCGCGGCCAGCGCGTGGACCTCTGGGGGAACGTCACCTTCGCCCTCGGGCTCACGTTCCTGTTGGTGGGCCTCACCTACGGGCTGCTCCCGTATGGCGGGCAGACCATGGGCTGGTCGAGCCCCTGGGTCGGGACCGGCATCGGCCTCGGGATCGTCCTCCTGGGTCTCTTCCTGGTCGTGGAGACCCGGGTGAAGGAGCCCATGTTCCGGCTGCACCTTTTCAGGACCCGCGCCTTCGCGGTCGGCAATCTGGCGGCCTTCCTCGGCTCCGTGGCCCGGGGGGGGATCATGTTCATGCTCATCATCTGGTTCCAGGGGATCTGGCTCCCCCTGCACGGGTATGCGTTCTCCCAGACCCCGCTGTGGGCCGGGATCTACATGCTCCCCATGATGGCGGGCTTCTTCGTCATGGGGCCCCTTTCCGGTATCCTCTCCGACCGGCACGGCGCCCGGCACCTGGCCACAGCGGGGATGCTGATCGGCTCGCTCTCCTTCTTCCTCATGCTGCTCCTGCCGTACAACTTCGCCTACTGGGAGATGGGAGGCCTGCTCTTCCTCATGGGCTGCGGGATGGGCATGTTCGCGTCCCCCAACGCCGCCGCGGTGATGAATTCCGTGCCTCCCGCGGAACGCGGGGCGGCCTCCGGGATGCTCGCCACCCTCCAGAACACGGGCCAACAGCTCTCCCTGGTCTTCTTCTTCACCATCGTCATCACCGGCCTCTCCTCCGGGCTCAGCCACTCCGTGGGGAGCGCCCTGGCGGGACTCGGGGTGGGATCTCCGGACCTGGGCATCCTCACCTCCCTCGCCAGTTCGCAGCCGACCACCTCGCTCTTCGGGGCGTTCCTCGGGCAGAACCCCGTGGGGCTCCTGCTGACGGTGGCGGGTAGCCTGCCCGGTTGGGTCCCGTTGAACCCGGCAGTGACGGTGGCCCTGACCAGCCGCAGCTTCTTCCCCCAGGCCATCGCACCGGCCTTCCTCTCGGGGATCCGGGACAGCTTCCTGTTCGCCGGTTCCCTCACCGCCTTGGCGGGAGTGGTCTCCTTCTTCCGGGGCGAGCGTTACGTCTATGGCGAGGGATCGAGGAGCCCTCAGCAGGAGCGTGCCCCGGCCCTTCCTCCCGTTCCGCCCACCCCCTTGGGCACGGGCGACCCGATACCGACCGGTACCGGGATCAGCCCGGGGTCGCCCTCAGAAGGTCCCACACCGCCTCCCTGACACGCCGGAACGAACGGACCCCGCGCACCCGGGGGTGCTGAAGGGCCCACCGGGGAAGGGAGGGCGGCCCGAGGAGCACCACGCCGGCCCAGCCGGCCCGGATCGCCCCCAGCCCATCCGAGCTCCACCGGTCCCCCACGTGGACGGCTTGCCCCGGTCTCCCCCCCAATCGTCGGAGCGCCGCCCGGAACGGGCGGAGGTCCGGTTTGGACGCGCCCACCTCCGAACTGAAGACCAGGGTGGAAAAGAACGAGGTGAGCTCCGTTCGCTCCAGGAGCTCCCGGACCGCGTCGGGAGGCTCCAGGGTGAGGTTGGAGATGAGCCCCAGCGTCAGCCCCTCCCGCCGAAGTCGTCCGAGCGTATCCCGGGCCCCCGGGGCGACCTTCACCGGCAGGCCGGCCAGGAGCTGGGAGAGCGACCGCTCGTACGCCTGGGGGCTGGCACGCCGGTGCGCCAGCCGGGCCATCCGACGGGCCTGGGCCGGGATCGTCATCACCCGTCCAGCGCGCTCCCGGCGGTCCGCCTCGGTGCGGACCTGTGGCGGGATCGTCCGGAAGTCCCCCCGGGCCCCGCCGGGCAGGGGGGTGGACTGACCCAGCCACCGACGGCCAATCGCGTGTCGCCGGAGGACGTAGCTCCGGGCCTCGTCCGGGTCCAGCGACAGAAGCGTGTTCCACAGGTCGAAGGTCACCACGCTCATGCGGTGGGCGTGCCCCGGGGGCCTTGGTATTCGGACAGGACCTCCTCGAAAACACGCCTCAGGCGGCGGGCGGCGAAGCCGGTGAGACAGAACCGTGAGGTGAGCGCTCCCATCCGGCCCATGGCTTCGGCCCGCTCCGGGTTGCTCAGCACATCACGGAGGGCCTGCGCCAGCGCGGAGGCGGATCCCGGTCGGACCACGATCCCATTGACGCCGTCCCCCACCAGCTCCGAGATACCGGCTCCTTCGCTCACGACGATGGGCTTCTGGTAGAGCCAGGCCTCCACGCCCACCAGGCCGAAGCCCTCGGTCACCGAGGGCATGACCAGGACGTCGCAGAGGCTGTAGGCCACGCGGATGTCCTCGTCGGGAAGGTATCCGGTGAAGCGGACCACGTCCGAGACCTTCAGGTCCCGGGCCAACCGCTCGAGCCCGGTCCTCCAGTCCGTTCCCATGGAGGACCCCAGACCCCCGCCCGGGCTCGAGGTGAAGCTCCCGTTCCCGATGAAGAGGGCCGTGAGCCGGGGGAAGCGTCTTCGGAGGGAGGGGAGAGCCCGGAGGAGGAGGTCCTGGCGCTTCTGCGGGTCCATCCTCGCCACGCAAAGCACCAGGGGCCCTACCGTGGGCAGGCGCCACCGCGTCCGGAACGCATCCTGGGCGGAGGAGCCGACCTGGGGAAATTCCCCGGGGTCGACGTAGGGATAGAGTTGGTAAGCCCGGCCCTGGAAGCCCACGCCGATGAGCCCTTCGAGGTCCCGCCGGGTGGAGACGACCACGGCATCGAAGCCCTCCAGGCTCTTCACGAAGAACCGACGGGTGGCGGGGGAGAGCCTCTCCACCTGGAAGGGGACGTGCCAGCGGAGCACGGCGGGAGCCGCCGGACCGAGCGCCGGCCCCACCTGGATCTGCTGGAAGTCATTCACGTAGTAGGCGTCCACTTGGTCCCGCAGCTCCAGCAGCCGGCCGGCGGTGGCCATGCTGTATTCCAGGAAGGCACGGTAGTCCTCCACCTGGAAGTCCATCCCACCGGCGCCGTGGACCGCGTCCCAGATCGCCCGCTTGAAGCGGTTGTACCGACCGCGGACCTCTTCGGGGAGGTCGACAAAGCTCACCCGGAACCCTTCATCGCTCTGCACCCAACGGGGAGCTCCGGGGAAGCCCAGGCAGACCCACCACGGGTTCGGGGAGACCCAGCGGGCCTGGGCATGCTTGAGGAGCGAACGCATCATCGGCACCACCCCCCCCACCCCGGTGCGATAGTCCCGTCCTCGCTCCCAGCGCGCTCCCGCCCGGCGCTTCCGCGAGCCGGGGAGCGGGACCAGGGGGGGGCTTTGCGTGGAGACTCCGAGACGGATCATGGACCTCCACAGGGGGATGGGTTACTTAGATGGGTGACCGAACATGTTAAGGCATCGACGCAGGTCCTCGCGCAAGCCCCGGCGCCCGGGGGGCCCTGGCAGCCCCGGGAACCTGGGGCTGTATCCCCAAGGGTCCCATGGCTCGGTTGAGGCTGGAACTGAGACTTCCCGAGGACTTCTGGCTGGCCTCGCTCTCCCGGGCCTGTCGTGGGTCGCTCCTCTGGGTCTTGGATCTCGCCCCGTTCTCCGGGAGGGGCGCCCTCCTTCACGTGTGGGCCGACGACCGGACCGCCCCTCTCGTACGGTCCTGGGGGCGCCGCCTTCCGCGGTCCATCCACCTGGAGGAATTGCACCGGTCCTCCCAGGGCACCCTCTGGCGCGTCCAATACCCGTCCTCCGCGTTGGTTCCGCTCATCGCCCAAGGGGAGGTGCTCCCCCGGCTCCCCTTTGCGGTCCGGGATGGGTGGGCGTTCTGGGAGGTGCTGGGCTCCCGGGACGTCCTGCGCCGGTTGGCCGATCTGGTCCGTCGCGGTCTTCCCGGGAGCCGGGTCCTGGGGATCTCCTCCACCGTGCCCGACTCCGGTCCCGTCGGCTTGACCCCCACCCAGGACCGGGTCTTCCAAGCGGCGCTTCAACGGGGGTACTACGAGCATCCCCGGCGGACCTCCCTCACGGGACTCGCCCAGGAGCTCGGTCTGTCCAAGGGAAGCCTTTCGGTGATGCTGCACCGGATCGAGTGCCGCCTCGCTCAGGACTGGCAGGAGATCCGCCAGCTGCCCCGGTTCTGGGTGCCCGGACCACCGGGGCGGGACGACGTTTGAAATTCAGTCCACCCAACCCCGGGTGATCAGGTCCCGGGCCACCACCAGCCGCTGGATCTCGTTCGTCCCCTCGAAGATCTCGCTGATCCGGGCGTCCCGGTAGGCCCGCTCGATGGGGGTACCCCGGATGTACCCCAGGCCACCGTGGATCTGCAGGGCATCGTGGATGGTCCGGGTCGCCCACTCACTGGCGAGGCACTTGATGATGGCGCTGTCGCGGGTCTTCTTGGCCCGGTCCTCCCGGGTCCATCCCTTCACCGATGGGCCCATTCGGTCCTGGTGCTCCGCGGCGGCGTAGACCATGGTCTTGAGGGCATGGACATGCATGGCCATGTCCGCGAGCTTGAACTGGATGGCCTGGTGTTCGACGATGGGGAGGTCGAACTGCAGGCGGTTCTTCGCATAGGTGAGGGCTTCCCTCATCGCCCCCTGCATGCCTCCCAGGGACCCCGCGCCGAGGGAAAGACGGCCGACGTCCAGCGCGGTCATGGCGACCACGAAGCCCCGGCCCACCTCCCCCAGCACGTTCTCCTTGGGGACCGCACAGTCCTGGAAGAGCAGCTGGGCCGTGGAGGTGCCGTGCAGTCCCATCTTCTTCTCCAGTCTTCCCACCGTGAAGCCCCGGGTCCCCTTCTCCACCAGGAACGCGGTGATCCCCCCCCGCGGCCCAAGCTTCACGTCGTTCGCGGCGAGCACGAGCACGACGTTCGCCTCGGCCCCGTTGGTGACGTAGATCTTCTCGCCGTTGAGCAGATAGCAGTCCCCTTCCGCTCGGGCCGAGGTCACCAGGGCGCCGGAATCGGAGCCGCTGCCCGGTTCGGTGAGCGAGAAGGCCATGAGGCGTTCCCCCCGGGCCGCCGGCACTAGGAACCGCTGTTTCTGCTCCTCGGTCCCAAAGTAGTACAGGGGCGTCATCCCGAGCGAGGTGTGGGCGCCCAGGATCGCCGCATGCGAGGCATCCACCTTGGAGAGCTCTTCCACCACGGCGCAGTAGCCGGTCTTGCCCAGCCCGAGCCCGCCGTACTCCTCCGGGATGGGCAGTCCGAAGAAGCCCAGCTCCTTCATGCGCCGCACCGTGGCCTCGGGAAAGACCTCCCGTTCGTCCATTTCGGACAGGATGGGCGCCACCTCCTCGGACGCGAACCGGGCCACCGTGCTCCGCAGCGCTGCCAGGGTCGCCTCTCGGTCGAGGGTCGGCTCTACCGAGGCCATGGTCACTTCCCGGTGAACTTCGGGGGGCGTCGCTCCACGAAGGCGGCGATCCCCTCCAGAAGGTCCTCGCTGGGAAGGACCTCCTGGGCGAAGAGTTCGGACTCCCGCCTCAGGCCTTCCTCCAAGGGGTGCTCATAGCCGAACTGGATCGCCGCCTTGGCCGCGGCCACGGCCCGGGGGGCCTTCTGGGCAATGGTGTGGGCCAGGTCCCGGGCCGCCCGAAGCTCCTGCCCCGCGGGCACGGTCCGGTTCACGAGCCCCCACTTCAAACCCTCGCTGGCGGGGACCATGGTGGCGCTGAAGATCATTTCCTTGGCCTTGGCGAGCCCGACCAGGCGGGAGAGCCGCTGGGTCCCCCCGTAGGCGGGGATCAGGCCGAAATTGACCTCCGTGGCTCCCAGCTTGGCCGTGTCTCCCGCCAACCGCAGGTCGCAGGCCAGGGCCAGCTCCAGTCCCCCGCCCAGGGCGAGACCATTGATGGCCGCGATGACCGGCTGCGGAAGGTCCTCCAAGGCCCGGAAGATTCGGTGACCCCGGGCGACGACCTTCGGCGCCTCTGTCCGGAACTCCCCCACCATTCCGGCCATCTCCTTCAGGTCCGCCCCCGCGGAAAAGTAAGATCCGTCCCCGGTGAGGATCACGGCCCGTTTGCTCCGGTCCCCGGCGAGGGCGCCGACCGCCCCCTCGAGGTCGCTGAGGAGCCCGGTAGAAAGCGCGTTGACGGGGGGATTCCTCAGGACGAGGACGACCACCCCATCCTCCTCCTCCTTCACGGCCAGGTGCTTGAACTCGTTCATGGTTACGCTTCCCTCGTGGGGCCCTAGAAGGCCACCACCACTAGGGCTATGCCCTTTTCCCATCCGACGGGACCCCCCGCCGGAGTCATGCTCCGGGGGGGCTCCCCCCAGTGCCCGCCCGGCATGTATCGATCACGGAACGGAGGCCAGGTCCCGGGCGATCTGGTCGAACTGTTCTTTCGAGATCTCCCCTTTCGCATACCTCCGCTTGAGGGCCGTCAGAGGATCCTCCGGCCCCGGGGCGAAGTCGTGGAGGGGGCTGGGGTGGCTGACCGCTCGCCAGAAGAGCAGGACGAGGAGGACCACCAAGAGGAAGCCTCCGACCATCATGAAGGCGGCGGCGACCGCGAACCAGCCTACCCCCCAACCTCCGGTGGACATCATACCCCAGCCGAAACGGGACACTCCGGCAGAAGCCACTTCGAAGAGGAAGAGCACGATCCCGGCCAGGATGAGGATCCCCGCCAGGGCCCATACCCTACCCTCGTGAGAGAGTTCCCAGGAGTTCCCTTCCCGGCCTTCGCTCATCGGCCCTCTCGTTGGGGTGGTGGGAACCGAGGGTAAAGCCCCCCCGTGAAGCGGGGTTGACCTGCTGGAGCAGGAAAACGTCCGGGAAGGCACCGGGGGGGGTTGGTCATGTGCCGGACGACTCGCTCCTGGCGCACTGAGGTGGGGCGGTGGGCCCCGGGCGCGGGAGGAAGGGCGCGACGGAAAGTCCCCCTGCCAGGGGCACCCCACCGGTCCCGGGGGACCCCCGTTACGGGAGACCACCGGGTCCCGCTCGGGGAAGGATCATCGTCTGTCCCACACGGACAGGCGTGGCGGCCGGCACCTGGGTCCCGTTTCCGGCTCAGCAGGATGCCCAGGGGCGAGGCGCTACGGCGCCGGTGGGAGGAAGGCCGGGTTCTAACACGGGCGTCCTCTCCCCCCGGTCGCCAGACCCTCCTGGGCGTGTCCGGTCGGTGGCCTCCGGCGGACGCGGTTATCTCCCGGAGGGGCGCTCTTATACGGCGGGGAGCTCGGGTGGAGGGTATGCCGGCCACCCACTTGCCCACCTTCGCCGACGCGTCGGCGAGCCTGAAGGAAGCCCATTACGTGATCCTGGGTGTCCCTTTCGACCGGACGACCTCGTTCCGACCTGGGGCGCGTTTTGGCCCGGACGCGATCCGCCAGCAATCCTGGAACTTCGAGCCGTACAACTTCGAGACCGGCCTCGACCTGAGCGAGGTCCCGGTCCACGATCTGGGGAACGCGGAGGAGTTCGGCAGCGCCGAGGAGATGGTCCGGGGGGTCCGGGAACTGGTGAAGCCCCTGTGGGAGGATGGGAAGTTCCCCATCGTGTTCGGAGGGGACCACGCGTGCGCTCCCCCCGTGGTGGAGTCGGCTCCCCGGGACGCCTCCCTGGGGGTGCTCTACCTGGACGCACACTTGGACTTCCGGGAGAGCTACCTGGGGGACCGGCGGAGCCATGCCTGCTCCGCCCGTCGGATGGTGGAGCACCTGGGGGCCTCCCGGGTCGTGGTCCTGGGGGTTCGTTCCATGTCCCGGGACGAGAAGGAGGACAACGACCGGCTCGGAATGCCCTACTTCAGCACCTACGACATCCACCGGGATGGGATCCGATCCGTGGTGACCCGGGCCCTGGAGCGCCTCGCCACGGACCGGGTCTACATCACGCTGGACATCGATGGGATCGACCCGGCGTACGCCCCGGCCACCGGGACCCCGGAACCGTTCGGGATGACCCCGCTCGACGTGAAGACCGTGATCGATCTGGCGGCCCCCCGGCTCGCGGGCCTCGACATCATGGAGGTCTCTCCGCCGTGGGACCAGGGGAACACCAGTTCCTTGGCGGCCCGCCTCGCCCGGGAGGCGATCCTCCGGGTCGAGGGCCACCGACAAGGACGGACGCTCCCGCCTCCCTGACCGGGAGCCAACCCATGGACCGACCCGGCAGGATCCTGGCCGAAGGGGCCGAGGCCCGGGTGAGCGAGGAGGAGTTCCTGGGAGTGCCCGCCGTGCGCAAGGTTCGACCGGAGAAGGCCTATCGCCCCGGGGACCTGGACCGCCGTCTCCGGCTGGAACGGATCCGGACCGAGGTCCGCCTGCTCCGCGAGGCCCGCCGTGCAGGCGTGGCCACCCCCCTGGTCCTCGACGTGGACGAAGACGCCTTCTCTCTGGTGCTGGAACGGCTTCCGGGAAGACCCCTCACCGAGTTCCTCGGACCGGGGGCGGGGCCCCTCCCCAAGCAAGAGGGGCTTTGCCGTCAGTGGGGAGCGCTCCTTGGGCGACTTCACGCCTCCCGTATCTCGCACGGAGATCTCACCGCCTCCAACGTGCTCTGGGATGGGGAACGCCTCACCCTTCTCGACCTCTCGCTGGGCTCCCGGGACCCGGAGGTGGAGGAACTAGGCATCGACCTCCACTTGGTCGAAGAGGACCTGAACACGCTCTCGGCCGAGGCCCCCCGGCTGCTGGAAGCGTTCCGCTCGGGGTACGAGGCGACCTTTCCGGGGGCCCCGGAGAGCCAGGCCCGGGCCCAGGAGATCCGGGGCCGTATCCGTTACGCGTGAGCGTTGCGCGGATCCGGTGCCCGGGCCAGCCCCTCGGCCAGCGCTCCCGGCAGCTCGTCGGAGAGGGCCAGGGGGGTCATGCCGTAGCTGGTCCGGGGGAAGAGGCGGAGGGCGGCGCTTCCCGTCCAGTAGGTGGCGAGGCGGGCGGATTGCGCAGGGGTGAGCCCCCGGGCCATCAGGGAGGCGGCCACCCCGGCGAGGGTGTCCCCAGCTCCTCCCACCACCTGGGCAGGATGGTGGGTCCTGTTCGCCCACAGGGCGATCCCGTCGGAGATCCAGTCGGTCTCCCCCTTGACCAAGAGTGTGGCCCGCAGCTGCCGGGCGAGGGCTCGGACCTCGGTCGGCTCCACCGGCGCAAGGGCCGGTGACCGGGGGTCCTTCAGGTGCGCGTACTCCCGGGTGTTCGGCGTCAAGAGCAGCCGCCGGGCTTCCTGGTCCCGGAAGGGGGAACCCCCCCGCTGCTCCATCACCCGGAGCCCTTCGGCGTCGAGGACCACCGGCATCCGGGCAAGCGCCTGCTCCAGGAACTCCTCCAGGGCGACAACGGTGGAGGGATCGGTCCCCACCCCGTTTCCCACCAGGAGGGCATCCGGCCGGAGCGTCTGGACCAGGCTCCAGAGCGCGGAGGCCTCCTCCTCCAGGAACGTCCTGCCGTGGCCCAACCCCCGGACGATGATCTCCGGGGAGTAACCTTGGACGACGTCGGCCACACCGCCCGGGACCACCAGGAAGATCATGTCCACCCCGGCCTTCAGGGAGGCGAGCGCGGCCAGCGTCGGGGCCCCCGCGTACGGCCCCCCTCCCACCACCACGAGCCGGCCCTGGGAGCCCTTGCGGGCATGGGCGCCCGGCCGGGGGAAGAAGTGGAATTCCCCTGGGCCGGTCTCTTCCTTCGCCTCCAACGGCATGCCGATGGAACGGACCGTCACCTCTCCCACCGACGGATGCTCCATTCCTTCCTTGAGGACCTCCAGGGAGACCGTCCAGCGGGCCTGGAGGGGCGTGGAGGTCCCAAGCCCGGTCGGCAGGTCCACGGAGAGGACGTCGACCCCGGAGGCGTTGATCTCCGCCACGGCGCCGCGGTAGGGTTCCCGGAGCTCCCCCTCCCCTCCGGTCCCGATCATGGCATCCACCACCAGGGGCAGGTCGGTGAGTTCCGCCACCTTGGGCACCCCCACCTGGAAGCCGGGAAAGGCCGAGACGCGTTTCCACATCCCCCGGGCCATCTCCGAACGCAGTTCGGAGGGAGGCCGGAGCATCCAGATCCGTGGGGGATGCCCGTTCAGGTTGAGGTAATAGGCGGCAGCCAACCCGTCCCCTCCATTGTTGCCCGAACCGACGACGATCCCCACCGAGGCGGGAGGAGGGGGTAGGTGCCGCCGGATCTCCTCGGCGATCACCTGTCCGGCGCTCTCCATCAGCCCGGAGAGGGAGCAGCCCCGGGCCATGGCGTTCGCCTCCAAGACGCGCACCTCCAGCCCGGAATACGGGCGCTGAGGGAGCGGGCCAGGATCCGCCATGCTCAGCGGCGCCGGCGTCGCTCGGGCTCGGGAGGGAGCTCTCCCCCGAAGACGTCGAGCGCGGAAGGAAGGAGATGTCGCCGGCTGAGGTAGTTCGACTGGGTGCGGCTGTAGCGGAATAGGATGTCACCCTTTCCTTCCTGGAATCCCCAGGGGCGGACGATGAGGAGGTCCCCTTCCCGGATCCACATCTTTTTCTTGAGCTTGCCGGTGATCCGGCCCATCCGGGAGACCCCGTCCTCGCACATCACCCGGATCCGGGCCGCCCCGAGAAGTTGGTTCGCGATCGCGTAGATCTCCCCTCGATCGTGACGGGGAAGGGGAAGGCGCCCGACCCCCTCACCCCCCTCGATGGAGGCCGGTCCGGCCTCCGCCGGGGGTTCGGCGGTCGCGGGGGGAGAGACGGGAGCCCCCTCTCCAGGGGATGGGGCGCCCGGCTCCGGAGCCGGCGGCGTTCCCCCCATCGCCGGTTGCTCGTCATCTTCGCGCATCGTGGACCGACCAGGGTTCCGGGGTATAATACTCCGCCCGCGGCCTGCTCACGCGGGGAACACCCGAAGGGGGTTCTCCTCCAGGATCCGGCGAAGGGCTTCAGGGGGCAACGGGAGTGCCCGGAACTGACGGAGGTTCTCCCCCAGGTCCTTCACGCCTGGACCCGGCCAATCACTCCCGAAGAGCACCCGGGGTGTCAGACGGACGAGGTCCGGGAAGTAGCTCAGGAGACGGGAGGGGGGGACACTGGAGACCTCCAGGTACACGTTGGGGAACCGGCGACACAGGTACTGCGCCTGCTCCATCCAGAGGGGTCGTCCCCCATGAGCGAGCACGATGGTCAGGTCCGGGTAGTCGAGCGCTACGTCCTCCGCCCGCATCGGTTCGGCGTACTTGTCCCGTGCTCCGGGAAAGATGGACGTTCCGGTGTGGAGGATCACGGGAAGCCCCAGCTCCTGGCAGGCCTCGTAGAGCGCCGAGAGCTTCCCATCCCCCCCTTCTTCCGGGCGGTAGGCGTTCGGATAGAACAGTTGGTGGGGAGGGTGGAGCTTGATCGCCCGGATCCCCCGGTCCTTGAGCTCCCGGACCCGACGACGCGGGTCCGGGTGCAGACGGGGATGGACCGAACCCACCGCCACCAACCGTTCCTCGTGGCCCCGCACATAGTCGAGGACGAAGTCGTTCGACCGGTCGGTATACCCCACCACCTCGGGGCTCACGTAGTTCACCAGGACAGCGCGGTCGACCCCGGCCCGGTCCAGATAGGCGAGGAACCGGGACGGGTCCTTCAGATAGGGTTCGATTTCCTCGAGCCCCCGCCGCTCGCGTTCCATGAGGGCCCGGGCCGCCGGGAGCATCTCCCAGAGCGGGTTGATGTGCACGTGACAGTCGGTGACCGTCATGCGGGGACCCCGGTCCTATCTCCCCCCGGGGGAGCGGGACCCTGGCGGGGACTGCCGGTCGGGCCGGGCGGGAACGACCCTCGATGGATGGCAGGGCCGGAACGTAGGGCCTTGAAGGATTCGATCCCTGGACGCGAGCGACGCCCTCCCGGGCGGCGCGCCCCGGTCCCCCGGCCCTCCCTGAGGAGGAGGAGCGCTAGACGCTGGAGGGATGGTCGGGTCGGCATGGCGGCACCCGCTCAAGGAGGGGCAACATATTTACCGAAGGAGGCGCCCTTTCCACGGGATGACCGGTCTGCCGGCTCCCGCGGCGCGCTCGCCACCCGGGGTCTTGCACCTGCTCAAGGCCACCTACCTGACCGAAGGAGAGACCCCCCTCTACGAGAGCCATCCGACCCGGTGGATCTTCCTGGTGGGCCCCGTGACCTTCCTCGTCCTTGCGGTCATCGCCAATCTGGTCCTGTGGCGCAACGTGACCGGAGCCCCGATCCCGGGCCTGGGCCTCCTGCCGACCATCCCGTCGAGCTCGCTGCTCAAGGTCCCCTACCCGGTCTCTTCCTGGCCGGTGATCCTCGGTGTCCTTCTCTTGCTTGCCGGCGTCCTCTTCTTTGCCATCCGCTACTACCGGTGGATCCGGACGGTGTACGTGGTCACCTCCACCCGGATCATCCGGCAGAAGGGAATCTTCACCCATGACTACGATGAGATTCAGTTAGGCCAGGTCCGAGGGGTGGAGATCCGTACCGGGGTCGGACAGCGCATCCTGGGGTACGGAACGGTCCGCCTGAGCGCGGAGGCCCTGGGGGCCAACGACATGGCCAATGAGACCTGGCCGGGCCTTCCACATCCGCTCAAGTTCCAGCGGATCATCGAGGGGGCCCAGCAAGCCCTACGGAGCCCCCGGCCCCCCGGGCCGTCGTAGGGGGTCGGCCACCCTTCGGCTTTCAAGCCCCTCGGTCCGAGGGCGGGAGAGGGTTCCCCCCTGCGGCCGGTACGTCCCCCGGCGCGCCAGGGGGTTCCTGGATGAGCTCCCTGGCCTTCCGCAGGGATTGGCGCAGGCGGCGCCAATCCTGGGCCCGCAGGGCCTCCTGGGCGTTGTCGATGTTCCGGAGCAGCCGGTTCCGGTCCCCCCAACGGGGGTCCCAGTGGTCCAGGCGGTCGGTGAGCTCCCGAAGCGTGGACCAGACCTCCACCAGGTCCGGGGTTTCCGCGAGGAATGCCAGTGCCACCCGGCTCGCACGTTGGGTGGCCTTCCGGGCCTCCACCAGGTCTCCGGCCAGCAGGGCCTGCTCCGCTTCGGTCGCCAAGCGTCGGAAGGTCTCCGGGGCGCTAACCTCCAAGCGTTCCCGGAGCCGACGTATCCGGGCCAGCAGAAGAGGCGGTTCCGAGGCCAGTTCGACCCAGCGCCGGACCAGGAACTCCACCCCCATCTCCCGAAGCGGTCCCGGGGGCCCCTCTTGCCAGGCCCGGGCCTCTCGCCGGAGCTCTTCCGTCTGACCCAAGGCGGCAAAGGCATTCGCATGCCCGCGCATGAGAATGTCCTCGAAGGGGGATGGGGTCCCCGGGCGCGTGAGCGGGAGCGCCTGCTCCCGGGACCACTGCAAGAGCGTTTCCGTGCCGGGGGCGTTCCCGTCCCGGGCGAGCACAAACGCGAGTTCCATGCCGATGCGGATCCGGTCGGCCACTCCCTTGAGGGTGGGCAGGTCCCCCTGGGCCTCGCGAAGCAGGCGCTCCCCCCGGAGCGGTTCGCCCATTTCCCGGTACACCCGACCCAGGAGGGCCTGGGCCTTGACGGAGAGCGGTCGGCTCAACAAGGGCGACCCGCGGTCCTGGAACTCGGTCAGGGCCGTCCGGTCCGCGCTGGCTTCCACGTATGCGATGGAGAATTCCATCAGCCGGTCCAAGGCGGGCTCGTCCAGCCGGTGGGGGGCTCTCAGCAGTTCCAGGAGCCTTTCCGACGCCCGGCGGGCCCCATCCAGACGGGTCAGGTTGAGCTCCATCTGCAAAAGAGCGGCCAGCGTCTGGACATGCTCCGAGGGGCTCCCTTCGAGCCCGGGCAGCCGCTCGGCGAGCGCGATCAGCCGGGGGTCCCCGAGGACCTCGTGGGCCCGGACCAGGGTTTCACAGAACGGATGCGCTAGCCCGGCCCGGGCCGCTGCAGGAACCTCCGCGAACTTCGTGAAGGCTCCCTCGAACCGGGATAGGGCCGCGTCGCCGGAGCCCATCTGCGCGTAGGCGAGGCCGACCCGTGCCCGATGGAGGGCCCCCCAGGGGGACTGCGGAAAGGGGTCCTGGTTGGGGGAGATCCGATCCACCAGGGGATGGGCACGACCCGGGTTCTGCCAGGCCGCCCAACCCTGTCCGACCTCTGCCAGGGCCGCCTCCCGGATGTCGGGGGAATGGATGGTCTCCGCTAGACGCCGCGCCTCCTCGAGGGCCGCATGGCTCCGTTGGAGGAGGGGATCGGGAAGGGAAGTGGCTGTCCCCGGCATGGAAGACCCGCAGGAACCCCGTTCGTTTAGGGCTTCCCCTGCCCCGGGGCGGTCCTCCTACGGTACGACACCGGCCCGGACACGCCGGACGGCCTCGGTGAGCGGGGGGAGCAGCACCAGCGCATCCCCCACGATCCCGTAGTCGGCCACCTTGAATATCGGGGCGGAGGGATCCGTGTTGATCGCCACGATGCACCGGGAAGAGGACATGCCCACCAGATGCTGGATGGCCCCCGAGATTCCCACGGCCACGTAGAGTTGGGGGGAGACAGACGAGCCGGTTTGCCCCACTTGCTCGGAGGCAGGACGCCACCCGGCATCCACCACGGCCCGGGAGGCTCCTAGGCCGGCCCCCAACGCGCGGGCCAAGTCCTCCAAGAGCGGCCAGTTCTCCGGGCCGTGCAACCCCCGCCCTCCCGAGACCACGACCGGGGCCTGGGTCAACGGGGGGGTGTCGCTTACCGGCACGGGCAACCGCTCCAGCAGGTGGGCCCCGGCGCTCCCGGCGCCAGGGTCTGGAAGGAGGACCGGCACGACCCGGGAGGGACGGGGGGGTTCCGGGGGAGCGAAGGCATTGGCCCGGAGCGAGACCACGGCAGGGGCTGGGAGCGAGACCGTCTCGGAGGCCTTTCCCCCGAAGAGGGGACGGCGCACCCGGATCCCGCCCGTGTCCTCCAGATCGAGTTCCAGGGCTTCCGAGGTCCCCCCTCCCCGCAGACGGGCGCTCAGCCTACCCACGAGTTCCCGGCCCAGGGTGCTGCCGGGGAGCACTACCACGGTCGGAGAGGAGAGCCTCTTGACGATGGTCTCGGCCGCCCAGGCGTACGTCTCCGCCTGGAAGACCGCCAATCGGGCATCGTCCAGCAGCAGCACCTCGTCGGCCCCCCACCCTGCTGCGGTCTCCCGTAGGGCCCCCAGGGAGTGCCCCAGGAGGCCGAGCACGAGCTTCCCGCCGCCATGGTGGGCAAGCAAGACCTCCGCTGCTCCCAGGGCCTCGAGGGTGGCCCGGATCCCCAACGGGCTTCTCGGATCGGCCAGGACCAGCGCGGTGGGGCTCAAAGGACCTTGGCCTCCTCCCGGAGGAGTCTCACGAGCTTCTCCGCGGCTTCCGAGGGGTTCTGGTACTCCACCAGCCGAGCCCCTGTCCGGGGCGCTGGCAGATCGAACCGAACCGGCAGGGAACGGACCGGAGGGGCGGGGAGTCGAGCGAGGACCTCGCTCAACGGCTGATGGACCAGGGGCTTCCTCCGGGCCTTGAGGATGTTCGGTAGGGTGGGGGTCCGGGGGTCCTGGGCCCCTTTGAGCAGGGAGACGACGACCGGCAGCGACACCGAAAGGACCTCCTCCCCGGCCTCGGTGAAGCGCCGAAGCCTCAGGGACCCCGAGGGTCCCTCCACCGAGATCCCCGTCACGAAGGCGAAGCTGGGGATCCCCAGATGCTCCCCCAAGGCGCTACCCACCATTCCGGTTTCGTCGTCGCCCGCCCTCCGGCCGACCAGAACGAGGTCGTGGGGGCCGGTCTGGATCGCCCCTGCAAGGAGGTTCGCGGTGGCCCCCGGGTCGAAGGCATCCCCGGGCCCGGTCTCCAGGAGGAGACCATCATCGGCGCCCATCGCCAGGGCGTAGCGGACCCCCTCCTCCGCCCGGGCGGGTCCCAGGGAGACCACATGGACCTTCTCGATCGCCCCGGCCTCCCTCAGCCGGAGGGCCTCCTCCACCGCGGCTTCGTCGTAAGTGCTGTTCAGGGTGTAACGCAACCCCTCCGGGTCGTAGGTGGCTCCCGATGGGGCGACCCGGAGCCGGGAATCCGCCTCCGGCACCGGCTTGATGCAGACCACCGCCTCCATGACGCCGCTCCCCCGGGGGGCTCAGGAGAACCGCCGGAGGTATTCCCGTGCGATCACCAACCGCTGGATCTCGTTGGCCCCCTCGTAGATCTGGCAGAGCTTGGCATCCCGCAGGAGCTTCTCTACCGGGTAGTCCCGCATGTAGCCGTACCCGCCGAAGATCTGGATGGCCTCGTCACAGATGTGCATGGCTGAGTCGGACGCGTAGCACTTGGCCACCGAACTCTCCAGGGTCGCCCGTTTGCCCTGGTCCACCATCCACGCGGAAAGCCAGGTGAGGAGCCGGGAGGCCTCCAGCTCCTGGACCATGGTCCCGAGCTTGGTGGCGATCGCCTGGTGCTGGGCGATGGGGACACCGAAGGAGCTCCGCTGGAGCGCGTAGCGGGAGGCGTGCTCGAGCGCCGCCCGGGCAATGCCCACCGCGAGCGCCCCGATGGGGGTCCGGGTGGAGTCCAACGTGGCCATGGCGAGCTTGAATCCTTCCCCCTCCCCCCCCAGGCGGTTCTGGAGCGGCACCCGGGCCCGCTCCAACGTCACGGTGGCGGTGGAGGAGGCCCGCTGCCCGAGCTTGTCCTCTTCCCTTCCCAGCGAGACCCCGGGGGTCTCCCGGGGGACGACAAAGGCGGTGATCCCGGCGTGCTTCTTTTCCGGGTCCACGGTGGCAAAGACCGTGTAGAGGGAGGCCTGAGGGGCATTGGTGATGAAGCACTTTTGTCCCGTAAGGAGGTAGGAATCGCCCTCTCGGATCGCCCGGGTCTTGAGGGCGCCGGCATCGCTTCCCCCGCCCGGTTCGGTGAGCGCAAAGGAAGCAAGGCGGTACTCCGAGCAGAAGGGTTTGAGGAAGCGCTCTCTTTGCTCCGGACTCCCTCCCAGGTTGATCGGCTGGAGGGCCAGGCAATTGGCCAGGATGGAGGTGGTCATCCCGCCACAGGCCGAGGCCAGCTCCTCGGTGATGAGGCACTGGTCGAGCAACGGGAGCCCGGAGCCCCCATATTCCGCGGGTACGTTCAGGTTCATCAGGCCCAGTTCCCAGGCCCTGCGGTAGACCTCTTCGGGGAACCGTCCGGTTCGGTCGCACTCCGCGGCCCGGGGGGTCATCTCCTCCCGGGCGAACTTGGAGGCCAGTCCCTGAAGCTCGCGTTGTTCCGGGGTGAGGTCGAAGGAGATGGGCATGGGCTCGAACGGCGGGCGAGGGGGATGGGGCATTTAAGCGCTCGGCCTTTGCGCCAGCCCTCCTCGCCGGGAGGCGGTGGAGTGGGGGCGGGAAGCGGAGATGAGCGCACGGCGGCCGAGGACCCCTCGCCGACAGGGGGCCAGGACCCAACGGCCGGGAAGCAGGGCCAGTCACGGGGGACCGGGGGCCCTACGGGCCGGACGGCACGCCCGGTTCGACGTGGGCCGCCGGGAGCGAACTGGCCTTCCGGAGATCGTCCTTGCCGAGGGGAAGTCCCTCCAGGACCTGGAGCGGCTGCTCCGTCGCCTCGACACCCTCCCGGAGGCCATCTTGATCTCCCGCCTCTCCGGGGCACAGAAGGACCTTTTCCGTGTCCTCCGGAAGGAGGGGCTGGTCATCCGGGAGATCCCCGGGGCCGATCTGGCCGTCCTCCACCCCGGGGCGGGAGATCGCCCCTTACTTGGGACGACCGCCGCCCTCGTGACCGCCGGCACCGCGGATGCGAGGGTTGCGGCAGAGGTGGAGGGGGTCCTGCGGGAGTGGGGGGCCCGGGTGGTCCGGGCCGATGACGTGGGGGTCGCCGGCCTGCACCGGCTGCTCCAGGTGCTTCCCGCGCTGAAGGCGGCGGATCCCGGCGTTTACCTGGTCTGTGCCGGTCGGGAGGGAGCGCTCGCCCCGGTCCTCGCCGGGCTGGTGGACCGTCCGGTCCTGGGCATCCCCACTTCTCAGGGGTATGGGCGGGGGGGGCGAGGGGAGGCGGCGTTGCTGACCATGCTCCAGTCCTGCGCCCCCTTGGCGGTGGTGAACATCGATGGGGGGATCCCCGCGGCGGTGGTCGCCGCTCAGATCCTTCGGGGGAGACTGCGGCGGGCGCCCCCTCCGTCCACCCCCAGCGGATCCCGAGCTGGCCGGACCCGTTTCGCTTAAAGTCCTCCGGCGGTTGCGCTGGCTGTGGAGGCTCCCGAACCGCCCATGCGCCGCCCGGCGGTGCCGGCGGCGGACGCCCTCATCGGGGTGAAGCGCCCGTTGCTCTCCCACGGCTTCGTGGTGCTGGTCGACTACATGGGCGACGATGCGGCCGTGGTACAGGCGGCCCGGGTCTCCTACGGGGCCGGCACGCGGACGGTCCGGGATGACCGGGGACTCATCCGCTACTTGCTTCGGCACGGGCACACCACCCCGTTCGAGATGGTGGAGCTGAAGTTCCTGATCCGGCTGCCCATCTACATCGCCCGCCAGTGGATCCGTCACCGGACCGCGTCCGTGAACGAGTACAGCGCCCGTTACTCGATCGTCCCGGACGAGTACGAGCTCCCGGCCCCCGGCGAGGTCCACCGACAGTCCGCTCGTAACCGTCAGGGCCGGGGAGAGCCTTTGGACCTCGCCGTCGGAGAGAGCTTCCGGGCGGACGTGGATCGGATCTCCCAGGAGGCCTACCAGGCCTACCAGCGGGCACTCTCCCAAGGGGTCGCCCGGGAGACGGCAAGGATGCTCCTCCCGGTGAGCTTCTACACGCAGTGGTACTGGAAGGTCAATCTGCACAATCTCTTCCACTTTCTGTCGTTGCGTCTGGACCCCCATGCCCAGGAGGAGATCCGCCGGTACGCCGCGGTGGTCGCCGAACTGGCCCGGACAGTGGCCCCGACCTGCTTCGAGGCCTTCGAGGAGTTCCAGCTCACGGCCGTGCACTTCAGCGCCCGGGAGCTCCGGGCGATCCGGGCCCTTCTCGAGGGCCAGGACCCGACCGCCGCGTGCGGGGCCGCCGGACTTGCCCTCCTCCGGGAGGACGGGACCCCCCTGAGGACGGGAGAGGGACCGGAATTCCTCGAGAAGCTCTCCCGGGTCCGGGGAGTCCCCTGAACCCGGGCAGGACCGGTCCGCTCCCAAGGGCTATCTGACCGGGGCGGGTCTGGCCCGAAGGCCATGCCCGCTCCCGGAGCGGATCAGAAGATCCCGTCGGGGCCGGTCCTCACCCGAGGCGGGGATGCGGGCCCCCTGTCCCGGGGACTGGCCCAGGGCTTCCCGGATCGCGGCGTCCTTCTGCTCCGTAGCGGCCTCGCGGTGGAACTGCGCCAGTTGACGCCCGAGGACTTCCCGTTGCTGGAGAACTTCCTCGAGCGTCTCTCCCCGGAGACCCGGGAGCAGCGGTTCATGGGAGCGGTGGCTCCTGAGGTGGCGGCCCGGGGCCTCTTGAGTCCGCTCCCGGAAGGGGAGCGTTTGGCCCTCGTCATCCTGTCGGGGGAACCGGGGTCGCCCCGGATCATCGCGCATGGGGAGTACGTCCGGGACCGCCCTGGGACGGAGGGGGCGGAGATCGCGTTCCTCGTAGAGGATGCCTACCAGGGACGCGGGATCGGGTCAGCCCTCCTCGAACGTCTGACGCTCGTGGCCGTCCGCAACGGCATCCGACGGTTCTGGGCGCGGACCTCGCTCGGGAACCGCCCGATGCTGGAGGTCTTCCGGTCGATGGGGTTTGCCCTGACCGAAACCTCCTCGGGGGGTGAGGTCGAGGTCCGCCTCCCGCTCGAGGCCCCCTCCCACTTTCTGGAACGTTACGAGTTCCGGGAGCGGCTGGCAACGGTGGCGTCGCTGGTGCCGTTCTTCGAACCGCGGGGAGTGGCCGTGTTCGGTGTCTCCCGCGTCAAGGAAGGGCTCGGCCGAGCCATCCTGCGCCACCTCCGGGCCGGGGGTTACCCGGGAGGCATCTACCCCATCCACCCTCTGGCCGGGGAACTGGAGGGACTTCCTGCCTTTCCCAGCCTTGCGGCCGTCCCCGATGGGGTGGACCTCGCGGTCCTGGCGCTACCGGCGCACGCCCTCCCGTCGGTGGTGGATGACTGCGGGAGGAAGGGGGTCCGCGGATTGGTGGTCGTCACCGGAGGATACACGGACGGCGGAGAGGAGGGCCGCAGGCTCCAGAGGGAGCTGGTGGACCGGGCCCGGGGGTGGGGGATGCGGGTCCTGGGCCCGGCGACCCTGGGTCTCACCCACCTCTCCCCTCCCATCCGGCTGAATGCGAGCCTCGTCCCGGGAACCCCGCTTTCCGGCCCTCTGGCCTTCGCCTCCCAGAGCGGTGCCCTCGGCGTTTCCGTCCTGGAGCGGGCCCGGGAGCGGGGTCTCGGATTCGTCTCCTTCGTGAGCCTCGGCAACAAGGTGGACGTCTCCAGCAATGACCTCCTGCAGTACTGGGAGGACGATCCGGCCACCCGGGTCATCCTGCTCTATCTGGAATCCTTCGGGAATCCCCGGCGCTTTGCCCGCCTCTCCCGACGGGTGGGGCGGTCGAAGCCTCTGGTGGTCCTGAAGTCGCTCCGCTCGAGTCCTGCGCTTCGGGCCGCGTCGGGGCGAGGGACCCGCCCCTTCGCTGGGGACCCGAACGTGGACGCGCTGTTCGAACAGTCCGGGGTCCTGAGGGTGGGCCAGCTCGAGGAGGCGCTCGACCTTGCCGAGCTTTTGGTGGCCCAGCCGTTGCCTGCCGGTCCCCGAGTGCTCGTGGTGACGAACGCCACCGGCCCTGGTGTCGTGGCGGTCGACGCGCTCCTCTCCGAGGGCTTGTCCGTCCCCGAGCTTCCTCTCTCCTCCCAGGAGATCCTGCGGTCCGGCCTCCCGGACGCAAGGAGCCTCCGTAACCCCTTGGACCTCGGCATATTTGCGGCGGGAGAGGACTACCAGCGTGCGATCCAGTGGGCGGCCGGGACCGGCGATGTCGATGCCCTGATGGTGGTCTGGATACCCTTGGAGTCACCGGGGACCGCGCGGGCCCAGGGCGCGCTCCGGAGGGCCCTCCAGGCTCAGGCCTTGGTCGAGGGGCCCGGGAGGAAGCCGATCCTGCTGGTGACCTCTCCCGGGGACTGGGCAGTGGACACCGCAAGGGGTTCGCTCCCCGTGCATCACTTCCCGGAACCAGCGGCCAGGGCCTTGGGCCTCGCCTGGCGTTACGCCCGCTGGAGGTCCACCCCGCCCGGGAGCGTCCCGGTGTTCCGGGAGCTCTCCTGGGACCGGATCCGGCTCCACCTGGACGCGATCCGTCAACGAGGGGGGGGCGAGCTCACTCCGCTGGAACTCGAGGAGCTCGCCCGGCTCTGCGGTCTCCAGGGGGTCGGACCCCATCACTGGACGGGGAAGGAAGCGGCACTTGAGGTGAGCGTCGGGGGTACGGATGCCTTCAGCCCGGTCATGACCCTCGCCGTGAACGTACCTCCCCTGCGGGTGGAGCTGTCCCGTCAGCGCTGGATCCTGCCGATCACGGAGCCGGAAGGGGAGACTTTGGTCCGTCGATTGGAGGAGGACCCGGTGAGCCGTTCCTGGATCTACGGAGATCCCTCGAGCGTGGCACGGATACGGCGGAGCGTGCTCCTCGTCTCCCGTCTCGTGGATGAGTTCCCCGAGCTGGAGGGGCTGGAACTCTCCATTCCCACCGGTGAACCGGGAGGGGTCATCCTCCGCCGGCTCTGGACGACGCCGGCCCCCGAGGGGGGTGGGGCCAGCGCTACCGTTCCTGCCCGAAGGCCTTGATATCCTCGGGAGCGGACTTCAGGGTCTTCTTCTCCTTCCCTTGCACGGAGGTACGGATCTGTTCCACCACATCGGGGTTGGCCAGCGTGGTCACGTCGCCTACGTCCATGGTGTTCGAGATGGCCGCCAGCACCCTGCGCATGATCTTCCCGGACCGGGTCTTCGGCATGTCCGGGACGATCTGGACGCTCCGGGGCCGGGCGATCTTGCCGATCTCCACCTCGATGGCATGGACGACCTTCTCCTGGATGGCCGAAGCGGTGGTGGCGACGCCAGGTTTGAGCGAGATGTACACTTCCGGCAGCCGCCCGCGCAGCTCGTCGACCACGGGGACCACGGCGGCTTCCGCCACTTCCGGCACCGTGAGACAGGCGGATTCGATCTCCTTCGTGCCCAGCCGGTGCCCGGCGACGTTGATGACGTCGTCGATGCGGCCCAGGATCCGGTAGTAGCCGTCCGGGGCGAGCAAGGCCCCGTCGCCCGCGAAGTAGGGCCAATCGTGCCAATCCTTGCTCTTGGGGTCCTTGTTGTACCGGGAGAAGTACTGTTTGACGAAGCGGTCGGGGTCCCGCCAGATGGTCTGCATGAGGCCGGGCCAGGGGTTCCGGATGCAGATGTTCCCTGCCTTGTTCGAGCCGGGTGGGACTTCCTGGCCGTTCTCATCCAGGATGATGGGGTAGATCCCGGGCATGCCGGGGCCGGCACTGCCCGGCTTCATCCGGTCGAGGGCGGGGAGCGTGGAGCAGAGGAAGCCCCCGGTCTCCGTCTGCCACCAGGTGTCCACGATGACCGCCTCGTCCTTCCCCACCGAGTGATAGTACCACTTCCAGGCCTCCGG
>JAJZYB010000002.1 GCA_021806135.1 Thermoplasmata archaeon
CTTCGCCAGTGTGCCTCCGGCCTACACCAGTCAACGGTGCCACGTCTGCGGCCACACCGAGAGGGGGAACCGGAAAGGGGAGGTATTCTGTTGCCGGAAGTGAGGCTACGCTGGCAACGCGGATGTGAATGCCGCGAAGAACCTACTGATACGGTTCTGGGGCCGCGAGTCCCACCCTACCCGAGCCTACGGTCCGGGTTTCCAACGGGAGGCATAGAACGCTATGCTAGACGAACGGTCGGGGAGGCTATTTATGTACCCGGTCCGGGGCCACCGTCGGTTCCCGAGGCCTACCGGATGTGGTCCAGGGAGAAGGACCCGATGTTGAAGGCCCGCCGGGTGAAGTTGTACGAGATCCAGGCCCGGGACTGGACCTCTCCCAGGCCCTTGACGGAGAGGTAGGTCTTCAACTGGTCCACCTTCAGGTTCACGGACCCGTCCATGAGGTGCTCCAGGAGCTGGATGTCGCTCTCGCTGTGCATCCCCGCATCCACCACGTAGTAGCAGAGGGCGTGGTCCATCTTGCGCTTTCCCAGGAAGGGCTGGAGGAAGCGGAGCGTGCTCGCCACGTCCAGATAGGCCGTCACGGTGCTCACCGACTCGAAGACCAGCCGGTAGTACTCGGACGTCTTGCGGAAGCCGCTCGCCGCCTCGTCCACGGCCCGCGAGACGTTCTCCAGGACGTTCTTGTCGTCGGCGGAGAGCAGGGTGACGAGGGGGTCGGTGGACGTGATCCCCAGGCTCATGGCATACAGGTCCACGTAGCGGACCAGGCCCCGCTTCTCGTACTCCGCGTAGGCGGGGAGGATGGCGGTCATCTCCTCCCGGACCGTGGTGGTGGCCTTGTCGGAAAGGATCCAGAGGATGGGTACGCCCTTCTTCAGGCCCTCCGCGGCCAGCAGGCGGGCGAGCAGCTCCTTGCCGGTGTGCGCCGGGCCGTTGACCAGGATGTTCGTTCCCAGCGGGACCCCTCCGAAGACGAGGTCGTCCAGCCGGGGCACGCCGGTGCGGACCTTGTTCGCCTCCACCTCCTCCTTCATCTGGGCCCGGGCCTGCTGGAGGTCCTCGTCGGAGACCTCCCGCTCCTTCTTCTGGAGCTCCTCCAACCGCTGGTGCAGGTAGCTCTCCCGGGTCCGCATCTCCTCCTCCCTGCGCCCGAGCTCTGCCTCCAGTTCCGCCAGGCGCCGGGTCTTCGAAAGGACCTCCGGATCCGTGGAGATCTTCTGGGCCTCGTGGAGCTGCCGTAGCTCGCCCTGGACGGTCTGCTCCTTGATCCGCAGCTCCTCCTCCCAATGGATGAGCTCCTTCTCCTTGAACTGGATCGGCTGGAGCTTCCGTTCCAGGGCATCGGCCCGGATCATGAGCTCCTCCAGCCGAGACTTGACCTCGCTCTCCTTCAGCGCGAGCTCCCGCTCCCGGCTCTCCAGCTCCGAGAGGCTCTTCTTCACCTCGGCGCCCAGGGCCTTGCCGTCGAGCTTGGTGAGCTGGGCATGCCGGTCGTTGAGCTCCTTCTCCGCCTTCAGGTTCTGGACGGTCTCCTCCAACTGGATGATCTTCCGGCGAAGCTCCGCCTCCCGCTCCGAGAAGGCCCGCTCCTTCTCCTCCAGCTCCTGCTGGAAGCGGAGCGAAAGCTCCCGCTGGGCGCCGGGACTGGTCCCGGGTTGCTCCTGCGCGTGCGCCAACGCCTCCCGCAGCTCCCGGATCTCCCGGTCCCGCTCCCCGAGGAGGCGTTGGGCGTCCCCGGCGCTGGCGGACCCCCGGGCGCTCTCCAACTGACGTTTGATCTCCTGGATCTCGGCCTCCCGGCTCGCCAGGGACTCCTCCCGGGCGCGTGCCTCTCGGTTGCGGACGTACTTGATCACCGCCACCGAGCCCTTCTTCACGTGCTCGAGCTCCTCTTCGAGCCCCCGCCGGCGGGCCCGTTCATCATGGAGCTGGCGGGTGAGCTCCTGCGCCTCCCGGAGGAGCTCCCCGGGTTCGAAGGAATCGCTCCGGGCCTTCTCCAGGATCTCCGTGAGCCAGTGGAGGACCGTTTCCTCCCGCTCCCGGAGGTCCTCCGGAATGGTCGGGTGCCCCCCGCGGCTTCCCCGGGCCCGCGAGGGCTGCGTCCGGGTGGAAGCGAGGGCGTCAGCGGCGGGGGAAGGGGTCGGGGCCCCGCCGCCTCCCGTTTCCGCGGGGGCCTCCGCCCGGGGAAGGGTCGCCCCTTCCTCCCCCACCCAGGCCTCGAGGACCGTATCATCCCCGGCGATCCAGCGCCGTAGCGCCTCGCTCCCCACGGGGTTGGGGCCCGGAGCGCGCCGGCGGGCGTTGCGACCCTTGCCCCGGGCCTGGGACCGGGAGGACAGCCACTTCCCCAAGAGCGGATCTCCCTCCCCCCCCGGGGGAGTGGCGACCTTCACCCGCTCCGCCTCTTCCCGGGAGAGCCCGAACTCCTGGAGCTTCTCCAGCGGGAGGTCGCGGACCTGGGCCGGGTCCAGATACCCGGCATCGTAGAGCCGCTCAGAGACCGGCCCGGGAAGGGAGAGGGTCTCGGCGATCTTCCGTACTGGACCCTCCCGGTCTGGGGGATCCTTCCCCGGGAGGGGTCCGGCCCCGACGGCCGCCTCCGCCATGATCGTGGGTGTGTATTACCTCGGGTAGGCCTATATAGGCTTGGCCTTAGGCGAACTGCCCCCGTCAGGGCCGATCTGCCTGCCCAAGGGGCGAGAGAGCCCATCGCCCCGTCAACGGTTTGGCCTCGGGAGCGTGGGGATGGGCATGAGGGCGCGCTGGCACCTCGTCTTCTGGCTGGCCCTCTTCGTGGCCTCTCTGGTGGTCCTTCCTGCCCTGGTCCCCCCCCAGAGGGAACCCACCTACACCATCGGTCCCCTGTCCGTCGGGGACCACTGGATCTACACGGGGACGAGCCCGCCGGGGGCCACCACGACGCGCTTCCCCCCCCGGCTTTACGTCAACGTGACCCAGGTGGCAGGGGGTTCCGGGGGAAGCCCCACTCAGATCTCGGAGAGCTTCCAGAGCCTCCCTCGAGGATCCCCCTCCTGGCCATGGCTCAACCTGACGTATCAGGACCCGGTCGGAGCCCTCGTTGCCTTCGGAGTCACCTGCGGGACGGGGAATGGCACGGTGATGCCGGAGCGGCCGGTCCCGCTGGGGCTCACCTTTCCCCTTGCGGGGGTTTCGCGCACCTCCTTCCGTGTCCCGGCCACCACGCAAGGGAACTGCCCGTGGGGTACGGTGGAGATGAACGGGACCGGGGTCATCGTCCCCGTCCCCCCTTCCACGGGGGAGACCTGCGGGTTGTACGTCTGCAACCTCGCTTGGACCTACCAGGTCTCGTACCGGATCACGGTGACCAGCGTGACCGGAGGGGTGCTGTACCCGGTCTCGTTCGAGGGGATCTACGACCCCTCGATCTCAGGGTACCGCTCCCTCTCGGCGACCTCGGACCAGGGGAACTGGTCCGGATCGCTGGCGGTCTCCCAGGCCCCGGCCACGACCCCCTCCCCGGCGCTCTGGGTGAGCTTGCTGCAGAGCCTGGGGGTCGTCCTCCTCGTCCCGCTGGTGGCCCTGGCCGTGGATGGGCTCCGGTTCCGGCGGAACGCCCGGAGGCAGGCCGAGGAGGACCGGAAGGAGCTCTCCCAGCTCCTCCCGCCCGGGATGCCGGATCCCTTCAACGAACCCTTGGACGACCTTCCTCCTCCCCCCGAGGAGGACCCGGGGCCCGGGCCACCTTCTAATTAGAGCGAGGTCCGTCCCTGAACGCATGGACAGCGAAGGGCGGGTGGACCGGGTCCTCCGGAACAGCGCGGAGGTGCTCGTCCGGGAGGAGCTCGAAGCGCTCCTAGCCCGGGAAGAGCACCCCCGGGCATACATCGGCTACGAACCGAGCGGGAGCTACACCGTGGGCCAACTGGTCACCCTGGCCAAGGTCCGGGACCTTGCGGAGGCGGGGTTCCGCGTCACCGTCTTCCTCGCGGACTGGCACGCGTACATCAACGACAAGCTGGGAGGGTCCTGGGAACGTATCCGGGCGTCGGGCCACCAAATGGAGGAGGTCTTCCGGGGCCTGGGGATCGGGGAGGGAGTGACCTTCCGATGGGCCTCCGAGCTCACCGGCAGGGGCGAGTACTGGGAGCGGGTCATCCGGGTGGCCAAGGCCATGAGCCTGGCCCGGGCGAAGCGGGCGATCACCATCATGGGCCGGAAGGAGGGAGAGGAGGAGGTGGACGCGAGCAAGCTCTTCTACCCGGCCATGCAGGTGGCGGACATCTTCGAGCTCCCGGTAGAGCTCGCCTACGCGGGGATGGACCAGCGGCGGGCCCACGTGCTCGCCCGGGAGGTGGCGCATCACTACGGGTGGCCGGTGCCGGTGGCCCTGCACACGCCCCTGGTCTCCTCGTTGAAGGGGGGGGGACGGATGAACATGGACGATTCCGGTTCGCTGGAGCGCAAGATGTCCAAGAGCGACCCGGAGTCCGGCATCCCCATCCCCTCGAGCCGGGAGCTCATCGAAGAGCGCCTCCAGAAGGCCTTCTGCCCGGCGAAGGAGGTGGAGGGGAACCCGGTGCTGGAGCTGGCCCGCTACGTGGTGTTGCCCTGGGAGGGCCGGTTGCAGGTCCCCCGGCCTGCACGCTTCGGGGGGGATCTGGATCTCCCCACGGAGGAAGCGCTCCTCACCGCCTGGCAGACCGGCGGGCTGCACCCGGTGGACCTGAAGAAGGGGGTGACGGAGGCCCTGGACCGGATCATCTCGCCCCTGCGGTCCTCCCATCCGGGCTAAGGAGCCATCTCCCAGGATGTAGGCCCCACAAGTAGACAGTATACGTTAAATATACGCTGGGCATACGTCTAGGCGGAGTTATGGCGTATGTCTGAGATACGCACCGTTATCCCCGACGAGATCGACCAATACCTCGAGGCCATGGTACGGACGGGGCCTTTTGCCAGCAAGGCGGAACTGGTCCGGGCTGCCCTGGTCTCCTATGCCCAGGAGACCGGGCCGCTCGCCCAGGGGTTCGACAAGGAACTGATCTTCTCCCCCGACGGTCGGCTCTACCAGGTGGAGTACGCCCGCGAGTCCGCACGGCGAGGGGCACCGGTGGCGGGACTGGTCTACAACGGAGGAGTGTTGCTGTCCGCCGCCTACCGGAAGGGCTCTTCGGTCCCCTTGGTGGGCCTCAAGCACACCGGGAAGGTCACCGCCCTGGGCTCCTCGGTCCTCCTCGCCGGCAGCGGGTTGGTGGCGGACATCGCCATGGTCGTGCACGAGCTCGGGTCGTTCGCGGGAACGACCCCCGAGGGTTGGTCCGAAGCCCTCACGTCCATCTTCTGGCGGGCCACCCTCGACCGGAACCGGAGGCCCCTCGGGGCTTCCATGCTCCTCGCCACCACGCTTGGCGGGCGTCCCCGGCTCTTCCTGGTGGACCCGAGCGGTAGTGCCCTCGAGGCGGACGGTTTCCTCATGGGGTCGGTCCCGGAAGGAGCGGCGGACCGGCTGTCCAAAGAGTATCGGCCCGGCAGTGCCAAGGAGGCAGAGGCCTTCGCGTCGAGCCTGCTCAAGGAGAGCGCGTTGGTCCTCTCCCATCACCATCTCACGGTGTGAGAAGGTCTCTCCCCGCTCCCGCCGGGTCGGGCAGAGGGGTCCGGGACAGGCGGGGGCGGGGACCGTGGAGGGCACGGAACTCTCCCACGACCGTTAAATACAGGGGCCGGTACGCGGCCGGGCCCGTGAGCCGAGGAACCCCTCCCCGGGGTCCCGCTGACGCGAGGTGACCATGGCGAAAGCAGTCTTCATCCGCTTCGAGACCCCTCCCGACGTCGCCGACAAGGCCCTCCAACTCGTCCAGGTGGCCCGGGAGACCGGGAAGATCCGGGTCGGGACGAACGAGGTCACCAAGAGCTCCGAGCGGTCCGAGGCGAAGCTCGTGCTCCTGGCCGAGGACGTGGACCCGGCCGAGATCCTGGTCCATCTCCCCATGCTCTGCGAGGAGAAGCGCATCCCCTACCTCTACGTGCCCAAGCGGCAGCGCCTCGGCCAGATGGCGGGATTGACCAAATCCGCCGCCAGTGTGGCCGTGGTGGAGCCCGGGCAGGGAAAGCCTCTCTTGGACGAGCTCTCCCAGACCTTCGTGACCCTCAAGAAGTGAGCCGACCGTAGGAAGCCTTCCTCAAGACCATGGCAGACGACAAGGGCTCCCCCTCCGAAGTGGTGGAGCTGGTGGGGCGGACCGGGATGGCCGGGGAGGCCACCCAGGTCAAGGTCCGCGTCCTCGCCGGCCGGGACCGGGGGAAGATCATCACGCGGAACGTCATGGGCCCGGTCCGGGTGGGCGATGTGCTCATCCTCAGGGAGACCGCCCGGGAAGCGCGCAAGCTCTCGGTGCGTTGAAAGGGGGGACCCGGTTCGGAGCGATCATGGTGGTGAAGCGCCAGTGCGCGTTCTGCGCCGGGGAGATCGAACCCGGACGCGGGCTCATGTTCGTCAAGCGCGACGGGAGCGTCTTCTACTTCTGCTCCGGGACCTGCCGAAAGCACCAGATCACCTACCATCGTGTGGGGCACCGGCTGAAGTGGACCCGGGCCCATTCGCTGAGGAAGCTCTCCACGCGGGTCTCCACCGCGATCCCGAAGAGGGCCGCCAAGCCCTCCTCCGCTCCACCGAAGGACGCTCCTGCGGCCCCCCTACCGGCGGAGCCGGTTCCCCCTGCGGCACCGGCGCCGGACACGGAACCTGCCTCCTCTCCCTCCACCCCGGACGCCCCCCCCGCATCCACGGCGAAGGGGTCCGGGAAGGTCCCTCGGCCCCGGACCCCCAGGAAGCCCCCCTCCGCGGCCTCGGAGAAGAAGTCCCCTCCCGCATGAGGTCCCGGGGTCCTGCAGTTCAGGGTCGGGCGGGCATCAGGGCGATCTCGTTCCCGTCCGGGTCGGATACCACCGCGTAGGTCCCCCAATCCGCCTTGGTGGGCGGGGTGGAGAAGGTCACCCCGGCGGTCTCCAGGGCACGGCAGGCCCGGTCGAAGTTGCCCTTGACCCGAAGGAGGATCCCGGTGTTCCCCGGCTCCAGGGAGGCCCCCTCCCCCGCCTCGGAGACCAGGCAGAGGTGGATGGCCCCACCCTGCCCGCGACCCCCCACGGTCACCCAGTGGTCCTGGTCAGCGAGGACGGAGAGTCCCAGGTGGTCACGGTACCAGGCCTTGGACCGTTCCCGGTTGGAGACCATGACGGCGACGCTGCTCATCCACAGGGACGGTTTGGCGTTCCGGGCGCTCATCTTCGGTCTTGACTTCGTGGGCATGGACATTCCCCGGGATCGAAGACGGAAGAGCTCTATTTGACCGTCGATGAGAGGGGCTGAAACGCCCCCCCGGAAGGGTGTTTCACGGGCCTCTTCCACTCGAGGGCCACAGGCTTAAGCCCAGAAGACACCCCTGCCCGCATGGGAGGGACGCTTCCCCGTTCCCCGACCCGTTTCGTTTCGGCCGGTGAGCTCGGCGAGTATGCGTACTGCCGCCGGGCCTGGTACTACCGGACCCATCCGGAGGCCTTGCCCGGAGGCGCTATCGGCCCGGGGGAACCCTCCTCCTTCCGGAGGGGCCGGCGTTCGCACCGGCGCCTCGAGGACCGTCATGTCCGGGAGCAGGGGATCTCCGTGGGACGCAGCGCGGCCTGGCTCCTCCTCTCCCTGGGCCTCCTGGGGGCGTGGCTTTGGTGGGTCTTCCGCTGAGCCTCCCCGCACTCCCGGGAGCCGGGTTCGTCCTCGTCGCCGTTCCGCTGGTGGCGTTGGTCATCCTCACGTGGGCCCTCTTCCGGCTCCGGGCTGCCGACCGGGCCCGGCGCAGGGGCCGCATCCTCGCCTCGGACGGGACCCCCGGAGCGGGGACCCCGCTGCTGGTCTCGGAGCGCTATGGCCTCCGGGGCCGGCCGGATGAGATCCGCCAGGTCCGGGGGGCCCTCGTTCCGGTGGAGATAAAATCGCGCTCCCTGCCCCCCCGCGGCCCCTTCCTCTCCCACCAGGTCCAGCTCTGGGCCTACTGCCTCCTCCTGGAGGAGGTCACGGGAGATCCCCCTCCCTTCGGACTGCTGGTCTACGGGGACGGGAGCGAGCTCGAGATCCCCTGGGACGCCCGGGCCCGGTCCGAGGTCCTTTCCCTCCTGCACCGGGTCCGCTCCCCCTATGGGGGTGAGGCCGACCCCGGATGGGCGAAGTGTGGCGCCTGCGTGTACCGCCCGCACTGTGACGGTGCGGGGTCCGTGGGGCACCGGCCGTAGCCGGTCAAGGCGGCTTTAGGGACGCCCCGTCAGCCTTTTGACCTGACCCCGGAGTGCGCCCCCCATGCCCACCGATCCCGCCATCGAGCGCACCCTGGTGCTGGTGAAACCCGACGGCGTCCGGCGAGGACTGATGGGGGAGGTGCTCTCCCGGTACGAGCGCAAGGGCCTCAAGATCGTGGCCGCGCGGCTGCTCAAGGTCTCCCCGGAGCTCGCCCACCGCCACTACGAGGAGCACCGGGAGAAGCCCTTCTTCCCCGAGCTCGTCCGCTTCATCACCTCCGGTCCGGTGCTCGCCCTCGCCGTGGAGGGACCACGGGCCGTGGCGGTGGTCCGGGCGATCAACGGGGCCACCAAGCCCTGGGAGGCCGCTCCGGGGACCCTGAGGGGCGACCTCGCCCTCTCCCTCACCCCCAACGTGGTCCACGCTTCCGACAGTCTCCCCACGGCGGCCCGCGAGCTGGCCCTGTACTTCCGGGAGGAGGACCTCGTCCCCTACGCCCGGGTCGAGGAAGAGTACCTCCGTTGAGGGACCGTGCCCCAACGTGCGCGGGCGGGCCGGACCCCCTGGGACGAAGGCGTGCGCGCCGTCCGTTCCGGTGCCGTGGTCTGCTACCCCACCGACACGCTCTGGGGGCTCGGCGCCGATCCCTCCCGCCCTGATGCGCTGCGGCTCCTCGCGGAGATCAAGGAGCGGCCCGCCGGAATGCCGGTCTCGGTGGCCTTCTCCTCGCTGGAGGAGCTCGAGCCGTGGGTGCTCCTGTCCCCCCGGGACCGGGGACTCCTGAGGACCTACCTCCCCGGCCCGTACACCTTTCTCCTCCGGGCCAGTCCTCAGGCCCGCCGGCGCTGGGCCCCCGCCGTGTTGGGCCCCGGGGGCCGGCTGGGCATCCGGGTGCCCGACCATCCCGGGGCCCGGGCCTTCCTCGCCGCGACCGGACCGCTGACCTCCACGTCGGCGAACCGGCATGGGGACCCGCCCGTCCGGGACGTGAACGAGGCTCGTAGCACGTTCGGCTCCCGGGTGTCGGCGTACGTGGCGGCCCCTCCCGAACCGCGGGGAGAACCCTCCACCGTGGTCGACCTCGTGGCCCCGTCCCCCCGGGCGGTGCGCCGGGTTTAAGAGAAGGGGCCGGAGACCGGGAACCATGGTGGAGGACGCCGACCGTTGGCGGCGCGCCGGGCGCATCGGGGCGCAGGCCCGGGACCTGGGTGCCGGGCTCCTGGTTCCCGGGGCCAGTCGCCGGGACGTGGCCGAGGAGGTGGAGCGCTACATCCGCTCCCAGGGAGCCCTCCCGGCGTTCCCGACGAACCTTTCCATCGACCAGGAGGCGGCGCACTTCACCCCGGACCCCGAGGATGATTACCGGTTCCGGACCGGGGACCTGGTGAAGCTCGATGTGGGGGCCCACCTGGAGGGGGCCATCTCGGACACCGCCGTGACCGTGGAGGTGGGATCGGACCGACATGCGGGGCTCCGGAAGGCCGCCCGGGTGGCCCAGGAATCCGCCGGCACCCTCCTCAAGGACGCCGTTACGACCCGGGAGCTCTCCCTGGCCATCGAGCGGTCCATCCGGGCCCAGGGATACCGCCCGGTGGAGAACCTCACCGGCCACACCATCGAGCGTTACCTCCTCCACGCCGGGACCTCCATCCCGAACGTCGCCGGGTTCACCTCCCAGCCCCTCCATGCCGGCCAGGTGGTGGCGATCGAACCTTTCGCCACCGGCGGGGCCGGCCGGATCCACAACGGCCCTTTCGGGAACATCCTTCGGTTCCGGGAACCCCCGGACGGGGAGCGGACCCCGGAACTCGCCGAGGCGTTCCAACGTTTCCGGACGCTCCCGTTCTGCCTACGGTGGGTCCCTGAGAAGGAGCTGAGGGCGACCTTGCTCCGGGAAAGGCGACGCCTGCAGACCTACCCGGTCTTCGTCGAGGTCCGCCAGGGCCTCGTCGCCCAGTCGGAGCGGACCTTCCTCATCACCCCGGAGGGGTCGGAGTGTCTCACTCCCTGACCCAGGGGCCCCGGGAAGAACGCGGTCGGGACGCGACTTTCGCCTTCGGGCCGGCGCTCGGGGCCGACCGGTCAGGACGGAGGCTCCGGTGCGGGTCGAAGGCCCGGCGCGCCGGACGGGGATCAACTGGACGCCGCGAGCTGTCCGCAGTCCGTACAGGGGCCGTGCTCTGGGGTCAGATGCTCGGAGAGACGGATCAGGGCCCGGGTGACCACGGCGCGCTCCCGGCCAGGGAGCAGCTGGGCCAGGTTCTTCCCGAAGCGCTCCTGGTTCCTCTCCAGCTGACGGAGGAGCCGGTTCCCCTTGGGGGTGAGGGTGAGGAGGATCCGACGCCGGTCCGACGGGGAGGGGGAGCGGTTCACGTACCCCAGCTTCTCCAGGTGGTCCACCACCCCGCTCACCGTCGGGAGGGTCACGTCGAGCCACCGGGAGAGCTTCCCGGAGTGCACCTGGTGGTGGAGCTTGAGGCAATGGAGCACCCAGTACTGGGGGGCGGTGAGGCGGACCCGGCGGAGGTCCTGCTGGAGCAGCCGGCCCAGGCCCCGGGAGGTGCCGCGCAGCGCCTCCCAGAACCGGCGGTCCTCATCGCTGAGAGGGGAGAAGACCCGGGTGGAAACGGCCATGATGGTTAGGTCCCCTAAGCGTAGTCGCGAGCCTTCCCGGCCCATATAACCCTTGATGGGGGACCGGAACGCACTGGAGGGGGCCCGCCGGTGCCGACCGGGGGGGTCGGGGGCCCCCCCGGGGTCGGGTGAACGCATGCCCGGGCGGTGAGGTCACGCCGGCGCGGTCGGATGCGCGCGCCGGGAGACCCGGGCCGGCCAGACGATGCTGAAGAAGGCGTCGGCCATGAAGAACGCCCCACTGAAGAGCTCGATCAGGCCCAAGGTGAGCGAGAGGGACGGGGAGGGTCCGGAGGGGAAGTGGGCGAGCACCACCGAGAGGTCCGCCGCCGCCACGAAGAGCTGCGGTAGGAGGAGGACCTCCTGGATGGCCACGAGGAAACGCCCCCCCCGGTAGTACGGGGGTTCGCCGGCGCGGCGGCGGAGGCTGACCTCCCCTCCCACCAGCCAGCCGAGAGCGATCCCCCCGGCCGCTGCCGCTCCCCAGGAGAGGGTCGAGCCCAGGAGCCAAGCGGGGTCGCTCAAGGTGGTGAGGCTCGTGGAGAGGTACAGGCTGTAGAGCAGGGAGGTGAGGACGTAGGTATAGAAGACCGGGGAGAGCCACAGCCCGGCGCCGGCCCTCCGGTATCCCAGGTACCGCAGGGAGATCAGGGCGAGGACCACCACCAGGAGATCGCCGGAGAGCAGGTACGCCTCTTCCACGACGTTGCAGGCGACCACCCCGTTGCAGGCCAGCAGGACGGACACACCGGGGCGAGAAGGAGGGGGTCTATGGCCCCTTCGGTCCCCCACCGGAGCCGGGCGGGGGACGGTGAACTTCATGAGGAGGGCTCCTGTGGCGGATGGTGTGACCGCCACGGGGACCCCGGGGGAACGTGTACGGACGAGCCACACGCCCCGACTCGACGAGCACCTGATCGAGCGGATGCGCTCCGACCGCCGCGGGTTCGAACGGAGCATCTGGAAGAACGCGTTGGTGGGGGTCCTGCTCCTGCTGGTCGGGCTCGGTCTCCTCTACTTCTCCTTCGCCGTGGTCGGGATCAAGGGCGGAGGGGTGGCCGTGGTCACCCTGGCGATCTTCCCCGTCCTCATCTCCCTCACCGCCTTCGCCGATGTCCGGTGGCGGCGGAAGCTCCTCGCCCGGACCCCGGTGAGCGGAGCCGCCGGGACGCACTAGGAGAGGACCTTCCGCGCCCTCCGGGCCCCCTCCACCAGGGCCCCGAGCTTCGCCCAGGCCACGTCCAGGGAGCGGGTCCTGAGCCCGCAGTCCGGGTTCGCGTACACCTTCGAAGGATCGCCGAGGATCCGGGCGGCCCTCAGAAGGCGGTCCTCCACCTCCGGCGCGGTCTCCACCCGGTCCTGGTGCACGTCCAGCACCCCCACCCCCACTTCCCGTCCGTCATTGTGCTCGGCGAAGAGCCTCAGCTCCTCGAACCCCGGGTGCTCCGGGGTGTCCCGGTTGGCGAACTCGAGGAGGAACTGGGAACAGCGCCGGGCCTCCAACAGCCCCGGGAAGAGGGACCGGTAGTCGGAAAAGCACACGTGCATCACGAAGCGGCCCGGCAGGCCCCGCGTGCTCTCGTTGAAGGCCTCCACCAGGAGGTCCGTCTCCCCGGGGTGCGTGCCCCCGGCCGGCTCGTCCACCTGGATGAGCTCGGCCCCGGCGTCGGTCAGGGCCTTGAGCGTCGGCCGAAGGGCGTTCCGGGCCAGCGCCACCACGAGGTCCCGCTGCGCCGCCCGCCGGACCTTCGGTCCGCGCCATCCCGGGCGGCGTTTCAGGTAGTGCTCGTTCCAGGACCAGTCCGCCAGGGTGTAGGCGCCGGTGACCGGCACCTTCACCGGGCGGTGGGCGTGCTCCCGGACGTAGCGGAACTCGTCCACGTGGTAGGGGGCCTTGAGACCCACCGGCCCCACCGAGGCCGCCTTCAGGTAGTATTTGTTGTCGAAGGACCGCACGTGCCCGAGGAACCGGAACCCTTCCATCTGCCGGATGGGGTATTCGTACATCTCCACCCGCCGGGCCTCCCCGTCGTAGACCAGGTCCAATCCGGCCGCTTCCAGGTAGCGGAGCAGGAAGAGGGCGCCCTGGTCCCGGAGGCGCTGGGGGTCCCGGGACGCCGTGATCTCCTGGGTGAGCCCGGAAAGGTCGCCTTCCTGGAGGACTGCCGGCAAGGCCCGGGCCCACCGGCGCAGCTCCTCCTTGGCCGCCCGGGAGGGGCTCTGGCCCCTCAGCCCCTCCACCAGCCAGAGGGGCTTGCGGAGGGACCCCACCTCCTGGGTGGGGAAGAGCGGGAGGGCCATCAGCGCATCCTCCGGGACGCGGGGGTTCGTCGGGAGGCCCGAGGGGCGGCGGGACGGGGAGACGGTGCGCTGAGCACCTCCACCGCCCGGGAGAGCACGGTGAGCTTCTTGTCCGCGGCCCCTTCGGTGAGGAGGTCCAGGGAAGCCGCCGGCCCCAAGAGCACCCGGGGGGGAGCCAGACGCCGGACCAGGGTCCGAACGGTGGAGACGATCGCCGGGATCTCCTCGGGAAGCGAGGTCCTGGGGTCCAGGACCCCGAGCCCGAGCGTCTTCCCTTTCGGAAAGTCCCGGAGCCGGCTGGGCTCGGTCTCCGTCAGGTCCACCCCCAGGAGCTTTCCCGGCAGCCGGGAGACCAGCGGGAGCACGGGGGTGGCATCGCCGAAGAACGTCCAGATCCCGTCCTCTGGCCCGGTGAGGACGGGGGCGAGGGACTGGTAGGCCTTTCGTAGGCCGGCGCCCTCCCTCGGTCGCGGCGGGTCCGCCACCAGGCAGGGGTCCAGGAGGAGGAGGCTGCCGACGCCACCGGCCCTGAGGGCCGGGGCCTCCTGGGCCAGTCGGTCCGCCCAGAGCCGGGAAAGCTTCTCCGGTCCTCTCCCCCCGGGATCCTCGCAGAGGCGCGCAAAGGTCCAGGGACCCGGGGCCACCCACCCCCGGGGGCGGCCGGTGGGGTCGGGTTCCAGAGGAGGGAGGGTGCCGAAGATCCCCCGGGGCCTTCGCTTCAGGGGTCCAGAGACCCGGGGAGGTCGATAGAAGGTGTTCGTCTGGAACCAGCGGGTGAGCGGTCCGGCGTCGAGGTTCTCGGTCTGTTCGATCCACGGGCGGAAGAGGTCCGGCCAGGAAAGGAACCCCCCGGTGACGAAGGCGAACCCCAGTTCCGCCTCCCGCCGGGCGATCCGGTCCATCTCGGTCTGGTAGAGCCGCTCCGCCGTGTCGGGCGGCTCCAGCCCCCGGTCCACCCGACGGGTGACCTCCACCAGCGCTTCGGAACGGGGGGAAGGGCCGGTCAGGCCGGCGGCCACGCTCGCCATGGGCCGCGGGAGTCGGGAGGCTACAAAATCCCATCGACCCGCCTCCCCGGGCCCTTTCGTTACCCGGTGTGCAATTCTCCGGGCTCCGGCGCGGGCCTCCTCGGGGAGGGCCCCCGGCCACCGGGTCAAACGCTGACCGGGAGGGGTAGGGCTCCCCGTCGCCGGGCCCGCTCCTCCCGGAGCTTCCCTCCCGGCCGGCCCGCCAGGCCGAAGTAGGCACGGTAGAGCCCCTCCTCCTGCTTCACGTGGGCCCGGAGACGCTCCACGGCGGTGGCATGGACCCGGGCCAACCGGGGGTCCTTCAAGAGGCCGTGCCGGACCCAGCCCCGACCCCACCCCGAGAGGGCGTGCCGGCTGTGGGGAAGGAACCGGCCGCCCCGGCGTTCCACCCGGGAAAGGTGCAGGAGGAGCCCAAAGGCCTCCAACCGTTCCCGGTCCGAATCCAGCTCCGGGTCCACCCCGGGCTCCTTCTCCGAGGAGTCCCGGTAGGGGAACGGCTCCCGGTAGGTGGAACGCCAACTCTCGGAGAGCCCGCTGATCCGGACGAGCACGGGGAACCCCTCCGACTCCAGGAAGACCCGGCTCTCGGAAAGCGGCGGGGAGGCGAAGGCCTCGAAGAGCGCATGGAGCGCCACCAGGAGCGCGGAGGGACGGAAGACCCGCCGGTCCATGGCCCGCTGCACGGTGGAGAGGAGCGCACTCTCCACCGCGAGGGCAAGGAGGAAGCTCTCCCGTTCGCCCTCCGGAAGGTGACGGGCCGTCCGCTCTGCCCGCTCCAGGGCGAAGAACGGGTCCACCCAGCGCACATACCGGGCGTGGAGGGCCCTCAGCTCCAGGCGGACCTTAGGCGCACCGCGGGCCACGTGGAGGCGGATCCCCATGGCCCGGTGGGTGGCCTGGACCGTTCCCCGGACCAGGGGAAGGCCATTGAGCGGCTGCGGGGGACCCCGGGTCCCCGGGAGCCCCACCCTCAGGTCCGAGCCCGGTGGGAGGGCACCCCAGAGGTCGACCAGGACCTCTTGTCCCAGGGCCCGGCTCAGCGCCCCCGTCAAGGGGACGAGGAGGTCCCGGTGCTCCGGGGTCAACAGCAGGCTCACGGCATACCGGGCCGCGGGGGAGAGGCCGTCGAAGGGAAGCTCGGCCAGGGGGATCCAGGGAGGGGTTCCCTGGAGGTGATGATCGAGATGCCGGATCTCCCCGGGGACGCTCTGGCGGAGCAGGGCAAGGAGTTCGCCGTCCCCCCCTTCCCGGACGGTGACGACGAAGCGCTCTCGGGCCTCGGGGTCGGCGTGGAGGAAGTAGGCGCGGAGGGCCCTGGCGAGCAGGAGGTCGGCCACCCGGTTCCGGGGCTCGTCGTGGATCCGGACCTGGAGGTGGTGCCGGGCCAGGAGGAGCTGCTCGGCGAAATAGGCCCGGTCCCGGTTCAGGACCAGGCCGCCGTGGGGGTCCCGCCAGAAGAGGGAGGGCAACAGGTGCACGTCGACCCCGGAGGGGAAACCGCAGTGATGGTTGTCCCGGACGATGTAATCGATCCGGTCCGCATCGATCTCACCGTGGACCAGGGCGTTGAGCGTGGGGTCCTTGCCGACCCCCACGGCCAGATCCGCGACCTCCCGGGCCGAGATACCGCGGAACTCCGGGCGGGAGGAGAGCAGCTCCCGGAGCTCGGGGTCGCTCGCCACCCGCTGCCGGGTGACCTCCTCGTGGGAGACCTGGGAGAGGAGTTCGGGGGAGGAGAGCTCCCGGCCGTAGAGCCGGGAGGCCAGTTCCAGGGTGTGCGAGAAGGGCGGGTGCCCCACGTCGTGGAAGAGGCCGCCGAGCCGGACCCGGAGGAGGTCCTTCGTGGAGAGTCCTGGGATCCCCTGGGCGAGGAGCCCGGCCGCATGGAGCACCCCGACAGAGTGTTCGAACCGGGTGTGGTTCGCTCCCGGGAAGACCGAGTAGGCGAACCCCATCTGCCGGATCCCCTTGAGCCGGCTCACCAACGGGAGGCTCAGGAGCGCCGCCTCCCCGGCGGAGAGGGGCACGAGCCCGTAGATGGGGTCCCTCAGGTACTCGGCGGGAGGAGTCGCGGTCTCAAGCATCCGGGAGCTCCGGAGAGCCCATCCCGGGCCGCGGGTCCACCCGGACCCCGAGGGCCTTGAGCCGGTCCTCGGCCTCCAGGATCGCCAGATGGAGGTCGGGGAGGGAGCCGTCGACCTCGTCGAGATAGCGCAGGCACTGGCGGAGCGTCCGGCCCGCCCGGTCCGCCTCGTCCGCGGTGGGAGGAGGGGGAAGGGCCGGCGTGTCGTCCCGGAGGTCGCTCTCCCCCTCCGCCTCCATCCAGGCCAGGGCCGGGTCCACGCCCAACTCCTCCGGGTCCGGCCCTTCGGGAAGCGCGGTCTCCACCGTGAGCGCATCGGCCTGGCGGCGGAGCTCCCGGTACCGTTCGGTCCCCACGGTCTCCCGGGCCAGGTCCCCGAGGAGGTCCAGGCACCGGCGGATCTGCCCGAAGAGCAGAAAGCGCGTGGCCCTCATGCGGCGTAGCCGGGTGACGGCCTCCTCGTACTCCCGCTGGGCCACCACCCGGCGGGGCTCCATGGGGTCCCGGGGAAGGGGGGTGGGGCCGGTGGGCGACGGGACGGGGGCGCTGGATCCACCCGGCATGTCCTGCTCCACCGGGGGTATGCCGGGGAGCCCTCTTGAACACTTCCGCCGGGGGACCCGAGGGCCTTTCCCCGCTGCCGGGGTCCCGCCGGGCGAAGTAAACGGTTAAGGGACGCCCTCCCCCTTCGCCGGGGGAGGAACATGGGCGGCACCCTTCCGAAATCCCGGACCGAAGGAGCAGCCGGGTCCGACCGGGAGGAAGAGGAGGCCAAGCAGTCCCGGGACGCGGAAGAGGAGACCCGGGAGATCTCCCGCCGGGCGGTGGACCTCGCCCGGTACTACGCCGGCAAGATCGAGGTGGTCCCCCGGGTCCCTATCCGGGGGCTCCGGGACTTCGCCTACTGGTACACCCCCGGGATCGCCCAGGTCTCCCGGGAGATCCACCAGGACCCCGGGCTCGCCTTCGACCTCACCGGACGGTGGAACACCATCGCCATCGTCACGGACGGCTCCCGGGTCCTGGGCCTGGGCGACGTGGGACCGGAGGCGGCGCTACCGGTCATGGAGGGGAAGGCAATGTTGTTCAAGTACCTGGGCGGGGTGGACGCCTTCCCGCTACCGGTCCGGGTGAAGGACGCCTCCGGGCTGGTGGAGACCGTGGAGCGCCTGGAGCCGGCGTTAGGGGGGGTGAACCTGGAGGACATCGCCAGTCCGAAGTGCTTCCAGGTGCTGGACGAACTGCGCTCCCGACTCTCCATCCCGGTCTGGCATGACGACCAGCTGGGGACGGCGGCCGCCGTGGTCGCCGGGCTGTTGAACGCCCTGACGCTGACCGGGCGCAAGATCGAGACCGCCTCCATCGTCCTCTTGGGGGCGGGGGCCGCGAACCTGGCCACCGCCCGGCTCCTCAAGGCCCTGCACGCCGACCTGGGGGCCATGATGGTGGTGGACCAGCACGGCATCCTGAACGCCCACCGGGAGGACATGGACTCCCTCATGCTCCATCACCGCTGGAAGTACGAGCTCGCCCTTTCCACGAACGAGGGGCGCCGGAAGGGGGGCCTCCCGGAGGCCCTGGCCGGGGCCGACGTTCTGGTGGCGGCCAGCACTCCGACGCCGGGGCTGGTCACCGGGGAGGGGATCGCATCGATGGCCCCGGAGCCCGTGGTCTTTGCACTGGCCAACCCGGAGCCGGAGATCTGGCCGGCGGTCGCACGGGCCGCGGGGGCCAAGGTGGTGGCCACGGGACGGAGCGACTACCCCAACCAGGTGAACAACTCCCTTGTCTTCCCGGGCGTCTTCAGGGGGGTCCTGGACGCCCGGGCGCGGAGCATCCCGGACGAGGTGGTCATCACCGCCGCCCGGGAACTGGCGAAGGGAGCGGAGGTCCGGGGGATCACCCCGGAACACATCCTTCCCACCATGGACGAGGAGGGGGTCTTCCCGCAGATGGCGGCGGCCGTGGCGAGCGCCTGCGTGGACCTGGGCCTGGCCCGGGTCCACCGGAGCCGGGCGGAGTTCCTCTCCCTGGCCCGGGAACGCATGGATCGGCCGAAGCGTCTGGCCGAAGTGCTCATCCGCAATGGCCTCATCCCTCCCATGCCACCGGATCCGATGGGGAACCCTTCCGGGGAGATGGAGGAGGAAACGTGACGGAAGACGCAGAGCGGTCCGAAGGGGCCGGCGAGGGGGAGACCCCGCCGGTGCACGGCGTCCGGGTCCGGCCGGCGACGACCCAAGACCTCCCGGTGATGGCCGGTCTCCTGGTCCGGCTCAAGCGGCTCAACGAGGAGTTCGATCCGCTGTTGAAGGTGCGGGAGGATGCCGAGGAGAAGGCCGAGAAGGTCCTCACGGCGGACCTGGGGCAGGTCCAGGCACTCCTGCTGGTGGCGGAGGGCACCGGGCCGGACGAGGGCAAGGTGGTGGGGGTCTCCCGGGCGTTGGTCCGGGAGAGGCCCTTCTATCTGCCGGAACGGGAGGGCGTCATCCAGGACATCTACCTGCTCCCGGCGTACCGCCGGCGTCGGGTGGGGGAGTATCTCCTCTCCGAGACGGTGCGCCAGTTGAAGGCCAAGGGCGCCTCCTTGGTGACCGCGGAGTTCCCGGCCCAGAACCAGATCGCCACGCGGTTCTACGCCAAGCGGGGGTTCCGGCCCATCGTGGCCACCCACGCCAAGCGGCTCTGACCCGGGGGAAGGAGCCCTCCCCCCCTCGAACCCGCAGGCAAGGTCCGGGGGGGAGAACCCCGTGCGGGCCGGAGGCCCCCGGGGTAGCGCGTGGTCTCGATCCCCGGGGAGCCGTCCTGCCGTCTCTCTCCCCTGCGAGCCTTCCCGGGAGAACGGAGGATCAGGGCGGTCCGCGCCGGGCGCTTCGTAGGCCCTCGCCCGGCGCCGAGCGGCCGCTCCGGCCCGGTATCGGGTTGAGACGGGGTCGGACGAGCTCCACCCAAACGGTGGTTCCCACCCCCACCGCCGCGGCGAGCCCCAACGGGGCGGGCGCCAGGGGAACGAACTGGAAGAGCTGGGAGATCGGGGGGAAGTAGAGGGAGGCTCCGAGGATCATCATGGCCAGGACGAGCACCCCCCCGAGGATGCGGTTCGGGATCCGGAGGGAGCTCGGGAATCCCACCGTGGTCGAGCGGTTCAAGAGGATGAGGAAGAGGTTGGCCACCACGAGCGTGGTGAAGGCCTCGCTCCGGCTGGTGGGGACCCCGAGCCCGGCATGGAGGCCGAGGGCGTAGACGGCGAAGGTGCCGGCGAGCGCTGCGCTCCCCTGGAGGAGGCTGAAGGCGAGGGCCCCCTTCCTCACCAGCGGCTCCCGGGGGTCCCGGGGAGGACGACGCATGACCCCGGGCTCCTCCGGCTCGGCCTCGAAGGCGAGGGCCGAGGTGGGATCAATGATGAACTGCAGGAAGACGATCTCCACCGGGAAGAGCAGGACCGGCAAGCCGAAGGACACGGGAAGGAACGCCATGCCGGCGATGGCCACGTGGACGGCCAGAAGGTAACCGATGGCCTTCTGGATGTTGCCGTAGATGCGCCGTCCGGTCCGGACGGTCTCCACGATGGTTGGGAACGCGTCGTCCAACAGGACGAGGGAGGCGGCCTCCCGGGCCACCTCGGTGCCCCGCTCGCCCATGGCGATGCCGATGTCGGCCGCCTTGAGGGCGGGAGCGTCGTTGACCCCATCGCCGGTCATGGCCACCACGTCCCCCTCCTCCCGGAGCGCCTGGACGAGCCGTAGCTTCTGATCCGGACGGAACCGGGCATAGACCTCCACCCGGCGGACCTCGCGTCGAAGGGCCTCCGGATCGAGATGGTCCGCCTCCGGACCGGTCAGGATACGGTCGGGGTGGGCCAGGCCAGCGAGGGTGGCGACGCTCCGGGCCGTTTGGGGGTGGTCCCCGGTCACCAGGAGGACCCGGATGCCGGCCTCCCGGCACTCCCGGATGGCCGCGGGCACGTCGGGGCGAAGCGGGTCCACGAAGCCCAGGAATCCTCGGAAGGAGAGCGGGAGGGAGCCGACGTCGGAAGGAGGCTCCGTCAAGGGCAGTTCCGTCTCGGCCACCCCGAGGACCCGCAGCCCTCGGCTCGCCATCTCGTCGGCCACTTCGGCCCATCGCGCCCGATCCTCGGCGGGGAGGGAACATCGTTCGAGGATGGCCTCCGGGGCGCCCTTGGCGGCCGCGGTGAGTTTCCCCGTGTCCTGGCGCCAAACGTACACGGTGATCATGGAGCGTTGGTTGAAAGGGAAGCGCCGGGCCAGCTCCAGTGGCCGGGAGGGCTCCTTCCCCACCGCCGCCTCCTTGGCCGTGAGGATGGCCAGTTCCATCGGGTCATGGGAGGCAGGCCCCGAGGCCCGGGAGGCGGAGAGGAGCAGGGCCTGGACATCGGTCGGCCCTCCCGGGGTCAGCGCCCCTCCCGGGAGCGCCTGACCGGCCGGAAGCACCTCCGCCACGGTCATCCGGTTGAGGGTGAGCGTTCCGGTCTTGTCCGTGCACAGGACCGTCACGGCCCCCAGGGTGGGGATGGCCGAGAGCCGTCGGGCCAGGGCATGATGTTCGGCCAGCCGGCGAGCTCCCAGGGCGGTGTAGACCGTGAGGACGATGGGGATCTCCTCGGGGAGCAAGGCGATCGCCACAGCGATCCCGGCGAGCAGTCCCGGGATCCAGGCGCCGCTGGTGAGCCCGACCAGCACAGCGACCAGGACGCTCAGCACCCCGGCGGCGGCACTGATGGCGAGCACCAGGGCCCGGGTCTGCCGCTGGAGGAGGGGGACCTCCCGCGAGATCGTTCCCAGGGCTCCGGCGATGTGACCGACCTCCGTGCGAGTCCCCGTGGCGTGGACCCGGGCCGTCCCCTCTCCGGAGACCACCAGCGTCTGCGCGTAGAGGAACCCTTTCGCTCCCTTGCCCGGGCCAGACCAGGTGGCCCCCTCGTCTGCCGGTCCCTTGGGGATGGGAACGGCCTCCCCGGTCAAGAGGGACTCATCGACGAGCAAGCCCTCGCTCTCGAGGACGACCACGTCCGCCGGGACCCGGTTCCCCTCGTGCAAGCGGATCCGGTCCCCGGGACCAGGTCCCGGGCCGGGAGAAGGCGTTCCGTCCCGTCCCGGACCACCTGGACCTCGGGTTGCGAGAGGGCCCGCAGAGCGGCCAGGGCGTTCTCGGTCTGGGCCCCCTGGTAGAAGTCGAGACCGATGATGACCACCAGGAAGACGAGGATCAGGATCGAGTCCCGGGGCTCTCCAAAGAGCAGATAGAGGATCCCCGCCCCGAGGAGCAGGAGGACGATCGGCTCCCGCACGGTCTCCACCAGGAGCCGGAGCTTGACGCCTCCCGGACGGGGGGACAGTTCGTTGGGGCCCAGCTCCGCCAGTCGCCGTTCGGCCTCCGCCGAGGTCAGCCCGTTCTGTGGGACCGGCATGGCCTGCATCCCCGGTTCGGGAGCCCCTGGGCCGGCCTCCCCGGGATGGGGCGGAGGGGGCCTGAGGCACAAGAGCTTGACCGGAGGACACGGCCGGTGGGGAGGTCCAGAGACGGTGGGAGAGATCGGTCCGGTCCCTCGCCGGGGCCGAACCCACCGGCGGGCCACAACGGGGGACCCGTCTCACACCGGCCCCGGTGGGTCCAGGCGCTCCAGAACGGCCCGAAGGTCGTCCAAGGTTCGGACCGTGAAGAGTCCGGGCACCTCGGGCAGGTCCTCTCGGTTGACCCAGACGACCCCCATTCCGACCTGCCGCGCGCCGGCCACGTCCATGTTCAGGGAGTCCCCGACATGGACCGCGGCGCTGGGGGAGCAACCGGCGCGATCCAGGGCCAGAGTGAACACCGCCGGGTCGGGCTTCTCCGTTCCCGCCTCTTGCGAGTAGGTGACGGTCTCGAAGAACCGTTCGAGGGCGTGATGTCGGAGCACCTTTCGAAGCCCGTCGTGATGGTTCGAGATCACGCCCAGCCGGTACCCCCGCGCGCGCAGGTCGGCAAGGACCCTTCGGGTCTCCGGATAGAGCTCCACGCGGGAGGGATCATCGAAGATGCTCTGGAGGGCATGCTCGATCTCGGCCCGGCGCTCCCGGATCCCCAGTTGGTCCATCACCCGGGCGTCGTAGAGGTGCCAGAATGCGTCCGTCCGTCCCAGGAAGTCGTAGATCCGCCTTCCCTGCTCCCGTCCCACCGCATCGAGCGCGTCTTGGATGGACCTGTCCGGCACCTCGACCCCGAACTCCTGGCAGATCCGGGCCCAGACACGCCCCGGCCGATCCAGGGGCGGCGGCACCCGTGCCAGGGTGCCCCCGAAGTCGAAGAAGACGTGAGGGCGGCGCATGTCGACCGAAAGGGAGGAGCGGGGGAGGGCCTAAATGGACGCTCGGGGCCCCGCGGGGGGCCGGAGGCCCGGAGACGACGGTGGGTCGGGGGATCAGCCGCGGGAGGGGTCCTCCGGAGCAGGGGTGGGAGGGGAGCGCCGCCGGATCCACCGGGGCCCCCACCAGGCCCGCTCCCCGGTGGACCTCAGCAGCGCCGGCACCAGGTAGGTCCTCACCACCATGGCGTCCAGGAGCACGGCAAGGCCCACCGCGAACCCCAGCACCCGCAGGAGCACCACGTGGGCGAGGGTGAGCGAGAAGAAGGCTCCCGCCAGGATCATGCCGGCGGCGGTGATGATGCCCCCCGTGTGGGTGACGGCCTCCACCACGCTCTCTGTGGTGGGTCCGGTCCGGAGCCGCTCCTCCCGGACCCGGGTCAACAGGAAGATGTTGTAGTCCATCCCCAGCCCCATGATGAGCAGGAAGAGGACCGGGGGGATGTAGAAGAACAGGCTCAACCCGAAGCCGTTCACCGTGATCAGGGCGGTGAGGGCCCACGCCCAGGCCACGGAGACCCCGATGGTGATCAGAGCGAGCGGCGGGAGCAGGGCGGACCCCAAGGCGACGAAGAGGAAGATGAGCAACCCCACCACGATGGCCAGGAACATGAGCTGCGTACTCTGGCTGAGCTGGTCCTTGAGGTCCTCGGTGACCGCCGGGGCCCCTCCGTAGTGGATCGCCGCGAGGTCCGGGTGGGCCGCGGCATAGGCCGTCAGGTCGCTCCGCACGGTGCCCAGGGTCTGGACGGCGGCTGTGGACTGCCCGCTCTCGGTCAGGTAGACCGTGAAGAGGACCGTCCTGCCGTCGGTCCCCACGAACTCTGCGAGCGTGGACGATAGACCGGCCCGGACGGCGGGCGGCAGGGCGGGAAGGCTGAGCCAGGTGGACAGGGAGGCCCCTCCCGGGCCGAAGAGCGAGCCTATCCGGGCCACCCCGTTCGTGGTCGTCAGGCGGGCATTCACCGCCGAGAGCTCCGAGAGCTCGGTGGCGTTGGGGGATCCGCCGGGCGGGAACGGCGGTGCGGCCAGGGTCACCAGGACGGTCATGGGGAAGACATACCCCGGACCGAAGGCATGCGAGATCACGGTGAGCCCCTGGGCCGCGGGGGCGCTCGAGGGCAGCTGGTCGAAGTAGCTGTAGTCGGAGGGCGCCGTGAGCGCAACGTAGACGAGAGGCAGGGAGAGCAGGGCCACCACCCCCACCACCACCCCGGGGTGCCGGGTGGAGAACGTGCTGGCCTGGTGGAAGTAGCCCTGGCCTTGCGCGAACCGACGGTTCCGCTCCTTGGCATAGCGCCGGAAGCGCTCCCCGGTGTAGGGCCAGAAGACCCGGGGCCCCAGGAGGGTGAGCACGGCCGGGACCAGGGTGACCGCCACGAGGACAGCGATGGCCACCCCCATGGACAGGACCTTTCCCCAGTCGGAGATGAGGCTCGTCCCCGAGAGGGCCATGGCGAGGGTGGCCAGGACCACCGCCACCCCGCTGGTGGCCACGCTCTCCCCCGCCCAGCCGACGGCGGTGACCACCGCGTCCGGAGAGGAGGCCCCCCGGACGAGCTCCTCCTTGTACCGGGCGGTGAGGAAGACCGAGTAGTCGGTACCGACCCCCAGGACGAAGGTGAGGAGCAACGTCACGCTGGTCTGGGTGAAGGGCCCCAGCACCAGGGAGAGCAGGACCATGGCTCCCAGGCCGAGGGCGAGCGCCATCCCGATGGTGGTCAGGATGACCACCGGGGCGAGCGCGGAGCGGAAGTAGATCACGATGATGCCCAGGAGGAGGAGCAGCGTGACGGGCAGGATGGTGGCCGTGTCCTGGTTGATGAGGTTGGTCTCGCTGACGACCAAGGCAGCATCCCCGGTCTGGTAGTAGGTCAGCGAGTGGGAGGGGTCGGCCCGGTCCAGGGTCTGGGGGACGAGGGTGGCCAGGGTGGCGATGTCCGAGGCGACGGGGGCGCTGCTGTCGCTCCGGGAATAGCTCACGGAGAGGAGGGTGACGTTGTTCCCGGGGCCCAGGAAGTTCGCCCGGAGGGCCGGAGGGACCGGGAGGGGGTAGGTCCAGATGGTCCCCGTGGACACGATCATGCCGGCCCAGCTCTCCAGGGTGGCCGGGGGCTCGATCAGCCCAGGGAACTCGGTCCAGAGTTCGTCCAGCCAGCCCCCGGGGAGCCCGGCCTCCCCTCCGACCCAGAAGGAGGTGGCGCGTTGGACGGCGGGCCACGCGCTGAAGTTGAGCAGCCCGAGGTGATCGAGGACGGCGGAGCCGAGCAGGGTGGCCCGTTCCTGCGCATGGACGGTGAGGACCACCCCGGTCGAGCAGGCCACCACCGCGTTGGGCTGGGAGGCGCAGTCCGCGGTCCCGTTGAACCCGTTCCCGGGGCTCGTCGTCCCGTTGTAGAACTCCGAGAGGTTCTCCAGCGCGAGAGCGTTCCCGGTGTAGTCCCGGGCGGTCATCTGATAGGCCGGGTAGTTCCACTGGCTCGCCCCGGAGCTCGTGTTCCCGGCCAGCGCCTCCCAGGTGGAGGTGTAGGTGTAGGCCACCCCCCAGAGGAGAGCCGCGGTCTGGTTCACCGCGAGGAGCGGGGAGGGGCTGGTCCCGAGCGCCTCGGAGAGGGTGCTCAGCCCCAACGCGCCCTGTCCAGCCAGGTAGGCCTGGTAGACGGTGTAGAGGGAAGAGACCCCCTCAAGCGCCTGGAGAGCAGGGTCGGAGAGGATCGCGGTGGCGAGCTCCACGGTGGCGTTCCGTCCCACCGGCCCGGTGACGTTGTTCCCCGTTAGGACGATCAGGCTGGAGGAATCCGCGGTGAGGTTCGGGAAGACCCGCGCAAAGAGGGCCTGCGCCTGCTGGCTGGGGCTGGAGGACGGGAGATTGACGGTGGAGGGGCTGGTGGCCCCGGAGATGTGGGAGAGCAGCGGGAGGGCGAGGAGGAGCAGGACCACCCAGAGGAGGATCACCCACCGGGGATGGGCGACGATCCGTCGACCGAGCCGGTGAAAGGTGCGCTCCGGGGAAGGGACCCGGGAGAGGGATGGGGTTCCCTCCAACGAGTTCGTGCTCCCACCCATGGTACCAGGAAGGTCTCCCGGGGGGCCGGGAGAGGGGGAGAGGGCCCGGGTCCCTTCAAGAGCCTTACCCGCGGAACGACGTTCCAGTGGGACCCTCGAGCCCATATACCAGGAGGTGGCTCGAAATCAGCAACGACCGTGCCGGCAGACCTCTGTCCCGCCTGTGGTGTCAGCCTTCCCCGCGATCTCATGCCCACCCACTTAGCCCGGGCCCACCCGGACCGGCGAGGACCCCCTCCCCGGGAAGAACCGGCCCCCTCCCCTCCTCCCACGGAGGCATACGAGGGGGATGTCGAACCTCTGCTGATGGGGGAGGCGGCCCTCGCGGAGGAGCCAGACTCCCCGTTGGAGGCCATCGAGGAGACCCCCGAAACAGCCCCTCCCAGCGCCCGGGCCACCTCATCCGGCCCCGAGGGATCTCCGGGGACTCCTCCCGATCCGGGGACGGAGGCGGGACCTCCCGGTGCCGGCGCTCCCGATCCGGACCCTTTCCCCGCGTCGTTGCCGTCGGTCAACGATGGGACCTCCGAAGGGAACCCACCGGTCGTGGAGGGCGAGGAGACCCCACCGGGGCGAGACACTCCCGTCCCGAGCCGGAAGGCGCTGCGGACCGCCTTCCACCGTCGTCAACAACAGACGAACCGTTCCCTGGCGCAGGCGGAGGCCCTCCTGGTGGGGTTTCCTGGGGGAACGCCTCGACGCGCCCAGCGCCGGATGGCCACCAGACGGTAACACTCCCCGCCAGACGGGGTGGAAGTGACCGGTGGTGCGTGGGGTCAGGGGTCCTGACGACAAGAGGTACCGGAGAAAGGGTGTCGGAAACGGGTCGAGGGGAGACGTTTCCCCCTCCCCGGCGCCCCTCCCTGGAGGCCGTCCGACACCTTGGAAAGGCCGCTTGGCTCTGAGAGGCTCCCCATGGACCGTCTCCTTCCCGATCCGTCACTTCGGGGATTGAGCCTACTGACCCTGCTGAAGCTCCCACCCCCCATGGAAGGCGACCTGTCTGGCGGATCCCTGGTCGCCTTCCCGATGCGCCGCGTCCCGGCCAGGGGCGAAGAGGAGGAACGCATGGAAACTGTCACCAGAGGGTCCGTGAGGGGCGGGGGCGTCCCTCTCGGGCTCTGGGCCTTCCCCGTCAAGAGGGGATAGGCCCAAGCGGCCGCGGCCGTCACGCCTGCGACCTCCAGGGAAGTCCTCGTAGGAAAAGGTAGGAAAGGGTTGGGAGGGAGGGGGGGCCCCTCCCTCGGTTCCGGCTCACCGGAAGTAGGCTTGGGCCTCCTGGGCCACTTCCCGGGCCCGGACGTTCAGGCGCATCGCATCCTCGACCCTCCCCTGGCTGAGGAGGGCCTTCTGGGTGGACACGCTCGCCTGGAGCGTAGTCACCAGGGATCGCCGGAACGCTTCCGTCATCGCGTCGTCCAGGGCCGCCTTCCGTCCCGCGCTCGAGGCGCTCGGGGGCGGGGGGGTCATGTTGGCCGGGGTCCGGGGGGTGGGTTCCGGGGACGGGGGGTTGGTGGTCCCCGTCTTCCGGTTCGCCCGCCGCCCACCAGCGTAGGCCGTCACGCCGATCACCGCTCCTACCAGCGCGATGATGGCGATGACCCCCAGACTCCCGATGCTGTTGAACCACATGGGGGCCACCGTGCCCTTCTTGGAGCTCAACTCGTTCTGGAGCTGGGTCACCTTCGCATTCAGCGTCGCGATGCTCGCCGTGTCCGTGGAGATCGCTCCCTGGTCCGAGGTGATCGTGGCCTGGTCCTGCTGGATGGTCTGTTGGGCCGCCGTCAACTGGGCCTCAACCCCCGCCAACTGCGCCTGCTCCGCCGTGGTGTTCCCCTGGCTGGCCGACAGCTGGGCCTCGAGGCTCGCCACCTGCGCGGTCAGGGTGGATACCGTTCCCTGCGCGGTGGAAAGCTCCGAGGTCAAGGTGGAGACCTGTCCTTTCAACGTGGACACGGTGCCCGTGAGGGTCGTGACCTGCGAAGAGAGGCTGGAGACCTGTCCCTGGAGCTGGGCGATGTTGGCGTTGGCCGTGTTCAACTCCCCTTGTAGGGTGCTGACCTGTCCGCTCAGGCTCGTGACCTGGCTGTTCAGCGAGGTGATCGTGGCCGCGTCCGAGGTGATGGTCGCCTGGTCCGCCGCGAGCTCCCCGTTCAGGGTCTTGACCAACTGGCTCAGACTGGCCGCCTCATTGTCCGCGTAGAGGTTCACCGTCCGGGTCGTGCTGGTCAGTCCCGCCACGGTCTCCGTGAACACCACCGAGTACGCGCCATCCATCAGGGTGGCCGTGTTCAAGGTGTAGCTGCCCGAGATGCCGCTGGCAAGGATCTCCGACCCTCCCGCCCACACCAGGGCGAGCGTCCCGGAGGCTCCGGGGTAGCTCGTCCCGGCGAAGGTGAAGGTGTCGCTGCCCGTCACCGTCTGGGTCCCTGCGCTCGAGGTCAGGGTCGCCGGCAGGAACACGATGGGGTCGCTCCAGACCAACAGGTTCACGGAGGTAAGCTGGAAGCAGAAGACGCTCCCGAAGCACTCCGTGAAGGAGAGGTCGTTCGTCCCGCCTGCCACCATCGAGACCTGGATCGGTCCGGTGATGCCTGCCGTGCTAAGATCCACGGAGATCTGACCGTTGAACACCCCGCTCACGTACACCCCGCTGTTGCTGTCGTAGAACGCCGGGGGATAGGTGGTGTTGACGTACTGCCCTGGGGAGCTCCCGATGCTGACGTTCACGTAGTTCACGTCCTTCATGCCGGAGAACGTGAGCACTCCCGTGACCGCGCCGCTGCTCGTGGTGCTGCCGGAGGTCATGGTCAGGTCCTGGGTGTTGAACGAACCGGACTGGGGCTCGATCAACACCGTGACCGTGTTCGAGGTCAGGCCATCGTAGGACGCGGTCAGGTTCACGACCTGGGTCGGGAGATATCCGTTGGTCTCGGCGGTGAACGCGTTCGTCCAGAAGTTGAACTCACCGGAACCACCGGACAGGTACGTCCCGAGCGTGGCGCCCGACGCGTAGCTGGACAGGGGCATGGTGGGGTCGATGTTCTGGAAGAGCCCGACGTTCACGGAGGTCTCCGTTACCAGGGCGTTGGCGACCGGCACCCCATTGAGGGTGGCGAAGCCCTGCGGGTAGATGTTGTAGAACCCGGTGTACCCCGTCGTGAAGGTGGTGACCTCCGCGACGGAGGTCTGGCAGATGCCGTTCACGTCCGAGACGCACAGGCTCAGCATTCCCGCGACGGCCGGTTGGGCGACCGCGTAGGGCGCGAAGGACCACTCCGGCCCCGCCAGCGAGGTGACGAGGAAGTAGCCGTACTCCGTGCCGTTCGTGACCTCGTTGGCCGGCTGGGTGTAGGTCGGCGTGTAGGTGAACCGCCCATGGGCGTTGGTCTGCAGGGTGGTGACCGTGCCGCCGCCGTAGGTCCCGTCGTTGGCGCCGCCCGAGTAGGCGGCCACGTTGAAGATCCCCGGCTGGCCGTTCGCGGTGATGACCTCGAGAGTGTACGTGTGTCCACCCACGAGCGTCTCACTGGACATCGGCATCAGGGTCCCGCCCGACGTGACGACCTCCACCTGGAAGGCAGGGTTCGTCAGGGTGTAGCCCGGTTGTCCCGTCTGCCCGATGAGCTCCTGGTCGAGGATGTTCACTTGGATCGCTCCAAGCCCCTGGAGGTAGTTCCATCCGGGGCCGGCTGGGTTGCCCAGAGTGTTGAACCACCAGGGAAGGACGGGGTCGTACGGTTGCTCGATGCTCAGGTTGAAGTAGTACCAATTGAAGCTGTTCGTCGGGCCCCAATCGAAACCGATCCCCTGAGCCGCCATGTCCACGTAGGGGTTCACGCCGAACGAGGAGACTCCGGCCTCGAAGGCGTTGTGGGCCGCGTAGAGGATCGGGTTGATGTCCCCCATCTTCGGCGTCCCATACGCCACGTTGGCCTGCTCCTCGATGAGCGCCCACTCCCCCGCCGTCGCCGGCGTCGCGAAGGAGGTCCCGCCGTAGTTCGCCAACCATCCGCCGTACATCTGGTCGTAGATGGTCATGTTGAACGCCGCCGAAAGGCTCACCACGGGGTCGATAGCCGCACCCGTACTGTAGGAGTCCAGGGCGTTCTGGTACCACGGCTGTTGCTCGCCGATGGACTGGCCGAAGCCTCCACCCACGATCCCTTGCAACGTCCCGGTGAGCCCCTCGCCGTAACTCCAGTACGTGAAACTCGCTAGACCCGTCGCCGGGGCGACGTACTGGGCAGGGGTGCACACGAACGGCAGGAACTGGCAGTAGCTCGGTGGGTAGAACGAGAATACACACTCTCCACCGCCGGCGTAGACGTAGCCACTGGGGCACACCACATTGGAGGTCACGGGATAGACTACCCCGCCGCTCTCCGCCGTGGTCTGTCCGCCACCCACCGAGGTCGATCCCGGGGAGACGGCGGGCATACCCGCCTGGTTCGCCGCCAAGAACGCAGCACCGGAGTAATCGCCGCTGGCGAAGAAGTTGGTGACGCCCACCATGTTCAGTTGTTCCAACAGGGTGTTCTCCACCGTCAGGTACATCGGAGAGCCGTAGAAGGCCGCGTACTCCTCCCCCTCACCGTACGAGTTCGAGGTGATGGAGATGGAACCGGCCCCCGGGGGCAAGGCCTGGCTGGAGACCGGCTGGGCCCCAACCGCGACGACCGTCCCCACGCTGGCGGGGAGGGTGGTCTGCCCCTGGCTCAGGTACTGGGCGACATCGGAGAAGACCGTGTCGAAGGCCGAGAAGTCCGCGCTCCCGGCAGCCACGATGTCAATGTGCGCCATCGGGGCCATCGTGGCGGCGTACTCCACGTCCAGGGCGGTCTCGATGGTCCACCCATTGAAGAGGCCGTTGAACAGGCACCCGTTGTAGTTGTTGTTCGGGAAGATCGCGCCGGGAGTGTTCAGACCGATCTGGGTGATGCGGTCCACCAAGGGCGTCCCCGGCTGGCTGGGGTTGGTCCAGACCTGGTTCGAGAACGACTGGATGGTTCCCGTGTCCAGACACCCGACCTCGACGAGGGCGATGGTGACCCCCTGACCCATGTCAGGTTCCGAGGCGATGGTCGAAGAGCCGCTCCACAGGTTGGTCGCACCCACCAGCGCATGCATGGTGCTGGGGTAGAGGGTCTGACTAGCGGTACACCCAAACCCAAAGAACGCGCAGTCGAAACTGGATGGGTTGCCGGGCGTCCACGTATAGTTCGCCCCCGCGAGACCTTGGATGGTGTCGATGGTCAGATTGTAGTTCACTCCGGACCCGAGCGGAAGGGGGTTCCCGTTGCCCAGGTTTGCCTTCTCGGCAAGGGCGGTGTAGTTCACACCGGGTCCCATTCCGAGCGGGGCGGAGACCATTGGCTGGGCGGTGAGCCCGCCGAGGCCTGCCACACCGCCGATGACCCCCGTGAGAGAGGCCGGCAGCGCGAGCGGGGCCGTGTTGGCGTAGAACCCAGGCGCGTAGGTCGTGCTTCCTGCCACCGCGCTCCCGTTCCCGTAAAGCGGGTTCCATACGCCCTGGGACCGGTACTCCCGGGCAAACGGCATGATGGTCGTGTGGAAGGCCGCACTCATCTGGGAGGGCGTCCCGCTCACCGAGAGGGTGAGCAGGCCGGAGCTCAGCTGCACGGAGAGCCCGTAGCCCTCGAAGTAGCTGACCACCGAAGCGTAGCTGGAACTCCCGAACTCACTCCCGATGGAGTTGATGCTCAGGAAGTGACGGTACGCCGGGTTGTTCGGATTGTTCAATTGGTTCACGAAAGTGCTGAGGCTCTGGCTCGGGTTCAAGGAGACCACCGCCGAGACCGCCGACGGAAGCGGCGAAGCTCCCGACGGAACGCTCGACTCTGGGACCACCAGATACTGTCCCAACACATTTGGTCCGTTCGGCGTTAGGCCACTGGCACTATTGGCGAGGGGAGTGATGGGGCCACTGGCCGCTGGGGTCACGGGCGTCGCCGCCGCAGGGCTGGGTCCCTGGGCGGAGGCCGGGGTGAGGGCAAGGACGCCCACCACCATGCTCAGCACCATGACCGCTGCCACCAGCAGGGCCACACTCTTTCGCCAAGGACGTTCGCTTAGGTTGGTCATACGGTTCCTTCCGGTCCATTACGGACCATGCCGGTGACCAGGAATGGTATACTTAACCATGCCGCTCCGGTGCATGGGGGGACTTCCACCCCGTGTCGCCCGGTCGCCAGGTCCGTCCCGCATCCTCAGGAGATCTCCCCGAGGGGCTTTGAGGGGCCTCCGGAGGGATGGGGGCCAGCGCCCCCGACGCACCGGGGGCATGCGAACGACGCCCGGGTAACTGGTTGAAATTAAACGTAAGGTTTATGGACCCCTCGGGAGAGTATAGATGTTCATGAGCCTACACGGTCGTGAACGAGGCAGCCCTCGGCCCGCGGTCTACACGGTGCTGCTCCAGGTGAAGATTTCCCGAGAGTCGAACGAACTCCTCAAGCGGGTCGCCACGAAGAACTACCGTACCCGTTCCCAGGAGGCCCGGCTCGCGCTGGAGACCCATCTGCGGAAGGTCGGCATCCACGGTTGAAGTGCCCCCAGGGCACGCTACCGGGGCCGCTTTGGGTCCCCTGGGGGATCCGCCCGACGCCCTCGTAAGGGGGCGAGCGGCAATCCCCCGGAGGTAGCGCTGTGTTCCAGATGGGAGATCCCTCTCTCCGGCTCCTTCCGATAGCTCGCTGCCGGGGTCGCCCCTTCCGACACGATCCGACCGAAGGGGGTCTTGGCAGATGGCTTGCGTGACGCGGGGCGCCGGCCCGGGGAACCCCGGGCTTCCGGGGAAATCCCCTCCCGGGCCGGGACCGGGGCGGCCGAGGGCCAGTTCGGGAGCTCGAGGGGCTCTTGGACGGGGGTCGGGAACGTGGATCCCCCCCTCCACGGAGGGGGTGCGGGAAGGGGGGCGCCGGGGGCCCTTCGGGGATGGGCACGGGCTTTGTACTGACCCGTTCTACGCCCCGGAGAGACCATGACCCCTCCAGCGAACTCCGGGTCCCCGCCCGATGCCGGATCCCCCCGCCTACTTCGCCGGGGCAAGGTGAAGGAGGTCTGGGAGATCTCCCCCACCGAGCTCGAGTTCGTTTTCAGCGACGACATCAGCGTCTTTGACAAGCGCATCCCAAACCCCATCCCCCACAAGGGGGAGTCCCTCGCCCGGACCGCTGCCCACTGGTTCGAGCTCTGCGCCCGGGAAGGGGTGAACCACCACTTCCTTCGGCTCTCCGCCCCGAACCGTATGAGGGTCCGGCGGGTGGAGGTGGTGGAACACCCGAAACCCTCCTCCCATCCGAAGCGGCAGTTCATCCCGCTGGAGTTCGTCGTACGCTACTACGTGGCCGGAAGCCTCTGGGACCGGATCCAGGCCGGGAAGGTGCCCGCCCCCGAGCTCGGCTTCCCCGGAGGGCACACCCTGGTCTACGGGGAGAAGCTCCCCCGACCGCTCTTCGAGGTCACCACCAAGCTCGAGAAGGTGGACCGTCTGCTCACCTTCCCGGAGGCCGCCGAGGTGGGTGGGCTCCCGTCCGGCACCTTGGAGGAGATCCGTGCGATCATCCTCGGGATCGACGGGGCGCTCCAACGGGAGATCGGACCCCGGGGCCTCCTTCACGTGGATGGAAAGAAGGAGTTCGGTTTCGATGAGGAAGGCCGCCTCATGGTGGTGGACACCTTCGGGACGGCCGACGAGGACCGCTTCTGGGACGCCAGGGCCTATGCGGCCGGGGAGTTCAAGGACTTCTCCAAGGAGTTCGTCCGGCAGCATTATCGTCGTTCGGGGTACCACACCACCCTCACGAACGCCAGGGACCAGCACCAGGACGAGCCCCCCATCCCATCCCTCCCTCCAGAGCTGGTCACCGAGGTCTCGCACCTGTACACGGGCGTCTTCGAACGACTGACGGGCGAACCGTTCTCCGGGGCGACCTCACGCTAGACGGTCCCGCGCTTGGGGGGCGCCCACCGGGGGGCTCCCCGGGTCCACCGGAGCGATCTCCCCCGGGCAAGGACTGAGATGCGCCGTTCTCCCATGGTCACCGGAGGAGCCGATCGGAGCGGTGGAAGAACGCTCTCCCCATCCCCGCCCGGGGCATCGGACCCCGGGGGACCCCCTCTCCGGCGCGGACCGTAGCCCCTGGGGAGGAGGTCCTACGACGGTTGGGCCCGGGATGGGGGTCGTCACGCCCCGCGGACACGCGAAACGGTGCACCGATGTGGGATTCACGGTCGGGCCCCGCTGACGGTCGCCGGCGGACAGGGCCCAGCCGGCACCCCTCCGCCCGTGGTCGACCGTGCGGACGGTGACGTGGCATCCCCGGAGTGTTTCATCCCCTCCCCCCGGCGTATATATGGGCCGGCCGGGCTCAGAGTCCCGATGAGCCCCAAGACCGCGAAGGCCGGGTCCGACGAGAAGGAGGGAGAAGCGCCTGCGGAACTGGAGGACCTCCCCGGCGTGGGCCAGGCCACGGCCGAGAAGCTCCGGGAGGCCGGGTACGCCGACCTCATGGAACTCGCGGTGGCCTCCCCCGATGACGTGGCGACGGCCGCCGAGATCGGCGAGGGCGCGGCCCAGAAGATCATCCAGGAGGCGCGCAAACGCGTCCAGGTCGGTGGCTTCGAGTCGGGAAGCGCCATCCTGGAACGGCGCCGGAAGCTCGGCCGGATCACCACCATGTCGAAGGCCTTCGATGAGCTCCTGGGTGGAGGGGTGGAGACCCAGGCCATCACCGAGGTCTACGGTCAGTTCGGGAGCGGCAAGACCCAGCTCGGGCTGGAGCTCTCCGCCACCGTCCAGCTTCCGCCCGAGCAGGGAGGGCTTTCCGGCGAGGCCGTCTGGATCGACACGGAGAACACGTTCAGGGCCGAACGCCTGTCGGAGGTGGCGCGCGCCCTCGGCCTGGACCCGGAGAAGGCCCTCGAGCACGTGCACGTGGCCCGGGCCTTCAATTCGAACCACCAGGAGCTCCTGGTGCCCAAGGCCTTCGAGCTCGCTCGCGAACGGCCGGTCCGGCTGCTCGTGGTGGATTCCCTCACCGCCCACTTCCGGGCGGAGTTCCTGGGACGGGGGGCGCTGGCGGACCGGCAGCAACGGCTGAACCGGCACATGCACGAGCTCCTCCGCTTCGGGGACGTCTTCAACGCGGCCATCCTCTGCACGAACCAGGTCTCGGCCCGCCCCGACGTGCTCTTCGGAGATCCCACCGGCCCCATCGGGGGGAACATCGTGGGCCACACGGCCACCTACCGGGTCTACCTCAGGAAGTCCAAGCCGCCCCGACGGATCGCCCGGTTGGTCGACTCCCCCAACCTCCCGGAAGGGGAGGCCGTCTTCTCGGTGACGGGCGAAGGGATCCGGGACTGAGCGGTCCGCACCGTCAGCGGCCCCGGACCTCCGCCTTGGCCGTCCCGGCGTGCCCGGCGGCGGGGAGCGGGAAGCCCTCCCCCGAAGGGACCGCCGCGGCCGGATGGGCGCTCACGTTGAAGAACCCGAACATCCCGGCTTCGTAGTGGCCGGGCACCTCGCAGATGTAGCGGTAGCTTCCCGTGGCATTCGTCCAGAAGGAGAACTCCGCCTGGCTTCCCGGGGCCAGGCCGCTGAAGCGGGTGGCGTTGGAGAACCCGGCCCCGGGGAAGGCCGGAAGGGAGGTGGCGGTCCCGTTGGCCGGGATCACTTCCCAGCTGTGGTTGAAGGGGGATTGCGCCGACACCTGGAAGGTCACGAGGACGTGGCTCCCGTTCGCCACCAGCACGCAGGGGCCCGGGAGGGACCCGTTGAAGTTGATGCCCGAATTGACGTTGGGCTCCCCTGCGATGAACAGGAAGTGGAAGGTGCCGAGGCCATCGGCCCCCTCGCAGGCGGACGGGACCGGGGCCGGCGGGGACGAGGAGGAAGGAGGGTAAAGGTTGTAGGCGGTGACGAACGTGATGGCCCCCACCACCAGGATCAGTCCCACGATCACGGGGGCCCAGCGCCGGAGGGCGCTCTTCGGCGGCGGCAGGATGGGCGCCTCGTTCACGGGTCTGGCCAGGGGAGCGGCGGACATGATGAGGCGGGCCAACCATGTTCCCCGCCATATAGCTTAGGGAAACCGTGCAGGAGAGCGGCCCGGGTCGCTCCGGACCTCTCGGGCAGGATCGGGGTGCAACCGCTCAAATCCCCCCGATGGGGAGGTCCCCAGGAGCGCCGGGACCCGGGACCGCGCCCGGTGGGTGCCGGGTCCCGTCGGTCCTTGCTCCCATCCTTTGCGCTTCCGCCGAGTCCTCCAGGGTGGTGGGTCCGCCCCGCGTGCCGGGAAACCCTAAACCCTCCCCCCTGCCTGGCCCCAGGCCCATGACGGTCCTCCTCCTCGGGGGCCCTCCCCTGACCCGGGAGGACGTGATCGCGGTGGCCCGGGAGGGCAGGCCCGTCGCCCTGGACCCCGCGGCCCGGACCCGGATGCAGGCCTCCCGTGCCGTCGTCGTGCAGCACGCCGCGAGCGCCCGCCCTGTCTACGGCGTCAACACCGGATTCGGTGGCCTTTCCGACCACTGGGTCCCCGGACCCGAACGGCTACGGCTCCAGCTGAACCTCATCCGGTCTCACGCGAGCGCAGTGGGGGACCCCCTTCCCCGACCGTTGGTCCGGGCGATGATGGTCTTGAGGGCTCAGGGGCTGGCCCAGGGCCGGTCCGGTGTCCGGCCCGACCTGGTGGAAGCCCTGGTCGCCTGGCTCAACGCCGGAGTGACCCCGGTCGTGCCCGGGACCGGCTCGGTGGGGGCTTCCGGCGACCTCGCCCCTTTGGCGCATCTGGCCCTCGGCCTGGTGGGGGAAGGGATGGCCGAGGGCCCCGAGGGAGGACCGTCCCCCGCCGGAGAACTCCTGAAGGCGAGGGGCCTGCCCTCCGTGGTGCTCCAGGAGAAGGAGGGGATCAGCCTGCTCAACGGGACCGCCCTCATGGCGGGAGAGCTTGCCTTCCTCGTCCACGACGGCCACCGTCTCCTCCGGGCCGCGGAGTTCGCGTCGGCCATGAGCTTCGACGCGCTTCGGGGGAACTTAGACTCCCTGGACCCACGGATCCATCAAGCTCGGGGACTTCCGGGGCAAGAGGAGGAGGCCCGGATCCTCCTGGCGCTCCTCACCGGCAGCGCGTTGGCCCACGCAGGGGAGGATACGGCCGGGCAGGACCCGTACGTGCTGCGCTGCCTCCCGCAGGTCCTGGGGGCCACCCGGCAGGGCCTCGGCTGGGCCGACGACATCCTCGCCCGGGAGATCAACGCGGTCACCGACAATCCCCTGGTCTTTGACGGGACCATCCTCTCGGGCGGAAACTTCCATGGGCAGCCGCTCGCCCTCGCCCTGGACACCCTGGCGCTCGCCCTCAGCTACGTCGGTACGTTCTCCGAGCGGAGGGTCGCTCGTCTCGTTGATATGAGGCTCTCCAGGGGCCTCCCGGCCTTCCTCGCCGGTACCCCGGGGGCAGCCTCCGGTTACATGATCCCGCCGTACGTGGCCGCGGCGCTGGTGGCAGAGAACCAGGTCCTCGTCCACCCGGCCAGCGCCTCTTCCCTGCCCACGTCGGCGAACCAGGAGGACTTCAACAGCCAGGGGGCCACAGCGGGGGCAAAGGGCCGTCGCCTTCTGGAGAACCTGTTCCGGGGGGTGGCGGTGGAGCTCCTCCTGGCCGGCCAGGCCATGGAACTGCGTCGCCCGTTGAGGGGTGGAGCCGGGAGCGAGGCGGCGCTCGCCGCCCTGAGACGCCGGGTCCCGCCTCTGACGGAGGACCGTCCCCCCGCCCCGGACCTGGAGCGGATCTTCCAGGGCCTCAGGGATGGTTCGCTACTGAGGGAGATGGAGGAGTTCCAGGCTGACGGGGGACCCACCGCGTAGAGGCGTACGACCGGAGGAGGGGAGGGTCCGTAGAGGGCTCTGACGGATGGACATCCATATCCGAACCCGATGTATTTAATAAGTGGTTTCTCTTTGTTTCTCAGTACCCCCATCTAGGTCTCACGGATGTGAAAAAATGGTGGAGCTCAGTGCCCACGAACGGGGGTTCCTCCTCTCCCTCCTGGAAGACGGGATGCTGAGCAACACCGACGTGGCCGCGCGCCTCCACATCAGCCCCACGGCGGCCCGGAAGATCCGGCTCAAGCTGGAACGCACCGGGATCATCCAAGGTTACCGCCCCTTGTTGAACCTGGGGGCGCTCGGGGTGGAGGTCTTCAGTCTCCTGGAGCTTCGCCTGACCGTGAAGGGTTGGACCGCCGGGGGAGGGGCTGGGGTCCAGGCGGACCTGCTCAAGCATGAGAACGTTTTAGCCCTCTACCGTCTCCCCGAGGGGCAGGTGAGCCATCTGGTCCTGACGGGCTTCCGAAACATGGAAGAAGTGGACCGGTTCTTCCACGTGCTGCAATCCCAGTATTCGGAATTCCTGGAGATCCACCGAGTGTATACGTTGTCGCACAAGAGCATTCTTAAGGAGAACCCCGCTACCTTACTTACAAAGATCCTGCTGGAGGGGGAGGAGGCGCGCCTGCCTGGAGGGCTCCGCTCCGCCCCCGCTCCCCTCCCAGGAGATGAAGAGGCATGACCGAGGTGGCATTGATCGCGGGGAACGACGAGACCCGGGAGGTCCTGAGGGCACTCCTCAGACTGCACCACCACCGGGTGCAGGCCGAGGGGCGGGGGAGCGCAGACGCCCAGCGCCTGCTCAAGTCGGGATTCAAGGGCGTGCTCTTCGTGGACGCGGAGCTCTCGGACGGGAGCTGGACCGAGGTCCTCGAGAGCGCGAGGGGATCCCGGCCTCCGGTCCCGTCGGTCCTCGTCAGCCCGTTCTACGGCGCCGAGTTCGAGGAGAAGGCCCGGAAGCTCGGGGTCGGCGCCATCCTGCTCCGGCCCTTCGAGATCCCGGAGCTCCTGGACGTCATCGCCCGGGTGGATGGGGCGCGGAGCGAGCCGACCCACGCCTGAGGATCTCTCCTCGGGCGCCCGTGCCGTCGGCCTCTCCCGGCCCGGACCCGGGACGTCCCCCTGGGCGCTCTTCTCCCGTCTTTGGATGGGGAGAGCCTCAGGCGGGGCCCAATCTTTTCCGACGGCCCCCGCGGGGGCGGGCTGCCGACGGCCCTCAGGGAGTGGGATCGGGACGACCGAGGTTGAGCACCCGGGCCAGGAAGGAACCACCGGGCCGGGTCCCCAGGCGGTGAAGGAGGTACGGGTCGATGGCCAGCGACCGTCCGGCGGGAGCCAAGAAGAGTCCCCCGGCCAGCAGCATGTAGAGGGGGTGCGGTCCCACGTCCGTCCCCCCGGGGAACGAGAAGGTGGACCCCCACTGGGTCACGAGGAACAGCCCCGACAGGAGAAACCCCACCACGCAGGCCCACCGGGTGGTGGTCCCCGTGAGGAAGGCGAAGGCGAGATAGGCCGTGACCACCGCGGTGAGGACGGAGAAGACCGAACCGTGGGCGGCCACGAACAGGGCGAGCCCGGGGCCGCCCAGGGTGGTGGGGGCGTACGAGGCGGCGGAGGCCGCAAAGGTGGGGAAGAACCGGTTCGCCGGGTCCAGAATGAAGACGAGGTTCACCGCCCAGACGAGTCCCAGGCCGATGCGCAGCAACTCCACCGCCACCGCGCGATGCTCCCCCGGCTCCCCCTTCCGGTTCGGAGGGGAGGGTTCCTCGGAAGGGCCCATGTACCTGGTCATCGCGCGGGGAGAGGGATACGGACCCACCCGCTTGATCCTCCGTAAGCCCTCGCCGGGGCAACTCCGGGGGGCCTCTCGATCGCTCTGGGTGGGTCCAATCCCTCGGCATGGCCAGGCGTGCCCGGGAAGATGAAGGGTCGGTCAACGGGCGTTGACGAAACCTACGGCCGGCTCCGTCGCCGTCTCCGGGCGACGGAGGCGCTTTCCCGTTCCCCCCGGGGCAGGACCTCGAGGAGGAAGGTGTACTGGTCGGCGAGGGTCGCGGTCACGTCGTCGACGGCCTGGGGCCCGTGCCCAAAGGAGCGGTACGCGCGCAGGAGGAGGGGGTGCCCGGAGGTGCTGGACGCTTGGAGACGGGCGATCACATTACGGGAGTGGAAGGGGTTCACCCGGTGGTCGTTCTCCCCCGTGGTCAACAGCACCGCCGGGTAAGGCGTCCCCGGCTGGACCCGGTGGTACGGGGAGTATGCCCGCAGGGCCTCGAACTGTTCCGGGTCCTTCACGCTGCCGAACTCCGGGATGTTGAACTCGCCGTTGGCCTCCACCTCGCTCCTCAACGCGTCGAAGACCCCCACGACCCCGAGCACCGCGGCGGCCAGCTCGGGCCGCTGGGTGAGGAGGGCTCCCACGGTCAGGCCCCCGTTGCTTCCGCCGATCACCGCCAGGCGCCCCGGCCGGACGTACCCGCGGCGGACCAGGTGCTCCGCGCAGGCGATGAAGTCGTCAAAGACGTTCTGCTTCCGGGTGAGCATGCCCGCCTTGTGCCAGGCCTCCCCGAACTCCCCACCCCCCCGCAAGTGCGCCACGGCCCGGGCCCCGCCCTCCTGGTACCAGGCGGCGTAGGGCAACTCGTAGTCGGGGCCGAGGGAGATCCCATAGCCGCCGTACCCCTCCAAGAGGAGCGGGGCGGGCCCGTGCCGGCGGAACCCCCGGGGCAGGAGGAGCGTGAGGGGGACCTTCGTCCCATCCTTGGAGGTGGCGAACTCCTGCCGGAGGGTGAGGGTCTTGAGCACGGGAAGCACCGGAAAGGTCAGCTCGCTACGCCGGGGGTGTCGGCTCCCCGGCGGGAGGGCCCAGACCCCCCGGGGCTCCCGGTACTGCGAGAGCAGGAAGAGCAGCTCCCCTCCAGGGACGCCCGTGAGGGCATCGACCTCCGAGTAGGGCGGGGTCGGGACCACCCTTGGGCCCGGGGAACCCCGTGGAAGCGACACCTCCAGCAGCCGGCCCAGGCCGCCCCGCTGCTGGCTCACGTAGACGGCATTCCCGTGCGGACAGATCTCCTGGCAGGACCACGGCCCGGGAGGGAGCAGCTCTTCCGCCTGGGACAGGTCGCCTTCCCCTGGGGGCAGGCGAAGCACCCGGCCGCCGCTGTCCCCCCGGAAGTCCAGGAGGAAGAGCCCTTCCCGTCCGAGGGCCGCGCCCTTGATCCCGTCCTTCGGTCCAGTCACCCGGAGGAAGCGTCCTTCCGGGGTCCTCAGGTAATGGCTGAACTCGCCCCCGTCCCCGTGCGCGACGGTGACCAGGAGCGAGCCGGTCTCCGGATCAACGGCAAGGCGGATCTCCGCGTCCCGGGGGAGTTCCTGCCCCATGACCTCCCGGTCCCCGGAGGGATCCGAACCCCACGGATGGTAGTACACCCGTTGGAAGAAGGCCCGATCCGCCTCCGGTCTCTCCTCCCCCGGGTAGCGCGTGTAGTAGATGCCCCGGCCGTCCGGGGCCCAGGCGGCGCTTCCCCCGGCCGTGGCGCCATGGACCCGGGGAAGCGTCTCCCCGGTCCAGCGCTTCCGGGTAAGGTCGAGGACCCGGAGCGGGCCCTGCTCGCTCCCCCCCCGGGACAGGCAGAGCGCCACCCGGGACCCGTCCGGGGACGGGGAGACCAGATCGATGGAGAGTCCGCCCCGACCCCCCAGCCGGGAGGGATCGAGGAGGAGCTCCCCCCGGCGAGCGGCCAGGTCCGCGGGGTAGGCCCAAAGGCAAGGCCGCGGGTGCTTGGGGTCGGACCGGAGGAGGAAGACCCGGGGTCCGGCGGGGCTGCTCCCTGCGGCCGCTCCCTGGCTCCAGATCCCCAGGACGCTCCAGCGCCCGGTCCGGTACCAGGCCGAGACCTCCCGGAGGATCCTCCGGTGTAGGGGGCTCTTCTCCAGCCAGGCTGCGGCGCGCCGGTCCTGGGCCCGGCTCCATCGGAGCACCCGGGGGTCCGTCCCGTCCTCGAGCCATCGGTATTCGTCCACCACCTCGGTGCCATGGTAGACGTCGGTGACCGGGCGTTGCGGGGTGGACGGCACGGGGGTCGGATCGTGCATGGACGCCCTCAGGCGTTCCTTCGCATTAGCCTGCGCCCCGGGTCCTCCGGTCTGGTGGTGGGGAGACCATGGGGAGGGCCAAAGGGAGCATCCGTCGGGTGGCGGCGGGGAGGGCGAGACGTCCAAGGGCGGCTGGCTTCACCCAACGATACGGCCCCTTCCGGAGACGGCCCCCGGACCGGAGCCCGAGCGCAAAGACGTGGAGGCTCACGTGGAAGTGGGAATAGTCATGCTCCACCACCCCTAGGGGACGGAGGACCCGGACCACGAGGCCGGTCTCCTCCGCGAACTCGCGACGCACCGCCTGCGCAGGCGTCTCCCCGGGCTCGATCTTCCCCCCGGGGAATTCCCAGAGCCCGCCGAGCAGCCCGCCGGAGGGCCTCCGTTGGAGGAGGAGCCTCCCGTCCCGGGCCACCACCCCGACCGCCGCCGAGACCCGGGGCCGGACCGCCTTGGGCCCCCGGCGGGGGATCGAACCGGGAGACGGGAGCGTGCGGTAGGCGCCACAGATCTTTCGGACTGGGCAGCGAGGGCACCGGGGGTTTCGCGGCGTGCAGATGCGCTGACCGAGCTCCATGAGCCCCTCGTTGAAGGCACGGGGATCCGCCCGGCCCAGCAGGTCTTCGGCCTCCGGCTCGTCGAGGGCCGACGGATAGAGGACCCGGGCGAGGACCCGTTCCACGTTCGCGTCCACCGCCAGCACGGGACGGCGGAAGGCGATGGCCGCGAGCGCACGCGCCGTGTACTCTCCCACCCCGGGGAGTTCGCGCAATTGCTCCACCCGGTGGGGGAGGGTCCCCCCGTACACCCGCACCACCGTCCTGGCCAGGTCCCTGAGGTGCCGTGCCCGGGCGTAGTACCCCGCGCCTTCCCAGGCCTTGAGCACGGAACCCTCCCGTGCCCGGGCCAGGCTCGGAAGGTCCGGGAACCGGGCGAGGAAGCGATGGTAGAAGGGCCGCGCCTGGTCCACCCGGGTCTGCTGGAGGAGGAACTCCGCCACCAGGATGCGGTACGGGTCGCGGGTGCTTCGCCACGGGAGGTCCCGACCGGATCGCCGGAACCATCGCACGAGGGACCGTCGGAACGCGGGGAGCGGCGAGGGGTCCCGTCCCCGCCCGGGAGGGCGTCTCCCCCTCAGTGCCGGAACACCCTCCATCCACAGAAGTACATGGCCAGGTCCAGCCGGTCGGCCGCCGCCACCACCTCCGTGTCGCGGATGGAGCCCCCCGGCTGAAGGATGACCCGGACCCCGGCCCTCCCCGCCTCCTCGAGTCCGTCGGCGAAGGGAAAGTAGGCATCCGAGGCGAGCACGCTGCCCCGGGCCCGGTCGCCGGCCACCTCCAGGGCGACCCGGACCGCTCCCACCCGGCTGGTCTGCCCTGAGCCGATCCCCACCGTCGCCTGCCCCCGGACCAGCGCCACGGCGTTGCTCCGGGCATGCCGGACCACCTTCCAGGCGAACGGGAAGGAGCGGAGCTCCTCCTCCGAGGCCGCCCGCCGGGTCACGAGCTTGATTTCCGAGGAGACCAGTTCCCGCCGGTCCGCCTCCTGGAGCAGGAGTCGCCCGGTGGCGGTCCGGGCCTCCCAGCGGGGAGTCGCCCTTGAGGGGGCCATGCCCTGGACGAGCTTGAGCTTCGGACGCCGGGCCAGCCGTTCCCGGACCTCGGCCGGGAAGGAGGGCCCCACCAGGAGGTCCACGAAGGTCCCCTTCAGGGCGTCGACCCCGGCCAGCGTAAGGGGTCGGTTGACGGCCACGGCGCTCCCGTACCGGGCAACGGGGTCCGTGCCCAGCGCGTGCTGAAGGGCCTGGGGGAGGTCGTCGGCCGAGGCCGCTCCGCAGGGGGTGGCGTGCTTCACCACCACGGCCGCGGGAGCATCGAACTCCGAGACCAGGGCGAGCGCCCGCTCCAGGTCCAGATAGTTGTTGTAGGAAAGCGCATCCCCCTTGAGGCACACGAGGGGCCAAGGGGTCAGGGGGACCCCGGGGGGAGTGACCTCCACCAGGACGTCCGCCCGCTGGTGGGGGTTCTCCCCGTAACGGAGCCCTTCCCCCGAGCGGGCGAAGGCGAGCAGGTCCGCGAGCCGAGGGGTCGTTGGATCGGCGACCCGCTCAAGCCAGGCGTGGACGGCGGCATCGTAGAGCGCCGTCCGCCGAAACGCCTTGGCCGCGAGCCTGACCCGGGTGGCAGGGCTCACCTGTCCGCCGGTCCGTTCCATCTCGCCTAGGAGGCTTTCCGTATCCGCCGGATCGGAGAAGGGGACCACATACCGGTGGTTCTTCGCGGCGGCCCTCAACAGGCTCGGGCCTCCCACATCGATGCGCTCCAACAGCTCCTCCGGCCGCTCCGTCCCGGCGATAAGCGCCTCCTCGAACGGGTAGAAGAGCACGGCCACGAGGTCGAAGGGGACCAGGCCCAGCGTCTCGAGTTCCCGACGGCCTCCCTCGTCCCGGGGGGCGAGGATGCCGCCGAAGAGCTTCGGATGGAGCGTCTTCACCCGGCCACCGAACCAGGCGGTGATCCCGGTGATCTCCTCCGTCCCGTGGCAGGGGATCCCGAGTCCTTCCAGATAGCGCCGGGTCCCCTCCGTGGCGTAGAGTTCCACCCCCCCGGACCGGAGCCCACGGGCGAGGGGAACGATGGGTTCCTTGCGGTCCGCCGCCAGAAGGGCCCTTCCGATGGTCGGCCCCCCGGCGGCGTCCTCCGACCCCACGTTTCTTACCCCTGGGCGAGACTTGCCGGGTGAGATAAATCCTCCGGGAGCGAGCCCCGGCCCCCCATTTCAGAGGTGGTAGCTTGCGGAGATCCGGGCGAAGACCGGCTCGTCCTCCCGGAACGAATCCGGGTTCGTGCCCCGGCGCTCGGCGGTGAAGCAGGCGAGGAGCTGAAGCGGGAGGGCCGCGAGGAGCGGGCTGAGCAACTCGGGCACCGGGGGGAGCTCGAACCGGAGGGCTCCTTCCGGGTGGCCGGCCAGCGCCTCCACGGCATCCAGCGCCTCCCGGTCGCCCACGAGCCAGGGGGTGGCTTTGAGGAGGGAAAGAGCACGGAGCGCGTCTCCCCACCGGTCCAGGGCCGGGCCCTGCGGGGCGATCAGGACGGCCAGGTCCCCCGCCTGGAGGGCCTGGAGGCCACCGTGCAGCATCGTCTCCAGCTCGAATCCCTCGGAGACCAGGTAGGAGGACTCCTTCACCTTGAGGGCGCCTTCCCGGGCGGTGGGGAAGTTCGGTCCGGCCCCGGAGAACACCACCCGCCCCTGGCGGGCCATCCGCTCCGCGATGGGGAAGATCTCCTCCTCCCGGCCGAGGACGGCCTCCATGAGCCCCGGGAGCGCCGGGAGACCCTTTTCCACGTCCCCTCGCTGCGCGGGTCCCCGCGGCTTCATCTGGGAGGCGATGAGGGCGAGGGCCGCGAGGCTCCCCATGTAGCTCGCCGTGTGCGTGGACGACCTCTCCTGGGGGGCGGTGGGAATGACCACGACCGGACCTGCCATGGGCGAGTCCAGCCCCGTGAGCCCCACCACGGGCATTCCCACCGCTTGGGCCCGTTGGAGGCTCGCCATCCCGTAGCGCTTGTTCCCCCGGTGGCTGACGGTGATGAGGGCATCGTCCCTGGAGAGGGGGGGAGGGTAGAGGGCGAAGTCCTGGTGGGTGAGCGCCCAGGCGTCAGCCCCCGCAGCCCGGAGCAGGTACTGGCCCACCAGGGCCGCGTGGTGGCTGGTGCCGGTCCCCGTCAGGAAGACATGCCGTCGGCCCACCAGGATGTCGGCGGCCCTTTGGGCCAGGGGCCGGCAGCGGTCCAGAACGTCCCGTAGCACCGCGGGCTGGGCGTGGATGCTGTGGTACAGGCTCGAGGGGTGCCCGCTCGGTCCCACGGTCAAGGCCTCCCCGGAAGGCGCTCTCTGCTTGATAAGCCACCGGAACGCCCTCCTCCCAAGGGTTCAAGGAGGGGAGCCCTCCCATCCTCCAGGGATGGCGGACGGTACGGAGAGAATGGGGGCGTTCCCGCGGGTCCCTCCCCCGGTGGCCCAGCGGGAAGCTCCCGGCGGGGCGGAGCTGGGGCTCCCTTCCGGAGAAGGACCCGATCTCGCTGGGCTGGCGGACCGGGCCTTGGCGTTCCAAGCCTATATCCTGAGGAGGGCGTGGGGAGTGTACTACGCCGTCTGGGCCAGCGCGTTCCTCTTCTTCTTCGCATTCCCCGCCCTCGGCGGGGCCACCCTCCTCGGATTCTCCTGGTGGGGACCCGCCCTGTTCATTGGTGGCTATGCAGGGATCTCCCTGGGCGCGATGGTGGCCACGGGGCGGATCTTCGGGCGGGCCTACGGCTCCCTGAGGCTCTACCGGGCCCGAGGGCTCTTCCCCGCCCGGACCGGCCCCTTGCTCCCAGCGCTCCTCCTCCTCACGGTGGTGGTGGGAGTGATCCTCCTCGCCTTCGCCGCCGGGGGAAACCTGGTAGGCTACATGGTGGAGGACATGGCCCTCGGGGCCATCCTCCTCTGGGTCTTCTTCTGCCTTCGTGGGTCGTTCCCCCGGATCCCTCCGGAAGGGTTCGTGGCCCTCGGGACCTTCGCCGGGAGCATCCTGCTCTCCGCTGGAGCGTTCTTCTGGACCCGCGATGCGGGGTACTTTGCCCTGGCCTGGGGGTTGGCCACGGGCGGGTGGTTCTTCAGCGCGCTCTACGCGCTGTACCACGCCCCCGAGGAGATGGCCGTTGAGCCTCACGACCGATGAGGATCCCGCTGCTCCCGGGGGTTTGGGAGCCCTCGGAGACTATCTCCTCAAAGAACCCTTGAGGAACTCCATCCGGGTCCTGCTCCTCCTCTCTCTCGGGATGAACCAGGGGATGAGCTTCACGGACCTCCTCAAGCTGACCCAGGTCTCCAAGGGGAGCTTGGGCCATCATCTCGAGCAGCTCGAGCAGGCGCGCCTCGTCCGGAGCCGGATGGTCTTCACCCTGGCCGGCCCCCGTCTCCTGGTGGAGATCACAACGGAAGGGCGCCGGACCTACGAGGAGTTCCTGAGGCTCCTCGGGCAGCTCGGACCGGGCTCCCGGTGATCCCCGGGTCCAGCGGTTGGACTTTCTTCGGGGTATTTCCCTCCGGTGAGGTATCTCCCGGGCGTGCTGGAAGTGCAGGGCCTCTCCGTGGTCTATCCCGGTAGTCGTTCTCCGGCGCTGGTGGACGTGAGCGTCACCCTCCAGGATCAACGCATGGTGGTGGTCGGGTCGAACGGGAGCGGCAAGACCACGCTCCTTCGCGCTTGCCTCGGTCTCGCCCCGGTGACCCGGGGGCGGGTACGCCTCTTCGGCCGGGAGGTCCAGGACGCCCGGGGTCTTCTGCCGGTCTCCACCAATCTTTCGGAGGTCTACCGGCTTCTGAGCGTCCCCGTGGGAGATCTGATCCGCCTGCAGGCGAGGCTCAAAGGAGGGAACACCACCCAAGCGTCCCGATGGATCCGGGAGTTCGAGCTCGACCCGGTCCTCCGCCGGCCGCTCCACGAGATCTCCACGGGCCAAGCGAAGTTGGTATCGAACCTGCTCGCCCTCGATCATGATCCACGGTTGCTCCTCCTGGACGAACCGTTCGAGAACGTGGACCTGAGCCGGCGACGCAGGCTCGTGTCGCTCCTGCGCCAGGCCCGAGGGTGTGTCCTGCTCAACACCCACGAGTTCGAGCTCCTCCGCCACTTCGAGGATTGGCAACTGGGATTCCTCCTCGAAGGGAAGTTCCTGGGTCCCTACTCGGTCTCCGATCTCGACCGGCTCTTCCTGAACCGGGGAGAGGTGCCGGAGTCGATCGGCCAGATCCGGACCACGCTCGGGACCTTCTCCATCACCCGGGACCGGGGGGAAGCCCCTCTCAAGGGCGCCACCACGTTCCAGTCCCTGATGGAGCGGCTCTCATGAACGTGCTCCGGCCGTTCCTCAAGGCCATGCTCACCAACCGGTCGCTCTGGTTCTGGGGGGTAGCCTTCATGGTCTTCTGGCTGGTCCTGGGCGCCTTCATCTTTTCTTCGGGCCTGCCGTCAACAGCGATCCCCGCGTTCACCGCCAGTTGGTTCGCGGTGACCTCCCTTTTCTCCCTCAGCACCCTCGCCATCGGGATCTCCGCCTCGATCGCCTACGCCACCGCAGCGCTGGCCTACGGTTTCCGCTTTACCCTCCTGAAGCCACGGGATTACCTCTTCTCCCTCCTGGCCGGGACGGGGGTCCTGGGTCTCACGCTCACGGTGATCATGCTGGGCAGCACGGTGGGGGTCTTCGGGGCGCGCTTCCACCTCACCCTGCTGCCGGCGGACCCAGTCGCCCTGGTGGGCGCAGCCGTGCTCGCCGGAGCGTTCATGATGGCCCTCTCGGTCACGTTGATGCTGCTGGTGGTGAACTTCCTGGGGCTCCGGAACACGAGCTTCGTGAGCTTCGTCCCGCTGCTGCTCTCCTACGTCTTCGGATTGGGGGAGGTGAACGTGGCCGTCCCTTCCTGGCTCCTCTATGGTTCCCCCTTCTCGGACATCTCCGCCCTCCTGTACCAAGGGTTCACCGGAGGGGCCCCTCCCGTCGAACTCGCGAGCGCCTCTTCCGGCACGCTGGGCTGGCCCTGGCTCTTGGCGTCGCTCCTCGCCTGGACCGGGCTCCTCCTGTTGGGGGCGGCGTACCTGCTCCGGCACATCCGGGTCCGCTCCATCGAGGAAGGTCGCCAGATGTAGGGACCCGGGGGCTCTCCCGGGGCGCCTGCCTTCCTAGTTCCAGTCCACGGCCACGGTGACCATGGTCACGGAGAGCCCGGCGGCGAAGACCGGGGTCACCACGGTGTAGGTTCCCGCCGGATCCCCCAGGGAGCAGGCGTGGCAGACGTACGCCTGCCCCTGCCCGAAGAGGCCGGGCTCGCTGGCGAAGAAGTTCAACCAGGCCCCCGGGTACGGGGTGACGATACGGAAGAGGGCCGGGAAGGCCAGGTACTGCCCTCCTCCCGGCAGGACCGTGAAGCTCGAGACCCCCTGCAGCTTCAGGCTCACCCCCACCACGCCTCCCCCGCTCTGCGCGGAGAGCCCGGAGACCAGCGGTTGGATCAGCGTGAGGTTCAGCAGCGGGCCGAGCGTGGAGGGGGTGATGCTGAACCGGGGAGGGGCGACCATCACCGAACTGTTGCCCGGGCCTCCCGCGATCACCGCCCCTTCCTCGAAGGTCACGGTGAGGGCCGGGAAGTAGCGGTTGTACAGGTGGGCCGCGAAGCCCCCCACCGCCGTCTGGTTGACCGAACGGGTCGTGGCCGTGGTGAACGGGCAGGCGTCGAAGGCGGAGGCGTTCTGGAAGGTGAGGGCGTTCCCCGCGTACCCGTCGAGGGAGGTGGTCTTCAAATGGGAGTTCACCACCCCCTGGGAGTTCTCCCAGCGGACCGTGGCGTTCACCCCGGTCTCTCCCGGGGTGACGGGGGTGATCCCGCGGAATTGGGTCACCGGGTAGGCGTTCCCGGCGGGGCAGAAGTTCCCCTGGGCCAGGGAGAAGGTCGTGCCCAGGGAAACCTCCGTCTGGGGGGACGGCGGGGTGGTCTCGCTGGTGGTGACGTTGGCGGAGAAGCTGTTCGCCGGTCCGACGAGGCGGCTCGTCACGGCCACGTTGTCGGCGGGCCCGACCCCGTTCCCGAGGAACAATACGGTGACCTGGTCGTGGGTCCCGACCACTTGGAGATCGACCGCCCCGGGCTGGTCGAACTTCAGGGTGAGGGTCAGGTTGTCGTAGTTCCCCGTGAGGTTGTAGTCAAGCTGGCAGAAGACCAAGGACGCACAATCCTCGTAGGTGGGGGTGAGCGTGGCGTTGCTCACGCTGGCATTGTACACCGTGAAGGCCCCTCTCCCCGTACAGTTCCCGCTACCGGTCCCGAAGCAGGCCGATCCACTGTTCCATCCGACGGCTGCGGGGGCCACCGTGGTGCCGTTGTACGTCAGGTTGAACCGGCTGTCCGGCGCCGGGAGCCCGTAGAGGTCCGTGGAGGCGGGCAACCCCAGGGGAGGTACCCCCTGGCTGGCCATCTGGACGGGGGCGGTCACTGTCACGGGGAGCGAGGGGTTGGCGGCCTCCGCGAGGATGTCCGCCTGGACCTGGGAGATCTCGTTCTCCACCTGGAGGGTGTGCTGGTACTCGGCGGTCTGCAGCTGCTGGGGGAGCACGTTCGCCGTGTACTCTCCGATCATGAGGGCCAGGATGAGGAGAGTGAGGGTGACCGCGATGGCGCTCGCCACCCCGCGGCGGCCGCCGACGAGCCGGCGCCGGCGCGAGGGGGACCTCAGGGCAGGAAGGACTCGGGGGGACAAAGGAGGCAACACCCCAGAACCACTCAAGGGGACCGGTCGGTATATAGTCCTGACGCGGGACGCGTCCTCCCCCGTCCCCGGTCGAACGAGAAGTCGAGCCATTCCTTCCCTTTCTTGAGCGTCCCCCACGTCCGCACCGTCCGGACCGATGGGAGCGCGCCCCCCCGGGGGAGTTCCTCGGAGAGACGGTTCAGCCGCCGTCGGGCCTCGGAGACCTCTCCCTGGGGGAGCGCCAGGAGGACCCGGCGACCCCGGACCCGGATGATGCGCGGGGGAGGCCCCGGAGTGGGGCCGGAGAGGAGGCTTCCGAGCAACCGGCCCACCTCGCGGGGCGGGAGGGGGGGAGCGTCCAAGAGCTCCACCCCCAGGTACCGGGGGCGGAAGGGGCGATCAGCTGACCTGGTCGATGCCCCCCGAGGTTTCGCCGGTGGCGTAGCCGCCTCCCCGGGAACCGAGGAGGCTCGCGGCCTTCACCCCGGTGATGATGAGGAGCACCTTGATGGTGTTCTCCATCTCGGGGGAAGGGTCCACCGTGCACCCCCAGATGATCCGGGCGCGCTTGGAGATCTTGCTGCCCACGAGGGCGGCCGCCTTCTCCGCCTCGGAGACCGTCATGCTGGGACCGCCCACCACCCGGACCAGGGCCCCGGTGGCATCCTTCATGTCCACGTCGCCCAGGAGCGGGGAGGTGAGGGCCTCCGTGACCGCTTCGGTGACCCGGTCGGTGGCGGACTCGCTCTCCCCCAGCCCGATGAGGGCCACGCCCCCATCCTTCATGATTGTCAAGAGGTCGGCGTAGTCCAGGTTCACCAGCCCCGGCTTCGTCACGATCTCGGTGATCCCCTTGATCGCCGTCATGAGGACGGCGTCGGCGAGCTTGAACGCGGCGTCCAGGGGCATCCGGGGAACGAGCTCCAAGAGCTTGTCGTTCTGGATCACGATGGTGGTGTCGCAGACCCGGCGGAGCCGCTCCAGCCCGTCCCGGGCCTGCTCCATCCGGACCGCTCCTTCCGCGGCGAAGGGCAGGGTGACCACACCCATGGTCAGCGCCCCGGCCTCCTTCGAGACCCGGCCCACCACGTGCGCCGATCCCGTGCCGGTCCCGCCGCCCATCCCCGCCGTGACGAAGACGATATGCGCCCCCTGCACGAAGCCGCGCAGGTCCTCCTCGTTCTCCCGGGCCGCTTCCTCGCCCACCTCGGGGCGGGCGCCCGCGCCCAGGCCCTTGGTGGCCCGGCGGCCGATCAGCACCTTCCGGGGAGCGTGGATGGTGAGCAGGTGCTTCGCATCCGTGTTGATGGCGCACATCTCGGCCCCCGAGATGCCTTCCTCCACGCACCGGTTGATGGTGTTGGATCCCCCGCCACCGCATCCGACGATCCGGATGTTCACCTTCAGCTGCTCTGCGAGCTTGGTCAACTCCTCGTCGTCGGCGCTGATCTGCGGGGAGACCTTCTTGGCCTCCAACGCTTGGTTCTCTTGGTGCTTCGAGATGGCTTCCTGGATAATGGACTTCATGCTTATCGCCCCGTACTCCTCGGTCCGTTTGTCTGCTGAGCGTCAGACGCTCAGCGATGTCATCCTATCACTTGGTATTTAAAAGCTACGTTCCAACCGGAGGGTCTCTATCGGTACCGATCCCTCCGCTGGTGGGGGATGGAACGTCCGACAAGGGTCCGGTCCCTGCCCGTCGCCCCCGCCGGCCACCCTCCGACCGACCCATGAACAGGAGAACGCCACCGGCGACCAGGAGCGGGATCCCCGTGGCACCGAAGCTCACCGCCACCGCGGCCAATCCCACCCCCCAAGCAGGGACCGTGGCCAGCGTCCAGTTCACCTCCGCCGTGGCCGGTGTTCCCCCCGTCCCGTTCGGGAAGGTCACCCAGAGCTGGTAGTCTCCCGGATGGTCCTGGACGGAGACGTAGAAGGCCTGGGGGTCGGAGAGGCTCCCCACAGGGGCGCTCCCCAGGCTCGCATTCTCCGGGGAGACGAATTCGGCCTGGAGGCCGAGCGTAGGTGCCGGGGTGGCGACCAGGGCATACACCTCCTCCCCCGGGGCCACCGAGATGGCCTCCCGCAGGGTCTCTCCCCGGGTGAGGGGAGCGGACTCTGACAAGGAGAGATGGGCCAAGGGCTGCACCGGCGGGAGTGCCGCATAGACGAAGTAGAGGACCACGGCGAGGAAGAGCACGGTGGCTCCCAGGAACAGGCTCTGGCGACCCCAACGGCGTGCCCGTTGCCTTCGGGCCGCGCTTCCCTCCAACGGGGGGTGGCCCCCGGCACCGAAGACCACCAACGGCAGGATGGCGGGGAGAAGGACCACCGTGGTGCTCGGACCCAGGGCTCCGCCGACCAGGAGGCTCCCCACCGCCGCGGCGGAGGCGAAGAGGAGGAGGGATCCCCATCGCCCGAAGGTACGGCGGGGCGCGAAGACGAGGAGGGCCAGAGGAGGAAGGAGCAGCAGCCCAGAGACCAGGGCGAGCCCCCCGGCGACCGGGAGAGCGTGCGGAAGGGGAAGCAGGGCGGCGGCCGATCCCAGGGCCGCGACCACCGAGATGAGCAGGCTCACCAGGAGGGCCGCCCGCCGGGTCTGGCGGACGAGCGGAGGCTCCCCTCCTTCCCCCGAGAGCGATCCCTTGGGGTCCGGCCCTGCCTGCGTCACAGCGGTCCTCCGGCCCAGGGTACCCCAGGCTGTTATCGCTTGCCTCTTGACCGACCCGCCCGCCGGGCCGGACGGCTTATCTGACCGCCCAACCCTTCCCCACCGTGGAGGAGTACTTTTCGCTCCTCAAGGGCGAGGTGGCCCGGGCCTACTCGGTCGCGGAGGAGGCCCGCTCGCTCGGGCTCGACCCCAGCCTCCACGTGGAGATCCCCCAGGCCGAGGACCTCGCGAGCCGGGTGGAGAAGCTGCTCCTCACCCGCTGGCCCGTGGAAGGGATCGCCCCCCGGATCCGGGCCCTCTCCAAGGAGATGGGGCGGGAGGAGGTGGCGCTCACCCTCACCCAGGAGATCGCCCGTGACCCTGAGCGGGGCACCCTTTCCGAGCGGCTGGAGATCGCACTGCGGGTGGGGCTCGCCGTCCTCACGGAGGGGATCTTAGTCGCCCCGCTGGAGGGCCTCGCCAAGGTGGAGCTCCGCTCCCCCGCCGAGGGGGGATACGTGGACCTCTACTACGCCGGTCCGATCCGGGCCGCCGGCGGGACCGCCCAGGCGCTCTCCGTGCTCATGGCCGATGTGGTCCGTCGGGAGCTGGGGATACCGGCGTACACCCCCACCCCGGCCGAGGTGGAACGCTACTGCGAGGAGATCCCCCTCTACAAGCACTGCCAGCACCTCCAGTACGTGCCGTCCAAGGAGGAGATCCGCGCGGTGGTCACCCGGCTGCCGGTCTGTGTGAACGGGGAATCCACGGAGGGGGACGTGGAGGTGAGCGCCTACCGCAACCTCCCCCGGGTGGAGACGAACGGCCTGAGGGGCGGGGCCTGCCTTGTCCTGGCGGAAGGGATCTGCCAAAAGGCCCCCAAGCTCCGCAAGGCGGTGGAGCGGCTGGGGCTCACGGGATGGGACTTCCTGGCCGACCTGGGGAAAGGGAAGGCGACGGATCCCGGGGCGGAGGAGGAAGGTCCCCGGTACCTGGCCGAGGCGGTCGGAGGCCGCCCCGTGCTCGCCCACCCCCACCGCCCGGGAGGCTTCCGCCTGGTGTACGGACGGTGCCGGACCACGGGCCTTGCCGCCGCCGGCGTGAACCCTGCCACCATGGTCCTGCTCCGGCACTTCGTGGCCGTGGGGACCCAGGTGAAGACGGAACTGCCGGGGAAGGCGGCTGCGATGGCCCTGTGCGACACGGTGGAGGGCCCGTTGGTGGTCCTGGACGACGGCTCTTTCGTGGCGGTGAACGACCGGCCGACCGCCGAGGAGCTCCTGCCCCGGGTCCGCCGGCTGGTGGACGTGGGAGAGATCCTGGTCTCCTTCGGGGAGTTCCTGGAGAACAACAAACCCCTCTCCCCCGGCGCTTACAGCCTGGCCTGGCACCTGGAGGAGTGCCGGGCCCGGGGGCTCGCCCCCGGCCCCCGGACCCTGGCCCCCACCTTCGAGGAGGCCGTGGAGGACTCCCGGCGCTATGGGGTTCCCTTGCACCCCAGCTTCAACCTCTTCTGGCATGACCTCAACGGAGAGGAGGTCTCCTCCCTGGCGGACCGGGTCCGGGAGGAGGGGCGATGGGAGGACGGGCTCTCCCTTCCCGCCGATCCGGCACTGAAGGAACGGCTCCTGGTCCTGGGCGCCTTGCATTCGGAGGGGGCGGGGCGTCTGCTCCTCCCCCCGGCAACGGCATCCGCGCTCCTCCTGGGCCTCGGGCTGGAACGGGGGGACGGCCGCCTCGTGGGCCGGGCCCCTCCCGGACCCGTGGAGACGGACGGGCTCAAGGAGGCCTGCCGGCGGTCCGGGCTCTCCCTGAAGGCCAGGGCCCCGACCCGGATCGGGGCCCGGGTGGGCCGGCCGGAGAAGGCCAACCGACGCGCGCTCAAACCGAACGTTCACGCCCTCTTCCCGGTGGGGGAGGCGGGGGGGCCCCAGCGATCCCTTCGACTCGCTGCCCGGCCGGAAGCGCCGGGCGAAGCGACCGTCTCCTCCCCGGTGAGGACCTCGGTGACCCTGGGCGTGCGGCGCTGCGAAAGCTGCGGCCGGGAGACGGCGGGGAACCGCTGCCCGTGCGGAGGACACACCGGGCCGACCCCCCGGACGATCCAGCAACGGCTCCCGTACGCCGAACTGCTTGACCAGGCGCTCCGGCACCTGGGTCTCCAGCAGCTCTCCCAGGACGTGAAGGGTGTCAAGGGGCTGGTCTCGGAGACGAGGACCCCGGAGCCACTGGAGAAGGGGATCCTCCGGGCCCTCCATCAGGTCTCCGTCTACCAGGACGGCACCGCCCGGTTCGACATGACGGACCTTCCCTTGACGCATTTCCGGCCCCGGGAAGCGGGGCTGACCGTCGCCGAGGCCCACCGCCTCGGATACGGGACGGATTGGCGCGGTCACCCGTTGACCGATGCCGAACAGCTCGTCGAGCTCTTCCCGCACGACCTCATCCTCTCCCGGCGGGCGGGAGAGTACCTGCTCTCCCTCGCCCGGTTCGTGGACGATGAGCTGACGCTCCTTTACGGGGGAAGACCCTACTACGGGGCGCACCGGATGGAGGACCTCCTCGGATCGCTGCTCATCGCCCTCGCCCCGCACACTTCCGGCGGGGTGCTGGGCCGGCTGGTGGGCTTCACCGATGCCGAGGCCTGCCTGGCTCACCCCGTCTTCCATGCGGCCAAGCGCCGGAACTGCGACGGGGACGAGGATTCCGTCACCCTCCTCATGGACGGCCTGCTGAACTTCTCCCATGCGTACCTCCCCGTCCGGCGGGGAGCCCTCATGGACAAGCCCCTCGTGCTCACCACCCGGCTGGACACCCGGGAGGTGGACAAGGAGGCGCACAACCTCGACGTGGCGCTCCGGTACCCCCGGGAGCTCTACCTGGCGGCGGAGGAACACCGCTCCCCCAAGGAGGTGGAGGCCTTGGTGGACACCCTCGGGAAGCGGCTGGAGGACCCCGAACGGCAGTGCCGCGGCCTCGGCTTCACCCAGGACACGTGGGACGTGGCCGGAGGCCCGCTCCAATCGGCGTACCGGGAGGCGCAGGGAATGGAGCGAGCGGTGGAGTCCACGCTGGAGCTGGCCGCCCAGATCCGGGCGGTGGACCTGGAGGACGCCGTCAGCCGGGTGCTCAACCATCACTTCCTGCCGGACATCATGGGGAACCTCAAGGGCTACGCCACCCAGCGGTTCCGGTGCAAGGTCTGCAACGCGAGCTACCGTCGGCCCCCTCTCGGCGGACGGTGCAACGCCCGACGGGGTCGCTCCCCCTGCGGGGGGGACCTCCTGCCCACGGTCTACCCTCCCAGCGTCACCAAGTACCTGCCCCTCGCCCGGCGTCTCACCGAGCGCTACGGGATCTCCCCGTACCTCAAGCAGCGGTTGGACGTCCTGGAAAGCTCGCTCCGCTCCCTCTTCCCCCCCGGTCCGCTCCCGGCTCCGGCGCTGGAGGAGTACCACCGCCCGGCCCCCCCCGGTGGGGGCCCGGGGGGAGAGCGGCAGCTAGAAGAGTCCCCATCCCTCCCCCCGGACGGGCTCGTGGGGTAGTTTGGACTATCCTGATGGCCTTCGGAGCCATCGACCCGGGTTCGAATCCCAGAGGCGCTCGGGCCTCTTGGGCGGAACTCCCGGCGAGCCCGTCTCCCTCCCCACCGGGCGCGAGGGGCCACCTTCCCGGGACCCGGCCCGACCCTCCGGGGCCCGTCTCTACCGGCCCGGCGGGGGTGCGGTCCCCGGGGACCCGTCGCGCTCCGACGGGAGCGGGGTCCCGGCAGCCTCCCCCGGAGGGTGGGCTCCCGGGGGGTGCCGCACGATCTCCCCGTAGCGGAGCTCGATCCCCGCGAGCCGGCCGAGGAGGAACCCGGTGCTCAAGGAGAGGAGGGTGTCGACGACCAGGAGGATCCCCTCCGTCAAGGGACTGAGCGAAGGGGACGCTCCGACCGGTCCGAAGGAGATGAAGGACGGGAGGTACAGGAACTCCAGCGCGATCCGGACGGCGTAAAGGGCCACGTAGAGCACCGCCGCCTGCATCCCCAGCCGGTACATCCAGGCCCCCTTCGGGCCCTGGTAGATCTCCACCCGCTCTCGCGTGTAGCCGGTGAAGACCACGGCGCCCACCACCACGACCCCCAGGTCCAGGGGGATCGTCCACCACGGGAGGATCAGGTAGGTGAGCAGGAGCTGGACGAGCAGGAGGACCAGGTAGAACCCGGCGAAGACCCAGAGCCGGCCCCGGGAGAGACGGGCGCCATGCGCCGTGCGGTACGCGCGACGCAGCACCAGGCCGAGGAAAATCACCAGGAGGATGATGGTGGAGGTGACCCCGGAGGGGGCGGACACGGGGTCGGCACTCCGGCCCGTTAGTTAAACACCCGCGCCCGGGCCACGCTCCCGCCCTACCCGAAGTAGATGGGGTTGGCCTCCGGGGTCTTCTTCTCTTCCTCCGGGGTGGCGTGGTGGAGGATCTCCACCGAGAGGAGCACGGCGGAGGGGATGAGCCGGATCCGGCCCTTCGCCTCGGCCCCCCCGGAGTCGTCCATCTCGATCGCCATGGCCTGGTCGCCTCCCCCCAGGCTCACGTACCCCCGGAAGGTTCCCCGGGTCACCAGGGGCGCCTCCCCCTTGTCCCCCGACCGGAGGACCACGGTGGAGCCCGTCGTGAGCGAGATGCCGCTGCGTTTCTTGTCCTCGGCCATGATGCATGCCTTTCCCGGATGGGAGGACGCAGACCCCTATAGCCTTCTCCCCGGAGCCGGGGTCCCGGTCACCGGGAGGCCGCCGGCACCGAGGGGATCTTCCCATCGGGGTCCTTGGGAGGCCGCGCCGATCTGCGTTCCTCCTCCAGGAGCCCCTGGAGGTGGTCCACGGTCTCCCGGTACCGTTTCAGGGCGTTCTGGGCGTTGGCCTCGACGAAGTCCCACGCCCGGGAAAGGTTGCCGTAGCGCAGGCGGTAACCCTTGCGTCCGCGCGCCGATTCCCGGGTCTCCGAGACCTCCTCGAGCAGGTCCAGGGTCTTCAGCTTGTTCAGGTGCCGGTAGAGCGTGGGCTTGCTGGTCTTCAGGACGGAAAGGAGCTCCTCCGCGTACCAGAGGCGCTCGGGGTTGCGCAGGAGGCAGCCCCGGACGAGCCGGTAGGCCACGGAACGTTCCGGCGGCTCCCCTTCGGGAAGGTAGCCCAACTGGACCAGGAACTCCTTCAGGACCTGGTCCACGTCGCGCAACGGGGTCAACGGGGTGCTGTAGCGGACCTGGATCTCGAAGGTCACGGACCGACGCCGGCACGATAGGAGCGCTCTTGAGCTCTTCCCTGGGGCCCTCCCCGGCGAGCGGGTCCGGTCCGCCTTTGTCGCGTTGTCCCGGTGTACCAACTTCTTCAGGGGGGGTATGGGCTGACTGGCCGAGAGGGGAGTCTCCCCCCTGTCGGGACTGCAAGACCCACCGGAGGAAAGGCCCCGCGGAAGACCGGGACGAGCAGGATGGACCCGCGGATGGGGACGGCCGGGGGCACGGCGGCGGCGAAGCACGTTCCATCGAGCGGGCAAGCTGAGATGGTCTTCGCTGAGAGGGCGATCCTGGACCACCGGAGGCCCGCGGGCAAGTACGGCATCGAGGGAAGCATGGGCGGGATCGCGGACCGGTGCCAGAGGAAGTGGGCCCTGGGGTAGCAGGCTGAGGAACTTGGGGCTCCTCCTCCTGACGACAGACCAAGGAGATCGGTGGGAGCCCCACGACCCCGTCCGAGAAGGCTCCACCCAATTCCCGCCTTGAGTTGTTGGGAAAAGGTTGCCGGTGGCTCAGGGTGTCCTGGTGCAGCCGACATTTTCAGTAAGGAATTTCGCGCAGAGTTATATAGGATTGATGGAACATGAGGCAAACTACCATGTCCACGCGTAGAAATGTTAGACGCGAGGAGGATCGCGGAAGCCGTACGGAGGTGGAGGGGGGTGCGTCCGGTCTGCTCGGTCCCGGGGCAAGAACCCCCGCCGGTCGCGGGAGAGGCCGAAAGGTGGTCCCGGTAGCGGTGGTCGCCACCGCCCTCGTCCTCGCTGCACTGGGCGGGACCTGGATCTACCTTGCTCCCCGTGGCGAGGCCCCGTCGGGCCCGTCCCTCCAAGTGAGAATCGCCACCTCGGGTGCGGTGTCCGGGGGAGCGGCTCTGGCTGGGCCTGCCCAGGTTTACGTATTCAGCCCGAACCCTGCTTTGGTGGGCAAGGGTGCCTACCTTCCCGGGGGTCGGGGAGCGGCTTCCCCTTCTGTTCTCCTATTTTACGGCTCAGAAGACACGACCTCGGCTACCGTCTCCGGTCAACTTCCACCCGCGTTCGCGGAAGTCGTAAAGGGGTGGACGAACGTAGTTCCCCGCGGGTCTGAGGTCTCGCTGCTGTTGGAGGGGGTGTACTCGGAAATCCAAGGTAATCAGAGCTTGGAGTACATCTCCTTCGATTGGGTGGACTACAATCCCTATTCCCCACCCGGTCAGTTCAGTTCGACGATGACCTTCAACCTTTCCAACCCTTCCGCTGTTGTGGGACTGAGCGGCCCAGCCCCGTCCGGTGGCTGCCCGGATCCGTACAACGGGGTCAACCTGGTGAACAGCACCTCAGTCTCCGGCCCCTTCCCACTCTCCGCCACTGTCAACCGGGGCGGCGCTTCCAACACGGATTATTCCGTCCTTTCCCAGACGAGCATCGGCCAGACGGTGAACCTGGATTTCACCGGGGGAGGATGGACCGAGAACCAATCGTTCACCACCGACGGCACGACCCCTACGTTCGCCTCCCCCTCCGAGATCCTTTCCGTCGCGCAACTCTCGACCGCAGCGGACTCGTCCGGTCAGATGGGCATCCTCTCCTTAGCGGGAGCCACGCTCTACATCCAGGTCACCCATCCGTACGAGGTCTACTATACCGGCTCATCCCCCGACTGTGTGGCCCATTACAACTACTATCCTCTCGAGGTGATGGCGTACGTTGACGATGTGAACTCGTCCGATGGGCAATTTGTCCTCAGCTCAGCGGCGGCCCAGTCGAGCTTCGCGAACGCTTTCATGAACTTCATGAAAGTCACGGATGCGGGAAGCGCCTATAGCATCGCAGCGGGATCGTCCATGGACTTCGTCAGGGGCCTCGACCAGGCCTCCGGCTACAGCAACGCGACTTCCATCTTCACTCAGGCCACCAAGGCCTTAAGCACGTTCGACGCTGGTCTCGGAGTCGCTCTGGCTATGATCGACCTTGAGGATGTCTGTCCCTTCGACAGTTGCTCCGCGGCGCAGGTCCTCCAGGCAGTAGGGGCATTTGACGCCGCGCTGGGGGTAGCAACGCAAGTCGCTTCGGATCTCAACACACTCAGCTTTTCCACCGAGCTCAGTCAGTCGTTACAGATCAGTAGCCTCAGCAATGACGTCCAAGGTTCCAGTCCTGGCATTCAGTTGGCCCAGTTCGTGCAAGCGAGTAACCCCACGCAGATCCCGGGCGCTCCAGGCTCTCCATCCGCGAACATGCCGGCCCCCTACGTGATCGTGACCTAGCGGTGAACCGGGCACTCCCGGACCCTGGCTCGAGGAGCGGAAGTGGCACTTCCTGGACCGGCCGCCGGACCCCTCCGGGACCCCGCCGGAGAACCTCCCCCGCGGGGAGGACCTATCGGAAAGATCGGCCTTGCTCACCCGAAAACGGGTTGTATCCCCCGAGCTTTCCCACCCCTCTCATGGCCTATGCCCTGCACTTTCCCCGGACCCTCGACGAGGCCTTCCGCCTCCTGGACCCGGAGGGAACGGAGGGGGCCCTGCCCCTGGCCGGGGGGACGGACCTTCTCCCCGCCGTGGAGGCCGGCCGCTGGCACCCCAGCGCGCTGGTGAGCCTCTCCCGCCTTCCCCTGGGGACCTTCGAGCGGACCGAACACGAGATACTGATCGGCGGCACCTTGCCCCTGCGTCGCCTGGAACGGGAGCCCGACATCGTGCGCCTCCTGCCGGGCCTCGTGGAGGCCATCCGGGAGGTCGGGAGCGTTCCGCTGCGGCACCGGGCCACCCTGGGCGGGAACGTGGTCAGAGCTTCCCCTGCCTCCGACCTCCTTCCTCCGCTCCTCGCGCTGGAAGCGTCCCTGGACCTGAGGTCCCGCGACGGGACGCGCCGGGTCGCCCTGGGAGACTTCCTCCGGGGATCCTGGGAGACCACCCTCAGGCCGGGGGAGCTCGTCGAACGGATCCGGATCCCGGTCCCCCGCCCGAGCAGCTACCGCTGGCAGCGGGTCCGGCCCGCCAACGACATCTCCCAGGTGGGGGTCGCCTGCGCGTTGGCCTCCTCGGACGGCCGTTCCCCTTGGCGCATCGCCGCCGGAGGGGTGGAGCCTCATCCCCAGCGGCTCCCTGGGGCAGAGGCCGCGCTCTCGCACGAAGACCCGACCCCCGGGGAGATCGAGGAAGCGGTCCATCGCGCGGTGGAGGGTTCCCGTCTGAAGGACGACCGGAGGGCCGGTGAGGAGTACCGGCGCCACCTCCTGGGGGTCCTCCTCCGCCGGTCCATCACCAGCACGGTCTCCCGGGCCCGGACCATGGGCGGGAGGGGGACATGAGAGGAGACCTTCCCCTGACCCTCCGGGTGAACGGGAGTGAGCAAACCTTGCCGGCGGTCCCGGCCGATACCAAGCTCCTGGACCTGCTGCGCTGGCGTCTCGGGCTCAAGGGAACGAAGGAGGGCTGCCGGACCGGCGGATGCGGCGCCTGCACCGTCTTGGTGAACGGGGAGAGCGTGCTCAGTTGCCTCACCCTCGCTCGGGAGATGGAGGGCCAGGAGGTCACCACGGTGGAGGGCCTCTCCGGGACGGCCGAGGCCGAGGCCGTGCAGCGGGCCTTCGTCGAGGCCGGGGCGGTCCAGTGCGGCTATTGCACCCCCGGATTCGTCATGGCCCTGGTGAGCCTGCGCCGGGAGCGGAGGGACGGCCCCCCCGACCTACCGACGCTCGCCTCCGAGCTCGGAGGGAACCTCTGCCGGTGCACCGGCTACTACTCCATCGTCCGGGCCCTCGCCGGGCTGCTCGCCGCCCCCATCCCTCCCGAGCTGCCGAAGAGCACGTTCAGTGTGGATCCGGGGCGATCTCCGTGATCCGGACCGACGCCCTCCCGAAGGCGCAAGGGGCGCTCGCCTACGCGCCGGACGTCCAACTTCCCGGGATGCTCTGGGCGGCGTACGTCACCTCTCCCCACCCGCACGCCGAGATCCGGGGCCTGGACACCGCACCGGCCCGGGAGGTGGTGGGGGTGGTGGACATCCTCACCGCCGACGACCTCCCCGCTCTCCTTCCGAGGGAACCCGAACCTGGGCGGCCCCTCCTTGCCACCCGGGCGACCCGGTTCGTGGGGGAACCGGTCGCGGTGGTCGCCGCCGAGACCCTCCAAGCGGCCCGGGAGGGGGCGGCCCGGATCTCCGTGGATTACCGGGTGCTCCCGGCGTTCACGGACCTGGAGCGGGAGTTCCCCCACTGGCCCACCCCCGAGGAGATGCGGAGCCACCCCCAGGTGAACGCCCACGTCCACGCCCGGCGGGGGGATTTCGACCAGGTGGCCCGGACGGCCGACCACGTGCACCGGGAGCTCTACCAGACCGCCATGGTCGCCCAGGTCCCCTTGGAGCCCCACGCCTGCATCGCCCGGGTCCAGGGGGACGACTGGTACGTGCTCACCACCACGCAGACCCCCTTCGGGATCCGGGAGGACCTGGCGGACAAGCTGGGGGTCCCCCAGGAGAGGATCCGGGTGGAGGGGACCTGGGTGGGGGGAGGGTTCGGCGGAAAGAACGAGGCCCTGCTGGAGCCCCATGCCCTGCTGCTCTCCCGGCGCACCGGCCGGCCGGTCCGCCTCGCGCTGACCTTCCGGGAGGAGTTCCTGTTCTCCCGGACGACCCAGCCGGCGCTCTTCTGGATGGAGAGCTGTCTCAAGGACGGTCGGCTGGTGGCCCGGAGGACCCGGCTCCTCCTCGACACCGGCGCCTCCTTGCCGGGCCGGGACTTTGCCCTGGGCTACAGCTTGGGGTTCACGTTGGGCCCCTACCGGTTGGAGGCCTTCGAGCTCGAGGGCTACGCGCTGAGGACCCACCGTCCCCCCTTCGGCCCCCACCGGGCTCCCCTGGCCCCGCAGTGCACATTCGCCTCCGAGTCTCACCTGGACTCCCTGGCCCGGGACCGGGGAGAGGACCCGGTGGCCTTCCGTCTCCGCCACGTCTGGCGGCCGGGGGACCGCACGGCTCTCGGTCAGGTGGTGGGCCCCTTCGCAGCGGAGGCCGGGTTAAGACGGGCCCAAGAGACGGCCCTAGCCTGGAAGGCCTCGGCCCCTCCGGGCCACGGCGTGGGGGTGGCCCTGGGATTCTGGTCCACCGGCACCGGCGCCGGCGGCGAGGCCCGGCTGACCCTCTCCCCCCAGGGCCTGGTGCTGCTCCAGGGGGAGCGGGAGATCGGCAACGGATCGATATGGCAGGGGCTCCCCGGGGTGGCGGCCACGACCCTGGGGATCCCCCGGAAGCCGTGGAGGTGCGCTACGGCGATACCGGGCACGCTCCCTTCGATAGCGGGGTCTGGGGGAGCCGGACCACGGCGGCGCTCGGCTACGCCGTGGCGAAGGCCGCCGAGGGCCTCCGGCGCGAACTCACCCGACGGGCCCCCGGGACCGGAGCGGTGGGCTTGGGAGTCCGGGGCGGGACCCTCACCGTGACCCGGGAGGGTCGGACCTCCCCGGCCACGGACCTCCTCACCCCGGAGGAACGCGCGGGGGGCGGGCTCACCGTGGAGGGAAAGCACTACGGGAAGAACGAAGGCACGCTGGAGGAGGGCCTCGTCCTCGAGGGGGAGATGTTCCCTTACTCCGACCTCATCGCCAGCGTGCACGTGGCCGAGGTCTCGGTGGACCGGGAGACCGGAGCGGTCCGGGTGGTCCGCTACGCGGCCTTCCAGGACGCCGGAAAGGTGGTGAACCCCGAAGGGTACCGGGGTCAGGTGGAGGGGGCCATCGTTATGGGGCTGGGAACGGCCCTCACGGAGGAGGGCATGCTCGACCCTGGAGGCCGCCTCTCGAACCCGGGACTGTTGGACTACCGGATCCCCACGCTCTCCGACCCGCCCCCGGAGCTCACGATCGTGGCCTTAGAGGGGTTCCTGGGCTCCGGCGTCTGGGGGAGCAAGGGCGTCGGGGAACCGCCGATCATCCCGGTACCGGCGGCCGTGGCCAACGCCGTGGCGGACGCCACCGGGGCAAGGGTCACCGTCCTCCCCCTGACCCCGGAGCGGGTCTCCCAGGCGCTCGGGCACGTCTCCCGGCGCGAGAGCGGAGGGCGACGATGATCCCTCCGTCCGAGGCGGCCTCCTGGGCCCGGGAGTATCCCCGGCCGGTCCGGGTGGCGGCTGTGGCCTCCCACTCCGCGCTGGACACCTTCGACGGGGCCGTGACGGAGGGGTTCCCCACCCTGGCGCTCTGCCAAGAGGGCCGGGACCGCACCTACACCCAGTACTTCCGGACCCGGAGGGGCCCGGGCGGTCAGCGGATCCGGGGGTGCGTGGACGACGTGAGGGTCTTCTCCCAGTTCAAGGACCTGCTCCAGGAGGGGACCCTTTCCGAACTGAGGTCCCAGGGGGCCGTCCTCGTCCCCAACCGGGCCCTCACCTCCTACCTGGACGTGACCGAGGTGGAGGAGAAGCTCCGGCTGCCCTTGCTCGGCTCCCGGGGGCTCCTCCGGATCGAGGAGCGGACCGAGCGGGAGAACTACTACACACTGCTCGCCCGGGCGGGCATCCCCACCCCGGAGGAGGTGAAGGACCCCCGGCAGATCGGCAGCCTCACGCTGGTGAAGCTCCCGCACGCCCGGAAGCGGCTGGAACGAGGATTCTTCACTTGCGCCTCCTTCGAGGAGTACCAACGGAAGTCCGAGACGCTGACCCGGATGGGGGTGACCCGGCCGGAGGACCTCGCCCGGGCCCGGATGGAACGGTACGTGCTCGGACCCGTGTTCAACCTGAACTTCTTCTTCAGCCCGCTCGCGCCCCGGGAGGAAGCGCTGGAGCTTCTGGGGATCGACGAGCGGCGGGAGAGCTCCCTCGACGGGCTCGTCCGCCTCCCCGCCGAGGAGCAGTTGGAGCTCCCCTCCTCCGATCGCATCCCGGAATACACGGTCGTCGGTCACGGGAGCCTCACCCTCCGGGAGTCCCTCCTGGAGGAGGCGTTCCGGCTGGGGGAGCGGTTCGTGAACGCGGCCCGGGAGAGCCATCCCCCCGGGGTCGTGGGGCCCTTCTGCCTGCAGACCTGCGTGGACAAGGACCAGAACTTCTTCGTCTTCGACGTGGCCGTCCGGCTGGGGGGAGGGACGAACATCCACATGGCGCTGGGCCATCCGTACGGGAACACCCTCTGGCGGGAGCCCATGTCCTCGGCCCGCCGCCTCGCCCGGGAGCTGGCCCGGGCCCTGGAGGAGGACCGGCTCGCCTCGGTGGTCACATGATCGGGATCACCGAACCGCCCCCCCGGCCGCAGGGGCCGTTGCTGAGGACCCCGCTCTTCGCCCTCCATCAGGCGCAGGGCGGTCACCTGGTCCCCTTCCACGGCTGGGAACTCCCCCTCTACTACTCCGGGACCGGGATCCTCCGCGAGCACGAGGCGGTCCGACGGGACGTGGGGGTCTTCGATGTCTCGCACATGGGGATCCTCACCCTGGAGGGCCCCGGGAGCGCGGAGCTCCTCTCCCGCCGCACGCCCTCCAACGCTCTGCGGGGGAGGCCGGGCCAGGCCCGGTACACCTGCCTGCTCGACCCGGAGGCCCACCTGGTGGACGATGCGCTCTGGATGCGGACCGACGACCGGAGCGACCCGACGAACTTCCTTCTCGTGCCCAACGCCGGCACGGCGTCGAGGATCTTCGAGGTCCTGCTGCAGCACCGGGGCCGGAGCTGCGAGATCAAGCAGCACAACGGTGCCGCCGGGATCCTGGCCGTCCAAGGGCCCCGGTCCCGGGAACTGCTGGAATCCCTCTTCCCCTGGGACCTCTCCGGCCTCCTGCCGTACACCGGGGCCTTCTTCCCCCTCTCGGGGACCCGTTCGGGGGGCGCCTACGGTGGGGCCTTCGCGGTCCGGCTGCGCGACCACGCCCTGGTGAGCCGGACCGGCTACACGGGGGAGCTCGGCTACGAGCTCTTCCTGGAGGCCTCGCGGATGCCGGAGGTCTTTGGCGCCCTGCTCCGGGGCGGGGCCACGGCCTGTGGCCTCGGCGCCCGGGACACCCTGCGGATGGAGAAGGGCTACCTGCTCTCCGGCGTGGACTTCCATGGGGACCGCACCCCGCTGGAGGCCGGGCTCGACCGGTTCCTGGAATTCGACCACCGGTTCGTGGGCCGGGAGGCGCTGGAACGGCAGAAGACGGCGGGAGGGTATTCCCTCTGGACCGGCCTCTTGGGGGAGGACCCCACCGCCATCCCCCGGCACGGGATGCCTCTCCTTCTCGAGGGGAAGCCGGTCGGAGTGGTGAGCTCCGGCGGGCAATCCCCCACCCTGAAGAAGGGGATCGCGCTCGCCTACCTTCCCCCGGAGGCCCGGACCCCCGGAAACTCCCTCGGACTTTCCCTCCGGGGACGGGAGGCGACCTTGCAGGTGGTGCGGCTCCCCTTCGTGCGCGCCCGGTAGGCCGGGGACCCGGCGAAGGTCCTCAGCCCAGGGCGCGGAGCCCCGGAAGGGCATCGTTGGCAGCCCTCAGGGAGAGCTCCGTGCACCGGTCCAGGGCCTCCGCCTGCTCTGGGTCCAGCAGCATCGCCGGATGGTCCCAGTGCAGGGCGACCTGGCTGCCGGGACGCACTCCCGGGAGGATCGCGCTGTCGTAGGGGAGGTGGCGGAGGACCTCCGCGCCGATGAGGAGCCGGTCTCCCTGGTGCTCCAACGGCCGGACCCGGAGCGTGAGGGCGGTCCCCTCAACGCCGACGACCTCCCCCCGGGCAATGCGGCAGGACCCCATGTTGCCGACGGTGGTGGGGACATGTCCGGTGACCTCGCCGACGCCGACGAAGAAGACGTGGAAGGCATGGTGGGGGAGCGGGTGGGCAGGCAGGTGCTCCTGGAGCCGCCAAGCGGCCTGTTCGGAGAGGCCCCACCGGCCCGTGTCCCGGGCGACCATCTCCTCCTCTCCGGCAGCAGCGCCAAGATCAGGATAACGCTCGTGCGACGGCTGTCAGGGCCCCGGACCCTTTCACTTCTTGGAAGGGGAGGGAGGAGGCCCCGTCTCCTTTCCTTCGTCTTTCCGACCACCGGCAGGGGGGAGCGTTCGCTCCGCGCCTTTCAAGGGGAGAGCCGAGGGGCTCCTGTCCGGGCCCGCAGCCGGGAAAAGTGGCCCAGCTGCTCGAGCCCCTCCCGGGTCCCTTTCTCCCCCTGGCGGAAGGGATGGTCCTTCAGGTCCTTCCGGACCCGTTCCTCCTGCCCCAACCCAAGGAGCGGGAGCAGGTTCTCCAGCAGCCGGGAGAGGATGCCGGATCCGGCGTCCAGTTCGTCCAAGACCCCTTGGTGGTCCAGCAGCCACCCCCAAAGGGACACGCGCCCCCGGGAGTTCCAGGCCGCGGCTCCGAGGATCGGCAACAGCTGGCCCCGCCCCACCGGGCCCGAGACGATCCAGTCGAGCACCTCCACGAGCAGGTCCGGGTCCTCCAGCGACATGAGGCCGGAGGCCAGGCGCCGGACCTCCTCCTGGACGGAGGCCCGGAGGATCCGCTCCTTCAAGGGGCCAACCGCGGCCCGCCCCCCGGTGCGCGCGTAGCCGATGGCCAAGGCGCTTCGCAGGTTCGGGTCGGTGCGCTCCCAGTCGGGGAAGAGGACGGCAAGCTCCTGGGCCACCCGGTCGTCCTGCTGGGCCAGGAGGATGGCCAGCCTCTCCCGGAGGACCGGGACGCTCTCCCCCTCCCCGGGCCGGGGCTCGAACCCCCAGCGCTCCCGTTGGGACCGCGCCCAGGTCAGGGCCACCTGCCGGACCTCCGGCACCCCTTCGAGGATCGTGAGGACCAGTCGCAGGTCGCCGAGCACCTCCTCGGCCACCCGGGAGTCCGTTTCCCCGTTGAAGGCCGCCACGGCCGCCAGGTACTGCTCCCGGTCCAGGGTCCCGTTCAGGAGGAGCGGGAAGAGGTCCCGGGCCCGGGCGAGCCGGGCCCGGGCCGGCTGCGTCCCCCAGGCCGGGAGGACCTTCCAAAAGAGCGGACCCCGGAAGGCCACCCGGGCGAACGCCACCGCTTCCGGGTCCAGTACCCAGCGCGAAACGTCCCCACCGGGGAACGTCCGGGTGGGCGTGTCGAAGAGGAACGTCTCGGGCTTGCCGTCCCTCACGAGCGTGAGGGGGAGGGGCCACGGGTCCTCCGAGCGGGGTGGGCCGAGGGAGGAGCGCTTCTGCGTCAGGGTCAGGGAGCCCTCCCCCCCGGAGACCTCCAGGAGCGGGTGACCCGGCCGCTCCACCCAGGTCCTCAAGAGGTCCTTCACCGGCTTCGCCGAGGCCCGCTGGAGCGCCTCCCAGAGATCCTCGCTGGTGGCGCTCCCGTAGGCATGCTCCTTCAGGTAGAGCGCGATCCCGCGGCGGAACGTCTCCTCGCCCAGGTATCCTTCCATCATCCGGAGCAGGCTCGCTCCCTTCCCGTAGCTGATCGCGTCGAAGATCTCCGGGATGAGCTTGGGATCCGGCAACGGGATCCGGATCGGGTGCGCCCCTTCCAGATCGTCCAGGAAGAGCGCCCCTCCGGTCTCCAGGGAGAGGAACTCCCCCAGCAGGTCCCAGGCCGGATACAGTCGGTCCACCAACCGGTAGGAGACGAAGGTGGCGAAGCTCTCGTTCAGCCAGATGTCCTCCCAGCTGGCCATGGTCACGAGGTTCCCGAACCACTGGTGGGCGATCTCGTGGGCCACCACCTCCGCGATCCGTTGCTTCAGCCTCGTCGGGGTGTCCTCGTTCGCGAGGAGGTATTCCTCCCGGAAGGTGATGGCCCCCCAGTTCTCCATGGCTCCCATCCCGAAGTCCTGGACGCTCACCAGGTCGAGCTTCTCCAGTGGGTACGGCTGCCCGTAGTACTCGGCGTATCCCCGGAGCACCTTGCGGGCGTTCTCCACGGCCCATCGTCCCTCCGCCCCCCGGCCCGGCGGGGTCAGGCAGGTCACGGTGACCTTCCCCTCCTGCTCCGTATAGCGGTCGAAGTGCCCCACCCCGAGGTAGATGAGGTAGGTGGCCATCGGGGGAGTCGGGGCGAAACGGCGCGTGACCCGGTCCCCCTCCCGGCGCTCGTCGAGGAGGGGAGTGTTGAAGACCACCTCCGGGCCCGCCGGGGTGGTGATCTCGAGTTCCACCACCGCCCGCTCCTTCGGATCGTCCAGGCAAGGGAACAGGCTCCGGGCGTTGGTGGGGGCCAGGTGGGTGGTGAAGAGGATCCCCTCCCCGTGCCGGGAGCGATAGAACCCACCGAGCCCGGAGACGTTGACCTCACCCTGGAAGCGGACCGAGACCGTGCTGGCGGACCCGGGGAAGGGACCCAGGGTCCAGGTCTCCGTTGCGGCCTCCTCGAGGAGAGTTACGGGGCTCCCTGCCGCCGAGGCGCCCAGGGGCCGGATCCCGGCGGCGTTTAGCCGAAGCGTGTCGACCGGTCCCGGGAGGGAGACCTCGACGGTGCCGGTATACTTGCCGGAGGGGTAGTCCAGGGTGAGTGCCAACCGGTAGCCTAAGTGGGTCATGTGCCCCCCTCGAAGGGTGGAGGGCCATCAACCTTCGCCCCCGACGTTCTCCCGTTTGGGGTGGGGGTGTCGCCCCCAAGGCCGGCGCATCGGCATATAGAGGCGGAGAATCTCCACCGTCGTCGGTCTGCCCCCCTGGCCGGTCGGGGGCCTACCGGCAGAGGGAACAATGCGTCGGGTGCCATTCGGCGTCTCCGGGCAGGCGCCGGTGTGTGCCGTGCCCTTCTCTTCGGTCGCCCCGGGGACGCCGGGGTCCTTCGGACGCGCACGTGGTCCCGGGCCCCTGTCCGAGAGCTTCCCATGAACCGGCAGAGGAGGGGAGAGGAGGAGCTCGTCGGCCGGGCCGGCCTGCTCGACCGTCTCCAGGCACGGTGGACGGCCCCTCTCCGGACCGGCCCGCCGCTCCTCCTCCTGGTGGGGTCGACCGGCGTCGGCAAGAGCAGCGCGCTCCAGGCCGCGCTCTCCCGGGCCCGGGGGTCCGGCCTCCGGGTGCTCGAGGCCCAGGCGCTTCCGATGGAGATCCCTCCGCCGTACTTCCTGCTGCAGCAGTTGCTCCGGGCCCACCCCTCCGCCCCCTCCCGGACGGACCGCCCGCCGGCGGAAGGTCTGGGCCCCCTCGCCCTCGGGTGGGCCGGAACGGAGGGCGCCACCCAGGAGATCCCTCCCTTGGCGCTGGGGATCCTCGGAAAGGGAACCCCCCCGGAGGATCCCCGCGAACGCGAGGCCCGGCTCTTGGAGGCCATCTCCGCGGGAGGAGGCCGGCTGACCGAGGGCCGTCTGGAGCTGTATGACCAGTTGGTAGCCTTCCTAGAGGACCTGGCCCAGGGAGACCGGCTGCTCCTGGGGATCGACGACCTGACCCTGGCCGATGACGCATCGGTGGAGTTCCTTGCCTACCTCATCCGACGGGTCCACGGGGGGACGGTCACGCTGCTGGCCACGGTGCTCCCCGAGCCCGAGTGGCCGCCCCGGCTCCGGGAGATCCTCTCTTCCTTGGAGGCCGAGAAGCTTCTCGAGCGGGAGCTCCTCTCGCCGCTGACCGAAGCAGAGACCGGGGCACTGTTGAGCCACTGGGCCGGGGACCGGCCGGTACCGGAGGCGTTGGTCACCCACTGGCACACCTTGAGCGAGGGGAACCCCCTCTTCCTTCAGGAACTGGTCCGGCGGGAACCGGTGGCCACCCCCCTCCCCGGCCCCGGCGAGGGCCCCGGGGGACGGCGGCTGGAATTCCAGCAGCTCTTGCGTCGTCGCCTCCAGGAGTTGCCTGTGGAGGAGCGACGGGTGGTCTCCTACGCGAGCGTCCTGGGCCGGCAACTGCCGTTTGCCCGCTTACGGTCAGCCACCGGGATGGCGGAGGAGCCGTTGGCAGAAGCCGTGGAAGCGCTCGTACGTCGGGGACTCCTTAGGGAACGGGGTGGAGAAGTGCTGGAGTTCACCGACGAGGAGCTCCGCGAAGAGGTCTACGCCTCCCTCACGGAGGTCCGGCGCCGATTGCTCCACCGGCGGGTGGCGGAGGCGATCCTGGCCGAAGGGGACCCTCCCATCTCCTCGGTCGTCCCGGACCTGGCCAACCATTTCGACCGGGCCGGGGAGGACGCCCCGGCGCTCGCGTTCCACCTGAAGGCGGCCCGGCTCGCGACCAAGTCCTACGAGCCGGCGCTGGCCGCGGAGCACCTGAGACGCGCCTGGGAGTGCCAGCGTCGCCTCGCGGACCCGGACCCGGGGTCGGCGGTCACCCTCCTCGCGGAGCTCGCCCTCCAGTTGGACCAGGCGGGGGACCCGGAGCATGCCATCTCCCTGTTGCGGGAGGAACTGGGCCCGTCCGCGCGGGGCTCCCATCCCTGGTCAGACCGAGACCGGGCCACCCTCACCCTCCTTCTGTCCCGTCTCTACGTCCACCAGGGGGACCTGGGGGAGGCCGAACGCCTGGTCCGGGAGGTCCTCGAGGACGCTTCCCTTCCCGAGGACCCCGTCCGGGAGGCCAACGCCCATCGTCTGGCCGGCCAGGTGGCCCATTACCGGGGGAACTATCCCGCCTCGCTCGCGGAGGCCCGGGCCTCCGTGGAGGGGTTCCTCCGGGCCGGCCTGCCCCTGGAGGCCGCCCGCTCCCGGGTCGCGCTGGCCAACGCGCTCTCCATGCTCCCCCAGCCGAGGGAACAGGACCCGGAGGCGCTCTACGACACGGCTTTCCAGGAGCTCGAGGGGATGGGAGATCTGGGTCAGGCGACCCTGGCGAGCGTGAACCTGGGGATCTGGTGTCTCGAGGAGAAAGGGGCGCCCGAGGCCCGCTCCGTCCTGGAACGGGCGCTCCGGCTCGCCCAACGCACCCAGGACCCCCGGGTGATGGGCTGGGTCGAGTTCAACCTAGCGGACGTGCTGCTCCGGATGGGGGAGCCGGACCGGGCCGACGAACTGAACCGGGCCGCAGGGGAGCACCTCCGGCGGGTGGGGGACCGCATCGGTCTCCTGCAGGTCGGGTTGTTGAAGGGCCGCCTCCTGGCGCGCGCGGGGGCGTACGCGGAAGCGGACTCCACCCTCTCCGCCGTGCACGCCCAGGCCCAGGAGCTCTCCTTGGAGCCGGACGAACTGGAGGCCCTGTTCCGGCTGGCGGAGGTGGACCTCCTCCGGGGGGACCCCGTCCGCGCGGGGACCCGGGTGGCGGAACTGGAGCAGCGGCGCCTTTCGTCCCTGCGTCCGGACCTGCGGAAGGAGCTCGTCTCCTTGGAAGAACGGCTCCGGGCCGGGGGATCCACCGGATGAGACCGGATCCCCGTGGACCTACGGTGCGTCGCGCCCTCCTCCGCCGGCTCCAGGGATACCTTCAGGAGGACCACGCCTCCCGGGACCTCACCACCCGGTCGGTGGTCCCCCGGGGGATGCGGGCCCGGGCGGTGGTGAGCGCGCAGGCGTGCGGGGTGGTGAGCGGTTTGGGGGCGGTCCGCGCGCTCCTGGAGGCGGAAGGGTTCCGTCCCCGCCTCCTCCTCCGGGATGGAAGTCCGGTCCGCCCCGGCTCGGTCCTATTGACCTTCCAGGGGAGTGCCTGGAAGGTCCTGGCCATGGAGCGGACGGTCCTGAACCTCCTCACCCATCTCTCCGGCGTGGCCACGGCCACGGCGAAGGCGGTGGGGGCCGCGCAGCGAGCGAGACCCGGTTTCGTGGTCGCCGCCACCCGCAAGACCCTCCCGGGCCTGCGGGACCTGGAGAAGGCCGCGGTGATCCACGGCGGCGGGCACCCGCATCGCCGGGACCTGTCCTCCTCCATCCTCATCAAGAACAATCACCTCGCGCTCGTCCCGCTGGAGCTCGCCGTCCGCCGCGCCCGGCGGCGGGTGGGCCCCCGGGGCACCGTCATGGCGGAGGTGCGTTCCTACGCCCAGGCGGCGTCCGCGATCCGCTCGGGGGCGGACCAGTTGCTCTTCGACAACGTGACCCCCCGGGCGGCCCGGCGGTGGGTGGAGGGCCTGCGGCAGGAGCACCTCCGCACCGGGATCCTCTTGGAGGTCTCCGGCGGCATCCGGCCCGGGACCGTGGGATCGTACGCCCGCACCGGCGTGGACCGGGCCTCCTTAGGGTATCTCACCCACTCGGCACCGGCCCTTCCCCTGCACCTCACCGTGACCCCCCTGGGCCGTCGTGTCGTGGCCCGGCCCCACCCTTAAGACCCGTCATCGCCTCGGACGACCTGGAGGAGCACGGTGGGGCTGAAGGAGGAGATCGCCCAGCTCAAACGGGAGCGGGACGCGGTCATCCTCGCGCACAACTACCAGGTGGGGGAGATCCAGGACCTGGCGGACTACGTGGGCGACTCCCTGTACCTCTCCCGGCAGGCTGCCGGCACCTCGGCCCGCGTCCTCGTCTTCTCCGGGGTGCGCTTCATGGCCGAGACCGCGAAGATCCTCTCCCCGGAGAAGACCGTGCTCCTCCCGGACCGGGAGGCCGGCTGCTCCCTGGCGGACTCCATCACCGCGGACGAGCTGAGGGCCTGGAAGGCCCAGTTCCCCCATGCGGTGGTGGTCAGCTACGTGAACACCTCGGCGGAGGTGAAGGCGGAGAGCGACTACTGCTGCACCTCCTCCAACGCCGTGAAGATCGTGGAACGGATCCCATCGGACCGGGAGATCCTCTTCCTGCCGGACATGTTCCTGGGGGAGTACGTCCGGAAGAAGACCGGACGCAAGAACCTCCACCTCTGGGTGGGGGACTGCTTCGTCCACACCCGGATGCGGCCGGAGACCATCGCCCGGGCCCGGGCCGCCCACCCCGGCGCCGAGCTCATCGCCCACCCGGAGTGCGGCTGCGCCAGCGAGGCGCTCCCGTACGTGGACCGGGTGCTCTCCACGGATGGGATGGTCGCCTACGCCCGGGAGACCCGCGCTCCGGAGGTCCTGGTGGCCACCGAGGTGGGCATCCTCCACCGGATGGAGGGGTTGAACCCCTCCACCCACTTCCTCCCCCTCTCCTCGGAGGCGGTCTGCCCGTTCATGAAGCGCAACACCCTGGAGAAGGTCCGGGACTCCCTGCGCGATCTCCAGTACCCGATCGAGCTCCCCACAGCGGTGATGGACCGGGCCCGCGTCGCCTTGGAGCGGATGGTCGCCTCCTAGGCGTGCCGCTCGTCCACCGGGGCTTCCCGGGCGTTGAGCACCTGGTCGGCCCGGACCCAGTGGCGGGCTCCCACCCCGGCCACGAGTTCGAGTCGGCGAAGCTCCTCCGGCAGCCGCGGGCGTGCGCTCAAGAGGAAGGTGGCGCCTCCTTCGGCGAGGGCCCTTGCCCCGGGGGGGAGGTAGACCTCCCGGTGCCCCACGGCCAGTTCCACGGCTGGGCCCCCTGTCCGACCCGCCGGCGGGAAGGGTCCATCCTCGGGGTGGACGAGCAGATCGGGCTTGGGCCCGCCGACCCCCGGGCCAGGGGACGGGGGCGCGGTCCCCCCGGGCCCTCCCGACCGGGCGAACCACAGGTCGGCCCCGGTCCGCTCCGCCCCCGGCCCCTTCTCTGGGCCGCGGAGGGAGGTCTCCAGCGCGAGGAGGATCCGGACCCCTCCCACCACCCCCGGCAGGCGCCGGCGGAGCTCCTCCAACCGGATCGCGCTCGCGGCCAGGTCCTCGGGCCGGAAGACGAACCCCAGGTACCGGAGCTTCTGGCCCCGGGCCTGCCGGACCCAGGGGTCGAGGTCCTCCTTCCCGAGGGAGGCGGGGGCATGGATGTGGAGCTCCCCCCGGAGGTCCCCAGGGAGGACCGTCCGGGGGAGGCGTCCTTCAAGGGCGGCTTCGAACTCCCCCTGGTTCTCGCGGATCTCCGGCGGGATCCAGGGGAACCCGACCGCGGCGTAGACCGCCTCCTCGGTGGGAGCCACGGTCCGTTCCTCCCCCCGGTAGAGCCCGTACTCGTTGATCCTCCAACCCTTCTGCTGGGCGAGTGTCCGGAGCCGGATGTTGTGGTCCTTCGAGCCGGTGAAATACTGCCAGGCGGCTCCGAAAGCCTCCGGGGCGACTACCCGGAGGTCCACCTGCAGCCCCCCGTCCAGGACCACCGTGGTCTTCGTCTCCCCCGAGAGCCGTACCTCACGGACCGGGGGGAGGTGGAGGAAGGCCTCCATCACCGACCGGGGGTCTCCCCGGGTGGTGGCGAGGAGGTCCAGGTCGCCCACGTCCTCGCGCCGCCGGCGGAGGCTTCCGGCGTAGACGAGCCGGTCCACGGGGACCCCGCTGGCCCGGAAGGCGGCCATGAGCTCGTCGGCCATGCGCTGGGCCTCGGGCAGCGGGATCCGCCTCCCACCACCGGAAGGGAAGCCTGCGGTGCCCGCCTGGGACAGGGCCCGGCGGAGGAGCTCCACCTTCCGGGCCTTGAACCCGGCCAGGTGGTCGAGCTGGCCGGCCTCCAGCGCGGCCTTGAGGCCCGCGATATCGGCGATCCCCAGCTCCTGGTGGAAGCGACGGGTGGTCTTTGGCCCCACCCCCTCCAGGCGCATGATCTCGAGGAGCCCCGGGGGCCACTTCTCCCGGAGCCGGTCCAGATAGGGGACCTTCCCGGTCTCGCGATACTCCTCGATCTTCAAGGAGAGGGCTTCCCCGATGCCCGGGAGGGCCCGGATCGCCTGAGGATCCTTGAGGGTACGGACCTCCGAGGGGAGCTGCTCGAGGGTCCGGGCGGCCCGGCGATAGGCCTCCGGCTTGAACCGGACCCCCTCCAGGTCGAGGAGGTCGGCGATCTCGTAGAAGATCCGGACGATCTCCTCGTTGGCCATGCCCGTGCCCAGCCTCCCCGGGGGGATAGTCCCTCCCACGCCTTCTTCCCTTCGGGGTAGCGAGAGGTCAAGAACCGCGCCCGGCTGCCCGGGAGGCGGAAGGTCAGACCGATGGAGGAGCTGGGAGCGGTGGACTTCGAGAGCGGCCGTCTGACCCGCCCGGGGACCTGGGCCGTGGGGTTCCTGGCCTCCTGGTGCCCCTTCTGCCGGGCCTTCCGCCCGAAGTTCGAAAAGCTCTCCGCCGGCCCTGCGGTCCACCTGGCGGTGGCCGACGTGAGCGACGAGGACAGCCCCCTCTGGGACTCCCTCAAGGTGGAGGTGGTCCCCACCCTGGTGGTCTTCCGGGAGGGGAGGCCCACCTGGCGACGCGACGGCCGCGCGGGGGAAGGGCTCGACGAGCGCGACCTGAGAGCGCTGGCCTCGGTCGTGGGCTGACGCCACGGGCGGGCTAGGGCGGGTGCCGGGGCCCGGGGTCGCCCTTCCGGTGGGCGCCCGGCCGAAGGCGGGCCAACTCCTCCCATGGGGTCTTAAGCCAGTCCTCCGCGATCTGGCGTTCGCCGGGCAGCGCGTCCGGGGCCGCCACCACCGTCCACTTCTCCGGCGGGGCCCTCCCCAGGGTCACCGGAAGCTCCCGGAGCCTTCCCCGGCGGAAGAAGGAGACGGAAACGGTCTCCCCTGGAGCGTAGCGGGAGAGCCCGTCCTTGACCCCTTCGTAGGTGAGCCGGTTCCCGTCGAGGGCCACCAACTCATCGCCGGGGGTGAGTCCGGCCCGGGCGCCAGGGCCCCCTTCCAGGGCCACGGTGACCTGGGCCCGGTCCCCCTGACCTTTGAGCTCGAGTCCGAGGTGACCGGCAGGCTCGGCGGGCTCCTCCCCGTCACCGGGGGGGCTCTCCCGGGGCTCTAGCCTGAGCCCGGCGTAGCGGAAGAAGCGGGGGAGTTCGAGCTCCTCCGTCCCCCCCACGTAACGGGAAAAGAACTCCCCCACCGGGACGCCCGTGGCGGCCTCCACCTCTCCCGGGTAGGCTCCCTCCGGGATGCTGCGCTCCCGCTGGCCGTACTCCTGCCAGAGCCGTCGCAGCACGTGGTCCAGCGACCGGGCATTGGCGGTCTCGTGCCGGAGATGGAGGTCCAGGGCCAGGGAGACCAGCGCGCCCTTGAGGTAGTAGTTCACCGACTGGTTCCGGGTCTCCTCGAAGGGCCGGTAGTGGTCGATCCAGGTGTCGAAGCTGGCCTCCTCCAGGCTCTGGTGGGCCCGCCCCGGGGTCTCCAGGTGGCGCTTCACCTGCTCCCCCAGCCGGGCGAGGTAGCGTGCCGGGGTGAACAGCCCCGCCCGCCGGAGCAGCAGCCCGGCGTAGTAGTCCGTGGTCCCTTCCATGGCCCAGAGCAGGCGGGTGTAGTTCTCCCGGTTGTAGTCGAAGGGTCCCAGGGCCGCCGGGTGGATGCGCTTCACGTTGAAGAGATGGAAGTACTCATGGCAGGTCAGCGCCAGGAACCGCTCGTAGGCGCTCCGGGGCCGGAACCCCCATCGGGGCAGGACGATGGAGGTGCTGTTCCGGTGCTCCAGCCCCCCCCGGAGGCTCTCCCCCAGGTGGTAGAAGAACGTGTAGTGGCGCAGGGGGAGCTCCCCGAAGAGCTGGTAGGTGGCCGAGACGATCCGGGAGAGGTCCTCCTTCAGGCGGTCCGGCGCGTAGTTCCCGCCCTCGCCGCACAGGAGCGCGCGGTGAGCGACCCCTTCCACCTGGAACGTGAGCTCGGCGCCGGTCCCCGCATCGATAGGGCTGTCCACCAGCTCATCGTAGTCCCGCGCCCGGAAGCGCCAGGGGTCCCTTCCCACCTCCTCCAGTTCGCAGGTGACTCTCCAACCGGCTGGGGCCTCCACGGTGAGCTCGAGCGGGAGCGCCTGGGTGCCCTCCACGGCGCAGAAGAGCGCCGCCCCGTTCCCGTAGAGATGTTCCGGGGTGACGTCCACGTCGTGGCAGGAGAGATCGTGCCCGAAGACGCGGTAGGAGACGGTGAAGGGGCTCTCCCCCGCCTCCCGTTCGATCCGCCAGCGGTTCTTGGCCACCTTCCGGACCGGCAGGGGCGTCCCGGACGGGGTTACGACACGCAGGTCGCGGAGGTTGCGGGAGAACTCGCGGACCAGGTAGGAGCCCGGCGTCCAGACCGGTAGGACGAGTTCCGGGTCCCTGGGAAGGGGGACTCCGCTCACCTCCAGCGTCACCCGGAGGCGATGGCGCACCGGGTCCTCGGGGTGGATCCCGTACCGCAGCATCATGGGAGCCCTTGGGCCAACCACGCTCCCAGTGGCATAAACTTCTCCGAGGGGAGGGGCCCACCGGTGGCTCCCCCCCGGCCCGGTACGGCCGGCTCCGGTCCGGGTGGGAAGGCCCGGTAGCCGGCAGGTTTGTGTAGCGGCATCCGTTCCCGGAGCCGGGTGATCCGCTGACGAACGTCTCCTACATGCTCCTCGCGCTGGGCGGCGCCCTGGTGGCGGCGTTCCTCGCGGACGTCCTCGCCCGGCGCAGCGGGCTGCCGGACGTGGTCATCCTCATCGCCCTGGGCCTCCTCTTGGGCCCGGTCCTCCACATCACCACGGAGGGCGTCCTGTTGAGCGTGGCCCCCTACGTGGGGCTGGCCGCCCTGGCCCTGATCCTCTTCGACGCCGGGCTCGACCTGAGGCGGCACGAGCTCGGGGGGCAGACCGGCGCGGCCGTCGCCCTCGCCGCCCTCTCGGTGACGGTCTCCTTCCTCGCGATCTTTCCTCTGGCGTACTTCTTCCTGGTGGGGCGCTCCGTGCCGTTGGCCCTCCTCTTCGCCGGGGCCCTAAGCTGCACATCCTCGGCGGTGGTGGTCCCCATCGCCGCCCGGATGCGCCTTCCGGCCGGTGCCCGGGGCGCGGTGAACGTGAGCTCCGCGCTGGAGGACACCTTCGCGATCATCCTGGTCACCACGCTGTTGCTGTTCTACTCCCCGGGGCACAACGGCATCCTGCTGGTGCTCTCCACCGTCCTCCAGATCCCCCTGGGGCTGGCGGGAGGATTCCTGGCCGGGCTGCTCTGGATCGTGGTGGCCCGGCGCTACCAGAAGCTCCCTTTCTTCTCCATGGCCACGGTGGGCTTCCTCCTCCTGCTGGCCGGGCTGGTGGACGCCCTGGGCGGTTCGGGCATCCTCGCCGCGTTGGTCTTCGGGGTGACCCTGGGGAACGCGCGGTCCCTGGAGAAGACCTTCCACATCCAGGGAGCGTTGAACCTGTTGCCCACCGTCCGTCAGTTCCAGACCGAGGTGGCCTTCCTCCTCCGGGCCTTCTTCCTCCTCCTTTTGGGGATGCTCTTCGAGCTCGGCCCGAACGAGCTGGAGGTCCTCACGCTGGGAGCCGCCATGGGGGGCGTGCTCATCGGCATGCGCTACCTGACCGTGGCCACCGCCGTGGAGCGCGGGCTCTTCCCCGCGTCGTGGGGGTCCCCGCTCTCCTCCCTCGGGACCCGCGGGCTGACCTCGGCGGTGCTGGTGGTCCTCCCGGTCACCTATGGGCTGGTCCCGTCGGCCCAGTCCTTCCTCGACCCCACCCTGGTCGTGGTCCTCGTCTTCACGGCCTACACGGCCGTGGGCGTCCTGCTCTACCAGCGGCGCACGTCCGTTCCCGGGGCCCGCGAACCTCCCGGGCCGGCCCCCCGGGGAGGCCTCCCGACCCCCACCACCGAGCAATGGGAGAGCATGTGGGGGTTCGTCTCCAGCAACGTCTCCTCCACGCCTTCCGGACCGGGAGGCGGGGACGCGTCCCCCCCGGAGCCGGCCCCCCCTTCCTCCCCGGGGCCGCCGCCGCTCCCCTGAGGGATCAGGGGCACCCCTCAGGGGGTCTGGCCGGATCCGGCGTCCATCCAGAGCAGGGAGTGATGGCGCCGGAACCCGAGCCTCGAGTACAGCGATCGGGCCGGAGCGTTGTCCGCACGGACGTAGAGCGCGCTGTCCGCACCCACGCGCTGGGCCGAGGCGATCAGCGACTGGGTGGCGGCCCGGCCGAATCCCCTTCCGCGATGCCCCGGGTCGGTGAAGATTCCTCCCAGGACCCAGAGGCCCGGGAGCTCCACCAAGGTCCGTGCCACCGCCACCGGGGCGACCCGGGGGCCGGGGAGGAAGGCTCCCACCAGCCGGGGGCCCCCCGGGGAAGCGGGGCCCACCAGGGACTCGGGGGGAAGGTTGGAGGTCCAGGCGGGAAGCGCCCTCAGAGCCTCCCTCTCCTCGGGGCCGACCTCCCGGACCCGTACCCCCGGGTCCGGAGGGGGGAGGGGATGGTGCGAAGGGCGGACGAGCACCTCCAAGGGGTAGGTCCGGACGGGGCCCCGATGGCGCTGGACGAGGGGCTCCACCTCCGGGGGGGCGTTCAACACGAACGGGCGGGGAGGGAGCGCATCCGCGAGGAGGTCGCTCACCACGGCCGCCCCCGACCAGTGCACCTCTGGCACCGCCGGGTCCCCGAGCCAGATCAGCAGGTACGCGACGAGGCGGGGTCCCTCCCGGAGGAGGTGGAAGCGCACCCGGTCCGGATAGCGCTCCTGGTCGTAGAGCGCGAAGGCGTGGTCGATGGGGTTCCCGGGGAGGAGGGGGATGAGTTCTTCGGGAGGGAGGCGGCGCGTGGCCTCCAGGGTGAAGGGGGCACCGGAGCGAGGACTGGCCGTCAAGGGGACCTACGGACCGGGGAGGAGCCCCCCGGGCGCTTACGTTTGTCGGGGAAGGTGGGTTAAGGGGGGCGGTGCTTGCCCTCCCCTGTGCCGAGGGGTCCCGCGCCCACCCTGGGAGAGGACCTCCGGGCGCTGGAGCGGGATTTCCCCTACCCCCGTTCCCTCCCCACGGACCCCCTGGCCCAGGTCCAGCGCTACCGTCGGGATGCGCGATCGGCCGAGATCGTCGGGGTGCTCGCCTCCACCGTGGCGGTGGGACACGTGAAGACCATCCAGCAGGACCTGGCGTCCCTCCTCGCCCGGGTGGGCCCCGATCCCCGGGGCCTGGTGGAGGCCTTCCCCCGGCGGATGTGGAGGACGTTCTTCCACCCCTGGCGGCACCGTTGGATACGGGCCGACCAGATGGGGATGCTCCTCCTCCGGTTGGGGGAGGCGTACGAGAACTACCCCGGTGGGCTCGAGGAGGCGTTCCGGGAGGGGGCGGAAGGATCCGATCCCACGGAGCGCTTCGCCGGAGGGATCGATGCGCTCTCCCGGGTGCTGCGGTACGGTTCCCTCCGGGAGACCTCCAGCCTCTACGAGCCTCCGCCCGGGTACACCGCGCTCTTCCCTTCCCCTCGGGCCCCGGGACGGCCGGCCTGCAAGCGGGAGCTCCTCTTCGTCCGCTGGATGGTCCGGCGGGAGGCCCCCGACCTGGGGCTCTGGAGGGGCGTGGATCCCGCGGAGCTCCACATCCCGTTGGACACGCACGTCTACTGGATCGCCCGGCACCTCCGGCTGACCGCCCGCCGGACCCGGAACTGGCCCACGGTGGTGGAGATCACCGAAGGGCTCCGCCGTCTCGATCCCTCCGACCCCATCCGGTTCGACTTCGTCCTGGCCCACACGGGGATCTCCGGCGATTGTCCGAAGCAGCGGGACTGGGAGATCTGCGGGCGCTGCCGGGTGCGGCCGGACTGCGACCTCTGGCGGGGGCGCCCGGGCGGGGCCGGGGGAGCGGGACCCCTCCGGGCCTAGGAGCAGCCGCTGGTGGCCCCGCACTGGGTGCAGGCGTAACAGGTCCCGGAGCGGATCATGATCCCCCCGCAGATCGGGCAGAGGGGAGCATCCTCCGAACGGTCGACCGGCCCCTCCGCGCTGAACGCCTCCAGGGGCTTTCCCTTGTAGCTCACGGCCACCGAGGTCGTGACGGGGGCGGAGGGGACGTTCGCGGTCCCGTGGGCCTCCTCCGTGGTCTCGAGGCCGATGCTCCGGCGTTCCGACGGGGTGAGGAACCGGAGCGCCAGCCAACGGGCCACGTAGTCCGGGATGCTCCGGGCGAACCGGACGTCCGGGTTGTTCGTCGCTCCCGCCGGTTCGAAGCGCATGTGGGCGAGCTTGCGGACCAGGTCCTTCAGTGGCACGCCGTGCTGGAGGGCCATGCTCATGGAGATGCCCAGGGCGTCCATGAGGCCGTTCACGGTGGAGCCCTCCTTGGTGACCCGGAAGAAGATCTCCCCGGGCCGTCCATCCGGGTAGAGTCCCACCGTGACGTACCCGTCGTGGCCCCCGACGCTGAAGTGGTGGGTCATGGCCTCCCGGACATCGGGAAGGCGCTGCCGGGCCACCGGCGCGGTGAGCGCCTCCCGGGAGGAGTGGGCCGTCTCGTACGGCTGGCTCGCCTTGCACCCGTCCCGGTAGATGGAGACGCACTTGCAACCGAGCTTCCAGGCCTCCCGGTAGATCCGCTCCACGTCCTCCACGGTGGCGCTCTCCGGGAGGTTGATGGTCTTGGAAGCGCTGCCGGAGAGGAACGGCTGCACGGCGGCGAGCATCTTCAGGTGCCCCAACGGGGCGATGGTCCGGCCCTTGGGCACCATGGCGAGGGCGGTGTCGAAGATGGCCAGGTGCTCGGGTTTCAGGAGGGGGGCGCCCTCGGCGGTACCCTTCTCCTGGATGTGGTCGGTGATCGCCTTCAACGCCTCCGGGGCATATCCCAGCCCCTGGAGGGCCTCCCGGGCCGTGGCGTTGACCATCCGGATGGTCCCTCCCCCCACCAGGTTCTTCATCTTGACCAGGGCGAGCTCGGGTTCCAGGCCGAGGGTGTCGCAGCCCATGAGGAGCCCGATGGTGCCGGTGGGGGCCTGGACGGAGATCTGGGCGTTGCGGTAGCCGTTCTCCTCCCCCTCCTCCACGCAGCGGTCCCAGCTCCTCTGGGCCTGGAGGGCGAGCCTCTGGGCGGCGCCGGAGGGGGAGAGCCGCTGGGCGGCCTCCCGGTGCTTCCGCATCACCCGGAGCATGGGCTCGCGGTTCCGTGGGTAGCCGGGGAACGGTCCCATCCGTCGGGCGATCTCCGCGCTGGTCCGGTACCCCTCGGCGGAGAGGAGGGCGGTGATGGCCCCCGCGAGGTTGCGGGCCGGCTCCGAGTCGTACGGGAGCCCCAGGCGCATGACGAGCGAGCCCAAGTTCGCATATCCGAGGCCCAGCGGACGGTAGTCGTGGGAGTTCTGGGCGATGGGTTCGGTGGGGTAGGAGGAGGCGTCGACCAGGATCTCCATGGAGAGGATGAAGGTCCGGACGGCCTGCACGAACAGCTCCACGTCGAACTCCCCGGCGGGGGTGAGGAACTTCGTCAGGTTCAGGGAGGCCAGGTTGCAGGCGGAGTCGTCCAGGAAGAGGTATTCCGAGCAGGGGTTGGAGGCGTTGATCCGGCCGCTCTTCGGGCAGGTGTGCCAGTCGTTGATGGTGTCCTCGAACTGGACACCGGGGTCGCCGCAGCGCCAGGCGGCCTGGGCGATCTCCCGGAAGAGGTCCCGGGCGGCGAAGGTGGCGGCCACCCGGGTCGGCTCGGTGACGAAGTGGGTGGTCCAGGAGCCCCCGGTCTCCACGCTCTTCATGAACGTGTCCGAGAGTCGGACGGAGTGGTTGGCGTTCTGGTAGGCCACGGAAGCGTAGGCGCTGTTCGGATCGGTGCCGTCGAAGTTCGCGCTGTAGCCCTCCCGGATGAGGGACGCCGCCTTCTCCTCCTCCTTCACCTTGCTCTGGATGAAGTCCTGGATGTCCGGGTGGTCCGCGTTCAGGATGACCATCTTGGCGGCCCGGCGGGTGGTCCCGCCGCTCTTGATCACCCCGGCAAAGGCGTCGAAGGCGCGCATGAAGGAGACCGGTCCGCTGGCGATGCCGCCGCCGGCGAGGTGCTCCCGGGAGGACCGGAGGGAGGAGAGGTTGCTCCCGGTCCCGCTGCCGCCCTTGAAGAGGAGCGCCTCGCTCTTGGCGAGGTTCATGATGGACTCCATGGAGTCCGAGACGGACTGGATGAAGCAGGCGGAGCACTGGGGGGGCTCCCGGACCCCCACGTTGAACCAGACCGGGGAGTTGTGGGAGGCCATCTGGCGGACGATGAGGTAGGCGAGGTTGTCGTCGAGGACCTGGGCCTCCTCGGGGGTGTCCAGGTAGCCGAGCCTGAGCCCTTCCTGAGCGATCCAGTGGGAGACCCGCCGGATCATGGCCTCCACGCTGTTCTCCCGGCGGCCCTGGACGAGGCGGAAGTACTTCGACGCGGCGATGTTCAGGGCGGTCTCGCCCCAGCCCTTCGGGGCCTTCAGGCCCTTGAGCTCGAAGATGGTCTCCCCACCGGGGCCCTTGATCACGGCGTCGTGGGTCTTCCACTCGATCCCGTCGAACGGGCTCTTCCCCTTGGGGACCAGCCGGGGGAGCGCGATCGGCTCCTTGTGGCCGCCGGTACGGGGGTGTTCTGCGATGGCGGCGACGGCTCGGCGCCGGGTGGTGGCCATGGTATTACCTCTTCGGAAGGGAACGGACGGCCCCGGGGCCGGGGTCGGCAGAGCCCCTCCAAGCATCGGGGCTTAAGAACCCCACCCCTGGCCGGGCGGGCCGCGGGGCTGCTTCGGGGGTGGAGGGCCTCCCCTCCTCGACGAGGGGGCGCCGGACCGAGGGACGCCCCTGGCCGAACCGTTCCACTTGAGAATGACCGGGATAGCCTCGTCCCGGTATAAGAGCGCTGGGACGCGCCCCGGGCCGGAACATCGTTAATGCGTGAACGATCTACCCGAGAGGGGCTCTCGATCGCTCCTCAGAGGAAAAAAAAGGCGCCCCCCCGGGGAAAGCCCCCGGGGGGAAAGGACCGTCCGACGTTCAGGCGTTCTTCATCTTGGCCCGGGCCACGTATCCCTTCTTGTCCAGGAAGTACATGAACCCGTCCTGCCGGGGGATCTTCTCGGTGCCCACCTTCGCCTTCCGCCCGCTCTTGTTGAGCTTGGTGGGAGTCTTCCAGATGAAGCCGTCCTTCCCCAAATAGTACAGATATCCCTTCTCGCGTTTGATCTGCTCTTTACCGATGCGTTCCGCCATGGGTTACCCCGAGGCCTAACTATTTCCCCCCCGGTATATGAATCCTCCCCGATGACCGAGGGGCCGGCCGTCAGGGAAACGGACCCGGGCCCGGGTCCCCGGTAAGGGGCCGTCCGTCCTTGAAGACCGCCCGCGGCAGCGTCGCACCGAAGCGGTACGGGAGCTGCTCCACCCGGGAGACCGGGAAGACGGCCAGGTCGAGCGCCCGGCCCGGCTCGAGCCGTCCCGCCTCCGAGGAGAGCCCCAGGGCGTGGGCGGCGTTCACCGTGGCGGCCGTGAGGGCCTCCGCCGGGGTCAACCGGGCGGAGAGGACGGCGTGGGCGATCGCCTGGGGGAAGGACTCCACCCAGGAATTGGGGGAGAGGTCGCTCCCCAGGGCCACCGCCACCCCCGCGTCGACGAGCTCCCGCCCCGGGGAGCGGGAGGAGGAGAACGAGGCCATCGGGGTGAGGGGGAGGATCACCCCCGGCACACCAGCCCGGGAGAGGGCCTCGCGGTCTTGGGGGGGAGTGGTCAGCAGGTGGTCGGCCGAGGCCGCGGAAAGCTCGGCGGCGAGACGCGCCCCCCCGAGGGCGGCGAACTCGTCGGCGTGGATCCGGGGGCGCAGGCCCCACGCCTTCCCGGCCAGGAGGATCCTCTTCGCCTCCGCCCGGGTGAAGAACCCCTCATCGCAGAAGACGTCGCAGAAGCCGGCGAGCCGTCGGCGGGAGACCGCGGGGATCATGCGCTCGGTGAGGAGCCTCAGGTATCCCCTCCGCCCCCCGGGGAACCCCGGCGGGACCGCGTGGGCTCCCAGGAAAGTGGGGACCAGGCGGATCCCGCTCTCCCGGGCGAGCCCGGGGACGAGGCGGAGGAGCCGGAGCTCTCCTCCGTAGGTGAGGTCGTAGCCGCTCTTCACCTCGGCGGTGGTGGTCCCCCAACGGAGCATGCTCCTCAGCCGGGCCAGGGTCTCTCGCCGAAGGGCCCGCCCGCTGGCGGCCCGGGTCTCGCGGACCGTCCTGAACAGCCCCCCCCCGGAGGCGGCGATCTCCCCGTAGCTCTCTCCCCGGACCTTGCGGAGGAGCTCGTCCTCACGGCTCCCCGCGAAGAGGACATGGGTGTGGGCGTCGACGAGGCCGGGAAGGGCCACGCACCCGGGATACTCCAGGCGCCGGGCCCCCGGTAGGAGCCGAACCTCCCGGGAGAGCCGATGGGATGGGCCCACCCAGACCAGGCGGCCCCCCCGGGAGGCGAGGGCCCCGTGCTCCACGCGACCGATCTCCTCCATGGCCCTTCCCGTGCGCGGCCCCGGGGGACCCTGGAACGTGGCGATCTCGGAAAGTCCGTCGACGATGAGGTCCGCCTTCAAGGGCCCGGGGGACGGGGATGGGGGCATGCCTCTCACCGCTGACGAAGGAGGTGGGTGAGCAGGTCCTCGGCGGCCCGGGTGGAGGGGAAGACGGTCCGGGCCTCCTCCTCGAGGGGGGCGGTCTCCGGGTACCGGGCGGAGAAGTGGGTGAGGAAGAGCTCCCCCACCTGGGCCTCCTTGGCCACGGCCGCCGCCTCGGCGGCGGTGGAATGGCCCCACTCCTCGGCCATGGCCTTGAGCCCGTCGGCGAAGGTGGCCTCGTGGACCAGGACGTCCGCGCCCTGGGCCAGCCGGACGATCGCCGGGGTGGGTCGGGTGTCCCCGGTGTAGACCACGGAGCGTCCGGATCTCGGCGGACCCATCACCGTCTCGGGGCGGACGGTCTCCCCCGTCCGGGTGGTGACGGCCCGCCCCTCCTCCAGGGCCCGGAACTCCGGACCCCGGACCCCCAGGGCCCGGGCCCGGGCTCCGTCGAACCGGCCGCGCTTCTCCCTCTCCTCCACCCGGAACGCGAGGGCCGGGATGGTGTGGGTGGCCGCAGCGCAGGAGATCGTGTAGGTCCCGGCGTCCAAAGTCTCCCCGCCTTCCAGTTCATGGGCCAGGACCGGGAAGCGGGGCTCCGAGTACCCCAGGTGGGTCATCATCTCCACGAAGCGGCGGGTGTCCCGGGGACCATAGACGTCGAGCGGCTCCGTCCGCTGGTTGAGCCCCATGGTCTGGATGAGACCGGGGAGCCCGAGCACGTGGTCCCCGTGGAAGTGGGTGAGCAGGACCCGGCGCACGCGCATGAAGGAGACGGGGCTGCGGAAGAACTGCCGTTGGGTGCCTTCCCCGCAGTCGAGGAGGACGATCTCCTTCTCCAGGTCCAGGGCGATGGCGCTGGCCGAGCGGTCCCTGGTGGGCCAGGAACCGGCCGTCCCGAGGAACGTGAGCTGCACGGGGAAGGGGGGGAGCCCCGGGGATATAGCGTGGTCGATGAGCGTTTCACGCCGGTGGGTCGGGGTGGGGTCCCGGGGCGGGGGGCCTCTTTCCCGCCGTGCTGCGTTCCCGGAACCGGAGGGTGAGCTCCCAGATCGCCTTCTCCGGGGAGGCCGGGTTGTGGTCGGGGTCGTACACCTTCTCGCCCGCACGCACCTCCAGGGGCAGGTCGTTCTGCGGGGGCGGGAAGGGGCACTCGTAGGCGGGGGTATAGGCGCAGTAGGGATTGAACGCCCGGTTGAAGTCGAGCAGATAGTCCCGTCCCTCGGTGAGCTCCACGTTGAGGTAACGCCCGGGGCCGTAGGTCTCCTTCCCGCAGGTCCGGTCCCGGAACGGGAGGAAGGCCACGTTGCCGGCCTGGGGGCCGGCGTGGTAGAGCTCCAATCGCACCCGGCGGCCGGAGAGGGTGAGGGTGAGGACACCCAGCCTCCGCATGGAGGCGTGGCCGTCGAGGCTGGTCCTTAGGAAGACCTCCGGGGGGGAGCGGGCCGGCTGGAAGCGGGCGGGCACCCGGTAGGCGGGGTCCACCTCGAAGTACCGGAGGGGGTGGAAGGGAAGGTTGGCCTCCGAGAACGGGCTCTCCGGCTGGGTGCCGAGGAAGCGGTCCTTGATCTCGCGCTCCCTTCGGAGCTCGTCCACGTAGCCGGCAGGGGCGGCGGGCCGGCCCCGAGAGACCCGCCGAAGGGGGTCGGCTCCGGCCCGGGAGGCGGGGCGAGAGTCGCGGGGGGAACGGGGCCGGGAGAGCCCCCGGAGGTACTCCCCGAGGACGGCGGCCCCGGAGCGCTCCACGTCGCGGGTGGCCGTGAGGAGGGTGACAGGCCCCTGACGGGAGAGAGCCCTCAGTTCGACGAGGCGCTCGGGGTGACCGTTGAGCTCTTCCCGGTAGCGTCGGCGGAACTCCGGGAAGCGGGCAGGGTCATGCCCGTACCAGACGCGGAGCCCCGGGCTCGGAGCGAGGTCCCGTTCCCAACGGTCCCAGGGGGCCTTCGCCTTGGGGATGCCCCGGGGCCAGAGCCGGTCCACGAGGCAGCGGAGCCCGTCCGACGTTTCCTGGGGATCGTAGAGGCGCTTGACCTGCCACATGGCGGGGCCCGGGAGGGTCGGGGGTGTCTTGAGCTTGTGGTCGGGCCGGTTCCGGGGGGGGGCGCAGGGATTGCACCCCCGGGGGCGCCAGGGCTCCCGGGGGAGGGTGGCGGGAAAAGGTTCTCAGCTCACGGCGATCTTCTGTTCCGTCGCCGGGCGGGCCTTGGGGACGGTGAGGTCGAGGACCCCATCCCGGTAGCTGGCATCGACCTTGTCGCTGAGCACCGGTTCCGGCAGCTCGAAGGCACGGTGGAACCCCACGTAGCTGCGCTCCCGGCGCAGGTAGGTCTGGTCCTCGGACTCCTTGGCGGACTCGTTCTGGGCGTCCACGGTGAGGAGGGTGCCGTTCAGGCGGATGTCGATCTTCTCCTTGGGGATCCCGGGGAGGTCCATCTGGATGTGGTAGGCGCTGCCCTTGTCCTCCACGTCGGTGAGGGCGGGAAGGAGGCTACGGGGGGTGCCGGGGGCGGTCCAGAGGGTACCGAAGAGGTCTCCTCGGATCTGGTCGAAGAGCCGGTCCATCTGGCTGAAGGTGTCCTCGAAGGTGGTGGTCGGCGCAGGGCTGCGGGTGCGGGGTACGATGCTGCTCATGGGGGTCATCTCCAGAAGAAGGTATGTTTGCACTTGTATAAATAACTACCTATATCTCCGCAGGGGTGTGGAGTACCGATATTCTTTCCCCTACGGGGTGGGGGTGTGCGGTGGGGTCCTACCCCCCTGGTCCGTTCCCCTGGGGGAAGGACCCCTTCCCCCCATCTCACCGGGCGACCCTGCATGCCTCCCCAGGAGCTTGAGGGGATGTCCCGGCGAGGCTCCTTCGGGAGTGCGACCTCGGAGCGATGGCCGGACCCGGTCCTCGAAAGGATGGCCAGGGCCCAGGGGAACAGGGCGGCCCTTCCAGCCCGCTCCTCCTCCCTTTCGAGAATCGGATAGCCTTCCACCCTGGCCATGTCCACGCCCCCGAGGGGTTCCCCGGCCCTGCCTTCCGACGTCCTCGCAACGGGAAAGGCTCGCCGTTTCCCCCCCCTTCCCCGGTCCCAGGGGGGCCCGATCGCCGCCTCCCCGCGATGAGGACGGCAACGACTAGCAGCCCACCCCCCAGATACTCCACATCCGAGAGTCTGACCCCCAGGAAGAGGAGGGTGGCCAGGGCAGCCACGATGGGCTCCATCGAAGCGCCCACGCCCGCTTGGGTCGCCGATAGGTAACGCAGGGCGCGGAGGTAGAGGGTGAACGGGAGAAGCGTCCCGAAGACCACCACGAAGCTGACCAGGAGCACGGTCTCCTCTCCCGGCCCGCCGCCCGCCAGGTGGTAGCTGAGCAAGGACGGCAGCCCAAAGGGAAGGCTCCCGAGACCCCCCAGGAGGAATCCCCACGTCATGAGACTCCCCGCCGAACCCTCCGCCAAGAGGTCCCTCCCGGCGAGGAAGTAGTATGCCCCTCCCACGGCGGAGAGGATCCCGAAGCCGATCCCCACCGCCGTGATGCTCAATCCCAACTGTCCTTCCGGACCGATCGCCACCAACAGGAAGGTGCCGAACACGGCGAGCGTGAAGGTGACCGCCCAGCGCCGGTCCCAGCGCAGGATGCCCGTGGCCACCTCGTACCCCGCCACCATGGGGAGGAACAGGAATTGCAGCAGGGTGGCCGTGACCGCGTTAGAGAAGGAGATGGCCTCCAAGTACCCGATCTGGGAGGCTGCCAGTCCCAGGAGCCCGAAGGCCACCAGTTTCCACGTCCACCGGGAAGGCGGGGGAGGCCGGACCAGAAGCCAGAGCAAAGCGCCGGCCGTCACCATGCGGAGGGTGCCCAAACCGAGGGCCGGGAACCCATCAATCACGAAGAGCGCCTGGGCCGCGGTCCCCGACAGGCCCCAGAGCGCGGAACCGGCCAAGACCGCCAGGAAGGCGTAGGTGGTCTTCTGCACGGACCGGGTCACGGGGGGGCCCCGCCCAACCTTATCCTTTCCGGGCTCGACCCGCTCGCTCCAGGGTTCCCCGTTCGAGGACCGATGCCCACATGGGTGCTCCAGACCCCCACCGGACCCACCGGGGGCCCGTCAACCCCAAGGCATCCTGGGAGGAGGGGCTGCTGGCGAGAGCTCGCTCCAGGAAGCAGAAGGGCGGGGGGAGGGTCTGCGGTCGCCCCGGGTGTCCCCCCGGCAGGGTGCCTGTACCCGCCCTGCCCCCCCGGGCCCGGGAAGGGCAGGAGGAGCGCGCGTTGGAGCCTCCTTTATATAACGAAACCCGATGGGCGCCCGAGGTTGCCTTATGGTGCTGGACACGGCCTCCGCCATCCTCGCCCTCGCGGCGTCGGTGGCCATCGCAGGGGGTCTGGTGGGGACGGGACTCGCCCAGTCGGGGATCGGAGCTTCGGGGATGGGGATCATCGCCGAACGACCCGAGAAGTTCGGCCAGGTGCTCTTCTTCTTCGTGATCCCCGAGACGCTCTGGATCATCGGGTTCGTGCTGGGCATCATCCTGCTCCTGCAGATCCTCTAGTCGGGGGACCGACGCGTTCCCCGGAGGTCCCATGACCTTGGAGGCGTTGCTCCGGGAGACCCAGGCCCGGGGCGAGGCGGAGCTCAAGGAGATCCAGTCCCGCGCCCAGGCTGAGATCGATCAGCTCCGCAAAGAGACCGCCAAGGAGGTCGCCGAGGTCCAGACCCGGTTCGCCCAGCAAGGGGAGGCCGAGTCCGCCCGGGAGAAGGCCCGGGAGCTCGCTTCGGCGGAATTGAAGGCCAAACGGACCCTCTTCGAGGCGCAGGAGCGGAGGATCCGGGGAGCCCTGGAAGAGTTGCGGGGCCGCCTTTCCGCGTACACCCGGACCCCCGAGTACCCGAAGCTCCTTTCCGGCATGGTGGACCTGGCCTCCTCGACGCTGGGCGCCTCGCTGAGGATCCGGGCCCGGGCCGAGGACGTGACGCTCCTGCCGGCCCCGGCCCAGAAGCTGGTGGACCGCAAGGCCCCGTTGACCACCCTGGGGGGGATCGTCGCCGAGACCCCGGACGGGGCGCGCGCGATGAACATGACCTTCGAGGAGCTCCTTAGGCTCAGGGAGGACCGGCTCCGGGAGATCCTCTCCCGCTGATCCGGATAGGGCTCCCATGGACTTCGTGTACGCCGGGTCCCTCGGGCGGATCAAGGCCCTGACCCCGGGCTTCCTCACCCCCGGGCAGTACCAGGCGCTCCTCGGGGCCCGGGACCTCACCGAGGTGGGCAAGATCCTGGAGGGGACCTGGTACGGGCCCGAGATCACCCGGGCCCAGGGGGCGTACGCGGGGGAAGAGGCCTTCGAGGTGGGCATCAACCGCCAGTTCGTGCGGCTCAACCGCTTCGCCTACCAGTCCGCTCCCTTCGCCGGCAAGCCGGTGGTGGGGGCCTACCTGAGGCGCTGGGACGTGGAGAACATCGGTCTCATCCTCTCGGCCAAGGCGTATGGCCGCCTCCTCTCCGACACGGAGACCTTCCTCATCTCGGACCGGGAATCCGCCGAGGCCCCCGGCGCGGGGCTCCTGGGGATCGACGACCTCCGGGGGCTCCTCGCCCTTCCCAGCGTGGAGGCCGTGGCGAACCAGCTGGTGAAGTTCGGCTACGGGAGCGTACTTTTGGAGAACCTGGAGGCCTTCCACTCCCGGCCGGACGTGTTCTTCCTGGTCCAGGCCCTGGAGCGGCAATACCTCGAGCAGCTCCGCGGGGCCGTCCGCTTCTTCCAGGGCGATGAATGGGTGGTCCGCCAATTCGTCTCGCAGGAGCTGGACCGGCGGAACGTCCTGGCCCTGCTCAAGGGGGTGGAGCTCCACATCCCCCCCGAGGAGCTGACCACCTTCTTCCTCGAGGGGGGGAGCCTATCGGCCAAGACGTTCGCGGACCTCTGCGCCCTCCCGGGGGTGGCCGAGGTGGTGTCGGGGCTCGGGAACGCCTTCCCCCTGACCGAGGCCCTCTCGCGGCACGCCAAGGAGCACAGCCTCGTTCCCTTCGAGGAGGCCCTCGGGCGATGGGCTCTGGAGAAGACCCTCGTCCTGACCCGGCAGTTCCCGCTCTCCCTGGCCGGGATCTTCGGCTTCCTCCTCCAGGCCGAGGCCGAGCGCTCCGACCTGCGCCGGATCATCTACGGGAAAGTCTACGGCCTCCCGGAGGAGCGCCTCTCGGCCGAACTGCTGGTCCCCCGGACCCGCTGAAGGACCGGCGGATCGCCGGCCGGGACCGATGGCCGAGCGCAAGACCCTCCTCGTCCTCGCCTTCTACCAGCTCCTCGCCAGCAACCGTTCGGGCATCTTCTCCGTCTACTTCGTCCTCTTCCTGGTGGAGGACAAGGGCGCGAGCATCCCCGAAGGGCTCTACCTGCTCTCCGCCGCCTACGTGGCGAGCAGCCTGCTGGGCCCGCTCGCCGGCCGCTGGTCCGACCGCCTGGGCCGGCGTTGGCCGTTCCTCCTCTTCGGCGAGGCGGCGAGCCTGCCCCTCTTCCTCGCCGTCCCCTTCCTCCCGGGTGCCCTCCTCGCCGGGGGGGCGTTCATCGGCGCCGAGGCGCTCCTGGCCTTCGGCTCCCCGGCCCTCAACGCGTACGTCGCCGACGTGACCGGGGAGGGCGAGCGCGGGTTCGGCTACGGGGTCCTCGCGGCGGCCGGGGGCGCGGGGGGCATCGCCGGGTTCCTCCTGGTGGGCCTCCTGGTGGACCGGTTCGGCTTCGCCTTCCTATTCTACTTCGTGGCCGCCGTGATGGTGGGCACGCTCTCCCTCATCCTCTTCGCCCTCCCCAACCCGCCGGCCCAGCCCGCCCGGGCGCCCCGCTCCCTGCGGACCCTCGGCCCCCTGGCGGTCCTCTCCACCACCGTCTCCCTCCGGGCCCTCGGGGCGGGGGCGGTGATCACCTTCTACGGGACCTACGCCTACTTCCTGGGAGCCAACGCCTTCGACATCGCCCTCATCGCCGTGGCCGGGCTCGCCACCAGCGCCCTCGTCTCGGTCCCCTTCGGCCGGGCGGTCGACCGCATCGGCCAGTTCCGGGGCATGTTCCTGGGGGCCGGGGTGAGCCTCTTGTCCATGATCCTCTACCTGGAGGCCACCGGATGGCTCGCCTTGGTCCCGGCCCGGGTGGTCTACGTCTTCGGCTTCGCCCTGATGAACCCCTCCATGCTCTCCTGGGTGGTCCGGCTCGCTCCCCGGGAGCGCCGGGCGGAGTACCTGGGCTTCTTCTCCCTCATCAACTCCACCCTCTGGAGCCTCGGCCCCCTCGCCGGGGGGGTGGCCATCGCCCTGGGGGGATCCTCCGGGCTCTTCCTCTTCGCCGTGGCCACCACGGCGAGCACCCTGGTGGCGCTCCCGATCCTCTATGCCCGGGGAACTGGCGCCTCGCCTCCCCCGGCGTTCCCCTCTTGAGACCCCGACGCGGGCGGGGCGGGCGGACCGTCAGGGTCCGTGCTTGAACCCGCCGGACTTCGCCCACTCCTTCGAGGAGACCAGGGCGGGGAGGGATCCCAGGCGGTTCAGTTCGGAGACCGAGAGCTTCAGGACGTACATCCCCGAGGGAAGGACCTTCAGATGCCGACCCTCCGGGTCCCCCCGCAGGCTCAGCGTGATCCCTTCGGTCCCCACCTCGCTCTCCAGGTGGAAGCCGCTACGCTTCCACTGGTCCAGGGTGTCCTTGAGGAACCCCTCGAGCCCGCCGCCCTTTCCCAGGGTGAAGAAGGCCTGGGTGGCCACCGTCTCTCCGTCGGCGCCCAGGAAGAAGACAGGGGCCGCGGAGAGGGCACGGGGGCTCTCCTCCGGGGGCGAAGCCGTCTCTGAGGAAGGAGGGCTGGAAATGGAAGGGGGAGGGTTCTTCTCCCGCTCCGGCGCCGGCTCGGGCATCGGGGCATCGGGTCTCAGCTCGCTCAACGTGTCCTGGACCCGTCGGAGCTCGCCGTGCACGCCGGCGACCACGGTGCGGTTCTCGGCGATCTGGCTCCGGATGTGGTCTAAGGCCCAGCGGAGCTTGAGCACCTCGTCCCGGAGCACCCGTTCCGAGGCGGCCGCGGAGCCGGAGGCCGGGGAGGGAGGGATAGGGAAGTTCCAGACCTCTTGGGCCCGGGCCACGGCGGGAATGGAGGGGACCGGGAGGGAAGGGCGGGGAGGGGCGTGGGGGTCATCCAGGAGCGCCTGGACCTCCCGCTCCAGTTCCCGGAGGGATGGGGTCGGACCGGACGGGGGGTGCCCGCCGTGGTGGTCCCGATGGTGGGGAAAGGTCGGATCTAGCCCGCTCACGAGGAGAGAGACGAGGGCCCCCCCTTTCAACTTTGCGTTCCACAGGACCGTTCTCCGAAGCCTAGACATTGGCGACTTGCGCCAACGGGCTTGGATTCCCTGCGTCTGGACTCAGCACGGGAGGGGTGAGGCCGTGAGGCGTCACTCTCGCTCGCTCCGCCAGAGAGGCTCGGGCTGTCGCGTCCAA
>JAJZYB010000052.1 GCA_021806135.1 Thermoplasmata archaeon
GACAGCTACATTTGACGCACTCAACAAGCGTCCAGAATCTGCGTATGCGCCGGGTCACGCGACCTCGGGCCCACGCCCTCGGTCTCCCCGTCTTCCCCAGCGAAAGCCCCGCTTCACTGGGTGCATGGTCCGCTCCCGAGGCAAGCCCCCGGAGCGGGAGCCTTCCACTATGACCGCTCTATTTAACGCCTTGGATTGACCGCTTGCCCTTCCCCTGCGTCCTCCCCCGGGGAACGGCAGCGCGTGGACCCTGTGGTCGGGAGGACGACTGACCCTTGATATACCCGCGAACCCCCTTTCCCCTCATGTCCTCCACGCTCATCCAGATGGGAACGACTCCCCCGGAAGCCACCCCGGTGACCCTCACCGTCACCCCCAGCGCCCGGGAACAGATCCGTCGCCTCATGCAGGGACAGGACGCCCAGGGCAAGGGGCTCCGTGTCTTCGTCCAGGGAGGAGGATGCTCGGGGCTGACCTACGGGATGGCCTTCGACGAGCCCACGGAAACGGACCAGGTCCTGGACGCCGGTGAGGGGCTCAAGGTCCTGGTGGACCCGGCGAGCGCCCCCGTCCTCAATGGACTCACGCTGGACTTCCTGCTCTCCCTGGAAGCCTCCGGCTTCAAGTTCCTCAACCCCAACGCGAAGAGCACCTGCTCCTGCGGAAAGAGCTTCAGCGGCTGATGGCCCCTGAGGCGGCCCCCCTCACCTTGATCGGGCGCATCCTCCAGGTGAACGTCTCCGCCGAAGGCGGCCTTCCGAAACGGCCGGTCCCGGGCCCCGTCTGGGTCCGACGTTCCGGGCTGGAAGGGTCTTAGCAGCTAACGGAAAAACACTCATATGGGCGCACCTCCAGGTCCCGATGCCGACGCCCTGCCATGCGAACCATCCTCATTTCCCACCCGGCATCCGCCCCTATCGACCGTCTTCTCTTCGATTTCCGTTCGATGGTCCGGCACCTCGTCAGAATAGCCTTGGATGGAAAGCACCGTTCGGCCATCTCTCTCCGTAAGGAAACGAAAGAGTGGTTCGCCATATCCTGGCGCTCTCGATACGCGGCCCATTGGCATCACTCGGCCTGCTCGACAGCGACCGGCATCGCCCGTTCCTACTGGCGGCTCCAACGCCAGCGGGCAAAGGCCAAGCTCCCTCCTCCCTCCGAGCCGAACCCTCACCGGCTCATGGTCCGCATCGACCAGGAGCTGGTACGAATCAAGGAAGAGGAATTGGTGGTCACCGTGCGCCCCAGGACCCACCTTCGTTTTCCGCTCGCGGACGCGAAGAAACACCGTCGTTGGGCCGAGTGGTCCCCGTTCGCCCTGGGAGAGGTGACCCTGCTCTCCCGTCATCTCATCCTTCCGTTCCAGGTGCCGGAGAGGCGTGCCGTTCAGGCCCCCACCTCCGTGGGTGTAGACCTGAACCTCAATCATGCCAACCTGCTCTCGGACGACGGGGTAAAGGTCGAGGTGGACCTCTCGATGCTCTCCCGCATCCAGCGGGACGGGCAGAAGAGACGGGAGAACATCCAGAAGGCGATCCCGCAGAACCTCCGCAAGCAGCGGCGGATCCTGCGGACCTGCGCACGTCGCCAGCGCAACCGAACGGTGGACCACATCCGGCAGAAGGCGGCCCCCGCCATCGCGGAGGCCGCCGGGGGGCGGAACATCATCTTCGAGGACCTGTCTGCGAAGGAGCAGATGGTCGTGAAAGGGCGGAGCAAGGACCTGAGACGAAAGCTCTCCCGCTGGGCCGTGGGGCTCGTCCAGCAGGAAGTAGTACAGAGGAGCCCCGCGCATGTCGTCTGCGTGAACCCTCGGGGGACCTCTTCGGAGTGTCCCCGGTGCGGTGGAAAAGTGAGCCACCCGGAGTGGAGACGGTCGGTGTGCGGAACCTGCGGAGAGTTCGACCGGGACTTCGGGGCGTCGGCAAACATCCTGATGCGTGGTCGGATCCTCCTTGGCGTCCCCCCGTTGGACGCGACAGCCCGAGCCTCTCTGGCGGAGCGAGCGAAAGTGACGCCTCACGGCCTCACCCCTCCCGCGATGAACCCAGACGCCGGGAATCCGAGCCCATTGGTGCAGGTCACCAAGGTCTAGGGTTTGGAGAACGGATACCTTTGACCCGCCCCCTGGCGGCACAGAACCTCTTGCTGCCCGCCGTTCCGGCCGCACCGGCTCGGGCTTGCGTCTTGGTGGGGAGGATTTATACCCCCTCCCGTTTGCCCGGGCGGGGGAATGAGGAACACCTGTCTCGCTGACCCGATGAGGAGACATGCGACAGACTGACCCCCGCCCTCGGCTCGAGGGCCCTGCGTGAACATGCCGGAACCGGAGTTCTCCTGGCGCCCGTTCCTCGCCATCGTCGTGGTGGTCATCCTTCTGGTCGGTGCCGGCATCTATGCCCTTTCGGTCACCGTGAACAAACCCATCCCGGCGCCAGGCAACCCCACGGTCGTCGAGGGGGACAACGTGTCGGTGAACTACATCGGGACCTTCGGCTCCGGGATAAACGAGGGGAAGGTCTTCGACACGTCGCTTTTGAGCGTGGCCCGGAACAATGCCTCGTATCCGAAGGCCCTCAGCTTCGGCTTCCGGGGGGTCAGCGGATACGTTCCCCTCGATGCCCATGTGGGCCCCCAGAGCTATACACCCTTCACGAGCCTGATCCCCGGTTTCTGGCAGGCGCTCATCGGGATGCGGGAAGGCCAAACGAAGGTGGTCACGATCCCGCCCGCCCTCGCCTACGGGCCGGCCAACCAGAGCTTGATCCAGACGCTACCGCTGGTGCAGGAACTGCCCATGCTCTACACGTACACCCCGGCGGCGTTCGGTACGGCCTACGGAGGCATTGCGGCCCTCCCGGGGTCCACTTTCACCGACCCGCACTGGGGCTGGACTGACGTGATCTTGTCGGTGAATTCCACGGCCGTGGTGCTCGAGTACGCTCCCACCCTGGGGGAGGTGGTTCACCCGTTCGGGTGGGCAGCGACGGTGACCAACTTGAGCACCCCGCACAACTCCACCGGGGCGATCACCCTGACGAACCAGCTGACCCCCTCGGACGTCGGGACCGTCACCGGGACCAACTTCCAGAACAGTCAGGTCTTCTACCTGACCAACGTGAACCTCCAGACGGGGACCTACACCCTGGACTACAACTCGCTGACGGCCGGGGCTACGCTCATCTTCACCATCACGTTAGTGGCCATCTACTGACGGGCCGCCCGGGGGCCCGTCAGAGCTCGATCTTTCCCTTCTGGAAGAGGGTCCGGAGGTTGTCGTCCGCCGTCCGCTGGCGGATCTCCTCCTCGCGGTGGCCGGCGCCCCGCACCGTGCGGTTATGGTCGTCCAGGGTCCGCCGGGCCTCGTGGTTGAGCTCCCGGGACTCATGGATCTTCCCCATCACGGAACGCTCCAGTTCCCGGATCTCCAGGCCAAGTGCATCCACCTTCTCCAAGGTCTCGCTCCGTGCCTTTCCCCGAGCCCGTATCTCACCCACCAGGTGCCCGATCTCGACAAGTCGTCCCTTGACCTGGTCGAGGACCTTCTGGCGGTCGATCCGGATCGTCTCGACCTTCGCGTTGAGCTCGTCCGCGAGCTGCCGGGTCCGGGCGAGCTCATCCCGGGTCCCTTGCTGGGATTGGTCCTCCATCTTCCAGACCGCTTCCGTCTTCTCGGCCTGGGAGAGTTGCGCCCGGAGCTCCCGGATCCGGGTGATCAGAGCGTTCTCCTCCTTGAGGGTCATCACGGAGGTCTGTTGCCTCCGCTCGAGTTGGGCGATCTCCTGGGTGAGGCGCTCCGGCCGGGGGCGCTGGTCCAGGTCACGGCGCTTCTCCCGTCCCCGCTGCATCTCGTTGAGGAGCTCCTCCACCCGGGCCCGGGCCCTCTCTCGCTGGGCCCGGAGCTCGGCTTGCAGGCGCCCGAGGTCCCGGTACTGCTGATGGTACTGCTCCACCTCATCGTACAGCGGTCCCCGTCGGTCCTGGAGGGTCAGGGCCTCTTCGCCGAGCCTCCGGGCCAGACCGAGAAGGTCCGCGCGCCGGTCCTTGAGATTGTTGAGCTTGAGCTCGGCCGAGTGGATCTCCTCCCGGAGGTCTCGGTCCTTCTGTTCCTGCTCCTCGCTGAGCCAACGAAGGCGGGCGGCCACGAGCCCGGGAAGGGTGTTCACCAGGCTAAAGCCTTTCCGGGCACTTCTCGCGAGGAGGATGAACGGGCGCCCCCGGCTCCACCATCAGAGGCCATAGACGGCTCCCTTGAGGTGTGGATTCTCCCTCTTGGGCGAACCGTCTCATTAGCCACTCGTCCGTTGAGACGGAGCCTCGCCGGGAACCCTTCGACCCTCGTCTTTTCCGCCCCTTCCACGATAGTGATCAGCCTCCGGCGGGCGCAGCTCCTCACCCCGAATGATTCATATATGAGGTGGACGTGGGCCTTGCCATGGCAATGCCTGGCACTGCCGAGGCGCCGTTTAGCCAACGAGAAAGCAAAGACCCCTTTTGGGCTCCCGCCACCGTCATTGGGTTGGCAGGATTCGGAACGACCACCATGCTGGCGGGCGTCGCGATCGCGTCCAACGGGGCGAACTGGGGCGTGGACAATGGGGTGGTCTTCCCCATGGCCCTGGCCTTCGGTGGAACGGCCCAGCTCATCGCGGGTCTGATCATGCTCCGCCGCGGGGAGATCTTCCCGGGTTCGGCGTTTGTGGGGTACGGTGCCTTCTGGTGGGCCTTCACCATCTTCCTGAGCGGGCTCTTGGGAACTGGGTTCGCTGGAGGGCCGACCGCCAGCTACGACATCATGTGGTTCATGATCGTCTGGTTCCTGTGGACCCTGTCATTCCTCATCAATGCCAATAAACATGGCTGGGGGATCTTCATGGTCTTCCTGTTGTTGGACCTGGCATTCCTCCTCCTGGCCATCGACTTCGGCATCATTGGAGGGGGCCACACCGTCTCCAACGGGCTCTGGGAGGCTACCGGTATCGTGACCTTCATCACGGGATTCCTGGCCTGGTACGTGGCCACGGGGGTCCTGACCGCGGCGCACCACGACGGGCGGAAGGTGCTCCCCTTCTAGGACACCCCCCCTACCCTCGGCAAACCCTTTCCTCCCATTCTTCCATTTAGTGGTGCGGGTGAAGCCTACGCAGAGTTCGGCGACTGGGGCTTGGGCGCGGGGGCGGCCGCCAAGTCGGAGAAAGCGATCAAGGCGCAGAAATGTGTTTATACCGTGATATGTTCGCGCATGGCGGGTCTTGACTAATGAGCGAAAGTACACCGAGCCGGGGCAGCAAGGAAGGCGCGTCGGAACTCTCCGAGGCGGAGATCGCCGTGCACTGGCGGGAAGAAGGTTATTTCCAGCCAGCCCCTCGGTTCATCGGTCAGGCCAATGCGGCGGACCCCTCGCTACGGGAACGGTTCTCCGAGGCCCACTTCCCCGAGTGCTTCCGAGAGTACGCCGACCTCCTGACCTGGGACCAGTACTGGCATACCACGCTGGACCTGAGCAAGCCGCCCTTTTACAACTGGTTCGTGGGAGGGCGACTGAACGTCTGCTACAACTGCGTCGACCGGCACCTCCCGAAGTACAAGAACAAGGCCGCCCTCATCTTCGTGGGCGAGCCGGAAGAGGACGCCCCCCAGTCGATCACGTACCAGGAGCTCTACATCCGGGTCAACGAGGTGGCCGCCCTTCTTCAGGAGTTCGCGGGACTGAAGACCGGTGACCGGGTCACCATCCACATGCCTATGATCCCGGAGCTGCCCATCACCATGCTGGCGTGTGCCCGCCTCGGCGTCATCCATTCCGTGGTGTTCGGCGGTTTCTCGGGGGAGTCCTGCGGGCGTCGGATCGCGGACAGCGGCAGTCAGGTGCTCATCACCGCCGACGGCTACTACCGGAGCGGCAAGCTCTTGGACCACAAGGCCAACGCAGACCTGGCGGTGAAGACCGCGGCCGAAGAGGGCCAGAAGGTCGAGAAGGTCCTCATCTGGCGACGGTTCCCGAATGGCCGCTCCGCCACCAACACCCCGATGGTGGAGGGGCGGGACTACGTGGTGAACGACCTTCTCCCGAAGTTCCGCGGGCGCCGGGTCGCCCCGGTCTCCCAGCCGGCGGAGGCCCCGCTCTTCCTGATGTACACCAGCGGTACCACCGGGCGGCCGAAGGGCTGCCAGCACAGCTCCGGCGGTTACCTCGCCTACGTGGCCGGGACCAGTAAGTTCGTCCAGGACATCCATCCGGAGGACGTGTACTGGTGCATGGCCGACATCGGTTGGATCACCGGGCACTCCTACATCGTGTACGGGCCCCTGGCCCTCGGGGCCACATCGGTGCTGTACGAAGGCGTCCCCACCTTCCCCGACCCCGGGCGCCCGTGGCGGATCGCCGAGAGGTTGGACGTGAACATCTTCCACACCTCCCCCACCTCCATCCGGATGCTCCGGAAGGTCGGCCCCGACGAGCCCGCCAAGTACCACTACCACTTCAAGCACATGACCACGGTGGGGGAACCGATCGAGCCGGAAGCCTGGAAGTGGTACTATCACTCGG
>JAJZYB010000003.1 GCA_021806135.1 Thermoplasmata archaeon
GGATGGGGGCGAGAAAGGGGGGGAGGTGGAGGGGGGAGCCCCAGCATGGAGAGGGCCGCCGGTGGTCTCGGGAGGCGAGTCGGGGGTTTCAAGGGTTGCCTCCTCCCGTTCCCGGGGAGGGATGGTCCGGTAAGCTCGTCGATGAGGTGAACCCGCCCCCCGTGCTCCCTGAACCCTCCGAGCCGGGAACGGTGGGGAACGGGAAGAACATGCCATCCGGAAACGTTTATATATATATATGTGTCCTAACCTTTAGCATGCGTCTTTAGAGCATTGGCCGCGGAGCCCTTGTAGTAGTATTGGTCGCCATAGTGACCACACTTCTGGCCCTATCGATGGTGCCCACCGGAGCGGGGCAGGCCGTGACAGTCCAGCCTGCATACATCCCCAATACCTACGTGTCTTTCACATGTTCTCACAGTGAAATTACGCTCAATGGAACCATAGCCTGCCACGATGGTACGAGTGATGTAGTGGCCTGCGAGGCACCAATTCCCCCTCTTACGTGCGTTTATGCAATGAAGGATACCCCTGATACAGGGTACCCCTTTAGCAGCTGGAGCCACAGTGGCTCGGTCAGCATCACAGGCTCCGGCGCTTCTGTGACGCTCAAGGTCATCGTTCCCGGGACGGGGAAGTACCAAGGGTACGTCACTGCCACGGTCAGTTGAACAAGGTCAAGCCGTGTCGTAGAACCACTGGGTAGACCGACCAGCCCTTACTGGGAGGAAAGGCGAAGGCGCGTGGCGCACGCGTGGTCTGCATCCGGGGCTACGAAGGGCAGCAAGCCCCGGTGATGGGGCCTGCCCGGTAGGGAGCATGGGGACCGCCGCAGGAGAGGCACCGGGATCTGGATTCTGTCACCGTCTCGGCGACCGACCGGAGAGGTCTGTTCTGAGGGGCTTCGGGCCCGGACGGGAAAGGGGATGCGGGATCAGACCGGACGCCAACGTTCAGGGATTGGCCGTGGAGCTCCCTTGGACCATTGGGTGGCGGTTCCTGTTTCCGCTGGTGGGCTCGGCAATTCGAGGAGCCAAAGTCAAGGTTGGCCCTCCACCAGGCGGGGGGTTTCGGGACGCTTGGGTCCGACAGCAGCCGCCTCCCTCCCAGGAGGGACGGGGAAGAGCCGGCTCCTCAACGCCAGGGAGAGATAGACGAGGCCGATCATCACCGGCACCTCGATGAGCGGCCCGACCACCGTCGCGAAGGCCTGGGGGGAGGTGAGCCCAAAGGTGGCCACGGCCACCGCGATGGCGAGCTCGAAGTTGTTGCTGCTCGCGGTAAAGGCCGTGGTGGCGGTGTCCCGGTAACCGAAGCCGAGCTTCCATGCCAAGAGGTAGGAGATGAGGAACATGAGGGCGAAATAGGCCAGCAGAGGGGCCGCCACCCGGAGAACGGTGATCGGGAACTGCACGAACGCGTTCCCCTCCAGCGCGAACATCACCACCAGGGTGAACAGAAGGGCGAGGAGGGCCGTCGGTTGCACCCGGCGCAGGAAGGAAGCCTGGTACCACGTGGCCCCCTTCCGTCGGACCAGGATCACCCGGGAGAGGAACCCCATCGCCAGCGGGATCCCCAGGAAGACCGCCACGTTGAGGGCGATCGCCTCGGAGTTAACCGCGACCGCGACCCCCCCCACGTGGGTGACCAGGTGCGGCGCGAGCACCACGAGGAAGAGGTAGGCGTAGGCCGAGTACGTGACGATCTGGAATAAGGCGTTCAGGGCCACGAGGATGGCCGCATGCTCGTTGTTCCCGCCTGCGAGCTGGTTCCAGATGAGGACCATGGCGATGCACCGGGCGAGGCCCACGAGGATGACCCCGTCCTGCAGCGCCGGGAGCCCTGGAAGGAGCAGGATGGCGAGGCCGAACATGAGGAAGGGACCCACGAGCCAGTTCAGGAGGAGCGAGACCGTGACCACCCGCCGGGCCCCGACCACTTGGGGCACCCGCCGGTAGTCTACGGCGGCCAACGGAGGATAGATCATCCAGATGAGCCCGAGGGCGATGGGCAGGGAGACCGAGTCGACCTGGAGGGAGTCCAGGGCAGGTCCGATCCCCGGGACCAAATGACCGAGCAGCACTCCCACCCCCATGGCGAGGAAGATCCAGACCGGCAGTAGCCGGTCCAGCCAAGAGAGCCGGCGGAGGATCCCCTGTTCAGGATAGGTGGCGGCCACGCCTTCCCCTCAGAGCCGGCGGACCAGTTCTCCGACCCGCCGTCCGATTTCGTCCCGCACTGACCGGAAGCCCGCGTCCGGAAGCGGCCCTGGATCCGGGAGCTCCCAATCCTCGTCGACCCGCGGATAAAGGAACGCTGGGCAACTGGGCCGGTCGAGGCACCCCATGAGGATGATACGGTCCGCTTCCTGCGCCATCTCCTCCGTCAGCCGGCGAGGCGGGTGTGTCGGCATCGAGAGCCCCACCTCCTTCAGCATGGGCGCGGTCCTGGGGTTGGGAGAGGGCGCCGGCTCGGTTCCGGCGGAGCGGCCGGACCAACCCTTCGGGGCCTCGCGCCCAAAGAAAGCCTCCGCCATCAGGGACCGGCAGGCGTTCTCGACGCAGACGAAGAGGACCGTCCGCTCGTCGCTCACCCTTCCTCCCCCCCGTTCTCGCCGTGCCTCCCGGGGGCAAAGCTCCTGCACCGCGGGAAGTGGAGGGTCGTAAGCCTCCCCAGCGCCGGCTCTCCCTCCCAAGCGGCGGCTCGACCAGCCGGGCCATCCTTCGGTGGGCCCAGTGTTTCCCGTAGCGATGGTTCGGGCATGCTCCCCTGGGATGATCCCCAAATCACTTTAAATGATGAACTGATATAAGCCGGGCCGATGTCGCTACGTACGGGCATAGCGAGTGCGGCCGAACCTCCCCTGGACTGCCCCTGTCCCCCCCAGGGACTGGTGGAGGTGGTGGGGAAGAAGTGGGCCCTCTGCGTGGTCACCCTGCTGGGGAAGCACGGCCCCCTCCGCTTCGGGATGCTCCAGAGGTCCCTGCCCGGGGTGAGCCCCGCCACGTTGACCTCGACGCTACGCCAGCTTTCCCTGGAGGGGATCCTGGCCACGGTCCCGGTCCAGAGGGACCGGCGGGCCCGGGGGTCCTACGGTCTCACTCCCAAGGGGCTGGACCTCTATCGCACGCTCATCCCGTTCAGCCGTTGGCTCCGCTCGTAGACGACCTGCGGCCGGCGATGCGCTTGGAGCGATCCGACGAACGGGGCCACGACCGGTCCGGGACATGGGGCGCATCCCCGGGGGAGTGGGAGGGATCGGCATGAGGGAGGCGCTCGTTCATGGGTCTGCCGACCGCCCCGGACGCCTCCCAGTCAACTCACCCCCACCACCGTGCCATCGGCCCCGAGACGGATCTCGAAGGCTTTGGGCTCCCCGGGGAGGCCGGGCATCGTCTCGATCTTTCCGAGGAGGGCCACCAGGTAGCCGGCCCCCGCCGCCGGGACCAGGGACTTCACCTGGACACGGAACCCCCTCGGGCGGCCCAGCCGCTTCGGGTCGTCGGTGAGGGACAGGGGGGTCTTCGCCAGACAGACCGGGAACTTTTCTGTCCCCTCCAGCAACCCGGAAGACCGCTCTTCCATGGCTTCGGGCGAGAACTCTGCTCCTTCCCCTCCGTACATCCCTCGTACCACGGCATCGATCTTGTCGGGCAGCGGATCGGTGATCTGGTAGATGGGGCGGCTCCGTCGCCTCCCGTCCAGCGATTGGAGCGTCACTTCCCCCAGGGCCTCGGCCCCTTCACCCCCCTCGGCGAACCCGAGGCTCCGGGCCGCTGCCACCCGGCGGTCCGCACAGAAGTCGGCCACCGCCTTGAGGTCCCCTTCGGAATCGTCGGGGAATTGGTTCAGGGCCACCACCGGCTCCAGGCCGAAGGAGCGGACGTTCTCGAGATGCTTCTCCAAGTTCTCCAATCCCGGGGCCAGGGAATCCGGTCCTCCGGCGGAGTGGGCCCGGATCCCCGGGACGCTGGCCACCACCACCGCTGCCGCGGGAGCGAAGTCCCCCTGCGGGGCGACGAGGTCCACGAACTTCTCCCCCCCCAGATCAGTGCCGAAACCGGCCTCCACCAGGACCACGTCGGCCAACCGCTGGGCCAGGTGGATGGACCGAAGTGTGGTGGTCCCGTAGGACAGGTTCCCGAAAGGTCCCCCGTGGACGAGCACGGGGGCGCCTTCCGGCGTGGTGAGGAGGTTCGGGCGGATGGCCTTGCGCAGGATCGCGGCCATGGCTCCCTCGGCCCGGAGGTCGGAGGCCCTGAGGATGCGCCCCGCCCGGCTCTTTCCGATGAGGATCCTCCCCAGACGGTCGGTCAGGTCGGTCGGGCTTTCCGCCAGGCCAAGGATGGCCGTGACCTCCGAGGCGGGGGTGATGACGAAGCTCGTGGTCCGAGGGGGGCCGTTCCCCGGTCCGAGCCCCACCTGGAGGTGTCGGAGCGCCCGGTCCTCCACGTCCAGGGCGCGGGGCCAAGAGACCGTCTCCGGGTCCAGGTTCAGTGCATTGCCGTGGTGCAAGTGGTTGTCGATGAGCGCGGCAAGCAGGTTGTGGGCATTCGTAACGGAGTCGAGGTCCCCGGTGAGGCCCAGGTTGACCTCCACGAACGGTTCCACCGTGGCCCGTCCGCCCCCGGCCCCTCCCCCCTTGATCCCGAAGACCGGCCCCATCGACGGTTGTCGGAGGCAGGCGATGACGTTGGTCCCCCGGCGATGGAGGGCGGAGGCCAGCGAGAGCATGGTGACGGTCTTCCCCACACCGTGGCCAGTGGGGGTCATACCGGTGATGAGGACCACCTTCCCCTTCCGGGGGCGGTCCAAGATCCGGGGATGGTTCGGGTCCACCTTCGCCACCCTCCGGCCGAACGGCTCCCAGGCGTCGATGGGAACGGCGAGCTTCTCCAGAAGGTCCTCCAACGGCGCCATGGCAGAGGGCACGATGGCATCCAGAGGATAACGGAGAGGTCAGTCCGGGTTGACCGGGGATGCCGATCTCTCCGGGTCGGACCGGACGAGCGGGCACGACCTCCGAATGCGAGGTCTACAGATAACCGAACTGCCGTTTGGCGAAGTCGCTCATCTTCTCCGGGCCCCAGGGAGGTTCCCAGACCACCTCCACCTTGGCGCCTTTCACCCCGGCGACGGTCTCGACGGCGGTCTTGACCTCCTCGGCGAGGATACCGGCCACGGGGCAACCGGGGCCGGTCATGGTCATCCGGACCGTCACCTGGTCGTCCGGGGCGAAGTCGAAGCCGTAGATGAGCCCGAGATCCACGATGTTCATCGGGATCTCCGGGTCGTAGATCTTCTTCAGCGCCTTGCGGATGAGCGCCTCGCGTTCCACGGCAGCCGTGGGTCCCTCTGCCGAACTCGCTGCCGGCGGGGCCGGGATCGCCTGCGGCGAAGAGGTTTCCGGGGCGCTCTGGGACCCTTCGCTCATGGCCGGGAAAGCCCGGCCGGGCTATTTAGGCCCTCCCGGCGGCGCCGCGCGACAGATCCCGGTGCCGGGCGGAACCGTCCTCCCCAGGCTTTTAGAAGGGGGCGGGTTGCCCGGGGCCTCCATGACGGACATCCACGCCCTTCCCCCGACGATGGGCCAGCTCTCCCTGGGCAAGGTCGGGATCACCGGTATCCGAAAACCGCTCGTGATCCAACGCCCGGAACGGACCCACACCCTCTCGGCCGGGTTCGAGGTGTACGTGGACCTGCCGGCGCTGAGGAAGGGCTCGGACCTCTCCCGCAACGCCCAGGTGCTGGCCGAGGTGGTGGACGAGACGGTCCATCGCCCCGCCCGGTCGCTGGAATCCGCCTGCCTCGCCATCGCCCGGGAACTCCTCCCCCGGCATCCGTACGCCAGGGAGGCGGAGGTCCGCGTGGAGGCGGAGTACTTCCGCCCCCGAGGCATCCGGGAGGACCGGGTCTCGCTCGAGAACTTCACGTTGCTGGCGGCGGCGTGGGCCCGGCGCAGGCCCTCCGGGGTGGAGGTGCAGAAGGCCATCGGTGCTGAGGCCGTGGGCATGACCGCCTGCCCTTGTGCCATGGAGACCTGCCGGGCTCGGCTGGAGGAGGAGTTCCCCCTGCTCCGGGACGCCCAGTTCGCCGCGATGCCCATCATCACCCACAACCAACGGAACCGGTCCCGCCTGCTCCTCACCCTGGAGGAGGAGGCTGAGGTGGAGGCCGATGAACTGCTGGACATCCTGGAAGGGGCCCAGAGCTCTCCCACCTACGCGATCCTCAAACGGGGCGATGAGGGCCAGGTGGTCCTGGACGCGCACCGCCGGCCCCGCTTCGTGGAGGATGTGGTCCGGGCTGCGCTCTCGCTCTTGGCCGAGCGTTTTCCCCAGTTGCCGGATACCACGGGCGTGGAAGTGGCCACCCGGAGCGAGGAGTCGATCCACAAGTACGATGTCCGGGCGGAACATCGGTCCACCCTGGGCGCGCTCCGGCGGGAACTCGCCGCCTCCGGCCCGTCCCCATCCCGGTGAGGAGGTCTCGTGGCCCGGATCGCGGTACTGCTGAGTGATCGTTGCCATCCCACGGAATGCCAGGGGGAGTGCCAGGCATACTGCCCCCCCGTGCGGATGGGCCAGGATTGCATCGTTTGGGGGGAGGATGGCAAGGCGGTCATTTCCGAGGTCCTGTGCATCGGCTGCGGGATCTGTGTGCACAAGTGCCCGTTCTCGGCGATCAAGATCCTCAACACGCCGGAAGCGGCCGAGGACGAGATGGTGCACCGCTACGGGCTCAACACCTTCCGGCTCTACCGGCTGCCCATCCCCCGGCCCAAAGGAGTGGTGGGTATCCTGGGGCCGAACGCCATGGGAAAGTCCACGGCGATCCGGCTGCTCAGCGGGGCGGAACGACCGAACCTGGGGCTCTACGAGGACCCTCCGGACTGGCCGGAGATCCTGCGCCGCTACCGCGGAACGGAACTGCAGGCCCACTTCCAACGGATCTCTCGGGGGGAGCTCATCACCGCCTTCAAACCCCAGTACGTGGACGTCCTGGCCCAGCGGACCGGGGTCACCCTGGGCGCGTACGTGGAGGAGGCCCGGGGCGACACGGGAAGGGCTCTGGAGCAGGTGGGGCTCGCCCACCGGGAGTCCGTCCCGTTGGAGACCCTCTCCGGCGGCGAGTTGCAGTTGGGCGCGATCGCCCGGGCCCTCGCGACCCCGGCGGGGCTCTACTTCTTCGACGAGCCCTCGAACTACCTGGACATCGTCCAACGGCTGAAGGTGGCGCGCCTCCTCCGCGGCCTGGGCGAGCGTTCGAGCGTCATCGTCGTCGAGCACGATCTGGTGCTCTTGGACTACCTGGCCGACCAGGCGCACCTGGTCTACGGGGAAGAGGCCGCCTTCGGGGTGGTGACCCATCCGATGCCGATGCGGACGGCCATCAACACGTACCTGGGGGGGTATCTCAGGGACGAGAACGTCCGCTTCCGGGCGGAACCGATCGTGTTCACGGCCCACCCGCCCAAACCCCCGTCCCAGCGGAACCCCCGGGTGACCTTCGGGGCCTTGGGGAAGGCCTTTCCCGGGTTCGAGATCCGGGTGGCCGGAGGGACCCTCTACAAGGGGGAGACCGTCGGCATCGTGGGTCCCAACGCCGTGGGGAAGACCACGTTCGTGCGGATGCTGGCCGGCGCCGAAGCCCCCACCGAGGGAAAGCCTCCCTCCGGGGTCACGGTGAGCTACAAGCCGCAGTACCTCCGGGCCACCGGGGCCTGGACCCTGAACGAACGGGTGTCGGCCTTGGCCCAGGGAGAAGCCTTCGATCACGGGCTCTTCACCCGGGAACTGGTCCCTCACTTGAGGTTGGGCTCCTTGCTCGACGTGCCCCTACCGGAACTCTCGGGTGGGGAACTTCAGCGCGCCGCGGTGGCTCTCGCCTTGAGCCGGCCGGCCACCCTCTACCTGCTCGACGAGCCGTCCGCGTACCTGGACTCCAACGAACGCATGAACGTGGCCCGGCTCATCCGTCGGTTGGTGGAGCGGGAGGGCTCCACGGCCCTGGTGGTGGACCACGATGTGTACTTCCTGGACCTTCTCTGCGATGCGATGATGGTCTTCCGGGCCCTGGACACGCGGAAGACCCGGGGGGAGGGAATGGGCCCGTTCCCCATGCGTGAGGGGATGAACGTCCTGCTGAAGGATGTGGAGGTCACGTTCCGCCGGGATGACGAGAGCCATCGGCCCCGGATCAACAAGGAAGAGTCGGTGCTGGACCGGGAACAACGGTCCCGGGGCGAATATTACTACGAGGCCGGCTGATCCCCTCTCCCTTCCCGGGAGAGCACGGGTCCTCGGGGAATGCCTCTCAGGCCGGAGCCCCGTCGGCCGGGGCTTTCCGCATCCCCACCACGATCTCGAAGATCCCGTGAGGAAGCGGCTCCGACTCCCCCGTGAAGACGAATCCCCGCCGGACGTAGAGGGCGACGGCGGCCGCCTCTCGCGGATTCACGTGCAGGACCACGTTCCTCCGGGGGTATTGGGTCCGGCACCAGAGCAGCGCCCGGTCCAGGAGCCGACTTCCCAGGTGGCGTCCCCGGAGCCGGGGCTCGACCCAGAGGGCGAAGATCGCCACCACCTCACCCTCCGCACGCGCCGTGACCATGCCGGAAAGCGCTCCCTCCTTCTCCCTGAGCACCCAGGTCCCCTGGTCCCAGGCCTCGGAGCCCTGGCGCGCCCTCTCCCTCCAGAGTTCTTCCGGGAAGGAACGCTCCCGCTTCCAGCGGGATCCAAAGGCCAAGGGGTCTTCCCGGAGGGCCCGGAGACGAAGGTCCCGAAGACGGGGCCATTCCTCCGGTCGGATCCGGTCGACCTCGAGGCCCGGATCGCGAAGCTTGGGTTGCATCCTCTTGTTCCTGCGGACCCTACCGGCCAGGCCGCCCAACTAGTGCCCTGGGGGACCGGGCCCACCCAGGGGCATCGAGGACAAGTACTTTCACCCCCGATGCGGACCGAATGCCCTCTGGAGCCCGTCCTCCCCTTCCCTCCGTCGATGCGCCTCCCGGGACCCGTCTCTCCTCCACCCCCCGGCAGGGGGGCTGGAGGCCCGGCCCCTGCTCGCTCCCTCCCGGCGGGCATCCTCATAGGGCGGGAGCGCTGGCAACGGACGGACGGGAGATGCCCACGTGACCGGTGCTTCGAATCCCCCGCCGGTGGCGCCCCAGAGCCCGAGCCCCCCCCGGGGTAGCTTCAATCCCGTGTACCGGATGCCCACGGCCCGGAACTACGTGGTGGTGGGTTTCTACCTCGTCCTCTTGGTCGCCCTCTATTTCCTCAAGGGGCTCGTGGGCCTCGACATCGCACTCTTCCTCATCGCGGTCCTCCTGGTCTACCTCGCCCGGGAGCTCTCCATCCGCTACGTTCTCACCGACGACGACCTGACCGCCTGGCGGATCTTCGGCTGGCGGCGGATCCCCCTCGCCACGGTCCGGAAGGTGGAACGGGCCTCGCTCCGGGAACTCTCCCCGGTGAGCTTCTTCGGGGCGTGGGGTTGGCGCTCCCGGATGTGGTCCCCGGTCATCGGACGGTTCGACAACATATCCGGCTACCATGCCGGCCTGCTCGTCTACGGACAGGGCGTCCCGCTCTTCGTCTCGCCCGCCGACCCGGAAGGTTTCGCCCGGGAACTGGTCAGCCGGACCGGGGTGGAGCCCGTCCTGTGGCCGTCCGCCCCGAAGCAGGGCCTGGAGTCGTTGGTCTGATCTCGCCCGGGCGTCCTAGGGGCCCTGGCTGACCCGGGCAAGGGTCTTCTCCACGTGGGGGGAGGGACGCATGGATTCCACGATCTCCTCGACCTTCCCATCCTTCCCGATGAGGAAGGTGGTGCGCTTGGCCAGTCCCATCGTCCCCTTCACCCCGTACAGTTCGATGACCTTCCGGTCCGGGTCCGGCAACACGGGGAACGGAAGCTTGAACTTCTGGCGGAACGCCTGGGCCACGTCCGGCGAGTCGGCCGAGACCCCGACGATCTGGGTGTCCTTCCCCTCGAACGTGGGGATCTGGTCCCGGAACGCCTGGGCCTCCAGATCGCACCCTGGGGTGAAGGACTTCGGGAAGAAGTAGAGCACCACTCGTTTCCGGCCCCGGAATTGAGCGAGTTGGAATGGCTTTCCTTCACTGTCCTGCACCTGGAACTCAGGGGCAGGGTCCCCCACCGCGACCATGCCCACGCAAGGACCATGGGGTATTTGTTCCGTCCGGGGCCGGAAGCCCTTTTCCTCTGGCAGGTCGATGACGGGTCATGGCCGCCCGGAACGTCTTCGAGAGCTGGGCCAGGGAACTCAGCCAGGACCAGCTCGACGCGTGGTCCCGGGGGGAGATCTCCGTTACCCAGCGGGTCCAGACGCTCTTAGACGAGCATCCGCTCATGGTCCGGAGCTCGCGGGGGTTGCTGCTGCGATGGCTCCGGCAGCTCGACGGCGCGGAGATCCTGCGCTGGCTAAAGGAGAGGCGCCCGGACCTCCGGTTCGGCGAGGGGCCCGCCCTGGTGGGACGGATCGACTCGGACCTGGACGCGGTCCGCCGGCTCGTCGAGGGTTTCTGACCCGCCCCAGTCAGGCGGAAACCGTCAGGCGGACCATCCGGATCGGCGTCCGAGGACGGTCCTGGCCGTCCGTCGGAGTCTTCCCGATGCTCCGGACCACTTCCATCCCCTTCACCACCCGGCCAAAGATGGCGTGTTTCCCATCCAGCCAGGGCGTGGGGGCGAGGGTGATGAAGAACTGGCTTCCACCGGTGTTGGGGCCAGCGTTGGCCATGGAGAGGGTCCCTTCAGCTTCGTGCTTGAGCCCGGGCCCGAACTCATCCCGTATCGTGTAGCCGGGGCCTCCCGTGCCGGTCCCTTTGGGGCACCCGGTCTGGATCATGAACCCGTCGATGACCCGGTGGAAGATGAGCCCGTCATAGAATCCCTTCTCCGTGAGGGTCTTGAAGTTCCCGGCCGTGATGGGGGCCTTGTCCATGTACAGTTCGGCCTCGATCACGCCCAGCGTGGTGTCAATCTTCGCCCGAGGGTTAGCCATCATCTCACCGCCGAGGCTACTCCGCCCCGGGCGGATAAGCGTTCGCGCTCCATCGGGGGGAACGCATCCTCGCTGGGCCGACCCCGGGTCGAAGAGGAAGAGACCGGCGGAGGGACCGGTCCGACCCGGGTCGCTGGAAGAAAGGGCGTAGGGGGAAGTAGCTATGCGGTCAACGGAACGCCGGGTCGTAGTCCGTGTCGCGGACGCGATGCACCGGGGTCAGGGGGACCCCTCTCGCCTCGCAGTGGACCACGGCGGGTTCCGGCATGGGGTTGGTCAGGACGAGGACGTACTCACCCGGCTGCTCCGGGTCGAAGTAGATCTTGGTATGGCCCGCGACCCGGACCCGCTGGACGAACTCCCCGTTCTTGTGCCCCACCATGAGCACGAAGCTCCGCCCAGGGGCCTCTCCAGCCAGCCGGAACTCCATCTCGCAGGCCGGGGACTCGAGCTTGATCTCCATACGAACCCCCTTGCCCGGCTCCAGGACCACGACACGCGGGAGTTCCTCCAGCCGGACCGTCACGAGGAGAGACAAGCCGGTGCACCTCAAAAGCCCGCCCCCCGGGGCCCACCCACGGAGGGATCGGGAAGGACGTTCCCTGCAGGGGCCTCTACCACCCGGGGGAAGAGGTCACCGCATAAGGGCGGGGGACACGGCCCTCTCGTCCGGCGAACCCAGGGGGACGCTGCTGGAGCCCTGGCCCCAGCCCGAGGGCATGGATCTGGAGAACGGGATCTCTTCGGCTCCGAGGAAACCCGTCCGGTAACGGGTCGGGTTCGTTCCGTTCAGTCCACTCGGCCGCGGTTTCCTTTCCGCGAAGGTCCGTTCCATCGACGCCTTCCCGGAGCAGGACTTTCGGCGCGGAAACCCCCGGTTCCAAGGAGAGAACCTGAAGCGGAACCTCGAGCTGGTGGACGAACTGGGAGTCGTGGCCCGGCAGATGGGCCGAACCGCCGCCCAGCTCGCGCTCGCCTGGGTCCTTAGCCGAGGGCACGACGTCGTCCCGATCCCCGGAACGAAGCGCCGGACGTGTCTCGAGGAGAGCGTCGCCGCGGTCGACGTTTCCCTGACGGCGGCGGACCTCACCCGGATCGAGAAGGCGGTCTCCGAGGGTCTCGTGGCCGGGGAAAGGTACCCGCCGGCCCTCCAGGCCCAGGCGGGTCGCTAGGAGACGACCGGCCTCCCGTCGGCGGGCCACGCGGAAAGGGATCATCGACGAGGACCCCGGGCGTGACCGACGGAGGTACGTGTCGTGCAGGAACAAACGTGCGGAGGGCCCGGTCGGGCATCGCTCGCTGGGAGACCTCCCGCCTGGGGCGGCCCCCCTAGCCTCATGACCCGAAGGGTCTCCCCCTCCTGATGGAGCGCAGGAAGCTCGGCCGGATGGGGCCGGACCTCCCGGTGGTCGGCATGGGGACCTGGAAGGTCCTCGACGTCAAGGGCCCAGAACTGGAGGGAGAACGCCACCGGGTGGTCCAGACCGCTCTGGAGGCCGGTATCCGGGTGTTCGACAGTTCCCCCATGTACGGGGAGTCCGAACGGGTCTTGGGTTCCGGGCTCGGACCCCGTCGGAAGGACGCCTTCGTGGCCACCAAGATCTGGGCCAAAGCCAAGGGAGAGTGCGAGCGCCAGATCGCAAATGCCCTGAGTTACTATGGAGGGAGGATCGATCTCTACCAGGTCCACAACCTGTCGAGGATCGAAGAGGTCCTTCCCCGCCTCCAAGAACTGAAGGAGACCGGGGTGGTCCGGCGGGTCGGGCTCACCCACTGGGACCCCGCCTCCTTCGACTCCCTGGCCCTCTGGATGCGGAAGGGGAACGTGGATGCCGTCCAGCTCCCGTTGAACGCGCTCGACCGGCAGGCCGAGGAGCGCTTGCTACCCCTGGCGGAGGAACTGGGCCTTGGGGTGCTGGTGATGGTCCCGCTGGGTAGCGGTCGGTTGCTCTCGCGTCCGCTCCCTCCTCCCCTCGAACGGAGGTTCCGGGACAAGGGAGCGACCACCCTGGCCCAAGCCCTCCTCAAGTGGGTCCTCAGCGATCCCCGGGTGCACGTTGCCTTGCCGGCCACCTCCCGGCCCGACCGGGCCGCGGAGAACGCTCAGGCGGGGTCGCCTCCCTGGTTCGACGCGGAGGACCGGGAAGCGCTCAGCGCGTTCCTCCGGCACCCCACCTGACGTGCCACTCCCCTCGCAGGCGCCCGGACGGGGAGGCGGTGGCTTCATGAACCCCGGGAACTGCCCGCTTAGGGATGGCAGATCCGCAACGAACCCCCTCCTTGGAGGAGGCCCGGCAGGCCTACCGGGCCTGCCAGCGCGGGAACGGGGGTCATTGCCCGGACCGGGTACACGCGGAAGTGCTCGTGGAGACCCTGGAGTCCGAGGTGGCCAGGCTCGAAAGGGAAGTCCGCAAGGTCAAGGACCAGCTGGAGCGAAGCGGCACCGTCTACCACATGCCCCAGTAGCCCCGGGTCCCCTTACGGGGCCGGAGGTTCCCGGGACCGGCGCTTCCCCCGATCCTGCTGGAGCGCCCGGATCCGGTCCCGGATCTCCGCTGCCCTCTCGAACTCCAACCGTTCGGCCGCGATGCGCATCTCCTCCTCCAAGTTCGCCATCAGGAGCGGCAGGCGGTCCTTCCAGTGGGGTCCCAGCCCCTGGGTAGAGAGCTCACCCGAGGCGGCCGCCTCCTCTCCGGTCAGCAGGTCCCGGACCTCCTTGATGATGGTCTCGGGGACAATACCGTGCTCCGTGTTGTAGGCGAGTTGACGCGTCCGGCGCCGGCCCGTTTCCTGGAGCGCTCGGGCCATGGATCCGGTCATCCGGTCCGCGTAGAGGATCACCCGGCCATCCAGGTTGCGGGAGGCCCGACCCGCCGTCTGGATGAGGGAGGTCTCCGACCGGAGGTACCCCTCCTTGTCGGCGTCCAGGATCGCCACCAGGCTGACCTCGGGAAGGTCCAGGCCCTCCCGGAGCAGGTTGATCCCCACCAGGATGTCGAAGCGGCCCAGCCGGAGGTCTCGCAGGATCTCCGTCCGTTTGAGCGTCTCCACATCCGCGTGGAGGTATCGGACCTTCAACCCGAGCCCACTGAGGTAGTTCGCCAACTCCTCCGCCGTGGCCTTGGTCAGCGTGGTCACCAGGGCCCGTTGCCCCTTCTCCACCCGGGCCCGGAGCTCCCGGACGAGGTCCGCGATGTGGCCCTTCAAGGGGCGCACCTCCACGGGCGGGTCCACCAGGCCAGTGGGCCGGATGATCTGTTCGGCCACGTGCGGTCCGCTGAGCTTGAGCTCCAGGGGACCCGGGGTGGCGGAGACGAAGACCATCTGGGGGATCCGCTCGAGGAACTCCGGCCAGCGCAGGGGGCGGTTGTCACGGCAGGAGGGAAGGCGCCAGCCGAACTCCACCAGGTTGTCCTTGCGGCTCCGGTCCCCTTCGTACATCCCCTTCAACTGCGGGACCGTCACATGGGATTCGTCGAGGAAGACCAAGAGGTCCTCGGGGAAGAAGTCCAGAAGCGTGTAGGGGGGAGCCCCCGGAGCACGGCCGGTCAGGTAGCGCGAGTAGTTCTCGATCCCGGTGCAATAGCCGGTCTCCCGGATCATCTCGAGGTCGTACTCCGTCCGGCTCTTCAGTCGCTGGGCCTCCAGGGCCTTTCCCTGCGCCTGGAGTTCGGCGACCCGGGGTCCCAGGTCCCTCTCGATCTCTTGGAGCGCATGCTCCCTCCGGCTCTCGTCCGTGAGGAAGTGGCTGGCCGGGAAGATGGCCAGCGCCTCCATGGGTCCCCCCTCCTCCCGGCTCCCGGGGGCCAGGGGGCGGATCTCGGAAAGGGCGTCCCCTTCGAAGAAGAGGCGATGGGCCTCCTCGTTCGCCCCCTGGAGGTCCACCGTGGAGCCGCGCACCGCGAAGCGTCCTCTCTTGAGTTCCAGGTCGTTCCGCTCGTACCGGAGGCGGACCAACTGTCGGACCAGTTCCCGCCGGGGCCAGTTCTCACCCTTGCGGAGGACCAGCACGTGCTCCCGGTAGTCCTCCGGGGAACCCAACCCGTAGATGCAGCTCACCGAGGCCACGATGAGCACGTCCCGCCGGGTCAGGAGCGCCTGGGTGGCCCGGTGCCGTAACCGGTCGATCTCCTCGTTCACGGAGGCGTCCTTCTCGATATAGAGGTCTACGGCGGGGACGTACGCCTCGGGCTGGAAGTAGTCGTAGTAGCTCACAAAGTACTCCACGGCGTTGTCCGGGAAGAAGTCCCTGAACTCGCTGACCAGCTGGGCAGCCAGGGTCTTGTTCGGGGAGATCACCAGGGTAGGGCGCTGCAGGGTCTGCACCACGTGCGCCATGGTGAAGGTCTTTCCCGAACCCGTCACGCCCAGGAGGGTCTGGAACCGCTCCCCGGCGTGCAGGCTCTCCACGAGCTTACCGATGGCCTCCGGCTGGTCTCCCCGGGGGGTCAGGAGGGACCTCAACTGGAACCGGCCTCCCGACGGGGGGAGCGCTCCCCCCCGGCGCTCCGGGGAGCGTCCAGGGTCGACGGGCAGGGCTCCCGTTCCGCTCATGGCGGCCCCGCAGGGAAGCCCCGTCGCCTCCGGCCCAGCGGTCGGTACCCTTCGGGGTCGACGGTCACCCGGGTGAACCCCAATCTCTGGACCTCCTCCGTGATCTGTTGAAGGAGAGAGCCCCTCTCGAGCCGGGGGAGCTCCTGACGGTCCAGCTCGATGGAGGCTGTTCCCCGGGTCGTACGGACCCGGACCTGGGCAAAACCTTCCCGATGGAAGATCGCCTCCGCCGCCTCCACCCTCGCCAGGGTCTCCCGGGTGATGGGCTCCCCGGTCCGGATCCTGGAGGCGAGGCAACTGTTGGAGGGGGCGTCCCGGTTCGGCAGTCCGAGCTCCCGGGCCAGGGCCCGCACGTCCGTCTTCCCCAGGCCGGCTTCCAGCAGCGGGTGGCGGATCCCGCGCTCGTTCATGGCCCGGATCCCCGGGCGGTCATCCCCCAGGTCGTCCTGGTGGATCCCGTCCAGGACCCAGGGGATCCCCTCCTCCCGGGCCAGGGAACGGAGGGCATCCCCCTCCAGGGACCGGCAGAAGTAGCAACGGTTCGGGGGGTTCGAGGCGTACCGTCCATCGTTCAAGGGGTCCAGGGATATCAGCCGATGCGGGGCGCCGATGAACCGGGCGGTGCGGGCCGCCCGTTCGATCTCCTCTCTGGCCACGGCCGGCCCGGCAAGTGTGGCCAGCAGCACTCCGGAGGGGTCCCGGGCATGGGCGAAGGCCGCGACCACACCGGAATCCACCCCGCCGGAGAACGCCACGACGCAAGGGGTCAGGCCCCCGAGCGCGGCCGCGAGCCGTGACCCCGGCTGGGAGTCTTCCAGGGGAGTTGCCATGGGTGGAGGGCTCCCCAGGAACCGGGATGGTTTGAAGGCTCGCCCCCCCGGAGCGCGGAAGCCGGACGAGCGCCGCAAAGGTAATCGCCCGCCCCCCGGGTCCGTCCGCCCCATGAGCCCGCCGACTCCCCCTCCGGAGGATGCCCTCCATCCTCGGATCCGGGAGCTTCTCAGCACCCGCGGGTTCCCCCGGCCGACGGAGATCCAGGCCCTCGCTTGGCCGGCCCTCCGGGCCGGTCAGGACGCGCTCCTCGTGGCTCCCACGGGGACGGGCAAGACCGAGGCCGCGCTCCTTCCCGTCCTCTCCGCTCTCCTTTCGGAACGGCGTCCTCCGGTGAACCTCCTCTACGTGACCCCCCTGAGGGCGCTCAACCGTGACCTGGAGGCCCGGCTCCTCCGCTGGGCCGGGGACCTCGGTCTCACGGCCGCGGTCCGGCACGGGGATACGCTCCCCAAGGAGCGTCTCCGGCAGTCCCGCACCCCGCCGGACCTGCTCCTCACCACTCCGGAGACGCTCCAACTCCTCCTGGTGGGCAAGCACCTCCGGCAAGGGCTGAAGGAGGTCCGGACCGTGGTGGTGGACGAGATCCACGAACTGGCCAGCTCGGACCGGGGAGCGCAGCTCGCTCTCTCCCTGGAGCGGCTGGAGGCGTGGACGGGGCACTCCGTCCGGCGGATCGGGCTCTCCGCCACCGTCGGGAACCCGGAGGCGATCTCTGAGTTCCTCTCCCCCCACGGGGCGGAAAGGGTGGTGCTCTCCGCCCCTTCCTCGAAGGCCTTCGCCATCCAGGTACGCCCCCCGTTAGACGAGGTCCCCCCGCTCTCCCCGGAGCTCCGGCAGGCCCTGAAGGCGGACGACCTCCTTCTGCGCGCCCTCTCGGCCGTGCTCGAGGAGGTACGGGCCCACCGATCCACCCTCCTCTTCGTGAACACACGGCCCACGGCGGAGTCGTTGGCCGCCCGGATCCATCTCCTCGCTCCCGACGTCCGGCTGGCGGTCCACCATGGGTCGCTCTCCCGTCAGGTCCGGGAGGAGACGGAGGAGTCGTTCCGCCAGGGTAAGCTACAGGTCCTCATCGCCACGAGCTCCCTGGAACTCGGGATCGACGTGGGAACCGTCGACCATGTCGTCCAGTTCGGTTCCCCCCACCAGGCCTCCCGGCTGCTCCAACGGGTGGGGAGAGCAGGGCACCGGATGGGGGAGGTCTCCTCCGGGACCGTGATCGGGCTCGACGACGAGGACCTGGAGGAGGCCATGGTGCTCTCCCGCCGGGCCCTCAGCCGGGAGGTCGAGGAGATCCGGGTGCGGAGACGGAACCGCCTGGCGATGGCCCAGCAGATCGTCGCCTCGCTCAGGGCGGAGGGGGAGATGCCCCTGGAGCCCCTCCTGAACTGTCTACGTCGCGCCGTGCCGGTCCGGGACCTGACCGACGCGGAGGTGGAGGCGCTCGTGGGGTTCCTCCAGGAGCTGGGAAGCCTTCGGAGGGAAGGGAGCCGGATCCGGCCCGGCCGGGGAACGCTGACCCGCTTCTACCAGGCGCTCTCCCTCATCCCCGAGGAGAAGACCTATCCGCTGCGGGACCTGGGCACCCGAAAGCTCCTGGGGACCTTGGACGAGCGGTTCGTCGTCACCCAGATCCTCTCCCGGCCGGATTTCACCTTCCTTTTGCATGGGTCCACCTGGCGTGTGGTGGAATTCCGGGACGACGAGCTCCTGGTCGAGTCGGTCAAGGAGATCGGATCGGAACCCCGGTGGGTGGGCGAGGACATCCCCGTGCCCTTCCCGGTCGCCCAGGAGATCGGGCGCTGCCGCCGCGAGGCGGACCTTGGGCCCTATCCCTTGTCGGAGGCGGCCCGGGTGCGGCTGCTGGACCGGAGCCGGCGGCTCCGCGGTGCCCCCGCGATCCCGGACGACCGCACCGTGACCTTGGAAATGTACGGGGGGCAGGCCGTGCTCGGCGTCTGCTTCGGGACCCGGGTGAACCACACCCTGGGGCTTCTCTGGTCCGGGCTGGCGACCAGCCGCTTCGGGGTCCGGAGCGAGGTGCTCCTTTCCGAGCCCACTTGGCTCATCCTCGGCCTCCCGTCGCATCCGTCCCCCCGGGAGGTGGCGGAGCTCCTCCCCCTCGACCCGGAAACGGTCCCGGGCCTTCTGCGTCGGCTGGTCCCCGCTTCCCTGGAGTACCGGTGGACCTTCACCACCGTCGCACGGAAGCTGGGAGTGATCTCCTTGGAGTCCAAGGGACGGGACCTCAAGACGCTCGAACCCCTCCTGCAGCATGCTCAGGAAACCCCGCTCGGCGAGGAAGTGCTGGAGAAGACGCTCCACGACCGGTTCGATCTGGAAGGGACGATGGAGGTCTTCCGGCGTTGGCGATCCGGCCAACTGAAGCTGGTGGAGGTGCCCGGGGGGCCGTTGGCCCTCGGGCACGAGGTCCTGGGACGGCTGAGCTGGCAGGAATTGGGGGACACCCCGCCTCCCACCTTGCTCAAGGCCGTTCGCGACCGGCTCTCCCAGGAGAGCCTCGTCCTGCTGTGCGTGCGTTGCGGGTTCGAGCGCACGGTGACCCCCGGCTCCTACCGGAAGGACCAGGGGTCCCGTTGCCTGCTCTGCGGAGGGAGCCTCTCGGCGGTCCTCTCTCCCCGGAGGGAGACCGAGTTGCGTCTCCTGCGCCGTTACGTGAAGGCGAAGCAGCGGGGGGGTCCGGGGCGTCGGCCCCTGACCCCAACGGAACGCCGGGTGGTGGATGGGGCGTATGCCACCTCCGAGCTCCTCCTCCACCACGGCGAGCGCGCGCTTCTCACCCTGGCGGCGCGGGGGGTGGGGCCGGAGACCGCGGGCCGCATCCTGCGTCGTCCGTACGGTTCGGAGGCGGAATTCCTGGGCGAACTCCTGCGGGCAGAGCGGACATTCGCGAAGACCCGGGCCTTCTGGGATTGAGGGGGAACGCTCCCGTCGACCCTGGCCCGGCTCTTGGGCCGGAGGTCCGTCCCTGCCGCCTCGCGTTCACCGGACGGGCAAGAGCCCGGTGATCAGCTCCGCCACCTCGGCCCACGGGGCGTCCGTTCGGAATCCAGAAGGGTCGAAGTGGGTCCGGGCCACCTTCCAGCCGGCGGCCCGGAACGAAGAGAAGATCCGGTCCCGGCGTGGGGGTTGGGGGAGCCCCCGACTCTTGCAGACCTCTCCGATCTCGTAGTAGAAGATCCGCTCCACCGCGCTCTCCTCCCGGAGAAGCTCCAGCCATGCCCGGACCGCGGGCCCCTGCTCCGCGGAGGCGGGCACCTCGATCCGATGGAGGAACCCGCGGTCGAACAGCGCACCGGTCCACAAGGGACCTCCCCGCCGTCCCTCCGGGATGGGGGGGCCGGTGTAACCGGGGAAAGGCACCTCCTGGATCGGGAGGGCCGGGCCCGGAGCGGTCAACTGGGCGTAGATCCGGAAGTGATGGTCGCGCCCGTAGCACAACAGCGGGTGTATGCCCTGCCCCTCCCGGGCCGCCACGAAGGCGATGTGGGCGAGGAGGATGCGGAGTCCGGCCTCCCGGCAGAGGTAGGTGCGGAGCGGGCGTGCCCCATACCTCTCCAGGCAGGCATCCCGCTCGGGGCCGGCAAGGACGGCGGTGTCCGTGGCCGTCACGGAGAGTATCCCTCCTTCCTCGAGCCGCTGGACCGCCGCCGGAAGGAAAGGGGCGGGGGTGCCATACGGGTCCAGGTCCACCCAGTCGAACCGGCCCTCGCTCTCTGGATGGCGGGCGTCCTGGGCGAGGGCGTGCGCGATGCCCCACGGCCGGAGGTTCCGCTGGAGGTAGAGGTGGGCTTCGGGGTTGAGCTCGGTGGCGAGCAGGCCCTCCACCGCCTCCGTCTCGTTCAGCCAGCGGACCGAGCGGACCCCGGAAGCGGCCAGGGACTCCCAGATCCTGAGCCGGCGGCCCCTGTCCAGGGCCACCGTTCGCAGGACCGCCACGTCGAGGTCCCGGGTGAAGCTCATCGCAGGGTTGTAAAAGACCGAGGCCCGACGGGCGGGACCCAGCCGCTCCGGGCGCAACGGTCCCGGTGGGAGGAAGAAATCCGAGGCCCCTTCCCGGTGAGGCTGTGCCTCCCCCTCCCCTGGGATGGCCGGGGGGGATGACGGGGACCGACGGGAGGCGCCCGTTTCGCCCATGCCGCTCTTCATGGGGGAGAGGTCATCATCCTTTCCGGCGTCCCCGGGGGATCATGGACCTGGTGGATCTCGACCTTCCCGTGGACCCCCGGGTCTACCCGATCCGGGAGGACAGCTTGCTCCTCGCCCGGACGGCCGGGGTCCACGCCGGGGAACGCGTGCTCGAAGTGGGTTGTGGTTCGGGCCTGGCCTCTCTCTCGGCGGCCCGGGCGGGCGGTCGGGTGCTCGCCACGGACGTGAACCCGTACGCCCTGCGAACCCTCCAGCGAGCGGCCCGGCAACGGGGTCTCTCCGTAGCCCTGGCCCGGGCCGATCTCTTCCCCGGACTCCGCGCCTTCGACGTGGTGCTCTTCAACCCCCCGTACCTGCCTTCCCTTCCTAAAGAGGAGGAAGGATCCCGGTGGGACCGTTGGGCCCTGGACGGGGGACCGGATGGGCATGATGTCACCCGACGGTGGCTTCGACAGCTCCCGGAACACCTCACGGAGCGAGGAAGGGCGTACCTGCTGTTCGCGGAAGTGCCCCCCTCCGGGGAGCTCCCTCAGGCGTTCCCTCTTCCAGCGAAGGGACTGGGCGCCCGGAGGGTGGGCGGCCCGCGGGATCTCCCGGGGGAACGATTGAGCGTGTGGGAACTCTTGCCCGGGGCCTAGCGGCTCCGGGCTCTCAGGGCCGTCGCTGAAGGTAGGAGACGATGGCAGAGAGGAAGCGTCCACCGTCCCCCAGGCCATCTGGCGGCTCCGTCCGGCGGCCCCCGAAGGACTGCCGGGTCCGGAACGTCCGTTCCGGGTGGGGCATGAGCCCAAAGACGTTCCCCTCCCGGTTGGTGATCCCGGCCACGTCTCCCACCGAGCCATTCGGGTTCCAGGGATACCCGGCCCGCTGCCCGTCCGGTCCGACCCACCGGAAGAGCACCTGCCCGTTCTCTTCGAGCTCCGGCAGAGTGGCGTTCGCCTCCCCCGACAGGATGAGCTTCCCTTCCCCGTGGGCGGAGGGGATCTCCCACACCGTGCCCGGGGACAGGGAGTTCCTCAGTGGAGGGAAGGTCCCCCCGTCCCAACGGCAGAACGTGGGACGGCACTCGAAGCGGTCGGAGTCGTTGGTGTTCAGCGCGGCCTGGGGAGATCCGACCTGGAACCCGCCGGGCCGGCCCGGGAGCAGCCCGATCTCCACCAGCGCTTGGAACCCATTGCAGATCCCCCCCACCAGGTTCCCCGATCGGAGGAAGTCTTCCAGGTCGCGTCCCAGCACCCCCCGGAGCCGGGCGCCCAAAACGGCCCCCGCGCGGACGTAATCGCCCGCGGAGAAGCCTCCGGGCAGGAACAGGGCACGGTAGTCTCCAAGCCTTCGTCGCTCGTCCCTGGAGACGTCCCGTCCCTCGAACTGCTTGAGGTGGACCATCTCCGGGTCCGCCCCCAGGGTGGCCAGGGCACGGAAGAGCTCCTCGTCGCAGTTCGTCCCTTCGATCTGGAGGATCGCGAGGGGGAGCTTTCCGTCGGTCACCGGGCCGTTGAACCCCGGGTTGTCTAAAGCCTTCCCGGAGGCTCCGAGGGGGTTCCCTCCCTGGAGTACCCTAGCGGCCCTGGCGTCGGGAGCGCTTCTCCGGTCCAGTCTTGTCCACGGAGAGCGTGGTGCCCGGCCGCACCGATGTGATCCCCTTCGGAACGTAGTCGAAGAAGCGCTCGGTGACCCCGTCGTGGGTCCACTGGGACCGCAGCCGGGTCCTCCGTTCGGCCCGGCGCAGGGTGTTCAGCAGGGCGCGGTTCACGTCCCGGGCCGAAGGACCGGTCAACTGTCCCTCCACCCCGAATTCTCCGCGCCCTTCCTCGCGGATGCGGGCTCCCGGGGGAAGAAAGGCCCGAAGGGCCTCCCTCACCGGGGCCGGGCTCTCCGTGCTCACCCGGGCAGAGACCTGAAAGGTGCCCTCCGCCACTCCAGAGGCGCCCGGGTCATCGCTCTTGGGTGGCCTCTTCTCCCCCATGGTCGGCGGGTCCCCCTACTCCACCCGAAGGTAGCGAGCCGCCACGAGGGTCCCGAGGGCCACCATGATGGCCGCAAAGATACCGAGATAGCCCAGGTAGAGCCAGTCCGCGTTTCCGGAGAGGATGATGCCCCGTCCGAACAGCGCGGAATAGGTCACCGGGTTGAACTCCGAGATGGTCCGCATCCACACAGGGAAGTTCGCTGACGGGAAGAGCGCGGTGCTGGCGAACATGAGCGGCATGGTGATGAAGTTGGAGATGACCCCCGGGGTCTGCCAGTCCGTGCTGGAGGCGGTCACCGCGAGGAACATGGCCGAGAACCCCAGGCCCAGGAGGACGAGCCCCAGGACCCAGCCCGCCCACATGAGCGGGTCACCGGAGAAGTGGACCCCGAAGGCAAGAGCGGCCACGATCATCACGGGGATCTGCACCAGCCCCCGGGTGGCCGAGCCGAGCGCCTTCGCCAGGAAGACCGTGCTCTTCCCCGTGGGTGTGAGCAAGATCCGCTTCATGTAACCGAAGCGCTTGTCCTGGATCGTGCTCATGGAGCCGAACATCCCCACGGAGAGCATGGACGTGGAGAGCACCCCCGGGAGCAGGAACGCGATATAGCTCGTGGTCCCGAACAGGCCGAAGACCAGCGAGCTTGGCGCGGCGGAGAAGCTGCTCCCGAAGAAGGCGAGCCACATGAACGGCTGCACCACGGTGATCACCAGCACCCAGGGGTTCCGGAAGGTCCGGAGCAGTTCCCGCGCGTACAGGCCATAGAACTGGGTGCCCTGGGGGATGCGGTGCGTGGCCGCAACGAGCCGGAGCTCCGGGAGGGTCACCTGCTCGGTCCCCGTGCTCATTGCCGGGACCTACGGACCGTCGTGTAGAACTTGCGGAAGTCGAACGTCTCGTTGCCCCCCTGGTCGATGCGCCGTCCGGTGAGGTCCAGGAAGACCGTCTCCAGGCTGGGCTTCTCCACGTTGATCCTGCGGATCGCGTGCTCCTTCGCCGTTTCGAGGAGCCGGGGGAGCATCGCCTCGGAGGAGTCCACCTTGAGGATCCAGCCCTTCCCCTGGCTCCGGACGTCCCGGACCCCCGGGAGCCCCTGGAGGACCGCTTGGTCCATCGGTCGCGCGGTCTCGATCTCCACCAGGTCCGCGTTCACCCGGGCCTTGAGCTCGGAGGGGGTCCCCAGGGCCACGAACTTGCCGTGGTCGATGATGGCGATCCGGTCGCACAGTGCGTCCGCCTCCTCGATGTAGTGGCTGGTCAGCAGCACGGTGACCCCGAACTCCCGGTTCACCCCGCTGATGAGCTCCCAGAGCATCCGCCGGGTTCCCGGGTCGAGCCCGATGGTCGGCTCGTCCATGAAGATCACGGAGGGGTTGTGGAGGAGGGCGAGGGCGATCTCGAGCTTCTTGCGCATGCCGGTGGAGTAGGTCCCCACCTTGCGGTCCTTCTCCTCGAGCAGGTCGAAGTACTTCAACAGCGCCGTGGCCCGGTCCTTCCACTCGGGCAACCGCTGGAACTTCGATTGCAGCCAGAGGTTCTCCCAAGCCGTGAAGTCGTCGTCCAGGATGACCTCGGCGGCCACCCAACCGATCCGCTGCTTGACCTGCATGGGGTTCCGCTGGACATCGAAGCCGGCCACCGAGGCGGTCCCCTCGGTGATGTCGCTCAGGGCGGTCAGGAGCTTGATGATGGTGGTCTTGCCGGCGCCGTTCGGACCGAGGAGCCCGAAGACGCTCCCCGAGGGGACCTCCAGGTCCACGTGGTCCACCGCGAGGAGCCGCCCGTATCGCTTGGTCAGCCCGTGGGCGGAGATCGCCGACTCAGTCAAGGGCCCTCCGGGGTCGGGAGGGGATCCGCAGCGTGGGGTCTCCGGGGATCCGTCGGAGGGCGGAGGAGAGTTCGGTGTGCACAGCGACCAAGAGCTTCGCCCGACGCCGGGGGTCCTCCCCGGGGTGATTCAAGAACCCCTCCAGACGGGTGAGCGCCCGTCGGAGGTTCAACAGATGCAGTTCGCCCACGTCCGGGTTTCCCAGGACCTCGGCCCACAGGGGAGCGAGGTCCACCCGGGCCTTCTGGAACTGGTCCGGGCCCTGGCGGATCCGCAGGAGGAGTTTTCGGCCGGCCGGGGTGATCGAATACTCCCTTCGGCGCCCCCGGGTCCGGGCCCGGGCGAACCCGGAGCGGACGAGCTGGGCCAGGGCCGGATAGACCGCCCCGGGTCCGGGACGCCAGTTCCCCTCGGTGCGCTGGGCGATGCGCTCGGAGATCCGGTAGCCGTGGACCTCTCCCTCCCGTTCCATGAGGGTCAGGGCGTAGAGGCCCACCAGGCGCCGGCGGAAGTCTTCCACGGTCCCGATCGGTCCGGTCACGGGTCCCGCATCCCGGCGTTGCGTATTTACCTATATCGTTATCGATGGGTGACCGCCGGGGGAGCCCGCCTTTTATAGGGTCCCTCGTTCCCGCCGGGCATGGATGGCCCCCCCGCTCCCCCGGGGATCACCGGACACCCCCGACGGGTCCTCTTCGTCCTGGTCCTCGGGACCCTCATGGCCTCGGTGGACAGCACCATCGTGCTCCTCGCCTTCCCCACCATCGCGACGGAGCTCAAGGCGAACCTGAGCCTCGTGCTCTGGACCATCCTCATCTACCTGCTCGTGGCCGCCATCCTCACCACCCAACTGGGCCGGGTGGGCGACCTCTTCGGCCGGGCGCGGATGTACAACCTCGGGTTCGCGATCTTCATCGTGGGGTCGGCCCTCTGCGGCCTCGCCCCCAATGCCGACACCCTGGTGGCGTTCCGGGGGATCCAGGCCGTGGGGGGCTCCCTCCTCGTGGCCAACAGCAGCGCCATCGTGGCGGACAACATACCGGGGACGGGCCGGGGGAGGGCCTTCGGGTACCTGGCCATGGGTTGGAGCGTGGGGGCAACCCTCGGGATCGTTCTCGGCGGCATCATCACGACCCTCGTGGGATGGCGTTTCATCTTCTACATCAACGTCCCCATCGGCGCCCTCGCCCTCTACTGGGGGGTCCGCTACCTCCGGGACCACGGCCGGGTGAGGGCGAGGCTCGACCTCGTGGGCATGGGACTGCTCGCGGCGGCCCTCACCCTGGTCACCTACGGGGCGACCGACATCGCGGACAGCGGGATGGACGCCTTCAACCTCTCCCTCGCCCTCGTGGGGCTGGCGCTCATCGTCCCCTTCGTTCTCTGGGAGCGGCGCTCCCCCTCCCCCACGTTGAACCTGAGGCTCTTCCGCTCCAGGTTGCTCTCCCGCTCCCTCGGGGCCGCCTTCCTCCAGAGCCTCGGCTACGTGTCCATCGCCTTCCTCTTGATCATGTACCTCCAGGGGGTCCGGGGCCTCTCCCCCCTGGATGCCTCCTTGGTCCTGGTCCCGGGCTACGTCCTCTCCAGTGTCTTCGCCCCGTTCATGGGCCGGCTCGTGGACCGCATCGGCCCTCGCCTGCCCGCCACCGTGGGCATCCTGCTCATGCTGGCGGTGGTCCTGATCTTCACGCAGCTCACCGTGAGCACCCCGCTGGTCTTCATCGCCTCGGTGATGCTCATTTCGGGCTTCGGAGGCGCCCTGTTCTACCCGGCCAACAACACCGCCATCATGGGGGCCACCGACTCCCAGGACTACGGGGCCACCTCCGGGCTCATGCGGACCCTCGGCAACGCGGGGATCCTGGGAAGCTATGTGGTGAGCATCACGGTGGCTTCCCTGTCCATCTCCCGGGGATTGGCCTTCTCGGTCTTCGCCGGGACCACCGCCTTGGTCGGCGGGATCTCGGCCACGTTCGTCAACGCCATCCACTCCAGCCTCTATGTCATGGCCGGGGTCCTCCTGGCGGCGGCCCTCCTCTCTTGGGTCCGGGGACGGCCGACCCCCCGCCAGGTCTCCTGGTCGGGACCCTCGGCGACCTCCGCGGAGCCTACCCCACCGGGAACGGCAACTCCCAGATGGGGAGCCGTTCCCCCCGGGGAATCCGTCTCCCTCTCCCCGGTAGGAGAGCGAAGCCCTCCGCCCCCACCAGGCTCGTGATGGCGGACGATCCCCGGAAGGTGGGGGTTGCCCAGCCCTCCCGCAGCCGGACCGGCAGGACGGTCACGAAGCCCCGGGGAAGCGGGCCATAGGCGCTGGCCAGCCGGGCCGTGGTGGCCCGGAGCGACGGACGGGGGCGTCGCCCCAGCCGATCCAGCAGCGGGAGCACCAACCAGAACGCGTTGGACAGGCAACTGGTGGGGTGCCCCGGAAGCCCGAGGAGCAGCTTGCCGTTGGACCGGGCGGCCAGGGTGGGCTTTCCGGGGCGGATGCTCAATCCGTGGAAGAGCATCTCACCGATCCGGGGGAACACCTGGGGGAGGTAGTCCCGCTCCCCCACCGAGCTCCCCCCGGTGGCCAGCACCAGGTCGTTCTCCCGGAGCACCTCCCGGAGCGTTGCCTCGATCTGCCGGGGGTCGTCGGGAACCGGAGGAACGGTGGTCACCCGGGCACCGGTGAGCTTCAGTAGGGCGCCGAGGGTGATGTTGTTGAACTCCCGGATCTGCCCCCGTCGGGGGGTCTTCCCCGGGGGGACGAGCTCGTTCCCGTTCGGGACCACGGCGACCCGCGGTTGGGCATAGACCCGGACCCGGAGCCGGCCCCCCGCCCCGAGGGCACCGAGCCGGGCTGGCGTGAGGGCCTCCCCGGGCATCGCCAGGCGCTCTCCCCGCGGCATGTCCTCCCCCGGCTCGACCACGGCGAACCCCCGGGCGACCGGTCCGAAGGCCAGGACCCGCCCATCCTTCTCCCGTGTCTCCTCGAAGACCACCACCGCGTCCGCCCCCCGTGGCATGGGGGCCCCGGTGGCGATGGCCACCGCTTCCCCCGGGGCGAGCCGGCCTGGGTAGAACTCCTCGGCGTGGAGCTCCGCGACCACCCGCAGGGCAACGGGGGCGCGTTTCCGGGCCCCGCGGAGGTCCCGGGACCGGACGGCGTACCCATCCCAACTGGCCCGGGGAAAGGCCGGAACGGCATGGACCGCCCTCACCGTCTCCGCGCAGATCCGCCCGGCCGCGTCGGTGAGGGAGAGCGTCTCCATCCGGGTGATGGGCCGGACGAGGGCAAGGAGGCGACGGCGGGCCTCGAGCGGGGAGCGCAACCGCCCAAATGCCGTCATCCTCATGGAGCCCCCCCTTCCCAGCTAACGGGAATCCGTTCTCCCATACCTAGACATTGGTAACACCAACGATGCTGGGTTCCTGATTCACGGAAGAGCACCTGCCTTGCGGCATGAACCTCTCTCCTCCACAGGCGTTTTCCGTCTCCGCCGAACTGGCGGCGACCCTCGCGAGGTTGCGAGCGGCATTCAAGTCCCGGTCCATGACGAGCCCGCACGACGGGCACGAATAGGTTCGCTCCGACAGCGGCATCTCCTTCATACCGCCGCACGAGGAACACCTCTTGGTGCTCGGATAAAACGGGTCGGCCTTCACAAGATGCGACCCATACCACCCGCACTTGTAATCCAACTGCCGGACGAACTCCCCGAAGGAAGCGTCCGAGAGGGAGCGGGCGAGGGGGTGGTTGCGGAGCATGTTCGCAGGGCGCAGGCCCTCAACCACGATGACGGGCTTGGTTCTCGCCAGCATCGTCGTGGCCTGGTGGAGCGCGTCCTTGCGCAGGTCCGCGACCTTCGCATGGCACCGGGACAATCGTCTCTTGGCCTTCTCTCGGTTGTGACTTCCTTTCTTCTTCCTCGATACCTCCCTCTCAAGATGCTGGAGCTTCCTTTGTCTCACCCGTAGAGCACGGGGATTCGGGATGACCGTGCCGTCACTCACGATGGCGAGGGCGTGGATGCCGAGGTCTACGCCCACCGCCTCGCCCATCGGCGGGAGGGTGGGGGGACGTTCCTCCTCGACCGAGAGGCTGACATACCACCGTCCGGCTCTCTCCGACACCGTGGCCGAACGGAGGTGGGCGGTCATGGGGAGATAGCCCCGCTCCTTCAGTTTGACCCGCCCGATCCTCGGGAGCGTGACGTGACCGCCCTCCACCGCCACGGTCCCGGTGAGACGGAACGAGCTCCGCCCCGCATGCCGTGAGTGGAATCTCGGATACTTCGCCCTCCCCTCGAAGAAGTTCGTGTAGGCACGGTCTAGGTCCCGCAGGGCCTCCTGGGGGGCGCATTTGGAGGACTCGTACATCCACCCGAGATCCGTCCGCTTGCGGACGTTGGTCTCCCGGTGCAGGTCGATGGCCGTGGGGGTCTTGATGCGCGGAACGGGAAGTTGGTTCATCCACCACGCCTCCTCCTTCCGTTGGAGGCCGAAGTTGTAGGCATAGCGAGCGCACCCGGCGTGCTGGCGGAAGGCCGTCCGCTGGACGTTCGTCGGGTCCAACTCGGTGCGGTAGGCTCTCTGGACCTTCACGGGCTCTTCACCATCTTGCGGGCCTCGGAGAGGAGGCGCTTTGTCTTGGGGCTACGGAGTCCGTAGAGCCGGGCGGAGAAGGAGGTGATGATAGCAATGAGGTCGTTCGCCAGTTCGGACTCAGGGGTATCCTTCGGCTTTGGCTCCAGCACATCGAGGGTCGTCCCGTAGGCGGCGAAGACCTGCCGGAGCAGGTCCACACCGAACCGTGCCAGTCGGTCCTCGTAGGCGACCACGACGCGGGAGACCCGTCGCTCCTGGACGGCTTTGAGTACCGCGAGGAAACCCGGACGGTCGAACTTGAGCCCCGAACGTATGTCCGTGTGCATCTCGGCCCCGGGGAAGGCCCGCTGGAGCCGCTCCTTCTGGCGCTCCAGGTCGTCCTTCTGTCCGTGGGACGAGACCCGGGCGTAGAGGACAGGGAGGCGAGTCTCCTGCTCGCCCATGAGCCGATGGACCTCGGACAACGGGACGCGCCGCATCCCACCCAACGTCCGTACGACACGAAGTTTCCCCTGTCGGTCCCATCTCTGTAGGGTAGTGACGGTGAGCCCGAGACGACGAGCGGCTTCCCCGATACGGAGGAGAACGTCCACGATTTAGCCATAGGCTATCACCCATGTATATACTTTCCATTAGTTGTTAGAGCCCTCCTTCCCTCTTTCGGAGCCCTGGAGAACGGGTTCCCTCTAAAGGGGAGGGCCGGAAGGGGGTCTCCCCGATCCCGGCCAGCCCTCAGCGTGGCCGCGGCTGCGCTGAGGCCCCCCTTCAGGCATGCCTGGAGCGGCCAACCCCGGAACCATCCCGCGTAGAACCCTCCCCGAAAGGCGTCACCGGCCCCGGTCACGTGCCCCAGGGACCCCACGGGGAGCGCAGGGAGGTCCACGTTCCCGGCCCGGCTGAAGGCCGAGACCCCGCGCGGGCCCCGGGTCATCACCACCAACGGGACCACGCTGAGCAACTCCCGCGGGTCGCCAAATCCCCCGATCTCGCTGAGTCGCTGGATCTCGCCCTCGTTGCCGAAGAGGATCTCCGTGAGGGGAAGCATCCGCCGCAGGTCGGAAGGCTTCCAGCGATACCGGATCTCCTGGGCCGGATCGAACGCCACGGGGCGGCCCCCGCTCCTTGCGACCTCGGCCACGGCCAATTGGTAGCCCGGGTCGCCGGTGGTCAGATGGACCCAGGCGGACCGGCGAAGGACCCCCCGGGGAAGGTTCCGGGAGTCCAGCCGTCCCATGGCCCCCTGGTCGATCACGGTGGTCTGGCCCCCATGACCGTCCTCCAGGATCCAGCAGGTGGGGGTCCGACGACCAGGCAAGGACCGGAAGCCGGCGAGGTCCACCCCCTCCTGCCGTAGCAACCGCCGGTAGCGGACCGGGAAATCCGGCCCCACAAAGGAGGCGAGGGCGCTGCGGACCCCCAGCTTGCGCGACCACCGCGCGATGTTGGCCGCCGTTCCCCCCAGTCGGACCTCCCGACCAAGGACCGGCACGGTCGTGTCCGGCTCGGGGAGGTGGGGCAGGGTCAGCAGAACATCCAGGTTAGTGTGCCCGACCACCAGCAGATCCAGCGGGAAGGGCGAGAGGCCCGGTCCCGTTCCCGACGTGGAGTTCGACCGGGGGGAGGGGGACCGCCACGGGGAGACCATGGGGGTAGGGCCAAGGTGCCTGAGCCTAAACCCTTGCCCCGACGTCCGGGCGGCGCGGCGCGGAGGCAGGACGCCGGCGCGAAAGCAGTCCGGCTCCGGCCGCAAGCGCGAGGAGAAGGGGAAAGGTCACCGCCACCGCCCAGGGCCACCCGGGCCAGCCCCACGCTCCCTCTCCCCAGAGCAGGATCCCCAGCCCGAGGGCGGCTCCTCCGACAAAGCCGACGTAGCGGCGACGGAGGACCGGGTCGCTTCCCCCATCCTTCCAACGCTGGAGGACCCCCCACACCCCCAGGGAGATCGCCAGGTCAGCCACCACCAGATCGAACGGATCGTAAAAGTCCCCGAGCAGTTTCGTGACGCCGAAGGGGATCCCGTAGACCCCCAGGAAGAGCAGGAAGAAGGCCGGGGCCCGCCCCCGGGGGTAGACGACTTGGGCGACCAGGGTCAGCCCCCCGACGAGGGCGAAGAGAGCGATGGTGGTGTCGTACAGGTCCCGGTAATCGGTCAGGACCTTGATGGTGCCCAGGGCGATCCCGTTCAACCCCAGGGCGAGTTCGAAGCCTCGTTCCCGGAAAAACAGGTAACCCAGGGCGAAAGCCAGGGGAAGCTCCAACGCCACCGCTCCGACCAGCGCGGGGGTGATGCCGGGGGAAAGTTCGAATACGGTCATGAAAGGAGGCCCAGGGCTGCTCCCGGCGGGTGAGGAGCCGCGACCCCTTAGCCCTTCGGAAAAAGGGTCCCCGACGGGCCGAGGGCTCGCCGCCACCGAGGGGTGTCTTCGCCACGGGGTGTGGGCGAACCTTCGTGGCGGGAGCGTGGTTCGTTTATCGTGCCCAAAAGTGAGGGGTCGTCTCGCCGCTCTGGGCCCCTCCCCCGCTCCTCCCGACGAGGCACCGATCCTGGGGGTGGCCGCCGATCGTCCCCTGCCCCTCTCCGGGCGGTGTGCAGGTTCGTCGGAACCGGGGCCGACACAGCGCCCTTGACCGCGCCGCTTTTGCCTTCCTACCGCCACCAGACGGGTTCCGGTATGGGTCGGACCTTGAGGCCGAACTCCCGTTGGAACAGTCCGGGGACTCCGGTTTCCATGACGGCATGCTCCGAGGCCGCGTGCGAGCACCCCAGCAGAGCCATCCGCGACGACCGGGCCAGCCGCTCGACATCCCGGAAGTTGCTGCGCCCCCTTTCCCCTTCCCACCGGAGGTGGAGCTCGCCGGTCAGGTAGACGTCCACCCCGAGCCCCTGCGCCCGGACCATCTCCTCCACGCGATCACCGCATCCTCCCACCACCGCAATGCGCTCCACAGAGGGTGGGGAACCCCCTTTCTTCTCCAGGAAGGGGACATGGAACTGCTCCGCCACCCGCCGAAGGAACTCTGGCCAGTCCAGTTGGGGGATCCGACAGACGATGCCCGCGGTCCCGGGGCCGTAGGGGAAGAACCTGGCCTCGGTCGTGCCTCCGAGCCGTTCCACCATGGCGGCCGAGGTGCTGACCTCGGGGTGGATGTCCAAAGGAGCATGGCACGCATAGACGGACAGCCCCCGCTCCCGAAGGGCCTCCCGTTGCTGAGGGACGAGCGGCCGGGCCGCCATCTCGGGATCGACCCAGGTCCCGTCCGGGGTCCCTTCCGGGGTCCCGTTGCGCAGGTCCACCGCGTGGTGGACGAACAAGAGATCGCCGGTCTCCGCCTCAGAGAGGAAGGTCTGGATGACGTCCACCGACGGGAATGCCGCCGCAAAGGCCCGGTGGACGGTGGGGCTCCCCCGCACCATCAAACCGTTGAAGAGGGAGCGGAAGGCGGGTTCGAATCCTTCGAGGCCACCGGATCCCGGCCTTGCGTACGCCTGGGGGACGAATCGAGACATCGATGGGTCGGGGCCAAACGAGGGAACGCCGAAGAAGGAATCCAGGCGCGGAGAAAGCGTCTCTAAGGGCACCCCGGACATGAGGGAAGGACGGTCTGCCCGATATCAATGTTGCGAGGGTGCCTGCAGCGTCCGGGCATGCGCCGCAGAGGCCCCGGCTCCCGGGAGTCCCCAGCGCTATCTTGTACGAGGGCACGGCACCAGAGTCCCTTCGCATGGGGGGACGGTCCACCGCTGGTCGCACCTCGGCCTTCATTCCGCGCCACGGAAACGGGCAATGCCCGAACTTCCTCGAGAGGATGATCACCGGGTGGCGGCCGTCTCCGGGCCATTGTTGACCGCCACACAAGCGTAGCGGTCAACCGTGGAACGGGTGGGCGGGCCCACCGATCTGAGCTTTCGCGGACCATGCGCACCTGCTCGTTGATGCCACGAGGGCAAAGAGGACCCCCCTGGGGGGAGGCTTGAAAGGTTCTCGGGAGTCCGGGCAAGGGGAGGGGGGTGACGGCTGTTGACCGGGCCGAGCCGGGAGATCCGTTGGCGCCTGGAAGGGGCCATCGTGGACGACGAAGGCATCGCCCCTGGCTACCTCCGGCTTGACGCCTCGGGCCGGATCGTCGAACGTGGGCAGCGGGGAACGGCAGGTCCCGGGCCGGGCGGGGAGCGCCGGGTCCGGGGGATCGTGCTCCCCTGGGGCGTGAACGGGCACACCCACCTCGCCGACGGGGTCTATCTCCGAGAGCCTCCTCCCCTCTCCCTGGCCCAACTCGTGGCCCCCCCCGGGGGGCTCAAGCACCGTCTTCTTGCAGAGACTCCCGACCCGGTCAAAGCGCGGAGCATCCGGGGGTCCCTCCATGCGATGGCTCGCGCTGGCGTTGCGGGCGTGGTCGACTTCCGGGAGGAGGGGATCCGGGGAGTTCGGATCCTCCGGGAAGCGGCCCGGGGGCTCCCCCTGCGGGTCTGGGCCCTGGGCCGTCCGTCCACCACCCCGACCAGTGTCGAGGAGCTCTCCGCGCTCCTGAAGGAGGCGGATGGACTGGGGCTGAGCTCGGTGAGGGACCTTCCCCCCGGGGAGGACCGCCGGCTCGCCAGCGCATGCCGGTCCGGTCATCGGCTCCTCGCCCTTCACGCGAGCGAAGGGGTCCGGGAGGAGCTCGGGCCGATCCTTCGGCTGAAGCCGGATCTCCTCGTCCACCTCTGCAAGGCCAGCGCCGGCGACCTGGACGACGTGCGGAGGGCCCGGGTGGGGGTGGCCGTCTGCCCCCGGTCCAACGCGCTCTTCCGTCGCTTCCCTCCCCTCGCCGCTCTCGAGGCCCGGGAGATCCCCTTCCTTCTGGGGACGGACAATGCCATGTTCGGGGCGCCCGACCTCTTCCGGGAGATGGAGTTCGCTTACTTGTCCGCCCGGTCCCGGGGCGAGCCGGTCCGTCCGGAGACCCTCGTCCGGGCCGTTTTCGTCAATCCGTGGAACGTCCTGGGGGACCCCCGACAGGCGTCCCTCGTCCCGGGCTCACCGGCGGGAACGATCCTGCTGAGGCTGCCGATCGAGGACCCGGCCTATCAGATCGTGGCCCGGGCAAGTCCCGGAAAGCTATTTGTCCCGCCCCGACCCGGCCCCTTCCCCTAGGAGCCTTTCGTGCTGGCCGAGGAGCTGTTCGCGCTGTTCAAGCGGCGAGGGGTCCTCTGGCCGAGTGCCGAGATCTACGGCGGGGCCCAGGGGCTCTACGACTACGGTCCCTCCGGGCTCGCCCTGAAACGGAAGGTGGAGGAGGCCTGGGTCGGCTGGTTCCTGGGCCTCTCCTCCGATTATTACCTCATCGACCCGGCCGAGCTCCTGCCGGAGGCGGTGGTCCGGGCGAGCGGACACCTGGAGAACTTCGCCGACCTCGAGGTGGTCTGCGAGAAGTGCCACACGGCTTCCCGGGCCGATGCCCTCCTGGAGGAACACGGTGTGACCAACGCCGAGGGCCTTCGGGTGGAGGAGGTCTCCGCGCTCCTGGCCGAGAAGGCGATCCCCTGTCCCCGCTGCGGGGAACGGGCCCTGAGCGTCCCCCGCCCGTTCAACCTGATGTTCTCCGTGGAGTTCGGGGCCGTGGGCCGCGAACGCGCCTACCTGCGGCCCGAGACCGCCCAGGGGAGCTACCTCTCGTTCGCCCGGATGTGGGAGGTGGGGCGTAAGCAACTGCCCCTGGGCCTGGCGGTGGTCGGAAAGGCGTTCCGCAACGAGATCGCCCCCCGGCAGGTGCTCTTCCGGATGCGGGAGTTCACCCAGGCCGAACTGCAGATCTTCTTCGATCCGGAGAGCTTTTCCGTCCCCTTGGAGAAGGTGAAGGACCTGTCCCTACCGGTGCTCCGGGCCGAGGCCCGTGCCCGCGGCGAGACCGAGGCCACCGGGACCGCCCCCTCCGATCTGGTCGCCGCCGGGCTTCCCGCGTTCTACGTCTACCATCTGGCACAGGAGTTCCGATTCTTCACCCGGGTGCTCCGCTACCCGGCGGACCGGCTCCGCTTCCTGGAGAAGAACGAGAAGGAGCGGGCCTTCTACAACCGGATCCACTTCGATCTGGAAGGGGATCTGCCGTCGCTGGGGGGGTTCCGGGAACTGGGTGCGCTCCACTATCGCGGGGACTACGACCTCGGGAGGCACAGCCAGGGGTCGGGGACCGACCTCTCCGTCACCACCGCCACCGGACGCCACGTGCTTCCGCACGTGCTCGAGCTCACCTTCGGCGTGGACCGGAACGTCTGGGCCTTGGGGGACCTTCACCTTTCCCGCGAAGGCCCCGGGACCCCGGGCGAGGAGGAGGCGCGAACGGTCTGGAAGCTCCCGGCCCACTTGGCCCCGACCCCGGTCGCGGTCCTTCCGCTCATGCGAAAGGAACACGGCCCCACGGCCGAAGCCTTGGCGCTGTCCTTCCGCGAGGCCGGGATCCCCGCGACCGTTGGATTGACCGCCTCCATCGGGAAACGGTACGCACGGGAGGACGAGCTCGGGACCCCCTTCTGCCTCACCGTGGACGCCACCACCCTCGCGGACGGGACCGTGACGGTCCGGGACCGGGACACCCGAAAGCAGGAACGGCGCCCCATGGAGGGGCTCCCCGAGCACCTCCGGCCCGCTTTTTTCCTTCCCCGCCCATGGAAAACGGCCTGACCGGGGGCTTCCGGTACCCGGGCCGGCTCAACGCTACGGATTTATCTCCAAGGAGCGATAGGCCATCTATGGTCTCTGGCAACGAACCCCCCCCACCGCCGTCCCCTGCCGGGAACGCCCCTCCCCCTTCTGCACGGGCCGTGGTGGAGGGGGCGCGCCTGTCGCGGGTGTCGAGCCAGGGGTTCGCCGACATCTCGAAACTTCGCCAGGAATCGGCCAAGTTCGAGCGGCGGGCCTACAAGATGCGCCAGAAGGCCGCCCACCACACGACCCAGATGGAGAAGCACCGGCACCGGGCCACCATCTACCGGGAGCGTGAGCAGGGGCTTCTGGCCCGGGTCCCCACCCTGGAGCAGGAGATGGGCGAGCTCGAAAAGGAGTTGCGGGCGGGCGCCGCCGGGGCGGGGACCGGGGCGGTGCGGGCCCAGGACCAGTCCCGGATCCACGTGAAGATCCGCAAGATCCAGGAGCGGATCGCGGGCCTGCAACGCAAGGCGAAGGACAACGAGCATCGGGCATCCATGCAGATGCAGGCCGCTTCGGAACAGAAGGTCCAGGCGGACATGTTCACCGAACGGGCCAAGGTGTTGGAGGCGGAGGCCGCCGCCTTCACCCAGCGGGCGGACCGGATGCAACGGGCCGCCGAGACCGAGCCTGCCAATCCGATGGCCGGGCACTGAGGACCGTGCCCGGCGCCATGAAACTCGTGGTCACTGTGGGCATGCCGGGCTCGGGCAAGGACGAGCTGGTGAAGGTGGGCCAGGAGCTCGGGCTGAGCGTCATCAAGATGGGGGACCTGGTCCGGGACGAGACCCGGCGCCGGGGGATGGCGCTCAACGGGCCGAACATCGCCCGGGTCGCCAATGAGGAACGGGAGAGGCATGGCCCCTCAGTCTGGGCCAAGCGGGCGATCCCGCTCATCGGGGAGACCAAGGTCCTGGTCGATGGCTGCCGGGGGGACCAGGAAGTGAACGTGTTCCGGCACAACTTCGGGGACCTGACCGTGGTGGGGATCTACGCGTCCCCGGAGACCCGGTTCGAGCGGCTGAGCCGGCGGGGACGGGGCGACGACGGGATGAATCTGGAGGACTTCTCCGAACGGGACCGCCGGGAGCTCAAGTGGGGGATCGGGAACGCCTTCGTTCTCGCGGACCGGATGCTGATCAACGAGGGACCCCTCGAGGAGTTCCGTCGTCAGGCGCGGGACCTCCTGAAGGCGATCCTCGCCCGCGAGGAAGAGGATTGACCCCGGGCACCCCAACGGGCCGGCTCATCCTGCTCCGTCACGCTCCCGCGGCTCCCCGGGACCCCCGGCGTTGGCCCGACGACCGGGACCGTCCCCTCTCCGACGAGGGGGCGGAGGATTTCCTGGGGGCGGCCCGCGGCCTGAGCCGGCTGCTCTCGGAGGAGGGAGAGATCCTGACGAGCGCTCTACGTCGGGCCCGGCAGACCGCCGCGCTGCTCCACCGGGCCTGGAAGGGCTCTTCCTCCCCTCGCCTCTTCCCTCCCTTGAACGAGACGGGCGACTCCGGGGGCCTCCTCGCGGCGCTCGGTCGACGGCCCTGGCGCGGGGATCGGGTCCTGGTCGGGCATGAACCCCAACTGGTGGGCCTGGTGGGGCTCGCCCTGACCGGAGAGGCCATCCCCGTGGTGGACCTCTCCCGGGGCGGGGCCATCGCCCTGGCCTTCTCCGGTCCCCCCGGCCCCCAGCGGGGGACCCTTCTCTGGGGGCTCAGCCGGAAGCAGCTGCGTCTGCTGGGCGAGCAGGAGTAAGGGGTGGGACCCCCGACCGGGTCCGCCGGTGGAGAGATGGCGAAAGACCCGCAGGCCGCTCCGCGGGGGCGACCGTTGCCGGTGTATGTGTTCCCCTGCCGGATCCAGCAGGGGCTCGGGGAATGGGTGGAGACCGCCCGGGCGGTCCGCCTCCTCCCCCGGGCCGGATACCCCCTCTATCACCTGAGGTCTGCCCTGCCGCAGGGGGAGTCTCGCCGCGACCCCCGGGCGGTGCCGCTGGACCCCAGCCGGAAGGGAACGGAGCCGTTTCCCCCGGTTCGGGCCCTTGCCACTCCGGTACGGGCCCCGCGTGCCGTAGCCGTGGTCACCTGGTTCGGCGTCACCGCCCGGCGGGTGGATTCCGCGGGGGACCCGATGCCGGGCCCGTTGGCCGACCGGTTCGAGCGGCTTCGGGAGGCCCACCCCGAAGGGCTCCTCGTCCTCAGCCTGGAGGAGTTCGGGACCGCCCGGACCTCACGGGAAGCGATGACGGAGGGCCTACGGCAGGCCGGGTTCACCGGCGAGCAGATCCGGCAACGGCTCAGGACCCCGGGAGGGACGGACCACCTCCGGCGTTACCGGGAGGCGTTCCGGCAGGCGCGGGCCGGCGAGCGGGACGACGTGCTGCACCTCTTTCCGGAGTTCTCCCCCTCCCTCCCCGCGCTCCGGGAGTTCCCGTTCGCGCTGCCGATCGGTCCCTTCTCGCCCCCGGGGGACGGCCTTCGCCCCTGGCGCCCCTCCATCCCCCGACGGCCGCTCCGGGTGGTCTGGTACGCCAGCGCGTCCAGTGCCCCCCGCCTGATGGCCCCGCTCCTCGACGCCCTGGGAGACCTCTCCCGCCCGGTGGACCTTGCCGTCCGCCCCGGCCCGTCCTGGGGACCGTTCGTCCTCCCCTCGGCCCGGCCCCGTTCCGTTCAGGTCACCGGGCTGGCCCCCGAAGGACGGCGACGTTGGGAGCAACGGCTTCGCCGTGCGGACCTGAGGGTGGTGGGGGGGAGCCAGAGCCTCCTCGAGGCCATCTCCGGCTCGGTACCCTTCCTCTACTTCAACGGCGCGCTCTCGACCCCTTCCGGAGGATCCGTGGGATTCCGGCGGGAGAAACTGCTCTCCTTCCTCCGGGGGTCCGCCCACCGGCCGGCGGAACGGCAGGTGGCCCGGGACCTGAGAGCCTTCGCCGACCTTCGGGGGATCCCCGGGGTGGTCCGCCGCGCGGCCGGGTCCCCGGCCTGGCGTTCCAGTTGCGTGCGGATGGAGCGGAACGCCGGGAAGAGCTTCCCGGTCCCGCTGAGGGTCGGGGAACGCTACGTCCTGCGCCTCATCCGGGCCTTCGAGGGAACGGACGAACCGGTCCCCCGGTTCGTCCAGAGGACCCGGGCCTGGCACCGCCATGCGCTCGGGGCGGGCTGACCGGGGGAGAAGGGATCACCGGCTCCCCGGGCCGGAGAGGGCGGAGAGGATCCGGGCGAGCCGGCGGCGTTCCTCCGCCCGGAACGCGCTGTCCAGGTCCTCCTCCGAGGGAGAGGGGAGCCGGACGATCCACCGGCGGAGGACCTCCACGTCGTGGAGCCGTCCCAGTTCACGCTGGATCCAGTCGGGGGAGCCCCGGCGGGCGGCCGGGCCGGTCCGGGCGAGGGCGGGCAACGTCCCGGCGAGGAGGGCCTGGTTGCGGAGGGCCCGACGGAGCCGGTGAAGCCTTCGGGAGGAGGGACGGCGCCGGGCCCGCTTGAGCGCCCGGCGGGTGCGGTGGGACCGGAAGCGCTGCTCTTGCTCGAGCGCCCGCCGGAAGGAGGGGGGGCCGGCCTTGAGCCGGCTCCAGGCCCTGCGTTCCCAACGGAGCCCCCGGCGGAAGCCCGTGCTCGTGAGGAGGGTCTGGAGAAGGGCACGGCCCACCTCCTCTTCCCGGCGGAGCAGGTGATGGGCGAGCTCCAGGGTCACCGCCGGGATCCGGGAGGAGATCTCGGGTCGGTCGAGGAGCTCTCCCACCACGGTCCGGTCCCGCAGCTCGCCGACCCGCCGGGCCATCCGGGAGACCCGTTCCCGCTCGGTCCTCGCCCTGGCGCGCTCCCCACCGCAGGAGAGACGGGCCAGCAGCCCGAGGTCCACCCGCAGGGCGCGGAGCTCCCGGTGGAGGCCGTGGACCTCCTCGCCCGTGAGCCCCTCGGGCCGGTCCGCTTTGGAGAGGAGCCCCTCCAACCGGTCGAGCCGCCCCAGGCCGCTGCGCCGGAGCCCCGCAAGGGTGGCGGTCTCTCGCGGCACGGGCTAGGCCCGGGAAGTGAAGAGCGAGCGGACAGCGGCACTGACCTCGGCATGCACCGCACCGGGGGTGCGGTTCCCGTTCACGGGGACGAACCCGTACTCCCGGGCCATCCAATCGAACTCCTTGCGTAAAAGGGCCTGGAAGGCGAAGAAGCTCTCGAACCGGTCCCGGGAGAGACCCAGGTCCATCCCCGACTCCCAGTAGTCCAGCGACCCGTAGCGGGCGAAGGCCCGGTGCAGGAGCAGTTCCTCCCGGGTGTCTAGGAAGACGGTGAGGTCCGGCTTGAGCGCGAAGGAGTAGAGCCGACGGGCCCACGCCCGGGGTGCGCCCCGGACGATGGCCCGCGCCATGAGGGTGTAGATGTAGCGGTCCGCGAGCACCACCGAGCCGGAGGCCAGGGCCGGGATGATCTTGTTCTCGAGCTGGTCCGCAAAGTCCACGGCATAGAACAGGGCCATGGTGGTGGCGCCCAAAACGTGCCCCTGCTTGGCCTGGTCGATCTCCTCGCTGACCAGGGTCGAGCGGCGCAGCCCGGTGTCCACCACCGCGTGGCCCTGGATCTCGAGGTCCTCCTTGAGCAGGGAGCACTCCGTGGTCCGGCCGGAGCCGTCGGCCCCCTCCACCACGATGAGCTTACCCTGGAGCCGGCGGAAGGGGACGCCCGGCAGCCGGGTGCCGAAGGTTCGCTCCGGGGGGGCCACCCTAGGCGTCATGGAGCAACGACTCCTCCTTCGGGAAGCCCGACAGGTGGGGGGCGAGCCGGCGCCGGACCTCCCGTTGGAGCACCTCGATCCCCCGGCCGGCGCGGATGACCTCAAAGTGCTCCGTCCGGGCGAGCCGGTCGTACTCGCGCTTGAGCATCCCCTGGAAGCGACGGTAGCTCTCCCCCACGTTGTCGGAGAGCTTCAGGTCCATGCCCGCCTCGTAGTAGCTGATCTTGTCCCGGGAGACCTTCTTGCGCTGGAAGGTGGTCTCCACCGGGACCTGGAAGTAGAAGGTGAGGTCGGGAGCCTGGGCAAAGGAGTAGAGGCTCCGGACCCAGCCGGGGTCGCAACCCCGGGCCACGTCCCGGCTGAAGGCCGTGTAGATGTACCGGTCGCAGATGACCACGTAGCCGGCCCGAAGCGGGGGCAGGATGTGCCGTTCGTACCGGTCCGCGAAGTCCGTGGCGTGAAGCAGCGAGAAGGTGGTGGGGGTGAGGAGCCCCCGCTTCTTGCCCCGGCGGATGATGGCCGCCACCAGGTCCGAGGAGTTCCACTCGGTGAAGAAGACCCGGTGGCCCTGGGACCCGAGCCACTTCCTCAGCAGCTGGGCCTGGGTGGACTTTCCGCTCCCATCCAGCCCTTCGAAGACCACCAGGCAGCCAGGTCGGGTACCGGGAGCGCCATCAGCGGAGGATACCAAGGCGCACCTCCATGTCGAATGCCCTCTTGAAGAAGCGCTTGGCGCGCTGGAAGGAGCGGGGAGAGGGGGGGATCCCCCGGGCGAGCCGGACGAAGAGCAGCGGTCCCCTCAGGGAGACCTGCGGTCGGGGCCGGCCCTCGGCCAGGGCCTCCGCGATCGCGAGCATCGCCCCCAACCGATGGACGGAGGGAAGGTCGTCGGCCCCGAGGACCGGGCGTAGTCCGGGGAGCTCGTCCTCCCGGGTCTCGTCCCCCTCGTGCTGGGCCACCGCGAGGGAGGCCAGCAGGAGCTCCCGATGGGTGAGGCCGTAGAGCGGGTGGTTCTCCACCAGGTAGCTCGAGTGCTTCGGATGCTCCGGGTAGGAGATCACGGTCCCGCTGTCGTGGAGCAACGCGGCCACCTCCAGGGCGAGGCGTTCCTCGTCCCCCAGCCCGTGCCGGGAACGCAGGAGGTCGAAGAGGCTCAGCGTCATCTGCCGGACCCGACCCCCGTGCCCGAAGGAGAGATGGAACCCCCAGGCCATGGATTGGGCGCTGCCCAAGGTGAGGTCCCGCCGGGAGAGGGGAGCCGGCCGGCCCAGCAGCTCCTGGGCGAGCCCCTCCCGGATGCCGCAGGCGCTCACCGTGAAGCGCTTCAGGGTGACCCGGCGGAGGAGCCGGGAGATCACCACCAGGCCGGCAAGGATGATGTCGGAGCGGTCCGCGCTCAGTCCGGGGACGTTCCGTCGTTCCTCGGAGGGAAGCTCTGAGAGCCGGGCGGTCTCGGAGAGGAGGAACCGACGGCCCACCTCGAGCCCGTGGACCCGGACCAGCGGATAGTGGCGGGAGGCCTGGAGGAGATGGCCGGTGGCCCGGAACGTGCCCCCCACTCCCACCAGCCGGCTGGGCAACGGGTCGGCCCAGCCGATCCCGTCCTCCAAGGTGGCGTCCACGTAGTCCCGCAGCGCCTGGAGCTCCCGGCGCTTCGGGGGGTCGTGCGGCAGGAACTCCCGGTGCATCCGGAGGGCCCCCAAGGGAAGGGAGACCACATGGACCGGGTTGCCGGAACGGATCCGCAGGAGCTGCAAGGTGCCGCCGCCCAGGTCGGCCACCAGGTCGTCCCCCAGGGTGAGGGAACTGCGGACCCCCAGGTAGGCGTAGCGCGCCTCTTCCTCCCCGGAGATCACCCGGAGCGGGAGGGTGGTCCGCTGTCGGACCTGGGAAAGGAAGGAGCTCTTGTTGACCGCCTGCCGGACCACGCCGGTGGCCACGGCCGCCCGGCGACGGACGCCCCGGTCGTCGAGGATCTTCTGGAACCGCTCCAGGGTCTCCAAGGCTCCGCGCTGGGCCGGGCGGGTGAGCCGGCCCCGTTCGTCGATGCCCGTGGCGAGGCGGGGGAGCTCCTTGCTCTCGTAGACGATCCAGGGGGGGCCCATGGGGGCGGCCGCGTAGATGGCCAGACGGGCGGAGTTGGAACCTAAGTCCACCACGCCGATCTCCTCCGCGCCATGGGCCAGGGGGGTGACCCCCAGTTCGGTCCGTGCGGTCCCCCGTCCGGTCCGGGGGATGGGCTCGGGGAAGTGGACCTGGCGCGCGGTCATGGAGTTCCCCGCCCCGGTGCAGGAGGGGTTCGTGCGCTGCCGGCCGGTCGGGCCGGAAAGCACGGGCATCCTCCCCCCATTCAACCTCCCGTGTCGGTATACTGAGCTAGCGCCACTTGAGCTTCGGGGGGTGTCGGCCCCAGGAGCGGTTCCAGGCTGGGGAAGCGCTCGATGTCCACGAGCACGGCAAGCCTTCCCCGGGGGCCGAGGGCCTGGCGGAGGGCGTGGATGCGTTCGGCGGAGAACTTGGCCCGGGCCTGTTCCAGGCGGCGCGAGCCGGCGCTGCGTCCGAGCCGGGACTCCCATTCCTCGGCGTATCCTTCGGCATCGGCCCGGGCCGGAGGCGCCCGGGCGAGGGAACGCTCGGAACGGTTCCGCCGCAGGAGATCGAAGTAGCCGATGTTCTTCACGTAGAGCTCGGAGTAGTGCTCGTCTCCCGGATCGAGCGCCCGGACCGGTAGGCGGCGCTCGTCGGCCCAGGTGAGGGCGAGGAGGAACGAGGGCGACGGGACGCGGACCTCACCGAAGCGGCAGAGCCCCCGGGCGTACCCCATCTCCGACGGGGAGAGCGGGACCAACGGTTCCGGTCCATCCGGGGGAAAGTACCGGCGCAGGCTCGCCAACTCCTCCTCGGAGAGGCTCAGCGCGATCTCCTGCGGAGCGAAAGCCTCCAGAACGGGCCGGAGCGCGGCGGTCTCGCTCTCCAACCCTCGCACCGCCCCCACGAGGAGCGTTGGCGGGTCGGTGCCCATCCGGTGCTTCACGGGACCCGGCGTCGCTCCCGCAGGAGCTCCCGTAGCTCCTGGGGGTCGGCGTGGCGGCGCAGCTCCTGATAGGTCACCAGGGGAACTCCCTCCACGTCGGTCCGGGTCCTCCGGTCCGGCACCAGGAACACCGAGATCCCCTCGGCCACCCGGGAGATCTGCCAGAGCAGGAGGCTCCGGCGCGGGGTGGACTCGATGGGGCCGACCCCCATCACCAGGACGTCCTGGCGTTGCGCCCGCTCCTCCCGGGCCAGCGCATCGAAGGGGGTCCGGATGGTGAGGGTGACGTCCCAACCGTTCTCGTCCAGGTCGGAGACCACCTGCGCGGGGACGGAGGTGCTGGGGGGCCGATCCGGGTCCGGGTCTTCGTTGGAGTCCCGGTAGAGGAGGGCCGTGCCCTCTTCGAACGGGTCCAGCGCAGCGGCCAGCGGCACCTGGAGGAAAGCCTCCAGCCGGGCCACCACCTCGGCGTCCGCCCCCCCGCCCTGCTCGTAGAGCTGGATGGTCCGGCGGGAGACCCCGGCAATATCGGCGGCGGCCCCCAGGGAGAGGGACCGGGCCTCCCGCGCCCGGCGGAGGGCCCGGCCATCGATCCGTACGAACTTGCCTCCCGGGCTCGAGAAGAGGAACGGGGGGACGCCCCGGAGCAGGTACTCCTCCAACCCGGCGAGAGAGAGGATCGGCACGCCGTGACGGCTGTAGAGCACGCTGTCCTGGAGCGCCCGGGCCCCCGTGGCCCGTCCGACCACGAGGGGGACGGCCCCCAGGGCCTCCGCCAGGGTGCGCAGCAGCGTGGCGTCCTGCGGATCGAGGGCATCCACGTTCTTGAGGACCTTGATGAGCAGGAGCGTCGAGTCCCTCCGGGCGATGAGGTCGAAGGGCGTGGGCCTCACGTGATGCAGATCGAAGAGGTAGAAGCCTGCGCGCTCCAGAAGGCGCGTGACCCCCCGGAGCCCGGATTCCCGGTCGGTGAAAGGGGGCATGAGCTCGTTCTCTCCTACCCCTGGCGTATATATATGGGCCCGGGAGCGGAGCCGGACCGTTCACCGGAGTTTACCGACCCTTGCGTTTCCGGCCGGAGGCGCCGGGCCGGGCCGCTGGCGCCGGACCGCCGCGGGGGGTCGGTCGGACCGGGGCGTGCATCGAGGGGGGGGACGGCGGCGCCGGCGGCCGGGCCGGAGGGGCCCAATGCAGGCGCTGCTCGAGGGCCTGGTCCCGGAGCCCCTTGATCTTCAGATACGGGACTTCCACGGAGAACCGCTCGGTGCCCGGGACCTCCGCGAGGGTCCCCACGTACGATCGGAGCCAGGTGGAGAGCCCGTCGAGATCCTTGAGAAACCCCTCCCGTTCCGGGGCGGAGGGGGAGTTGCCCCGGAGGCTCAAGGCGCGCCGGGCGGAGGAGAGGGAGCCGAGCGCCTCGGTGATCGCCTGGCGGACATCGGCGGCCATGCGCTGGGCACCCCGCCCCGGGTCGAGGGTGGTGAGCGTCCGGTCCAGGGCCATGACCAGGTGCTCGAGCGCGACGGCGTGGGACTCGGTATCCGGCACTGGGGACCGGTAGGGGCTCCCGGGAGAAATAGGCTCGGACGGAGGGCAAGGGCTCAAGGGCTCCATCCGCTGCCGGTAAGCGGTGGGACATGGTCGGACTCCCGGTCCCGCCGCCGTTGAGACCGGTCCCCGGTGAGCCGGTGCTCCGGGTGCAGGAGGATCCTCCCGTCCTGGTGGCTGCCGACATCCACGTGGGGCTGGGGAGTTGGGAGCCGAGGGCTCCCCGGCCATATGTGGCGACGGGGGAAGGGCTCGCGGAACGCCTCGTGACCGTGGCCCGACGGGAGCGCGCGCACCGGCTCCTGCTCCTCGGGGATGTGAAGGACCCCATCGGCCGGGTCCCCTGGTGGCTCCGGGCCGAGCTCGAAGGCTTCTTCCTGCAGCTCACCGGAGCCGGTCTCGACGTGGAGGTGGTCCTCGGCAACCATGATGCGGGCCTGGAGGACCGCCTGCCGAGCGGGATCCGGGTCCGTGGGGCCGAAGGGCTCCTCCGGCGCGGGGTGGGATACTTCCACGGTCATGCGTGGCCATCGGACCGGCTCCTTCGGGGGGCACGGGCGCTGGTGATGGGCCACCTGCACCCCGGGTACCGGCTCGCCCTCCCCCGGGAAGCGGGAGGGTCGGGGAAGGAGCGCTGCTGGGTGCGGACGCTTCTCCCTCCGAACTCCCGGACCGAGCTCGCCCGGCCGCGTCGTCATCCGTTGCCCCGGGCCCGGGAGGTGCTGGTCCTGCCGGCGTTCAATCCCCTGTGTGCCAACGAGGCCCTGAACCGTTTCGCCCCGGCCCGGGGGCACCGGTTCATGGTCCGTCGCTTTCTCCTACGCGGGAGGTCCCGGGCCTTCCTCCTCGATGGGACCGACGTGGGAGAGCTGACGTGGGGACCCTCCGGCCGCCGTGGAGAACGGTGAGGGCGTAGACCGGGCGGGGCCGCTCAGTCCTGGCTTTCCACCGAGAGGAGCCGGTTGAGGCCATCACAGGTCAGGATGACCCCCAGGCCAAAGACCAGGATCCAGAGGGCAGGAAAGACCACCCCCCACCACGGGTTCGCGGAGGCGAGCGGGGTCCAGGCGGTGGCCCCATTGGCGAGGACCCAGGTCCATTCGGGAAAGTTGAAGGAAGGGAGGAAGGGAAGGGGCGGGGGAGCGAGGGGGGGTGCCACCAGGCCGTGGCAGAGGGCGGGATTGATGAGGGTGTACGCGTACTGCAGCCCTCCCAGGATGGTCAGCACGGAGGCGAGCGTGGTGGGGACCTGGGCAAAGACCGGATAGACGCTGTTGGGCAGCACGTGCCGGATCATCAACCGGGAGCCGGAGGCGCCCGAGGCCCGGGCCGCCTCCACGAAGGGCAACTGGGCGACGGTCCGGGCCCGGGCCCGGACCACGCGGGCGTACGGCGCCCAGACCACGGAGAGGACCAGGAGGCCGAAGACCCAGAGCCGGTCTGCAGGGTTCACCACGTCGAGGACGTAGATGCTGGCCAGCGCCACCACCACGAACTCCGGGACGGCGAGGAAGGAGTCGGTCAGGGCCATGAGCACATCGTCGAGGATCCCTCCTCGCAGGCCGGCAAGGGTGCCCACGAGCAGCCCGACCAACACGGCCGGGACGATGATCTCGGTGAGCAGCAGGAGGTCGTACGGGGTGCCCTTCACGAGGCCCTGGAGCACGTTGAACCCCAGGCCGCCGGTCTCTCCCAACGGGAAGGCACCTCCCTGGAGCGGCCAGAGGCTGAAGGTCGGGCCGCTGATCGTCGGACAGGCGAAACCGGTGCCCACGTGGATGGGCAGGACGGCGGGGTTCCCCGGATAGAGGAGAGGGGAGAGCGCCCCCACCCCGGCGTAGATGCCCAGGAGCACGATCCCCGCGATCAAGGACGGGGTCCGGGCCAGCCCGGCGAATCTCGCCCGTCCCTTCCGGTCGCCGGTGCCGGTCTCCTCGTCGCCCGGCACGGAGGCCCCGCCCGTCGGGCTCTTCGGTCCCGGGGCCACTCAGCGTCCTCCTCCCCGGGACGGCTCGGCGACCCGGGGGTCCAGACGCCGGCTCAGGGCATCCGCTGCGATGTTCACGGCGAGGATGACCAGAAGGAAGAGGAAGGCGAGCACGGCCACCAGCGGGGGCGCGTTCACGGAGTAGGCCTGCCCCAGGATCCCTTGGACGAGGAACGCGCCGAATCCGGTGTCGTTGAAGAACCACTCCGCCAGGGTCTGGATGACGAGGAAGATGGCGAAGGTGTTCCCGAACGTGTATACGTAGACGGGCAGGACCAGGCGAGAGGTGTCGTGCCAGAGAAGGCGCCGTTCTGGCACCCCGCGGGAGCGGGAGGCCACCAGGTGGAAGTTCTGCCGGTGGCTCGCGGCCCCCAGACGAGCGAACCGGAGGAAGAGGGCGGAGTAGGCGATCCCGATGACGAACGACTGGAAGAGCGTCTTGGCGAGGATCACCTCCTCGGCCGGCCAGGCACCGGCCAGGGCCCCGTCCATCAGGGGGAAGCCGGTCGGGAGGGTCTGGCCGAAGTAGCCGATCCAGGAGGGAAAGCCTCCTCCGTGGATCGAGAACCAGGTCCCGGAGGGCAGGGTACCAAAGGGGGAGTCACCAAAGGCCTGGTTGAAGGGACTGTAGAAGACGAAGGTCAAAACCAAGACCAGGGCGACCAGGGGGAAGTACCCTCCGAAGGCAGCGAGGGTCCGGGCGGCGTGGTCCGCCTCTCGTCCTTGTCGCCAACCCGCGAGAAGGCCCAGGGGGTAGGAGACCAGGGTGGCGACCGCCAACGAGATGGCGGCGAGTTCCAGCGTATCCGGCAGGTAGAACTCTAGAAGGGTGATCACGGGGGCTTGGGAGATGAGGCTCCCGTTCGGCTCCAAGCGGTAAACGAATCCCCACTGGCCGGTGAACAGCTGAGTGTTGAAGGTCACCCAGCCGGGGAGGAATCCCGTTCCCGACGCGGTGCTCCCGGTGAGGGTGGGCACCACCACGGAGAGGACGTAGAGCAAGGTCGTGCCGAGAAGGACCTGGGGGATCGCGAGCAAGAGCCGGCGTCCGAGCCAGAGGAGGAACGGGTTCGCCGCTCGCTTCTGGTGCCGGGTCTGCCAGCCGGGGAGCCAGGTGGGGAGGAGCCCCGGCAGTAGTCCTCCCCATTCCCCGGTCCGGAGGGCCGTTCCCACCAGGACGGCGGTCTGGCGCGTCCGAGAGAGAGGGTGACCCACGCCAGCCCGGATCCGCCGGGTGACGAGGGCGCTGGAGAAGGCCCCGGCGCCGCCCCAAAGGGCCACCCCGCCCACCACGGCCAGGAGCGCCCACACCGGCGGCCCCCCCAGGAAGGTGAAGGGGGAGACCGGGGCCGGCGGCTGTGCGTGGATGGTGAGGTTGGCGTCGGAGACCTCCCCCACCGCGTCGGTGACGTTAACGAAGACCACGTAGGTCCCGGCCTGCGCGAACGTGTGGACCTCCACCGGTGAGCCACTGGACGAGGGCCCGTCCCCGAAGCTCCAGGAGTACAGGAACGGACCTTCCCCTCCGGCAACGGCGGCCTGGAACGTCACCGTGAGGGGCGCGGTGCCGCTGCTCACGCTGGCGGTCAAGTGGGTGGTGAGTGGCGCGGTCCCGTTGGGGGCCCCGCCGAAGGGAACGTAGAGCGTCCAGCCCTGCTCCGTCACCCCCCCGGGTGCGGCGTACCCTCCCAAGAAGGTGTAGAAGTCGTTCCCGAGGGAAGGGTCGGGCAGGAGCGCGCCCGAGACCAGGGGCGGGGGGCCCACACCGGAGGCATATCCCACGGGGACCCACGTCCCGTTGGTCCACAGGAACGAATCATTCAGGGGCCCCGTGCGTCCGACCCCTCCAAAGACCAGGGGACGGCCGTTCCCCGTGCTCACCTCGGCCGCACCGGACCGGGGGGAGGGCGCGCTGGAGGGAGACAAGGCCCGCCAGGCTCCAGAGCGGAAGGTCCACGTGTCGTTGTAGAAGCCCTGGGAGCCTTCTCCTCCGAAGAGGACCAGGCGGCCGGTCTGGGCATCGTAGCTCAGATCCGCCCCCGAGCGGGGGGAGGGGGAAGGGCTCAGGGAAAGCAGGGTCCAGGTCGTCCCGTTGAAGACCCAGGTCTCCCCTGACGGGCCTGCCGTTCCCTCTCCTCCGAAGAGCAGGAGTTCCCCGAGCGCCGGATCGTAGGCCAGCGCGGAACCGGAGAGGGGAGGGGGGGAGGACCGGGGGAAGAGCTCGGTCCAACCGGAGGTACGGACGTAGGCCCAGGTGTCGTTCAGCGGCCCGTGGGGCCCCAATCCTCCGAAGAGCACCAAGGCCCCGAGGATCGGGTCCCACGCGAGGGTTGCGTCCGCCCGGGGAGGCGGACTGTGGATGGTGGAGATGTCGTACCAGGCCTGGGTCCCGAAGGCGTTGAAGAACCCCAGGGTCTCGTTGCAGAAGAGCCCGCAACTCGAATTCCCCCCGAAGACGAGGGGGAATTGAGGGCTCCCTTCGTAGAGGGCGGCGCTGGCGTTCGCTACCGGGATGCCACTGCCGGGGCCCTGGCTCCACACCACCGTGAGACTACCCGGGACTGCCGCCGCAAAGGTCCCCGACCCGGAGGGACCTGCGGTTCCCGGGCCGCTGGAGAGGCGGGGGGCCGCAGCGGGCCCGAGGAGCAACACGACCGCGAGAAGCGCGATCCCGAAGGCCAGGAGGTACCTTGGACGGCGGCCGCGAGGCCAGGTCCACGGGCCGGGAGCGGCCTTCACCGCCATGGAGGAAAGTGGAGGGCGGCGGGATACTATACCGTTCGGTCACGGGAAGGCCCCGTGGGGGAAGCTCGGAGCGCCTCCCGGAGCCGGTTCGCCTCGAGGATCGGGGGGAGGCACGAGGTCCCGGCGCAGACGAGGGCGCGGGGCTCGCCAGAGCCCTGGATCTCTCCCGCGGCCCCCGACGGGAGGGCGAACGCCCCGTCGAGGGGGGCCCGCAGGACCACCTTCCTCGGGTGGAAGGTGGTGAGGGCCGCCTGGAGAAGCGGGCTGCCGGTCCCCTTGGGACCCTGGATGAGCACGTGGACCGGCTCCGTCCGGGCGATCCCTGCGGCCAGGGCGCTCCCGGCGGCGAAGAGGCCATGATGGGCCAGGCGACGGCTCAGGGAAGCGACCAGAGGCAGGTAACGGTCCCTCACCAGGGGATCAGAGGTGAGGGCCTCCAGATGCTCCCACGCCAGGGCCGCGGCGGCGTTGGGGGAGAGGTGCGGGGTGTCCTCCAGGGGGACATTGGGAAGTTCCCAGTTCCCCACCTTCGGGCCGTCGTAGAGGGAGGGGGCGAGGTCCCGCAACAATCCGTCCGTCGGGGAAAGGTAGGACTCCTGAGCGAGCTCCAGGATCTTCCGGGCCGTTCTGAGGTAGCGGTCCTCCTGCGTCGCCTCTGCCACCTTCAGGAGCCCCCCGGCGAAGCTCACCTGGTCCTCCAGGAGTCCCCAGATCCGGGGCCCGTCGGGGGTGAGCTGGTGGGCGACCCCGCGGGAGGGTTCGTATGCCTCGTCCAGGAACCGGTCCACCGCGGCCCGGGCCCGCTCCAGCAGCATCTTTTGGCCGGTCAGGCGGCCCGCGAGGGCGAGATTGCCGGCGAGGATCCCGTTGAGGGACGCGTAGAGGGCCGGGTCCACTGCCGGGGTGGGGCGTCCCTCCCGCGCCCTCCGCATCTTCGCCTCCGCCTTTAAGAGCAGGTCCTGGGCCTCTTCCGGCTTGCGTCCCAGGGTGGCGGCGAGCTCCGTCAGGGGCAGGAGGCGGTAGAGCACGTTGCGCTCCGGGTCGTGGGGCATCCGTCCTTCGGAGCCGATCCCGTAGCGCCAGCTGATCGCCTTGAGCTCGTCCGGGCTGAGCAAGTGCTTGAGCTCGCTGCGGGACCAGGTGAAGTAGCTCCCGTCGTCCCCCGGGGCGTTGTCCGCGTCCTGGCTGGCGCCGAACCCGCCCCGGGGGGCCTGGTCGAGCACGGAGAGGACCCACGTGGAGATCCCCTCCATCGCCTCACGGAACCGGGGCTCCCCGAGGGCCTCGAAGCCTTCCCGGTACGCCCCGAGCAGGTGTCCGTTGTCCACGGCCATCTTCTCGAAGTGGGGGATGTGCCAACCCTCGTCGACGGAGTAGCGGTGGAAACCCCCGCCCAGCTGGTCGTACAGCCCGCCCTCGGCCATGCGGGTGAGGGTGAGACGTGCCATCTCCGCCGGGGCAGGATCGCCGGTCTGGTGGGTCAGGTAGAGCTGGAACGAGGAGGCCATCGGATGCGGGAACTTCGGGGCCCCACCGAATCCCCCGTGCGTGGGGTCGAAGTGTTCCTGGAGCGCCTGCGCCACCTCGTGGACGAAATCGTGCCCGGCCGGTGGTTCCCGGGGGGCCGCCATCCCCTTCAATCCCTCTTGGATCGCTCTCGCCTGCCCCTTGAGGGCGTCGCGCTCCTCCCGCCAGAGCCGTGCCACCTCCCGGAGCACGCGTCGGAAGCCGGGCCGTCCTCCCTGATCTTCCGGGGGGAAGTACGTGCCCCCCAGGAAGACCTCCCCCTGGGGGGTCAGGAACGCGGTCAGCGGCCATCCCCCCTGCCCGGTGAGCGCGTTCACCTGGAGCTGGTAGCGTCGGTCCACCTCGGGGTTCTCGTCCCGGTCCACCTTCACCGGCACGAACAGTTGGTTCACCAGCGCCGACACTTCAGGGTCGGAGTAGGTCCCCTCGTCCATCACGTGGCACCAATGGCACCAGGCCGCCCCGATGTCGAGCAGGATCGGCCGTCCGGTCTCCCGGGCCGACCGGAAGGCGTCCTCCCCCCAGGGATACCAACCGATCTCCTGCTCGGCCGCGGAGCGCAAGTAGGCCGAGGGGGAGCGAGCGAGGCGGTGGGCGGGGGGAACGGGGGACCGGGTCACGGGGCTCCTTGGGCCGGGGCGAGCCCTCGACGGAGGGAAAAAGGCTTCCCCGCTCAACGGCGGCGCTTGCCCCGGGGAGAGTGACGCGCCGGGAGGCTCCCGGTTCCGACTATCCTTATAAGTGGGGGCGTAGTCCGCCTCGAAGTCCAGGGGAATTATCCATGGAGATGCAGCCCGGCCAGATGGCCTACGATCGCGCGATCACGGTCTTCTCTCCCGACGGACGCCTCTTCCAAGTGGAGTACGCCCGCGAATCGGTCCGCCGGGGCACGGCCACCGCCGGGGTGGTCTTCAAGGACGGCGTGGTCCTGGTGGCCGACCGCCGCATCGCGAACCCGAAGCTCGCGGAACCTTCCAGCGTGGAGAAGATCCACCAGATCGATGGGCACATCGGGGCCGCCACGGCGGGCCTGGTGGCGGATGCCCGGGTCCTGGTGGACTTCGCGCGATTGCAGTCCCAGATCAACCGGGTCACCTACAGCGAGCCCATCAGCCTCGAGGTCCTGGTGCGGCGGATCTGCGACTACAAGCAGCAGTACACCCAGTTCGGGGGCGTCCGACCGTTCGGCACGGCCCTGTTGATCGGCGGTTTTGACGACACCGGCGTGCATCTGTTCGAGACCGACCCCTCCGGCTCGTTGACCTCCTTCAAAGCCTCGTCCATCGGCGGGAACCGTGCCCCGGTGATGGAATTGTTCGAGCAGAAGTTCCAACCCGGAATGGAGCAGGACCAGGCCGTCGCCCTGGCGCTGGAGGGCCTCCAGCAATCCATGGAGGACCCCAGCAACCTGGCCAGCGTGGAGATCTGCGTGGTGGCCAAGGAGCGCGGTTTCCAGCGGATGGGCCCGGACCAGGTCCAGCGCGCCGTGAGCAAGCTCGCCCCCAAGGAACGCCCGGCGAAGAGCTGAAAGGTCCCCGAGGGGAGAGGACCTCGTCCCCGAAGGCCACGGCGACCCGAACCATGGTGCGCGTAGAGGATGCGGTGGTCGCCCGCTTGGTGCACGCCGGGAACCATTACGAGGTCCTGGTGGACCCCACCGCCGTGCAGGCGCTGAAGGACGGCAAGGAGGTGGACCTCCGGGACCGGCTCGCCCAGGACCACATCTACAAGGACGCTCGCAAGGGGGACAAGATCTCGGACGAGTTCTTGGAGAAGCAGTTCCACACCCGGGACGTCTACGCCATCGCCCGGGAGATCATCCAGAAGGGGGAGGTGCAGGTCACCACCGAGCAACGCCGTGCGTTGGCGGAGACGAAGCGCCGGCAGCTGGTGGACTACGTGGCGCGCAACGCCATCAACCCCCAGACGAATGCTCCCCACCCTCCGGCGCGCATCGAAGCGGCGATGGAGGAGGTGAAGTTCCACGTGGACCCCTTCCGTCCCATGGAGCCGCAGGTGGAGGAGCTCCTCCAGCGGCTCCGGCCGCTCCTGCCGATCCGGCTGGAGCGGGTGAAGTTCCGCATCCGCGTGCCGGCGCAGTACTACCCACGGGTGATCGGCGAGATCAAGTCCGCTGGCCGTTTGCTCTCCGAGGAGTGGGGACCCGACGGCTCGTACGGATGCGTGGTGGAGATCCCGGGCGGGGTCCAGCAGGACCTCGCCGAACGGCTGAATGCGCGGACGAAGGGCGCGGCCGAGACCGGCATGGTTAAATAAGCCGGACCGGCTCGCCGCGTCCCGTACCGAGAACGATCAGCCAATGGGAGACCAGTCGTCTCCTTCCTCCACGTCCGAACGATCCGGCCGCAGGAGAGAGGGAGGCCACGGCAGGGACCGTGGCAGGAGGGACCATCCGGGTCCCGGCCGCCGGGGAGGAGGGGAGGATTCCCGTCACCGTGACCGGGGGCGGCCCGGTGGGCGCGGCCCGCCCCGGGATGACCGGGGGGGTGGACGGCGCTTCTTCGGTCCCCGGGAGGGCCACGAACGGCGGCTCGGCGGCGGGGGCGCTCCCGAGGCGACGGGCGAGCGGGTCTTGGTTCTTCCCGGTGAGGAGCTCAAGGTCAGCGGCTTGAGGCCGGGGTTCGGAACGTACCGGGAGGATGGCCGTCTTTACGCCTCCGTGATGGGGCTGTTGAGCGCCCGGCCCCCTTTCGCCCGGGTGATCCCCCTGGCGGGACGCTACATCCCGCAGAAGGACGACTTAGTCCTCGGGGTGGTCCAGGCGGTCGGCCCCACCTACTGGCTCTTGGACATCCGGGCGCCCCACTTCACCCCTCTGCACGTGAGCGGGGTCCCCTGGCAACTGGACTACGGCGAGACCGTGGAGTACCTCCGGCCGGGGGAGACCGTGCTGGTCCGGGTGGAAGGGCTCGACGAGAACCGTCGGGTGGGGGTCAGCATGAGCGGGCCGAACCTGGGCAAGCTCGATGGCGGGTTCCTGGTGGAGATCTCCCCTTCCAAGGTCCCCCGGGTGATCGGGAAGAGCGGGAGCATGATCCAGCTCATCCAGGGCTCCACCGGCGCCCGGCTCGTGGTGGGCCAGAACGGGCGCGTCTGGATCGAAGGCGGTCCGGAGCAGATCCGGAAGGTCCGGGAGGTCCTGCAGCTCATCGATGAGGAGGGGCAACGCCGGGGTCTCACCGACCGGGTGAAGGCCCTCCTCGCTGCCCAGGGCTCCGGGGGCCGGGGTTCGGACGCTTCTTTCCAGGACCAAGCGGAAGAAGAGAAGGAGTGAGGAAAGTGGGAAGCGTAGGCGCCAAGGAGATCCCGCAGTTGCTGGATTCCAATGGGAAGCGGATCGACGGACGGGGTCTCGAGGACCTCCGGCCGCTGAAGATCGAGGCCGGAGTGCTCCGCCGGGCCGACGGATCGGCCCTGGTGGAGTGGGGCGAGAACAAGGTCATGGCCGCGGTCTACGGACCCCGGGAGGTCCACCCCCGGCACCTGCAGCAGACCACCAAGGCCGTGGTGCAGTGCCGGTACAACATGGCCTCCTTCTCCGTGGACGAACGCAAGCGCCCCGGGCTCGACCGGCGCAGCCAGGAGATCAGCAAGGTGATCAGCGAGGCGTTCGAGTCCGTGCTCTTCGTGGAGGAGTACCCCCGGACCTCCATCGACATCTACATCGAGGTGCTCCAGGCGAACGCGGGCACCCGGTGTGCCGGCGTGGTGGCCGCGAGCGTGGCCTTAGCCGATGCCGGCATCCCCATGGTGGACCTCATCCCTGCGGTGGCGGTGGGGAAGGTGGCCGGCAAGATCGCCCTGGACTTGAAGAAGGAAGAGGACAACTACGGGGAGGCGGACCTCCCCATGGCCCTGGTCCCCCGGAGCGGGCGGCTCGTCCTCCTGCAGATGGAGGGCCACATGACCCGGGAGGAGCTTGCCCAGGCCCTGGACCTCGGGGTACGGGGCTGCCTTCAGATCTACCAGGTCCAGAAGGAGGCCCTGCGCACCCGCTACAGCCTGGAGAGTGTCCCTTCCGCGGGGGTGGAAGCATGACCGACGAGGTCAGCGCCGAGATCCTGGCCACCCACCTGCTGGAGCTCGCCAAGGGGGGGAAGCGCCTGGACGGACGGGGGATGGACGAGTTGCGGCCGGTGAAGATCACCAAGGGATTCGTCACGAGCGCGGACGGGAGCGCGCTGGTGGACCTGGGGGGCACCAAGGTCCTCTGCGGCGTCAAGCTGGAGATGGGCAGCCCCTTCGGCGACACCCCCAACGCGGGGGTGCTCACCACCAACGCCGAGCTGGTCCCTCTCTCCTCCCCGGCCTACGAGCCCGGCCCGCCGAGCCTGCAGAGCATCGAGGTCTCGCGCGTCGTGGACCGGGCCATCCGGGCGGCCGAAGCGGTGGACCTCGCGGGCCTCTCGGTGGTCCCGGGCGAGAAATGCTGGATCTGCTACGTCGACATCCACATCCTGGACGATCTGGGGAACCTCATCGACGCCGCGCTGCTGGCGGCCTCCTCCGCGCTGAGCGCGGCGGTGCTCCCGGCGAAGCGCTTCGGCGTTGGGGAGGATGCCCCGCTCACGGTGAAGCACGTCCCCATCGAGACCACCTTCGTTCGGCTGGGGGAAAGCCTTTTGGTCGATCCCACCAGCGAGGAAGAGGCGGCCTGCCAGGGCCGGCTGACCATCGCCACGGACGAGGAAGGGAACGTGTGCGCCATGCAGAAGGGCAAGGTGGGAGCCTTCTCTCCCCAGGACGTGGTGAGCCTGGCGGAGCGGGCGCAGGCCCACGGCGACCGGCTTCGGGCCCTCATCCGGGAGGGTTGAGCCCCATGTCCAAGCGAACGAAGAAGGTGGGGCGCACGGGCTGGATGGGTCCCCGCTACGGGATCCGGGTCCGTCGGCGGGTGCTGGAGATCGACCGGGCCCGGGACCAGTCCTACGCGTGCCCGAAGTGCTCCACGGTGACGCTGCGGCGCTCGGGAAGCGGGATCTACGAGTGCCACCGCTGCCACACCTCCTTCGCCTCGGACGCTTATGTCTTCCACCCCGCCCCCGCGCTCTTCAGGAGCGAGGAGATCGGGAAGGAGACGCCGCCTGCCGAGGGGAAGGCCCGGGCGGCCGCCGAGCGGCCCGGCGCTTCCAAGGCGGGCTGAGACCCCGCTCGGACTAGGCAAGGGTTAAGCCCGGAAAAGGATAGAACGGAGGGTCATGTTCCGCTGCATCCGCTGCCACGAGCCCTTGCCCTCCGATGCCGGTGTCTTTGGGGTCCGCTGCGACAACTGCGGGGGCAAGGTGTTCTACAAGGAGCACCCGAACGTCAAGAAGGTCCTCAAGGCCCGCTGAGGGCCTGTCTTCCAGTTCCGCCGCTGGATCTGGGAACCCGCCCGGCTGGGAAGGGTGGACTTCGCCGGTGACGGGTCGTCCGTGCGGCCGCCGGCGCGCCCAGGCGCGGGATCCTCCTCATCCCTTTCGCGGTTCAGAGCCCCCTCGCGGGAGCCTCGGGACAGCTCGCACTGGGGAACGGCCTCCCCTTCGCAGGCAGGTTCCCGGCGCTGCAGCAGCCGGGGGTGGAGGGGCTGGGGTCCTGGCCACCGGGGTCACCCTCTCGTTCCCGGTCATGCGGGTGCTCTCGGGGTCCCTGCAGCGGATCACCCAGGACCATACCGGGGTCAGACCTGCCCCTCCGTGGAACGGGCGGGAAGAGAGGGTGGCACGTCGGCGAGTGCCCTCACGGACGTGCCCCGGGGCACCATGGGGCGGACTCCCGGGGCGGGGGGACAGGCTTTGACCCCTCCCCCCTTCCCAGGAGAGGCGGGCATGAACGGACGCCGGCTTCCCTTTGGGGTGGAGACCTTGGATGCCCTCCTCGACGGGGGCATCGAGGCCGGTTCGTTGACCCAACTCTACGGGGAGGGAGGGTCGGGGAAGACCAACCTCTGCCTGGCACTCAGCGTGGAAGCCGCGCTGGAGGGCCGCTGGACCATCTACCTCGACACCGAGGGGCTCTCTCTGGCCCGGCTCGACCAGATGGCCCGGGGAAGAGGGACCACCCTTTCCGCGGTCCTCCGCCGCCTCCTGGTGACCACCCCCCGGACCCTCGAGGAGCAGGAACGCTCCGTGGAGCGCGCCTGCGCGCTGGCCTCCCAGCGCGACCGGCAGGTGGGGCTGCTCGTCCTCGATTCGGCGACCCTCCTTTATCGCCTGGACCTTGGGATGGAGCAGGAGGGGCTCTCCCGCCAGTCCCTGACCCAGCAGATGGCCGACCTGCTCCACACCGCGGTGGAGCTCCAGGTTCCCGTGGTCTTCACGAACCAGGTCTTCCGGAACCCCGAGACCCGGGATCTCGAGCCCATCGGGGGGTCCTTCCTCCAGCACGCCTCGAAGACCCTGATCCGCTTGGACCGGGGCCAGGACGGGTGGCGCCGGGCCGTCCTTCTGAAGCATCGCTCCTTGCCGGAGGGAGGGATGGCCGAGTTCCGTCTGACGGACCGGGGGTTGGGGGTCTCCTAGGGCCCCGGGCAGGAGGGGACCGGCGAGGGCCGGAGCCGCCCACGACCCGGTTCACGACTCCGCGGAGGATCTCGGCAGGGTCCGGCAGTCGCAGTACGGGTCCGGGCACTCCGGTGGGAGATCCTGGGCGCGCAGTGTGCTCCGCATCCTCTCCAGCGTCTGAGAGAGTTCCTGCCGGAACCGCGTAAGCTCCTCGTTGGTGAGCATCCAGAAGTGTCCTCTCCCATCCGGGGGGTGGAACACCCCCACCTCGATCGGGGCCGGCAGCGCGAGAGCGTAGCAGGAGAGCTGGAAACCGAAGCGCTCCCGGGCCTCCCCGATCTCGGCGGGGACGTCCCCGGTCTTGTAGTCCACCAGTCGGGGAGGCTGCAGGGAAGGGAAGTACGCATCCCACCGGCCGTGGACCGACCCATGCTCCGTCACCACCGTGACCTCCTCCTCGCGGATCACCGGCCCCGGGAACCGGTCCTCCACCGAGCGGGTGAGCCTCACCCAGTCCTCGACCGGATCGCCCGCGTCCCCGCCGGGCAAGGGTGGCTTCCCGGCCCGATGGATCCGTTCATGGAAACGGATGCCCTGCTCCCGGGCCGTCCTTTCCGGGGCTCCTGTGCCTTCCCGGCCTTCCCGGGGCTCCTTCCCGCCCGGGAGGCGTCCCGCCCGGAAGCCTTCCTGGAGGAGGACGAACGCCCGGGGGCAACGGTGGAAGAGCTCGACCTCGGAGACCGTCCAGGAGACCTCGGGGGGGATCCACAGGGAGGGGCCCGCCCATCGGACAAGAGGCGGGTCCCTCGAAGCGGGCAGCCCCTCCATCGAGGGCGAAGGGGGGGACATCCCCGGGGTTGCGCCCGTCCTAACCGCTCCCGGGGAGAGGGACCCGCCCCCCGGCATCCCCGCGGCCGGGAGCATCCGGCTGAGCGCCTGATGCCATCGCTCCAGCCGGTGGATCCGCACGCTCCCGCGGGGATCCCCCACCCCGGTCACCAACAGGTGCGTCATGGCCCGGGTCATCCCCACGTAAAGCAGCCTCTCTGCCTCCGCCTGCTCGGCGGCGTGGAGCTCCTCTTCCAAGGGGCTACGGGCCCCGGGAGGGCGCAGGGGGGCGTCCGGATGGTCGGTGGGCAAACGGAATTCGACCTCCCGTCCCGTGGGAGAGACCAGCAGGCGGTCAGAGAGCGCCTTCCACTGTCGGTGGGTCTGGGGCAGGACGACCACCGGGAACTGGAGACCCTTGGCTCCATGCACGCTCAGCACGTTCACCGCCTCCCGGGCCAACTCGACCTCCGCCTCCCCCTCGTCCTCTCCCGAGCGCATCCACTCGGTGAGCTTCCCGCGGATGCCCTCCAGGGTGGACACCCCCTCCCGGGTGAGCTCGCGGATACGGTCCAGGAGCTTCTCCACGTTGGCCAAGGCCAGACCACCCCGGTCGTCGTCGGCCAGCGGGGCCCAGGCACCGAGGCGGTCCAGGGCCTCCCGGATCAGGGCGGCGGGGGGAAGATCGCCGGTCCGGGCGCTCAGGTCCTCCAGAAGGTGCCACGAAGCGGCCACCGGCCCGTCCGGTTCCTCCCGGGCGGCGTTCTCGAAAGCGAGCCGGAGCGACGCTCCGGCGGGCACCCCCGCGAACCAGTCGGCGATCTCGGGATCGGAGAAGGCGAAGTACGGCGATCGGAGCAGCGCGTAGAGGGAGACGGTGTCTTCCGGGGCCACCAACGTGGACACGAGGTTGAGGACGTCCAGCACCTCTTGGCGCCTCAGGAACCCCCGGCTCTGTCCGGGAACGGCCGGGATCTTTCGCCGCCTGAGCTCCCGGAGGAAGAGTCCCTGGTGGGTCCGGGCCGACAAGAGAATGGCCACGTCCCCCGGTCCCAGTGGATGCGGATCCTCTCCATCGTCCGCCCGCCAGGGAGGGACCATCCCTCCCTGCCGGAGCCGCTTTTCGATCCAGTCCGCCACGAAACGCGCTTCCCGGTCATCGTCGGGGGAAGGACGGAAGAGCACGCCGAGCGGGGTGGGGTCCACCACCGCCGGCCCCGGCACCCCTGGAGAAAGCGCTCCCGCGCGGGACCCGGATCTCGCCCGGTGCTCTTCCGGCAGGAAGAGGAACTGAACCTCGGTGCGGTAGGTCACTTCGGGCGCCTCCACCGGCGTGTAGGGGAATTCCGCGTTCCGGAAGAGCTCGATGAACCCCGCGTTCACCGTCCTGAGCAGCGGGTCCGCGAACCGGTGCGTCTCCGCCAACGTGGTCCGTCGCGCCGAGGGCAACCGTTGCTCCACCTGGCGCAGGGTGCCCACCGCCCCCCGGAACCCGTAGATGGACTGGTGGGGGTCCCCCACCGCGAAGAGGGTCCGGGCTCCGGGGTGCTCCGGTCCCCGCAGGGCGAGGATGAGCTCCACCTGCCTCAGGGAAGTGTCCTGGAACTCGTCCACCAGCAGGTGGTGGATGGTTCCCCTGATCCGTTGTCCCGTTTCCTCTTCCCGGACGAGCGCGAGGGTCTGGGCCTCCAGATCGTCGAAGGTGAGGACCGAGCCGGCCCGTTCGGCTTCCCGAAAGGTCTCTTGGGTCTCCCTCACGAGAAGGCTCAGGGCCTGGAGCCGGCGGGGATGTCCGGGATCCGGGGACCTGCCGGTCCGGAGCTCCCGGTCGGCCTGGTCGAGGAGGTCCTCGGTCCGGAGCTCGAAGCCCCGTGTCATTCGACCGAGGACCAGTTCCCGGACCGCGTCCGGCCCGTAGGTGGAAGCGAGCTCCAGGTACGCCTCCCAGGCCATGCCCCCGGAACGGAAGAGCCGCTGTCGCGTCGCCTCCCAGCTCTCCTCGCGGAGCGTGGCGGAGTCCGCTTCCTCGAGGATATCGAATCCGAGGGGAACGCCCAGCCGGAGCGCGCGCTGGGGGTGCTCGCGCAAGAGGCGGGCGCAGGCCCCGTGGATGGTCCCGATCCTTCCCGCTGGGAGGGCATCGAGCACCTCCTTCCAGTAGGCGCGGCCGGGCGCGTCGGGGACTCCTTGACGTTCGAGCCGGACCGCCTGCTCGATCCGGCGTTGAAGCTCGTTGGCCGAGGCCCGGGTGAACGTGATGACCAGGAGAGACCCCACCGCCTCCCGTCCGTTCTTCCCGTCGGCCCGCCCCAGGCGGAGGATCCGCAGGACCCGCTCCACCAGCGCCCGGGTCTTCCCCGTCCCGGCCCCGGCCACGACGATCTCGTCCCCCAGCCCGGGGGAAGCGGTGCCCGGCAGGCTCATCCTTCCCTCCGGAACGTCCCCGCCAACCGTTCCGTGTCGAAACGGCAGCCCGAGGCGAAGGGACACCCGTCCGCGAACCGGCACCCTTCCCCGCCGGGGGAGACGAACATCCCGTTGAGCGGGAATCGCCCCTCCTCGATCCCCGACAGCGCTCTTCCCGCAAGGGCCCGCGCCCCTGCGACAAGCTCCCCCACCTGCCTTTCCGGGTCGCCCCGGGAGGACGTCAAGGAGAGCGCGGCGGCCCGCCCTGGGCGGCCGAGCCAGAGGTACCTCAAGCCTCCAGGGACGACCTTTCCAGCCACCGGGTCCTCGGGCAGGAGATCGGACAGGGCCGCGGCGTAGAGCGGAAGCTGGAGCGGAGGGAGCTCGCCCTTTCCCGGACGGGCGGGCGGCTTCGACCAGCCCGTCTTGAAGTCGTCCACCAGGAACCTTCCCGCCCGCCCCTGGTACCAACTCACCCGGTCCACCCGTCCGACCAGGGACCAGTCCCCCCCGGACCGCGATCCCATCCTCCACGCCGGAAGCGAGGGGGATCCGGGAGCGCTTCCGGCCCCCCGGGGTTGGGGTCCGAAGGCGAGCTCCACGTACGCGGGAGCATATTCCCCCGCGTCCGCCGCCAGGAGCTCCAGGGCCTGCCAGAGCACGCCGTCCCCCGGGCGCCCTGGCGGTCCAAGGAGGCGCTGACGGACCACTTCGAGACCCGGGGTCACCGGGCGGACCCGGCGCAGCTCCTCCTCGATCTGGCGCGCCCCCTGGGCCGCAAGCCCGGCCACCTCCGCACGCTCGATCGTCCGGAGACGCCCGTGGGAGTCCACGACGCCCCGTTGGATCTCCTCGAGCACCTTGTGGAGGATCGTGCCGACGGCGCGTCGGTCGTAGTCCTCGACAAGGGGCTCCTCCGTGGGGAGGGCGAGCACATGGGTGAGGTAGAAGCGGAAAGGGCACTCGAGGTAGTCCTGGATCTGGTGGACGTTGACCTGGCCCCGGGCCGTCCAGCCCGCCACCCGGTCCTGGACGCTCCTTTCCCCCAGGGGCCCGTCCCAAGGGGTCTCCCGGGGCCGGTGCCGTCGGGCGCTCTCCGCACGAAGCCCCCGGGAAGCTCGCGAGAGCGCCTCGGGGAGGCCACCCCGGGTTACTCTCTTCCGTCCTCCCGCCGTCTCGGGCGGGGCTCCGTCCTCCGCCGTTGCTCCGAGCAGGATGGCATCCTTCCACGAGTAGACGGCCGGCCCGCGCACTGCCGGCGGCGGGCTCGGCCCCAAGCCGGTGGCAAAGGTCAATTCGGTGAGGAAGGGAGAGGGCAGGGTCTCTTCTCGGGCCACCCGACGGGGGTAGGAAAGGTCCAGGGAGCGGCGGGCCTGTCCCAGGAGAGTGAGGAAGACCTCCCGCTCCTGCGTCAGGAGATTGATCTCCCGGGGGAGGTCCAGGGCTCGGCGCGCCTCCGCCGGGATCAACGGGCTGGGCCCCGTCGAGGGGAACGCCCCCCGGCGGAGTCCGCCGACGAGCAGGTGATCCACCGGGAGGATCGCGGCATCCCTCAGCCCGCTGACCGGGACCCCGAGCCGGAAGGGCCTTCCCGGGGCCCGGGCGAGCGAGAGGAGCAGGTCCACGAAGGCACGGAGGTCCCGGACCGGCCACGGCTCGGTTGCCGGGGAGACCCCGAGCTCCCGGGCCCGGGAGAGAACGTCCCCCGGGTCGTTTCCCCCGTGGGCTGCATCCCACGACGGCCCTTCCAGGGCGATCCGGGCGCTCCCGAGACGCTCCAGGAAGTCGAGGAGAGGCTGGGGCCGTGGTTCGGGAAGCGCTGCGAAGAGCTCCCCGAACCCCTTGGCCACATCAGTGAAGTCCTCCTCGCGCAGGGGGCGGGGGAGCCGGCCCAGCCGGGCGGGGGCATTCTCGACCAGCCGGGTGTAATCCTCCCGTCCCGACCGGGCCCCTGTGGCGAAGAGCACCCGCCGGACCGTCTCGACCGGTCGGTCGAAATACGCCGTGAGCCTCCCCCGGGAGTCCAGGGTCTGCAGCAGTTCGAGGACCGTCGGCAGGTCGAAATCCTCCTCCAGGACGGCCAGCAGGACCCGCAGCACCTGGGAGGAACGGTCGCTCCGGAGCTCCGGGCGTAGCTCGAGCCGGGGGCGGAGCCCGTACCGGGGGAAGACCTCGAGGACCCGGTCCGCATACCTCGGCAGGTCCGCCAGGGCCACCATCACCGAGGCCTTCGGGTCTGCGTCCAGCAACTCCCTCAGTCGGCGGGCAAGCCCCTCTACCTCGTCCTGTTCGTTCCGGTACGCGGTCAGGCGGACCGGGTCCGCCAAGGAGTTGCGCGTCCCCTCCGACGGGTCCTGCTGGATGGCTCGGAGGGTCGCCGGGGAGATGAGGAAGGGCGGGGACCCGGGCCCTTCCGTCGCGTTTCCTCCTTCCCCGGCGTCCAGATCCACCGACCGGGCCGCCCGTTGGAGCAGGAAGCCGCGGAGCGCGCGTTCGGCATGGCTCTGGGCGATCCAACCGTCGAGCACGACGAGGGCGGGAGAGAAGGCTGCCTTCGCCAGCCGGCCCGGCAGGTCCCAGAGGTCCGCCCCGGAGGTGGTGGCTCCCCTGCGGTCCAACTCCTGTTGGAACCCCTTCCAGCGTTCGACCAGTTCCCCGATCGATGGGGGAAACACGGGGGGAGGTCCAGGCCACCGTCCCTCCAGTTCCTTGATCCCCTGGTAGAGCTCCTCCAAGTAGCCGTTGGAGGGAAGCCCCCCTCCCCCGTCCCCGAGCCTTCGGGCAACCTGGGCCTGGAGCAGCCGGCTCTCGAGCTCAGGGAGGATCGGGCGGGGGGAGGGGAAGCGCTCCTGAAGCCCCTTCACGGTGAGGATCGTCCCGGTCCGGGCCGCTCCGCCGGCCAGGCGCGCGGCCTCCTCCTGGGCCCACCGGACCAGACGCTCAGAGGTGCTCAGGTAGAGTGCCCCGTCCCGGGCGGACCGTTCCCAGACCTCCCGTATCCACCGGCTGCGCGGGCGCCTTTCGAAAGGGGCCCGAGGCTCCTCCGGGACGGCCAAGGGTCTCTCGCTCCCCACGGGAAGGGCCTCCCGGGAGTTCAGCCTTCCCGGCCCTCGTAAGGCTTTCCCCGGCAGAAAGGCCCGGTCCTAGGTGTACACGAGCCGGACGGCATCCCTTTCGAGGACCGCCTTCTGCTCGGCGGAGAGGGAGTTGGGGTCCAAAGAGACGAGGAAGGCGCCTTGGTGCTCCATCGCCTTCTCCCTCCCGAGTTCCAAAAGACGCCGCACGCTGCGGAGGTTACCGGACTCCAGCAGGGTCTCCACCCCCGGGAGGATGGCCACCCGGCCCGGCCCCTGCCCGAGGTGCTGCTCCAAGAGGAAGCCCAGCCGGTCGGCATCGGAGGGAGCGATGACGCCCTCCCCCTCCAGACGGCTGACCCGGTAGAGCGTGGCGTCCGTGAGCCCGTAGGAGGCCTTCACCGCGCCCGGGGTGTCCCGGGTGAACCCCAGCAGGAGTCGGGGGTCCACCTTTTGCTCGGAGAACGCCTTCCAGACATCGCTCTCCTTTGCGGTCTCGTAGACCGCGAAGATCTGCTGAGGGGACCAGGAAGGAGGCCGGGTCGGGACCACCGGGGGAGCGCCTGGGGTGGGGGACCGGGAACGGTGGCGGATCCGCCGCTCCAGGAGCATCGCGGGGAGCCCGAAGAGGATCCCCAGGAGCACGGCGAAGAGGATCAGGTAGGGTAGCAGCAGGCCGGGGGTGACGAAACCCAGGAGCCATAGGACCAGCGCCAGGACCAGCCCGAGGACCACTCCTGAGGCCGCACTGTTCCGGCCCAGGGCGAGCGGAGCCTCCCCGGTCATCCCGTCCCTCCCGGGGCCGGGGGGGTGGAACTTCGCAAGTATCGTCGCGCCCGGACCAGGTCGGCGGCCACGGCGTAGGCCTCATAGATCCCCAAGAGGATGAGCGGGACGGTGAGGATGGTGAGCCCGGAGAAGGGAGGCAGAACCCTCACGTGGAAGGTGGTGTTGCTGATGGCGTTCCCTCCGCCGTCGTACACGGTCACGGACCCGTCGAAGGTCCCGGAAAGGATGTAGTCGTAGTTGGTCAGGCTGGCGTTGCTCTTCCAGGCTCCCGCTGCCCCGGCGGGGCACAGGACCGGTCCAGCACTGCTCGAGAGGATGCCCGTGTCGGTGTAGAGGACCACGTTGAAGAGGGAGAGCCGGAAGATGACCTCGCTCACGGAGGTGGGGGCCACGCAGCTCCAGTTGACGAACAGGAACAGGGGGGTGCCGAAGTTCACCGTGGCCACGCTTCCAGGGGTCACCGTGTTGTTGTTCGCGAGGGGGGTGGAGCCCACGCTCGGGAGGTTCCCCAGGACGATCCCCGTCTGGGAGAACGGCCCGTTCGTCGGCTGGGGTGGGGGGCCCTTCGCAGGGGCCGCCGAGGAGAGGCCAGGGATCAACGCCACCGTCAAGAGGAGGCAAAGGAGAACCGCGAGGCCCCTCCAGAGGACGGGTTGGAAACCCTGACGCCCCCTGCCCCTGGGCGTCCGGTGGTCCATCGAAGGTCGACCCGTCTTCCCGCTCATAAACGTATGGGATTGGCGAGGGGGATCCGGTCCGCAGGACCCGGACGGTCAGTTTCAGGGCGATCCGCCCAAAAGGAACAGTTGCGCGTAATGGTGAGGGCCGGGTTCCCAGGAATCCTTCAAGGAGAGCCCCACGGCGGAGAGGCGTGCCTCGGCCTCCCTCGGGGTGAGACGGATCTCCAGGGGGGGGCCCTGCGGCGTGCCCTCCTTCTTCCAGTCGAGGTTCACGAACCGTCCCTCCGGTGCGAGCAGGCGCCGGGCCTCGGTGAGCGTGGGGTCCGGGACATCGTGTAGGACGTTCGCGAGCAGCACGAGCGAGGCCACCGCGTCCGGCAGGGGGATCCGATCGTGCGTGCTCCGGACCGGGACGAGGGTGGGTAGCCTCTGGCTCACTTTCCGTTCCTCCAGCAGTTCGATGAGCTCTGCCGAGATGTCCACGGCATAGACCCGGCCGGTCGGGCCGACCCGGCGGGCCGCCGGGATGGCGAAGTACCCGGTCCCCGCACCCACCTCCAGTACGGTGGCCCCGGGGGAGAGGCCCACCCGGTCCCAAAAGCGCTCCGGATCGAGGCTTCGCCTGCGTTCCGGGCTCTCCAGCCGGGCGATCGCGTCCTCCCGGGACCATCCGGCATGGCCCGCGTGGGGATGCCCCTCCTGGGCGGAGCGGTGGCCGCCCGCCTGAGTCGCTGGTAGCTTTCCGGACAATCTGGCCTCCGAGAACCGTCAGTAAGAGGGGATGCTGGGGTCCACGTCGGCCGCCCAGGCGTCGAGGCCCCCCTTGAGGTTCCGGACCTTGACGAACCCCATGGACCGGAGGAACTCGGAGGCCTGGGCGCTCCTTCCGCCCATTTTGCAGACGAGGACCAGGTCATCGGCGGTGGAAAGCTCTCCCAACCGGTCCGCCAACTGGGCCCGGGGGATCAGTCGGGAGCCGGGAAGGTGATACAGGTCGAACTCTCCCGGTTCGCGCACGTCCACCAGCACGACCGGCGCCCGGGCGTCCAGCTGCCCTTTGAGCTCCTGCGCGGTGATCTCCGGCCCCGAGGGGGGTGCCCCCACTCCGCAGAAGGCCTCGTAGTCGATGAGCTTCGTCTGGGTGGGGGTGGGACTGCAGATGGGGCAATCCGGGCTCTTGCGCACCTTGAGCTCATGGAAGGAGTTGGTGAGGCCGTCGAAGAGGAGCAGCCGACCGAGGAGGGTCTCCCCCTTCCCCAAGAGGATCTTGAGGGTCTCCAGCGCCTGGAGGGTGCCGATGATGCCGGGGAGCACCCCCAGAACGCCTCCCTCCGCGCACGAGGGGACGAGCCCGGCCGGGGGCGGTTCGGGGTAGAGGCACCGGTAGCAGGGCCCCGTCCGTGCGTCGAAGACCGTCACCTGGCCCTCGAACCGGTAGATGGACCCGTAGACCACCGGTTTGCGAAGCAGGACCGAGGCGTCGTTGACCAAGTAACGGGTGGGGAAGTTGTCGGTCCCGTCCACCACCACGTCGTAACCGGAGAGGAGCTCGAACGCATTGGCGCTGGTGAGCCGCCCGTCGTGCCGGACGATGGCCACCTCCGGGTTGAGGGCCCTCAGGTGGTCCTCCGCCGCCTGGAGCTTCGCCCGGCCAACGTCCGGGGTGGTGTACAGGATCTGGCGTTGGAGGTTGCTCTCGTCCACGGTGTCGAAGTCCACCAGGCCGAGCTTCCCCACCCCCGCCGCGGCGAGGTAGAGGGCGAGGGGGCTTCCCAGCCCGCCGGCGCCCACCACGAGGACCTTGGAGTCCAGGAGCTTGCGCTGCCCGGCGGCTCCGACCTCGGGGAGGAGGAGCTGGCGGCTGTAGCGTTTCAACTGCTCCCGGGAGAGCGCCTTCGGGGCTGAGGGAGCGGTGGGTCGGTCCAACCGGCTCAGGGAAGGGTAGGCCACAGCACCGGGGGAGCCCCCGGCGATGGACGGGACGATCCGAAGGGTGTCCCCTCCCTTCACGGGGGTCGTCTCCCGGCCCAGGTAGCGGATGTCCTCGTCGTTCACGTAGATGGAAACGAAGCTCCGGACGTGTCCGTCCTCGGTGAAGAGGTGCCGTCGAAGGCCCTGGAAACGGTCCGCCAGGGCTCGGAGGGCCTCGGCCACCGTGGACCCCTCCACCTCGACCCGGGGGGCTCCCTCGGTGAAGCTGCGTAGCGCCGTGGGGATCTCGATCTTCACGGTCATGGACTCACCGGGAGTCCCCCAGGGGAAGGAGCGGAAAAAGCCGCCGGGGCTCGAACGTCCGCGTCTCCGGGTCCAGTTCGAAGGCCCCGAGCTCCCGGGCGTGCCCCCGCTCCACGGCCAGGACGAGGTAGGCGAACCCGGGCCAGGCGTGGTCCCGGTCGAACTCGCTGGGAACCGCCGGATGGTCGGGGTGGGAATGGTAGTATCCCACGATGGTCTCCCCGGATCCCTCCAACTCCCGCTCCACGGCGAGGACCTCCGGTGCGGGGATGACGAAACGGTGGGTCCGTTCCTCGGTCTTGGCGTTGGCCGCTTCCCGCACCGTCCGGACGCTCCGGCGCTCCGAGGGACGCCCGTCCCAGGGGCCCAGGAGGAAGCCGCAGGCCTCCTCCGGGTAGGCCCGCTCCCCGTGCCGGACGATGGCGAGTCGTGGCGTGGAAGGAAGTTCCACCTCGACGAAGGTCTTCCGGAGGACGCCGCTCATGCCGGGCCCCGTCCGTCCCCCTGGGGGCTCCGGTAGCGGTCTCCCCCGTCCGGGAGGATCGTCACGACCACTCCTCGGTCCAGGCGGCGGGCCAGTTCGAGCGCCGCATGGACCGCCGCACCGGAGGAGGTTCCCGCGTACAGGCCCTCTTCCCGGGCGAGACGCCGCGCCACGGCGATGGCCTCCTCCGTGCTCACCGGGACCTGCTCGTCGATCACCGTGAGGTCCAGGGTGCCGGGGAGCTGGCTCGTGGGCAGGTGCTTCAACCCTTCGATCCCGTGGAGGGGTGCATCGGGGACCACCCCCAGGATCTGGAGCGAGGGAGAGCGTTCCTTCAGGTAGCGCCCGGCCCCGGAGATGGTCCCCCCGGTGCCGATGCCCGCCACGAAGTGGGTGATGATCCCGCAGGTGTCCCTCCAGATCTCCGGTCCGGTGGTCTCGTAGTGGGCCCTGGGGTTCGCCGGATTGTTGTACTGGTCGGGGTAGAAGTAGCGGTCCGGGTCCGCCTCCGCGAGTTCCCGGGCGCGCCGTTGGGCCCCGTCGGTACCCTCCAGCGCGTCGGTGAAGGTGATGGTGGCCCCGTAGGCCTCCAGGCGCTGGAGGCGTTCGGGCCCGGCGTTCCGGGGGATCACGATCTCCACGGGGAAGTTCCAGATGGCGCCCAGGAAGGCGTAGGCGATCCCGGTGTTCCCGCTCGACGCATCGAGGAGGGTCTTGCCCGGTGAGAACCGGCCTTCGCGCTGCCCCGACTGCACGATCCCGAGGGCGGTCCGGTCCTTCACCGAGCCCCCGGGGTTGAAGAACTCGGCCTTCGCCCAGAGCTCCACGCCCCGGGGGAGGTCGCCGCCGATCCGGCAGAGCCGGAAGAGCGGGGTGTTCCCGATCCGGGACGCCGCGTTCCCGTGGGTCTGCGGGACCGGACCGGCCGGGGGCCAGGTCGCTCTCGGAAGCGTGCCCGGGGCGGGGATGCCGGTCATCTTCGCGGCCCTCCGTGGGTGAGGGGGCCGCTCCGGCCGGTCAAACGGCGTTGAGGTGGATCAGGTGCTGACAAGCCACCCCTCCGTGGGAGATCGCGGTGCCCATCTCCAGGTCCATCGGTCCGATCAGCCGTTCCAGCAGCCGGCGGTCGAACACCTCGCAGATAAGGTGGGCGTGGGAGACCGCCGTGGCCCGGAAGATGCAGTTGTGCCGGATGAGCTGCGGCACCCCGTTGCGCTCCACCACCTCGGCCCGCTGGCCGAGCCGGTCCAAGACCACCGCCGTGAGGCGGAGCCGCTCCCGGAGATCGGTGGTCTGGGAGAGCGCGGGGAGCTCCTCGGTCAGGCGGTCGGCCAACTGGTCGGCCGCCCGCTGGAAGAGCAGGGTGAGGTACCCCTCCCCGCTCTGCTCCAGCACCGCGTCGATGAGCGAGTTCAGCAGAAGCTCGTAGTGGCGAGGGAAGAGCTCCTCCCCCTCCCGGGTCAGCTGGAAGCGCTTGCGGGGTCTTCCGATCCCCTCCCGGTGGAAGCTCGGCACCACGATCCCCCGCTTGACCAAGCTCTCCAGGTGGGTCCGGATGGCGCTCTCCTGGATGCCGAGCCGGGAGGAGAGCTCTCCCGCGGTCCGTGGACCCGAGGTGAGCTCCTCCAGGATCTTCCCCTTGGTCCCTTCGCCCAGGAGGAGTTCCGCTGCGCCGCCCATGACTCCCCGGAGTACGGGAAAGCCCCGGGCGGCTATTTGTAGACCGCTTGGCGGAGGTCTCCGTTGCCCGGGGCCAGGATCCTCTCGGTCGGTCTTGCGGGCTTATATACGGCGCGCCGGTCTTGAAATCCGGGAGCGCCGATGAGCGAAGAGCACACCCTGGCCGTGAAGGGGCTGCACGCCTCGGTGGCGGGGAAGGAGATCCTCAAGGGCGTGACGCTCACGTTGAAGAGCGGGGAGCTGGTGGCCATGATGGGCCCCAACGGTTCCGGGAAGAGCACGCTCGCCTATGCCCTGGCCGGGCACCCGAAGTACACGATCACCGCCGGGGAGGCGCTGCTGGACGGGAAGAACCTGCTCGCCATGAGCCCGGACCAACGTGCCCGGGCCGGACTGTTCCTCGGGTTCCAGTACCCCGTCGAGGTCTCCGGGGTCTCCCTGAGCAAGTTCCTGTGGACCGCCTACAGCCAGATGCATGTGGGGGACGAGGCGGACAGCGACCGGTTCGGGGCTGACCTCACCAAGCACCTCGGGTACCTCGGCCTCGACAACTCGTTCCTGAAACGCCCCCTGAACGAGGGGTTCTCGGGAGGCGAGAAGAAGCGCACGGAGGTGCTCCAGATGGCCACGCTCGCTCCCCGGTTCGCCATCCTCGACGAGCCGGACAGCGGGCTCGACATCGACGCGATCCGGTCGGTGGGGGAGACGGTGGCGAAGCTGCACAACCCCGGGATGGGGACCATGGTGATCACCCATTACCAGCGGATCCTGAAGTTCATCCGGCCCGATCGGGTGCACGTCATGGTGGACGGGGTCATCGCGCTGTCGGGGGGTCGGGACCTCGCCGAGGAACTGGAGCGGAAGGGGTACGACTGGGTGAAGGTGGGCCTCGCGGCCTCCCAGGCCTCCGGCACGTAGGCGGGAGCATGGCACACCCGAGCCCGGCCCGGCCCGAGGCTCCTGCGTCCGCGACGGTCTCACCGCCGGGTGGCCGCGGGGTGGGGGGGTGCCGCCGGGACTTCCCGATCCTCTCGAGGACCTTCGGGGGTCATCCGCTGGTCTACCTCGACTCGGCCGCCACCAGCCAGAAGCCACAGCGCGTGATCGAAGTCGAAGCGGACTTCTATCGTCGGCTCAATGCCAACGTCCACCGGGGGGTCTACGCCCTCTCGGAAGAGGCCACCGAGGCCTACGAGGGGGCCCGGGCGAGGGTGGCCCGGTTCCTCCACGCCCGTGACCCGGCGGAGGTGGTCTTCGTCCGGGGGACATCGGAGGCGCTGAACCTCATGGCCGAGGTGCTCGGCCGGGGACCCCTGAAGGAGGGGGGCCGGATCCTCCTCACGGACATGGAGCACCATTCCAACCTGGTGCCCTGGCAACTCGTCGCGGCGGACCGGGGCTGGGAGCTCGACTACGTCGGGGTCACCGACGACGGGGAGCTCTCGCCCGAGGACCTCGACGGGAAGTTGACCCGGGGGACCAGCGTCTTCTCCTTCACCCACGTCTCCAATGTCCTCGGCACCGTGAACCCGGTGCCCGCCCTGGCCGCCCGGGCCCGGGAGGTCGGTGCCCTCACCATCCTGGACGCCGCCCAGTCCGCTCCGCACCTGCCCCTCGACGTGCAGGCGTTGGGGGTGGACGCCTTGGCCTTCTCCGGGCACAAGATCTTCGGGCCCACCGGCATCGGCGTCCTCTGGGTCCGCAAGGAGCTTCTGGAGACCCTGCCCCCCTACCAGGGAGGCGGGGAGATGATCATGGAGGTGACCCGCGAACGGAGCACTTACAAGGACGCCCCGCTCCGTTTCGAGGCGGGGACCCCCAACACGGCGGGGGCTGTGGTCCTCTCCAGTGCTCTGGACTACGTGGAACATCTGGGGTACGACCGGATGGCCCATCACGAGCAGGGGCTGCTGAAGGAGGCCTGGGAGGGCCTCTCCGCCCTGGCCGGGGACGATCTCACGATCTACGGACCCCCCTTGTCCCGAGGGCACGTGGGGGTGCTCTCCTTCTCGTTGAAGGGGGTCCACCCTCACGATCTCGCGACACTGCTCGATGCGGAGGGGGTGGCTCTCCGGGCGGGCCACCACTGCGCCCAGCTCCTGATGCGACGCTATGGCGTGTCTGCCCTCTCCCGGGTGAGCTATGGCCCGTACAACGATGCGGAGGACAACCGGGCGTTCCTCCAGGCGATGGGCAAGGTCTGCCGTCTCTTTCAACGGCCGTGACCGCCCTCCGCGGGGAGGTTGTCGGCGCGCTCTTGTCCAAGCAATTAAATACCTTTCTGTGTTGAAAAGCCTGAAGGTGTACCGATGGCCCAGAACTCTGCCGAGTTGACCCCCCTGGATTACACCCGATACGATTTCAAGGACCCGGAGAGCTACAAGGTCCGGACGCACCGGGGGATCTCGGAGGATATCGTCCGGCAGATCTCGGAGCTCAAGCACGAGCCGGACTGGATGCTGGACTACCGGCTCCGCGCCTACCGACACTTCCTGGACCGGCCGATGCCGGACTGGGGCCCCGACCTGTCGGAGATCGATTTCGACGCCTACACCTACTACGCGAACCCCCTGGCCGAGGGGGACACCAAGAAGCGGTGGGAGGACCTGCCCTCCGACATCCGCAACACCTTCGAGCGGCTGGGGATCCCCAAGGCCGAGCGGGACTACTTTGCCGGGGTGGGCGCCCAGTACGACAGCGGGACCGTCTACCACAAGATCCGGGACGATCTGGCGAAGAAGGGCGTCATCTTCACGGACACGGACACTGCCGTCCGGGAGCACCCGGAGATCCTCCGGAAGTACTTCGGGAAGATCGTGCCGTACAACGACAACAAGTTCTCGGCGCTGAACAGCGCCGTCTGGTCCGGCGGGAGCTTCGTCTACATCCCCCCGGGGGTGGACGCCGGCATCCCGCTGCAGGCCTATTTCCGGATCAACGCGAATGCCGTCGGTCAGTTCGAGCGGACCCTGATCATCGCCGACAAGGGCGCCAAGGTCCACTACATCGAGGGATGCACGGCCCCGGTCTATTCGGAGAACTCCCTGCACGCGGCGGTGGTGGAGGTGGTGGCGGAGCCTTCCGCGAAGGTCCGCTACACCACGGTGCAGAACTGGTCGAAGAACGTCTACAACCTGGTGACGAAGCGGGCCGTGGCCTACGAGAACGCCCTCGTGGAGTGGGTCGACGGGAACATGGGCAGCCGGGTGACCATGAAGTACCCCTCGGTCTACCTCAAGGGCCGGGGCGCCCGCGCGGACATCCTCTCGGTGGCCTTTGCCTCCGAGGGGCAGGTCATCGATTCCGGCGCCAAGGCCGTGCACTCCGCCCCGGACACCTCCTCGAAGATCATCTCCAAGTCCATCGCCATTCGGGGGGGGCGGACCTCGTACCGGGGGCTGCTCCACGTGGCCAAGGGGGCGACCGGAGTGAAGGCGGCGGTCCGCTGCGACGCGCTGCTCCCCGACGCGATCAGCCGCTCGGACACCTACCCCTACAACGAGATCCACGAGGAGGACGCCACCATCACCCACGAGGCGGTGGTGGGCAAGATCGGCGAGGAGCAGATCTTCTACCTGATGAGCCGGGGCCTTCGGGAGTCGGACGCGATCCACCTCATCCTCATGGGATTCCTCGCCGAGTTCGCCAAGGAGCTCCCGGTGGACTATGCGCTGGAGCTCAACCGGCTCATCCAGATGGAGATGACCGGGGCGGTCGGCTAAGGCCGCCGCCAGCTTCCCGGGGGGAGGGCGGCGAGCCCCTTCCCCCGGAAGGTCCTCGCCCCGGACAGACCCCGCCGCTCCCCATCGGCGCTCGGGCGTGGGATATATCCGCCAGGCCGGCCCTTCTCCGGGGAGGATGGGCGCGGCGGGGCCCGGGCCCGGATGGCCCGGAAAGGCGAGGCGCGCACGACGTGAAGGGCACGTCGCGCGCCTGGCTCAAAGGCCCCGGTCCCCCGCGCGGCTCCGGGTCCGCCGGACCCGGGGCATGCTCTTCCTGGTCGCCACCCTCCTCGCCGTCGGCGGTGCCGGGCTCCTCGTCTTGAGCGCATTCGAGCCCACCTGGACCTTCAACGCCGTGGAGTCCTCCGGCCCCTCCCCGGCGGACCAGACCCTCGCCTTCTACCCCGGCAGTTCGTTCACCCAGACCTGCGAGGCCTACTGCCCCTCCCCGGGCTCCTCCATATCGGTGACCTACGCGGCCTGGGGCCTGACTGGCACCGGCGAGCTGTATGGCGCCTACCAGGTGGTTTGGCTGGCCCTTGGTGCCCTTGGCCTCTTCGTCGCCCTGGTCGTGGGGCTGGCCGCCCGCCCCTCGCGACGCCAGCAGTACCACCACCGGACGCTCCTCTGGGGGATGCGGCTCGCCGGGCTCCTCCCGCTGGTCGCCCTGGCGCTGCTCATCGCGGTCCAACCCGGGACCATCGCCGCGGACAGCGCCGGGGCGACGAGCGTGCATTGGGCGGGGGGCTCCCCGTCCCCTTCCCAGAGCTTTTCGGGGTCCTGCGCGGCAGGCGCTCAGGGCCCGGACGGCTCCTGCCCCGCCGGAGAGACACAGACCTGGGGACCGGGCATCGGGTTCTACCTTTCCCTGGTGGCGGGGTTCGTCGCCCTGGTCGGATCGGTCTCCCTCAGCCTGGCTCGCCGGGCCCTTCGGGATCCCCGGGGACCGCCGGCCGGGCCCGTGAGCCTGACCGGAGGGACTCCAGGCACCCGGGTCCCGGGGCTGGAGGCTTCCGGCCTGGGGTCGCTCCGTCCCCCCCCCGCGGGGTTTGACCGACCCCCCATGCCGGGGCTCGCCCCCGGCGCCTGCCTCCGATGCGGTGCGTTCACTCCGTCTCCGGCCGCCTACTGTCGGATCTGCGGGGAGCGGCTTCCCACTCCATGAGAGCCGGCCGACAGCTCTCCGGGCGGTGGAAGGACGGGCCACCGAAGGGCAACCGCCTGCGCACCGGATCAATGTCGCCGAGCCTGCGTGGAGTAGCTCTCGAGCGTGGTCTTCAGGACCGGCAGGTGCCGCCGTAGGGTTCCTTCCAACCGGTGGAGATCCTCCGTTTGGAACGTCCCCTCCAACACGAGGGTCAGCGCATGCCGCCGGCGTGGATGGACCTCCCGGAGGGTGACCTCCGCCGTCCGTCCGTCCGCCCCGGCGAGGGTGGCGGTGAAGCCGGTCGCGTTCCGGGCCGCCTCGGATCCGGAGGCATGCAGATGGCCCACCACCTCGTTGAGCGCCTCCCCTCCGCCATGGTCGCCTCCCTCGGGCACTCCCAGATGGCCGGTGGGTAGAAGGCGCCAGTCGGTCACCCGCCCCAGTCCCATCGTGCCCAGGGCGTGGAGGGTGCCGGAAGCGAGGGTGTAGAGCTCCTCCCGTTCCCGGAGGCGCTGGTCGTGGAGGGCTGCCCGCAGCTTGTCCAGGAAGGGGATCGGTTCGGCCACCGGCTCCGGACCCGCGAGGTCCACCTGAAGGACCAGCCGATGGAACCGCCGCTTCGTCGGGATGTGGACCGGTATCCCGGCGGGGTTCTGGATGCCGTAGGGCCCCCCGATGAGGTCCGGGGCCGAGAGGGGGGCCGGTCCGGAAAGCAGAGGGTCCTTGCCCATGGCGAGAGGGGAGGGGTGGAACCCCTTTGAGGTTGCCGCGGAACCTTCGGGCGGCCTGCCCGGTCAGGCCCGTCCTGCGGTGTCCCGCAGCTTGGTATCCATGCGCCAGTCTCCGATGGCCCCCCAGCCGACGATGTTCAGGGGAGGGAGGGTGGGGAGCGTCCCCTCGCTCGCCCAGAGGATCGGCCGCCGGTTCCACCGGGCGTCGAGGGCGGGGTACAGCACCTCCCGGAGCCCCTCCACGGGGGCCCGGTCGAGGACGGCGGAGAGGAAGCCCTCGGCGATCATCCGGGTGGCCGCGTCCTCGGGGATCCCCCGGGACTCCAGGTAGAAGATCCGCTCCGGGTCGATGGGGGCCACCGAGGAGGAGTGGGTGGCCTTCACGTCCTTGGCGGAGAGGATCTCGAGTCCGGGTACCGATTCCGAGCGCGCCTCCTTGGAAAGGAGCATGGCGTGCTCCGAGAGGTAGGAGACCACCTTCCGGGTGTCGGGCTGGATCCGCATCATGCCCCGGCTGGTGCCCCGGGAATGACCTTTGAAGATCCCCCGGGTGATGGATTGTCCCTTGGTGTCGTCCGCCTCGTGCGTGATCTCGGTGAAGTTGTTGTACGCGGTCTGCCCATCGCCGTACATCACCTGGAGGTCCTCCACCTCCGAACCCTGGGCGGAGAGGTGGCTCTCGTTTCGCACCGCGGTCCGGAAGCCGTCGAACCCCGCCCAGATCCAGCCCAACCGGTCGTTCTGGGAGACCCGGGACTCCCGGCTGTAGAAGGAGACCGTCTGGCTGTCGGGGGCGTGGACGGTCAGGTAGACCACCTGGGCGTCCTCGGCTGGGCTCGCGTCCACAGCCGAGGAGTACAGGCGGGGTTGGGCCACCGAGGCCGTGACATAGACCTCCTCGCTGTAGAGCAGGCGGCTCCGGCGTCCGGGGCGGAGGACCCGCCGGACGATGAGCCCCTCGTCCGGGCGAGTAAAGACCGTGACATCCTTCACCCGGACCGGGGTGTCGAGTCCGTCGGGGATCGAGAGGTAGACCCCCCGGTTGAACAGCGCACTGTTCAAGGCCCGGAACTTCTCCTCGCGGGGCTCTCCGGCGTGGAGGAACGCCTCCGCCTCCCGCGGGTGGTCCCAGAGCTCCGGGACGGTCAGGACCATCACGCCCGCCGCCCGCAGCGGCTCCGGTATGGTGAGATGGCTTCCCGAACGGTCGTGGAAGAGAAGGATGGAACCGGGGTCCGGGTCGGGCAGGCGGACGGACCCGCTGGCCCGGTCCAGCCGGACCTCCTTGAGCCGGTCGAGCCCGGTGAAGGAGGAGTACTTCTTGAAGAGCGGATCGAGCTCCAGAGGGAGGCCCGCGAAGGCCTGATGGGAACGTTTCCGCTCCTCCGTCACGAACCCGGGTTCTGGCGCCCCCGCGGTGGCCTCTTCCCACCGGGACCAGGGAAACCACGTCTGGAAACCCGTCTCTTCCACCCGGGCGATCATATCGGCGGGTACGAGGCCCTTCGCCTTATAAACGGGTCCTGCCCCCGGGCCTGGCCTACCCCTGGTTTATAAGGGCCCCGGGAATCAACGACCGGAAGAGGAAGCTCATGGCCTGGGACATGTACCAGGAACGGATCCTGGACCATTACCGGCGGCCCCGGAACTTCGGGCGGCTGGAGTCGGCCGACCTCACCGGGTCGGAGAGCAACCCGCTGTGCGGGGACCACATCACCCTGGAGCTCCGCCTGGATTCCGCCCGGGAGCGGCTCGAGGAGGTCCGCTTCTCCGGCGACGGCTGCGCCATCTCCATGGCCAGCGCCTCCATGCTCGCCCAGCGGATCCAGGGAAAGCCCTTGACCGAGGTCTCCCAGGTCCGCCGGACCGACGTGGAAGCGATGCTTGGCATCCCGTTGTCCCCGGTACGGGTGAAGTGCGCCCTGACCCCCCTGAAGGCGCTCGCCGAGGCTCTGGCCGGGACCCGGACCCCCCTGACCACTTCGGAGGCTCCCGGCACGGAGACCCCGGGAGTCGGGGAGAGCCCGCCGTGATCGAGGTCGACCAGGACGCCTGCTGTCTCTGTGGGCTCTGCACGGGGGTCTGTCCTCCGAACGCCCTGGACCTGACCGAGACGTCCTTGAGGGTCCTCTCGAACTGCTCTTCCTGCGGATACTGCGTTCCCTACTGTCCGGTGGGGGCACTCTCCGGCGGCCGGCCCCGGGCAGGCCCTCACCACCGGGTGGCGTCAGGGGTCCGGTAGGCCGGGGTCCACCCGTGGGCTCTCCTGGTGCCCCGTGGGTCCCAGGGGCCGCTGGGCAGGGCCTGGGACCATCCCGCCGCCCTGCCCTTCTGCTCGCCTTCGGATCGCCCCGGGTAGCAACGGTCCGTGGGGGAAGCGTTCGGAGGGGTCGGCCCGACCGGTAACGCAACGTTCAAGGCCCCCGGCCCCGTGGGCTCCTCTCACGATGCCGTTCACCTTGACCGCTTCTTTGGAGGGGCGACCCGTTCCGGGCCTCCGGGTGCTCCTCGTCGACCCCTACCTGCGGCGGGAGGACCCCATGGAACGCAAGGGGCAGGAGCAGTATCCTTCCCTTGGGCTCCTCTCCCTCGCCGCCTTCGCCCGGCAACAGGGGGCCGACGTGAGGGTGGTGGACCTCACCTTTGCCCGGGGCCTCGAGCCTTTCGACCGTGCGCTCCGTTCCTTCACCCCTGAGGTGGTGGGGGTGCACACCAAGACGCTGACCCTGCCCCGGGCCCTGGCCATCGCCCGGCGGGCCCGGGCCGGCGGTGCGTTCGTCCTGGCGGGAGGGCCGGATTCCAGCTCCCGTCCCGAGCCCTATCTGGCCGGCGGCTTCGATGCCGTGGCCACCGGGGAGGGGGAGACCACCTTGGTCGACATCCTGCAGGCAAGGGCCGAGGGCCAGAGCCTCTTCGGCCTGCCCGGGGTCGCCTTCCTGCACGAGGGGACCGTGGTCCAAGGCCCCCCTCGGCCTTTCCTTCCGGACCTCGATGCCCTTCCCCTCCCGGCCTGGGACCTGATCGACCTGGAGGGCTACCTCTCCCGGTGGAAGCGGTTCACGGGTACCCGACGGATGGCGGTGGTCACCTCCCGCGGGTGCCCGTTCGATTGCTCCTGGTGCTCCAAACCCACGTTCGGGAGGTCGTTCCGCCAGCGATCCATCCGCTCCGTCCTCCAGGAACTGAGCGCGCTCCGGGAGCTCTATGGGGTGGACTACGTTCGGATCTGCGACGATGTCTTCGGGATCCAGCGACGCTGGACCGAGGGGTTCTTGGACGCCCTCATCGCCCGGCGCTGGGGCCTCCAGTTCGAGTGCCTCTCCCGGGCGGACCTCCTGAGGCCGGAGCTCCTTCCCCGCCTGAAGGAAGCGGGGCTCCGCCGGGTCTTCCTGGGGGTGGAGTCGGGCAGCCAGGCGATGCTGGACCTGATGAACCGGGGGATCACGCTCGGCCAGGTGGAGCGCGCCTCGGCCGCGCTCAGGGCCCACGGGATCGACCAGTACTGGTTCCTCATGCTGGGGTACCCTGGGGAGACCCTCGGGGACCTGGATGCCACCGTCCGGCTCTTCCGGCGCTTCGCCCCCGAGGAGTACTCGGTCTCGGTGGCGGTTCCCCTCCCGGGGACCCGGCTCGAAAAGCTCGTGGACGAGGGAGCCGGGGGAGGCTCTCCCCAGGAGAGGCCTTCGCTCCTCTACGAGGGGGTCTTCCCGCCCCCCGTGTACCGGTGGACCCGCGCCCGGATGCGCTTCTGGCGGAGACTCGACCCGATTACCCGCCGGTACGTCCCCTTGGTCGGCGAGAAGCTGGGCTCCGCCACGGACTGGTGGAGCCACGAGATCGCGCGGAAGGTCCTCACCGGTGGCCCACCGGCGGAGATCCCGACGCGCGGTTCCCTTCTCCCGCCCTGGCTATCGAACCTCCTGGCCGGCCCTCCCCCGCGCCGGTCCCGTTGACGGATCTTACGGCGAGGTATCCCCCTCCTTCCGGCCATGGAGTGGGCAACGTCTTCCGAGGCGGCAGAGCCGGCACTTCTCCGGCTTGACCGGCGGGATCGGTTTCTGCATGCGCCCGTACTTCCTGCGCGGCATCTGTGCTCCGGCCCGGACCTCCGGGGAGAGATGGGGAGCGCCAGACCCGGAAAGCGTTAACCGATCCCTCCCTTCGTCGCGCCGTGGAAGAAGGCCGGGGAGGCCACGCCACGAGCCAGGGTACCCGGGCATTGGCCGACCGCGCCATGGCCGGCGACCGGGCCTGTCCCCAGCACTTCCGGACCTTCGGCGGCCTCACGTTGGGCTCTCTCGGCATGGGCACGTACCTGGGGGATGCCGACCCCGCCACCGACCTCCGGGTGGCCGCTGCGGTGGCCGAGGGGCTCCGCTCCGGCGCGATGAACGTGGTGGACACGGCGATCAACTACCGGCACCAACGGGCGGAGCGGTCGGTGGGTCGGGCGCTCCAGGAGGGGTTCCGGAAGGGCTGGTTCTCCCGGGACGAGGTCTTCGTGAGCACCAAGGGGGGGTACCTCGCTCCCGACTCCGAGTCCGGGCTCCCCGCTGCCGTCTGGATCGCCCGGGAGATCTTCGGGACCGGGGCGCTCCGGCCCGAGCAGGTGGTCGGAGGAAGCCATGCGATGGCGGTCCCCTACCTGCGGGACCAGCTGGCCCGGAGCCTTCAGAACCTCGGGTTGGAGACCGTGGACCTCCTCTACCTGCACAACGCCGCCGAGGCCGAGATGGAAGCGATCGGTCCCCGGCCGTTCGAAGAGCGGCTCCGGGAGGCCTTCGCCTTCTACGAGGAGGCCCGACGGATCGGGCGGATCCGCTGGTACGGCCTGGCGACCTGGGACTCCCTGAGGATGGGCCGTTCGGAGCCGGGGTATCTCTCCCTGGAAAGGACCGTGGAGCTCGCCCGGGAGGTGGGAGGGGACGAGCACGGTTTCCGGTTCATCCAGTTCCCCCTGAATCCGGTGATGCCCGAGGCCGCCGTCCTGCGTAACCAGCGGGTCGGTTCCCGATCGCTGACGCTGCTGGAAGCGGCGGGAGCCCTCGGGGTCGGTACCTTCTCCTCGGTACCCCTCCTTCAGGGCGAGGCGCTGGGGCAGATCCCGCCCACCGGAGCGCTCACCGGGGCGCAACCGGTGCTCCAGTTCAGCCGCTCGGCGCCGGGGCACCTGACCACCCTGGTCGGACAGAAGGACCCGGCCCATGTCCCGGAGAACCTGGCCCTTGCCCGGTTCCCACCGGTCGAGGAAGCGACGTTCAGGTCCTGGCTTCCCTGAGCCGTGCCGGGCTCACTTCCCGGGCGATCGCTTCGCGGGCCCGCGGGCCGGAGCTGCCGGGTCCTTCGCGTCGGCGGACGCAGCTTCGCTCCCGGTCGAGCCGGTCCCCTTCTTCACGATCGCGGCGAGCATGCCGAGCAGTGGCCCCGCCATGAGCAGGAACTCCTCGGTCCCGATGGTGATCCCGCCACTTCCCGAGGGGGCAGGGGGGACCACCAAGACGGCCTCCGCCCGCGGCGCCCTCGGCGACATGGCCGGCGGCGGGGGGGGCTGGGCCATGCGCCGGAGCCCCTCCATCTCCCGGGACATGAGCGAGAAGAGTTCGGTGGCCTCCTCCATGGTGATCTCCCGGTTGGTGAGCCGCTGCATGAGGTAGACCCGCCGCTCGGGCGAGGGGTTTGCCCTCGGGTAGGCCATGGCCCGGGCAGGGCGCGGCCCGTCAATAACCCTTCGTCCGTCGGTTTCCCCCTACGCTTATAGCCCACCGTTCAGTGGGATTCCCCATGAGCAGCCCGACCCCTCCCCCGCCGTCGCCCCCCCGCCATCTCCATGTCCGTCTGGTGGACGAGAGGGGCGCCATCTATGACCACCTCACGGAGTACCTGAAGGTGGCCGGGAAGGCCCCCGACTGGTATTGGCGGACCGTCGGACGCCTGGAGGGGCAGGAGGAGGAGAACATGGAGGAACTGCTCTCCAGCGCGTTCGAGGCCGGTGCCTATCTCGCCCACGAGCATCCGGAGGCGCTCGGCTTCTCCTGGGTCACGGAGGCGGAGTGTGAACGCGAAAGGAAGGCCGGGGAGCCCGCGGGGGGGAAGGACGAACAGCGCCAGCGGGACCGGGCCGCCCTGAGCCACTACGCCTGAGCCCCCGGGACGGCGGGAGGCCCTGGAGATGGCGGTCATCCAGAGTCTGGACGAAGCGGACTTCCAGGGCCGCCATCTCTCCCGTCCCGGCCGGGTGGCCGTGCTCTTCCGGATGGCCACCTGCCCGTACAGCCGAGCCTTCCGGTTCGAGTACGGGCACATGCCGGCGCCGGCGGGGGTCCTCCTCGCCGACTACGTGCTCGGGAACTTCTACGAACGGCTTCCCCTGACCTTTGACATTGCGGTGGTGCCCACCGTCCTGGGATTCGAGGATGGCACCCTTCGTTGGAGGCATGACGGGGCACCGGGAAAGGGCCTGGGCGAGGCCACCTTGCGGCAGATCCTCTCCTGGACGCCGCCCCCGATGCCTGCCTCCTCAGCCAGGAGAGAGAGCCCCGGACCGGAGAAGGGTTCTGGACCGCTCCCGCCCCCCTGACCCCCCGGCCGCGGTGCCCGGAGGGAAGGGGTCCGGGCCCTGCCGGGGACACGCCGCGCGCTCAGAAGTCGACCGGCCTTCCGTCCCACGCGCAGAGGACCAGTCGGGAGAGCTCGGTGGTGGAGGGCACCCGCCCGCTGGCCACCACTCCCGTGAACCGTTCGGCTGCTTCGATGACGGAAGGGAGGGCCCCGACCAGGTCGTCCCGGCGGACCGGGATCGCGAGGGAAAGGTTCCTCGGCACCCCCAGGGCCTCCCAGAGCTCCCGGACGCGGCCGGCGATCTCCGGCCCGCTGCGCACGGCACCCTCCCCCAACCAACGGCCGAGTTGACGGTACTTCTCACGGGCGGCGAGGAAGGTGAACTCCAGCACCGACGGAAGGAGCGCGGCCGCGACCTTCCCGTGGCTCACCCCGAACCGCGGCGCGAGGGCATGCGCCAGGGCGTGGCCCATCCCCATCTGGGCGTGCGCCTGCGCCAGCCCGGCGAGCCCGGAGGCGATGAGCAGATGCTCCCGGAGGTCGTCGGGTGGATCGGGCCTCAGGACCCGGGGAGCCCTCTCGAGCAGGGTCTCCACCGCCTGTTTGGCCAGGGCCTCCGAAAAGGGGTCGGACCATTCCGATCCCAAGGACTCCAGGGCGTGGCTAAGGGCGTCCGCCGCTCCCAGGGCCACGGCAGCAGGCGGGAGGGAGCGGACCAGCAGCGGCTCCAGGAGCACCCAATCCGCGGCCAGGTTCCGGTGCGTCAGTTCCCGCACCGGGCCCTCCCGGCTCCGCTTGAGCATGGCGGTCCAGGACATCTCGTTCCCGGGCCCCACCGTGCAGGGGATCAGCACCAGGGGCGGGTGCGGTCCGCCCGGAAGGTCCACGAGCAGGGTGATCTCCGCCGGGTCGAGCCCGGGGCTCCCGCCCAGGGCGGAGGCCACCTTCGCCACGTCCAGGAGCTCCTCGCCTCCCAACCCCACGAGGAGGTCTGCGCCGCACTCCCGCGCACGCGCCGCTGCCCGGGCGGCCCCTCCCAGGTCGAGGGCGTCCACCTCCAGGAGCTCCACGGTCTTCCCCTGCTTCGCCCGCTGCTCCCGGGTAGCCAAGACCCCGGGCGATCCCGCAGCACCCGGCTCCACGAGAAGGAGCGTCCGGTCTCCCGGCAGGGAGGCCAAGGACTCCAGCGCACCGGGGCCGAAGCTCACCCGGGGGGGCGTAAAGAAACCCACAGTTCCGCCGTGGCCGGAAGGACCCCCTCCGGCGCTAAACGAACTCCGTGGGGATGAGGGTGGCGGTGTTGACCAGTTCCCGGGCCGCCCGGTTGTAGCGCATGACCTTCAACATGTTCCCTTTGAACCGGAACTGCCCGCCCATGAGGGCCTGGACCGGATCGATCTCCTTGGCGATCAATTTCCTCCAGTTCCCGTAGCTCCCCTCGAGGCTGAAGGCCGCCGATCTCGCTTGTGGGTTCGGCAACATCTCCGCCTCGCGGCACTTCCCGTGGAAGAGGTCGAGGTAAAAGGTGGCCGGCTCGAGCAGCCCTTGATCCGGCTGGATGAGGAAGACGAAGTCCCCTTCCCAGGTCCGGGCTGCCTCCTCGTAGGCGGCGTTCCGGTTCAGTTCTTCCTGGAAGAGGGCGATCCACTCACGGGAGGGGAAGAGCGCCATGATACTGCCGGACCGGAAGGGCCGAACGGTTAAGGTATTACCCCGGGCCGGGCCTGCGTAGTCCCATGGAAGAGATGGAGAAGCGTGCTCCCGCCGGAGCCGGGGTCCCGGGGGAAGGCCCGTCCTTCCCCGAAGGATCGTCGCCCGCCATCGTCGAGGTACGGGGCAAACGGGTGGTCCTTCACGGGTTCGAGTTCGAGAGCGAGGAGCTCAGTGGGGCCTTGCTTCCCTTGGATGCGGCCGGACGGGAGGCCCATCTCCAGCGCGTCATCGAGGTGGGCGTCTATTGCCTGGAGCGGGCCGGGAACGTCCGGGACCTGGACTTCGTCCGGCAGCAGGTGCGTTCGCTCCTGGAGGAAGTGGATGGGGCGGTCCGCTCGATCCCTTCCACGCTGGAGTCGCAGCTCGCCTCCCGGCTGGGGACCGACCCGGGGCAGGTGCTCGCCCCGGTCCGTACCGCCGTGGAGGCCGCCTCCGACGCGACCCATCGCCGGGTCCGCGAGGTCGAGGAACTGCTCCGGTCGGAGATCAACCCGACCAACGAGGCGTCCTCCCTCGGCCGGGCGCTGCGGTCGATCCAGGACCTCCTGGACCCCCGGAGGACCGATTCGGTCCAGGCCATGCTCGGGGAGGCGGTCCGCCAGCTCTCCGGGCCGGAAGGGAACCTCACCGGGTCGGTCCGCTCGGTGGTCCAGGAGACGGTGCGGCCCCTTGTGGAGCAGGTGAACGCCCTGACCCAACGCATGGCGGAGGAGGCGGGGGCGGACTCGGTGGTCCAGCAGACCCCGCTCAAGGGGCAGGAGTACGAGGAGCACGTGGTGGGACTGCTCCAGGGGTGGGCCCGGATGGTGGGAGCCCAGGTGGAGCACGTGGGACCGGACAATTCTCCCGGGGACGTGGTGGTCACGCTTCCGAGCAGCGGCCTGACCGGAAAGCCGTACCGCCTGGCGGTGGAGGTGAAGGACCGGACGGACCCCCAGGGACGCACGGTGATCCAGAGCGCGCTGACCCGGGTGATGCAGACCCGGCAGTGCCAGGCCGCGCTCTGGGTCGGCCGTTCGCCGGAGGGCTTTGCCCGGGAGATCGGGGATTGGGGAGAGGGGGAGCTGCCGGAAGGGCCGTGGGTGGCCTGCACCGAGGAGCACCTGAGGACGGCGCTCCGCTTTCTGGTGGTCCTGCTCTCGCTGAAGTCCAGGCAGGACGGGTCCACCGGGTTGCCGGCCGATCAGCTGCGCGACGAGATGCTGCGGCTGAGGGACGGATTGAACCACCTGAAGAACATCCGGACGAAGGTGACGAACGCGCGGGGTCTCCTGGACGAGATCGACGAGAACGCCCGGGACCTTCGGGAAGTGGTGGACGGCTCGTTGGACCGGCTGGAAAGGGCGTTGAAGGGTTCGTCGGTCGGCCGGGGAACGATCGATGGGCCGACGGCGGGTTGAGCGCGGGGGGATTCAGCGGTCCCTTTCGCGTTCCGGGAAGAGGACAAGGCTCACGCCGCAGACCCCAAAGAGGGCTCGCCCGGCCTCGGCGTAGGCCCGGTCCGCGGGGGTGGAGCCGAGGGCTCCGGTCACGGGTCTCGTCAACGGCGCCAGTTCGATCTTGATGGCCGTCATCTATGATGACGTTTGTCAGACAAACCGTATATATTTGTCGGTCCAGGCGTCGCCAGCTCCGGGTCTAGTTGGAAGGCACGATTTCGCACCCCCCTTAGGAGAGCAGAGACCATCTCATTTCACGGAGTGCGAGTGAGACGGCCGACGGTGGTGACCACCGGCACAGGGTTCAGCGTGTTATGCTTCGCCCAATCACGCAGGATCTGGAAGACCTGGGAGAACTCCTGGCCCTTTTCGGTGATCTCGTACTCCACCCGCGGCGGGATCTCGCTGTACGCCCGCCGGACCACGATGCCCGCCTCCACGAGGGTCTTCAACCGGTGGGTGAGGGTCTTGGGGGAGAGGTTCAGACGGTTCTGGATCTCGGTGAACCGGAGGGGCCGGCCCGGTGACCCGAGGAGCGCGCTCAGGATGTCGAGCATGTGGGGTTGACCGAGCATGGCGAAGAGGTCGGCGACAGGACACCCTGCCCGATAGCCCTGTGAGGTGGCCCGTCCCTCCCCTCTGGGGAACCGGACGAAGGGCGGCGGAGAAGTTTCGGACATGACGTATAGTTCATTCCCGGCAAAGTATTAAAGTCCTTTCTCAACGGAATAGCCTCTCCAAAGTCCCTCCTCTACCCCTCGGCAGTGGCCCGTGATGTCCAGTAGCATTTGTAAAGCTAAAATAGTTTCCAGAGGGTATCATTGGCGATGTCAGACACCCTGGTGTTGGGATCCCCTCCTTGGCCCGAGCCGGTCGACCCCCTGCGGAAGGGGCCCCGGAACCAGCTCTTACGGAGCCCGGAGGCCCGGGTCCATCCGGTCTTCCTGGAGCGCTGGTCCCCCCGCTCCTTCATCCCCGAGCCCATCCCACCGAAGGAACTACGGAGCCTCTTCGAGGCCGCACGCTGGGCCCCCTCGGCGAACAACGTCCAGCCCTGGCTCTTCCTCTACGCCCAAAGGTCCGAGGACCGGCAGCGGTTCCTCGAGGGGCTCCACCCGCGCAACCGGGCATGGGCCGCCCGGGCGCCCGTGCTCGCCTACTTGCTCGCCCGTACCCACCTCCCCGGCCCGGAAGGGACCGGTCCGGTCCCCAACCCCAACGCACGGTTCGATGCGGGAGCCGCCTGGATGGCCCTCGCCCTCCAGGCCCGGTTCCTCGGGCTCTCCACCCACGCCATGGGCGGGTTGGAGCGTCCCGGGGTCTATTCGATCCTCGGGGTCTCCCCCGAGGAGTTTGAGATCCTCGTCGGCATCGCCATCGGACGGAGCGGGGATTGGGACGCCCTCCCTCCGGATCTGGCCGCAAGGGAGCACCCGAGCTCCCGGAAGCCCCTCTCGGCGATCTACCAGGAAGGACCGCTCGGCAGCGCCGGGACCGGCTGAGCCCCCCCCGTGGACGGGAAACCCCCCCCACCTCAGGCGTAGTCGTAGAACCCACGCCCGGTCTTCCGACCCAGGTGTCCGGCGTCCACCAGCCGCTTGAGCGCCAGGGAGGGACGGTACTTCGGATCCCCGTACTCCGTCTGGAGGATCTGCGCAACCTCCAGGCAGACGTCGAGGCCGATCATGTCCGCCAGCTCCAGCGGCCCCATGGGAAGACCCGCGCCGGCCTTGAGCGCCTGGTCCAGCTCCCGGGCAGAGACCACTCCCTCATCCAGCGCGAAACAGGCTTCGTTGAGCATGGGGATCAAGAGCCGGTTCACCAGGAAGCCGGGCACCTCCTTCACCCGGATCGGGACGAGCGGGTAGCGGTGGTTGCGGAGTCCCTGGAGGAACTCCAGCGTATCGGTCACCACGTCCTCCCGTGTGTCCACCCCGGCCACCACTTCCACCAGGGGAAGCGTGGTCGGGGGATTGAAGAAGTGGGTCACCAGGCTGTTCCGGGCATGGAGAAGGCCCCGGGCCAGGCGCGTGACCGAGAGGGAGGAGGTGTTGGTGGCGAGGACGGCGTGCTCCGGAAGGATCCGGTCGAGGGCCTCGAAGATCCCCCGTTTCACCGGAAAGCTCTCGAAAGCGGCCTCCACCACGAGGTCCACGTCGCGGAAGGCGGAGTCCTCGGTCGTCCCCTCAACCCGGTGGACGATCTGCTCTGCCCGGGCGCGGCTGAACTTCGGCTTGAGACGTTCCTGGAGGATTCCCTCCTGCTCGGGAGTGAGCTTGAGCCCCATCCCTTCGAGGCGTTCCCGTTCCTTCTCCAGACGCGCTTCCTGGAAGCGGAGGAGCTCCTCGGTGAAGCCCCGTACCCGGTTCAACCCGCGTTGCACCAGGTCCTCCCGCACATCCTTGAGGACCACCGGTATCTCGTTGAAGGCGAGCACCTCGGCGATGGCAGCTCCCATGGTCCCGGCCCCGACCACCCCGGCCTTCCGGACGTAGAGCATGGAATTCCCGAGGGGGCGCAGCCGGCGGACGCTACTTAATCTCGCGGGCCGGGGGAAGGAGCCATGTCTCGCTCGGACTCCCGCGTCGCCGCCCTAAGGAATCCTCTTCGAACTCCCCCGGGGAACTCCGTGTCGGCATCCCGCAGCTCCTTCGCCGACGGCGTGGGGGAAGCGCTCCCCCCCTGACCCGCCCCTCGGTCTGCCGGTCCCGGGGGAGGTGGAGCAGGAAGAAGATGGAGCCGGCCCATGTGCCCTCGAACACCTCCTGGACGACCCCACGGCTCGGGGTTCGGCCAGCGCATGGCAACGCGGGTGGGCGAGCCCCGGAGGCGCTGCACCCCGGCGTAGCGGAAGGCCCTGGCCTTCTTGGATGACACGGCGGAGGGGTGGACCGGGAGGAACCCTACGAGGCGATGGACCCGGGTCTCTCGTTCGCCGATCCCCCCTCGTCTCTTTGGGCCGACTCTCCGCCCGTCCCTTCTTGGGGGCAGAAGTGGGCATGGGGGTTCGCCGCCCTCCCGGAGCCGGCCGGGGCCCCCCACGTCTCCCGGACTTCATCCCCGGCGCCGGCGCGGCGGGAGGGACCTCGTTCCTCCTCCCGCGTAGCCTCGGGGCGCGTGTACGGCCGGTCCCATCCCCGCACGCCCTCGGGCCCGCAGTCCAGCCGATGCGCCACGACCAACGCTTAAATGGCGGTCCAACTCTCCGAGAGCCCGCGCGGGGATGGCCCAGCCTGGTACGGCGCAGGATTGCTAATCCTGTGGTGCTTGCACCTCGGGGGTTCAAAGGCGCCGCGGAACCGCTCCGCGGGGCGGGATTTCCCCCTCCCCGCGTTCCCGGTCCCCCACGCGGCGAAACCCCCTACCCGATGAAATGGGCGAGCCCCTCCGGTGAGCGCTCCACCCGGCCCGAGGTCCCGGCTCCGGGCAACCCGCCGGGCGAGAGGGCCAGGACCCGCCCGCCGCCTTCGAGCTCCACCACCACCAACCGATGGGGATTCGCCCAGCCGGCCGCCGGCACCGTGAGTTCCGTGGCGGCGACGACCCGACCGGCTCCCGTCCGCGTTTCCGAACGCAGCACCCCGCCGCAGGCGGGGCAACACGAGGCCCCGGGGAACAACACCCGGGGACAGCGTGGGCAGACCAGGACCTCCATCATGCTGCCCCCGAGCGCTCGAGTATGGTCACGAAGTTGTGAGAACCCAACCCTCCCACGGACTGCGCCAATCCCACCCGGGGCCGGGCACGGATCTGATGCGCCTCGGCTTCACCGACCAGCTGCCGGTACACCTCCACCACCTGGGCAAGCCCCGAGGCCCCCACCGGATGGCCCCGGCCCAGAAGCCCCCCCGAGGGGTTGACCGGGAGGATCCCATCGGGGTCCCCCTTCCCCTCCTCCACGAACCGGAGGCCCTCTCCGGGTCCGCAGAACCCCAGGTCCTCCAGGTCCATGAGTTCGAAGGGGGCAAACGCATCGTGGACCTCCGCCACCCCCACCTCCTTCCTCGTGATCCCGGCCTCCTCGTACGCCCGGGCCGCCGCGAGCCGGGTCGCCCGGAAACCGCTCTCCGGGTCCCGCGAGAGCACGTGGAGGAGGTCGGTGGCCTGCCCGACCCCCGTCACCTCCACCTCTCCCTGGTCTCGCGTGAGGAGCACGGCCGCCGCCCCGTCGCTCACCGGGGAGACGTGCAACAAGCGCAGTGGACTGGCGATGACCCGGCTCGCGTTCACCTGCTCCAGCGTCACCGGGGAGCTCAAGTGGGCGCGCCGGTTCCGGCTCGCGCAGGCCCGGTTGCGGACCGTGACCTCCCCCAGCCTCTCCAACGGGATCCCCCACTGTCGGAGGTAGAGCGAGGTGAGGAGCGCGGCCATCGCCGGCATGGTGGCCCCATGGCGGAATTCCTCCGGCGATAAGCTCCGGGAAAGGTCCCGGGTGAGCTCAGGACCCGGTCGGTCCGTCATCTTCTCTCCCGCCAGGACGAGGACGGACCGCAGGCGGGACCCCCGGAGCCAGGCGTAACCGGCGTGCAAGGTGGCGGCGCCCGTGGCCGACGCGGCCTCTACGCGCCAGGCCGGCCTCCCGCTGAGCCCCAGCGCGTCCGCGACCTCCGCGGAGAGATTCTCCACTCCGGCGAGGGTCCCCGCCGCCATGCTCCCGACGAGGACCCCGTCCGGTCGGGTCCCGGGGGCCCTCTCCAGGGCCTCTTCCCCGGCCCGGGTCAGGAGTGCGACCAGTCCCTCCGGCCTGCGGCCGAAGGGGGTGAGGCCCCAGGAGACGATCCCGATCCCCATGGTCCCTCAGGACGCCACGTAGAGGAGCCAGTCCAGGAAGGCCAGCAGGGGGACGCCTTTCTCCCAGCGGAGGACCCGGTGTCCGGCGGTGGTCTGGTCCACCGGCGGGATACGACGGGAGACGAGTCCCGCGAACCCGTCCAGCGGGACCACATCGGGCTCCGCCGAGAAGAGTCGCCACGGGTCCTCCCCCCTCAACCCCACGCGACGGAAGGCGTAGAGCAAAAGCAAGCGGGCTTCCCGGGTCTGGTGGACCAACTGACGGTACTGCTCGGAGGCCCGCCCGCTTGCGGCGGAGAAGTGGATGGTCTGCGATCCGGACGACTTCACCTCGATGGGGAGGATGAGCCGCTCCCTCAGGGCCACCAGATCGAAGCCGTGGGAGCCGGCGGCCCGGACCACCAGGAAGGGGCGCTGGCTCAGCCGGTCCAGCCGGGCAAGGTCCTCGGGCCGGTCCGCCTCGCGTCGATAGCGGCGGAGCGCCTCGCGCTCTCCCTGGAGCACCCCTTTGAGCTCCCTCTCGTAGGCCGAGGCGCTCGATCCCACGCTCTCATCGACCGCCGGGACAATACATATACGCTGCTCCGGCCTCGAACGGCCGGGAGCATCGATGGTCTTGCCCGAGGGCTCGCTCGACCTCCCCCCGGAGGACCTGGGGGTGGCCCGGGTGCTCCTCGGGCTGTTGGACGGGGCGACACGGTCCGGCTCGACGGCGAACCCCGAGGCCCCGCGTCTCCTCCGGCTCTCCGAGATCCGGCGTGGCCTCTTGCGGGAACGCGTCTTTCAGGACCCGGCCCGCCTCCTGTTGAGGCTCAAGCGACGGGGCCTTCTGCAGGAGGACCTTGGACCCCGGGGAGACAAGGTCTACCGGCTCCCGGCCCTTTCCGACCTCCGGGAAGGGCTCCGGGAGTCCCTCGCCCGCACCCCCCCGCGGGAGGCCCCGTTCCGCGGCGGATACCGGCCCCCACCCGACGAGCGCCACGAGCTCGAGGAGATGGACACCGCCTTCCTCCTCCATCTCCACGACCTGCTGGAGGAGCGTTTGGAAGAGACCCTCCGATTCGGCAAGGAGTTCACCCTCGGGAAGCTCCTCGCCTACTGTCGGGGTCTCTTCGGTGAGGCCCTCTACCTGGACATCGCCCTCGGCCTCTTGCAGCAGTACGCCCTCGCCGACGTCCCGCTGGTGGCTCCCGGCGGCCGCAGCACGGGGACCACGGGATTCCACCTGGCCCTCTTCGGTCCCCCCGGTACCGGGAAGACCTTCGCCATCGACGACTTCCTGCGCGGGAACGAGCGGACCGGGGTACCGGCCCATGGGCTGCCCGGCCGGAACCGCTACTGCGGGGGCATCACCCCGGCGCAGTTCCTCCGGGTGGGTTCCTACTACCAGGGCCGGACGTTCAACTTCATCGTCCCGGAATTCAACGACTGGTTCAAGTACCGTGGGATGGTGGAGCCGCTCAAGCTGGTGATGGAACAACGGGAGGTCAAGTGGGAGACCACGCTGGGGACCATCGGTCCGTACACCTTCCGCTCGTACTTCTCCGTGAACTACAACGTCCGGGTCCTCGGGGGCAACGCCTGGGAGAGCACCATCCTCGACCCGAACTTCGCCGCCCTGGAGGACCGCATGCTCCTGCGTTTCCATCTCATGACCCGGGAACGCTTCCGGGCCGTGGAGCAGAGCGCGGAACGCCTGGAGCTCGGAGAGCTCTCCTTCGACCTGGCCGGGAAGATCCGGGACCACCTCACGCTCCTGCACGCCATCCAGACCGGGCATCCGCTCGCCCGACGCTGGGCCCCCCGGGGAGTGGCGCTCTCCCGGGAGCTCTACCAGACCCTCCGGGAGGTCTCCGAACGCTCCCTCGACCGCAACCCCCATCCCCGCTTCTCCCCCCGGCTCCGGAGCCGCGCCGTGAAGCTGGCCGCGGCCGGAGCCCTCGTGGGGTTCTTCCACCGTGACCGCCCGGAGCGGACGCCGCTACCGGTCGGCCGGGAGGAGGAGGCGCTCGCCCGGCTCTTCTATCAGCAGGAGATCGACGCCCGGGAAGGTCGCCTCCTTCCCGCCCGCTGACCTTCCGCCGCCTTCCCCGGCCTTCCACCGCCCCTCCGGGGAGACGGTCCTCTACGAGGCCATCGCCGTCCTCGCCCGGCACCGGGGCGGGTCCCTGAGCCAGCAGGCGCTCCTCCGGGCCCTCGGCGGCTTCCTCGGGAAGGAAGACCCGCCCGGCCGCCTCGGGGGGGCGCGCCTCCGGCGGATCATTGTCCGTTCGCCCCGGGTCCGGCTGGAAGTGCTCTACGCGGACCGCCCCGGAAGGCGCCCGTACCTCCACTGCCCGGTCTGCGGCGGGGACCTCCTGCCCCGGTTCAACCAGACCCTGGAGGGGGGAAGGGCGCTCCTGGGCTACCGCTGCAGCACCTGCCCGTTCTGGACCCCCCGTCGTTGGAGGGTTCCCGCCCGCTACCGCTTCTGGCTCCGACGCTGAGCGGGGATCACGTCACGGAGTTCATGATGGCCATCTTCTGGCCATCGACCAAGAGGATGGTCTGCTCCTTCTTGTGCTGGAAGGTGAAATACCAGGTCGGGACGTGCATCAGCTCCCCCTCCGAGGCGTCGGCCTTGGTGGTGAGCTGCTGGACCATCCGGTGCTGCTTGTGGGCCTTCTGTGCCTGGACCTCGGTGACGTAGTTCTTGGCCGTGTACTGCGCCGCGTCCTCTCCCACGTCCCCGTTGAGGATGGGGGCCCCCGAGGGAAGCCGGCGCTTGTCGAAGGGTTCCCGGGCCATGAGGT
>JAJZYB010000025.1 GCA_021806135.1 Thermoplasmata archaeon
GCGGCCCTCTCCATGCTGGGGCTCCCCCCTCCATCTCCCCTCCTTTCTCGCCCCCATCCACAACGAGGGAGGCGCGCGCTCCCTTCCCTCCGAGAAACGAGCCGCGGGACACTTCCGATCCTCCCGGCCCTGCTGGCCCTGCTGGCCCTCCTCACTCTCGCAGCTTCCCCCGCCTTGGGAGGGACACCCCCCTCCCCGGCTTTCCCGTCGGCCCCTCTTCCTCCCGCTCCTCTCCCCTCCTCCCCCGCGCTCCCGCCAGCTCCGATGGCTGATGGCCTCGGAGGAAGGCTCGCACCATCGCTCCCCGCTCCCTCCAACCGGACGGCCACCTGGTTCTTCACCGGCACCAACGCCCCTCCCCTCACCAACGCCAGCGCCATCCTGTACCCCGACGCCGCTCCCCCCTTCCCCCTCCTCTTCGGCGGCTCCGGCGGCTGCAACGCCACCTACTGCAACGAGACCCTCGCCTACCTCTACTATGACGGCTCCTCCAGCTGGGACGACATCTCCCCCTCCCACAGCCCCTCCCCCCGCGCCCACGCCTCCCTCGTCTGGGACCCCGCCCTTCAGGCCGCCTTTCTCTTCGGCGGTGAGGGCTCCCAGGGGTTCCTCAACGACACGTGGACCTACACCCTCGCTTCGGGATGGACCCTCCTCCACCCGCCGGTCTCCCCCTCCCCCCGGGCGGGCGCCGCCCTCGCCTTCGACCCGATCACCAACCAGACCATCCTCTTCGGGGGGATCGGGGCCCACGGCCCGCTGAACGACACGTGGGCCTTCGCCCACGGGACCTGGACCCGGCTCGCCCTCGCCCGGGCCCCTTCCCCCCGTTCCGGGGCGCTCTTCGTCACGGGCCCGGAACCCGGCGAACCCCTCCTCTTCGGAGGGCTGGGCCCGGGAGGCTACCTCAACGACACCTGGTCCTTCCAGGGGTCCGCCTGGGAACCACTGGCCCCCGCCCAGAGCCCTTCCCCCCGGGCTGAGGTCCAAGCGGGAGTGACCGCGGGAGGGTATCCCCTCCTCTTCGGGGGGGAAGGTCCCGGAGGGTATCTCAACGACACTTGGGTCTGGGAGGGGGGCAACTGGGAGCCGGCGACCAACGCCCCGGCCACCGAGACGGGGACCACCCCCAGTCCCGTGGCCGGGGGCATCCTGGTGCCCGACACGGTGGTGGGCCCGAACTACTTCCTGCTCTTCGGGGGCTACGGGACCCACGGGACGCAGGACGAGCAGTGGACGCTCTTCGCTCCCTTCGGGGGTCTCCCGCCGAACACGCACCCGCTGACCGTGGTGCTTGAGGCAAGCCCACGGGAAGGATCGGTCCCCCTCTCGGTGACCTTCGTGGCGCAGGTGGCGGGAGGGGAACCCCCCTACCAGTACGTCTGGGAGTTCGGGGACGGGAACCAGGCCACGGGGAGCGCATCAGAAGTGTACCGCTACTCCGCGACCGGGAGCTACACAGTCAGGGTCGCGGTGACCGATGCCCAAGGAACGACAGCGGTGGCGAGCGTGCAGGTGGCGGTGCACGCCGTGCCGTTCGACCCGTTCAGCGTGCTGGGAGGGCCGGTGGTCTGGGGGTTGCTGGCCCTGGTGGGTCTCCTAGTGGTCTGGGGGGTGCGGGGAGGGACGAGGGAAGTACGGGAGCGTCGGCGGATCGTGGCGGGGGTGGGCCGTCCCCCCACCCGGGGAGAGCTCACGGCGGTGGCGGTGGGAGAGTGGACGCATCATGGGGGGTGGCGAAAACTCGCCCAGGAGCTTCGCCAGATCTGGCTCCCGGGAGTGGGCCGAAGAGATGGGCGGAGCGTTGGGCCCTTCGGGGTCTGGCTCGCCCGACGGCTCCTGGTCATGTTCCCTCAACTCCTGCTGGGAGTCACCCTTCTGTTCACCTTCACCGTGGTCCTGGCCCAGCCGCCGGGCTCCGGTACGCCGCTCACCGGGTGGAGCTTCCTTCAGGGGTGGTCGGGCTTCGTCGCTGAGCTATTTACCGGGCGGTGGGGCCAGGCCCTCCTCTCCAGTTCAGCAGAGATTCCCGTAACGACCCTGATCGCATACTATCTGCCCTACTCGATCGAACTTGCGGCGTTCTCCCTGTTCTTCACCGCGCTGATCTCCTATCCCTTGGGACTCCTGTCCGGCTGGCGCCGGGGCCGGGGGATCGACAACACCATGCGCCTCCTGGCAGCCTTTGGCGCCTTCTTTCCCCTGGTGGTGCTCGCGCTCTACGTCAGCGACTTCCTCTACGGCCCCTTCCTCCATGCCTTCGGTGACCCCCTCTTCGGGAGCCTGCCATCGGGGGTCTGGTTCGCGCAGCACTACGGGGGTTACCCCTCTTGGATCGGATATTTCGCCCAGACCTCTCCGACCGGGTTCCCGTTGGTGGACGCGGCCTTTCACCAAGCCTGGGGCGTGGAGGCGCTCATCTGGCTGAAGATCATCGTACAATCCCTCGTGATCGGGCTCATTTACGCGGCCCTCTACCTGCGCTACGCCCGGCTGGCCACCGCTGGGACCATCGATCCGGTCACCACCAGTTCTGGACGGTCGCGCGGCCTCAGCGACCATACCTTGCTGTGGCGACACACCTCGCGCCAGGTCCTTCCCATCTACATCTATACCTTCGGAAACACCTTCGCCCTCTTCCTACTCATCCAGTCCCTCGGGGAGTGGTTCTTCCAAGATACCGGGATGGGGCAGTTCCTGATCTACGAGGTGGTCGTCACCATCAAGTATGTTCCCCCCACCAATGGCCCGCCCCTCTTGGCCGTCCTCGCGTTTCTGGTGCTGGTGGTCATCCTCACCGTCAACCTGCTGGCGGACGCCCTCAGCCGGTGGCTGGACCCACGTCTTGGATGGGGGCGGAGACCCTCATGAGTTCCCAGCCCCCCTCCTGTCCCTCCGGAACGTCCAGGTCCTCTTCAGACGGCGAGGATGACGGCGCCCTACCCTCCAGCCCTTCCTTCCGTTTGGCGCGGGGTCTCCGCGCCTTGCTCGGCTCGCCCCCGCTCCTCGCCGGCCTCGTCATCTTGGGCTTCTTTCTGGGGATCGCCATCCTTTCCTCGAACTGGTATCCGGGGAACCCGGCCTTCCTTCCCGCCCACCTCCAGACCACTCGGGAGTGCCTGCTGCCTCCGGGGCCGACCCTTCGCCTCGTTCCCTTCGAGTGGGGGAGCCACCCCCTGGGGGTCACGGGGATCGCGGGGTTCGACGTCCTCCAGGGGCTGATCATGGGCAGCCGGTGGGACCTGGCCCTCATCGCGTTGATCGTGTTCCCGGCCGCGTTGGTGGGGGGTGTGGTGGGGACGGTCGCCGGTGGCATGGGGGGGTGGCTCGATGACGTTCTTGCCGGCCTCACCGACGTCTTCCTCGCCGTACCGGAGTTCGTGCTCACCCTGGTGGCCCTGATCTTCTTCCTTCCGTTGGTCCCCCCGCCCGACCGGCTATGGGCCTTTGCCCTCATCCTGAACTTGGTCCTGTGGGCTCCGTATGCGCGGGGGGTCCAGGCGCGGGCCCGTTCTGTGGCGACCCGACCCTTCGTGGAGGCCGCCCGGGCCTCAGGGGCCACGAAGAACAGGGTCCTCTTCCGCCATATCCTGCCGAACAGCCTGTTCCCTATCTTCTCCCAGATCCCCACTACGGTGGCGACCATCTTCGTCCTGCTGGGCGGACTCCAATACGCCGTGGTAGAGTACTTCAGCGCCAACAGCCTCTACCCCTGTCAGGTCCTGCCCGCGGCGCTGAGCGTGCTCCCCAGTCCGCAGTTCCCGGAGTGGACCTGGGTCATGGCGAACGGGGCTGCGGCCTGGCTGCCGAGCGCGAGCGGTCTTGATCCCTGGTGGGGGTACACCTTCCCGGCGTTCTGGATCCTGCTCTTCGGTCTGGGGGTGACGTTGCTCTGTGACGGGCTCGCCCAACTCTCGAACCCACGGAACTGATGGCCACGGTCACGACCACCTCCTGGCGAAGGAGGTTCACCGGGCTCAGGAGATCGGCAGTGGTCGCACCGACTGTGTCCAGGCTTCCGCCACGCGGTGAGACGGTTCTTCATGGGAGCGGAAGGCTCCGTTCGGTTCATGGAGGGGCTTCCTGAGCCGGACCGGGGGCCGGCTACCCGGAGCCCGGAAGGATCAATCTGCCCAGGGGAGTCCTGCTCCTCCTTTCGATTTCGAGCGCGCCGATCGGTGGCGGTGGCCCCTGTCCGGGAGACGGCCGTGAAGCTTAAACAGGCGAGGCCAATACCCGTCGCAAGGCCTCGCGTCGGACGAGGCTTTCATCGATGCCCGTTCCGGAAGAATTCGTCAAGAAGAGGACCGAGGTGACCATCAGCCGGGCCAGCCTGAAGGAGATGAGCTGCCGGAGCTGCGGGGCCCGCATCGGTCCGGAGAACGTGAACAGCGGCTACGCCAAGTGCCCGTACTGCGGGACCGGATTCACCTTGAGCGTTGACGCCGTTTCGGAGTGAGCGGGTCCTTCATGCAGGCGGAACAGGTCGGGGAGATCGCCCCCTCGGTGCTCGTCACCCTCCCCCCGGGAGGAAAGGTCCTCGCGAGCCACGAGCTCATGCTCTACAAGGAGCCGTCGGTGAAGATGCAGCGGCGCACCCTCCGCTCCCTGGGCGTGGGGATGGGCAAGCTCATCACCATGGGGGCGCTCTCCGGGCAGGAGGAGGCCTACTTCCTCGCCGAGTTCGAGGGCCCCGGGCACGTGAGCTTCTCCCGGGACCGGGGCGGGGAGATCCGCATCCAGACCCTGGCTCCCGGGGAGTCCATCCGGCTCAAGGAGGGTCATCTGCTCTGCTTCGATCCCACCGTCCATTACGACCTCGAGGTGCTGGGCCGCTTCTACGACCCGTACGCCCGCACCGGCAACAACCAGGGCGGCTGGATCTACCTGGTGGCCAACCGCCTCACCGGCCCCGGGACCGTGGTCTACCAGTCCAACGGGAACGTCCTGTCCTTCGCCCTCAAGCCGGGCGAGGCGCTGAGGACCTCCATGGCCTCCTTGCTCCTCAGCGAGCCCACGGTGACCCTCCAGGGGCAGCTGTTGGGCCAGGGGACGACCCCGCTCAACCAGCTCGGCCTGCCGGTGCTCAACGTCTATGGACCGGGAAGGGTCCTGGTCCACAGCGGCCTTTGAGGGATCCCATGGACGTGGAGGTGAAAGGGGCGTACATCCCCTCGGCGCTGGTCCGGCTCGACCCGGGGGAGGAGGTCTACTGCGAGGCGGGGCTCATGGTCTACTCCGACCCCAGCGTGGGGTTCCGGTACCGGTGGCTGACCCAAGGCGGCCTCGCCGGGGTCATGAAGCGGAGCATGGGAGGGATCCCCTTCCACCTGCAGACCTTCCAGGGCCCGGGGTACGTGGCCTTCAGCCGACAACGCCCGGGAGAGATCCGGACCCTCGAGCTCAAGCCGGGCGAGACGGTGGAGGTGGCCGAGCACTCCCTCCTCCTGGCGGAGCGCTCCGTGTCGTACGACTGCTTCTACGTCCCCGGGACCGGCCGGGTGGGCCGGATGATCGGGTTCTGGATGGACCGCCTCACCGGCCCCGGGAAGGTGGTCTACCACGGCCACGGGAACATCCTGAGCTTCACCCTCGCCCCCGGTGAGACCATGGAGATGGACCATGGGGCGCTCCTGCTCAAGGACGCCTCGGTGACCATCCAGGCGTACAACCAACCCTTAGGAGGCGGGCTTGCCGGGCACGCCATGAGCTTTGAAGCGCTCCACGTCTCCGGCCCCGGGCGGCTCGCGCTCCAGACCCTGGACCCCAGCCGGGACCACCCCGCGCCTTAGGGCGGCCGCTACCCCAAGGTCCGCTGCCGGGACCCCGCGGGAAGGCTCGTCCGGCGCTTCGGGAGCGGATAGGCCCCTTCGTGACGGAGCAGCCATCGCTTGCGCCACAGCCCCATTCCGTAGCCGGTCAGTGTCCGGTCCTTGCCGACCAGCCGGTGGCAGGGCACGATGATGGGGATCGGGTTCCGCCCGGCGGCGCCTCCCACGGCCCGGGCCCCGCCTGGGAGCCCGAGGACCTCCGCCAGCTCCCCGTAGCTCGACGTGCTGCCGAACGGGATCCGGGCGATCTGCGCCCAGACCCGTCGGTCAAAGGCGCTTCCGGTGAGAAAGTCGGTCACCAGGGAGAAGTCCCGTCGGCCCCGTCCGAAATACTCCTGGAGCTGCCGGGGCGGGGAGCCCGGAGCGAAGGGCGGGTGCCGGGCCCGGCGGGAAGGGGCAAGAGGAGGGTGCTCGACCCCGCGTTCCTTCAGGTCCACGTACATGACGCGCTCCCCCTGGTAGCCGACCCGGAAGATGCCGACCGGGCTGGGAACGTCGGCCACGTCCCAGGAGGGGTCATCGAGGCCGGATTCCGGGGCCCGGAGCGGCCGCGCCTTCGGCAGGGACGTCGGCTTGGGAAGGAAGAGCGTGGAGGCGGACATGGTCGGCCGAGGAAGTCCCTCCCGGACCAAAAACGTGTCGGCCCCGCGCGACCTCCCATCGCCCCGGCACGCGGGGGAAGGGTCCCCCTTCCGCTCCCGGAGAGCAAAGTCACTTAGCGCAGGCCCTCTCCGGCCCCCGCCCATGGCCGAGGAGATCCGGCAGGTCTACGAGGAACAGCTCCCCTCCACCCAGGACCTCGCGCTGGCCTGGGCCCGGGAAGGGATGGGACCGGGCAGCTACGTCGCCGCCGGCGAACAGACCGCCGGACGGGGCCAACCCGGTCGGCAATGGCATTCCCCTCCCGGCGGTTTGTACGTCTCGGCGATCCTCCCGCTCGGCGAGGCCGGGCTTCCCTGGCTCTCCCTCGTCTCCGGGCTCACCCTCCGGGACAGCCTTGCCCCGGCCGGGAGGTTCCCTCTCTGGATCAAGTGGCCGAACGACCTGGTGGTGGCGGCCACCCCCCGCTCTCCGGCCCCCCGGAAGCTCGCGGGCATCCTTGTGGACGTGCTCGTCGGCCTCCCCCGAGGTCTCCGGGCCGTGGTGGGGGTCGGCCTGAACGTGCGGCGACCGGCGTCGTCGCCCCCCCCGGGGCTTCAAGAGCGCATGGCGTTCCTGGCGGAAGAGACCGGAGGGTCCATGGAACCACGTGAACTGCTCCCCACGGTGCTTTCCGCCCTGCACCGGGCCGGGGAGGAACTCTTGGACCCCGAGGCCCTCACCCGGATCCCTGGCCGTCTCGCCCCCTCCCTCTGGGGGCTCGGCTCGGAGGTCTCCGGCCCGGAGGGATCGGGGACCTTCGTGGGCGTGGATGCTTCCGGGGCTGCCCGGATACGGCTCGTCCAAGGGGAGACCCGTTCGGTCCTCCCCGGGCTGTTGACCTGGGGGGCCCCATGACCGGACCGTCCGAAGCGCCTTCCCCTCCGGCGGTGCCGGCCCCGCGCCATCCCCAGGAGCGGTTCGAGGAGTTCCAGCGGCAGCTCCGGGAGCAGGAGACCCCTCCGTCCAACGGCAAGCGCCGGGGCCGGGGGAGCCTCTCCGCCCGGGCCCGTCTCACCGCGCTCTTCGATCCGGGGAGCTTCGTCGAACTGGATGCGCTGGTCACGCACCGGTCCAGCGCCTTCGGGCTGGCAGGGAAGAGGCCCCTGGGCGACGGAGTGGTGACCGGTTTCGGCCGGGTCGATGGCCGGACCGTGGTGGCCTTTGCCCAGGACGCCGTCGCGTTCGGGGGCTCCCTGGGGGAAGCGCACGCCCAGAAGATCGTGAAGGGGATGGAGCTCGCGGCCCGGATCGGGGCCCCGGTGGTGGGGATCAATGACTCCGGGGGGGCCCGGATCCAGGAGGGCGTGCTCTCCCTGGGGGGGTACGGGGAGGTCTTCCACCGTAACGTCCTCTACTCCGGGGTGGTCCCGCAGATCTCCGTCATCCTGGGGCCCTGCGCCGGGGGGGCCGTCTATTCCCCGGCCATGACGGACTTCATCATCATGACCCGGGAGACGAGCCACATGTTCATCACCGGACCGGAGGTCATCCGGGCGGTCACCGGCGAGGAGGTGTCCATGGAGGCCCTCGGGGGAAGCGACCCCCACGCCACCTTGAGCGGGGTGGCGCACCTGGTCGCCGAGGACGAGGTGGCGGCCCTCGCCCTGGCGCGTCGGCTGCTCTCCTACCTTCCCTCGAACAACCTGGAGGAGCCGCCGCCCGCCCCCGCCAGGGAACCTCCCCCGGGGGCGGCCGGGGAGCTCGCCGGGCTCGTCCCGGTGGACCCGGACCGGCCCTACGATGTGCACCAGGTGATCGAGCGGGTGCTCGATCCGGAGAGCCTGCTCGAGGTCTTTCCGCGCTGGGCTCCCAACCTGGTCACGGCCTTCGGACGGCTCGGCGGGATCCCCGTCGGGGTCGTGGCCAACCAGGCGTCGTACCTCGCCGGCTGCCTGGACATCGGGGCCTCGGAGAAGGGGGCGCGGTTCGTGCGGACCCTGGACGCGTTCAACGTCCCTCTCCTCACCTTCGTCGACGTCCCCGGGTTCCTTCCCGGGACCCAGCAGGAGCACGGCGGGATCATCCGTCATGGGGCGAAGCTCCTCTACGCCTACGCGGAGGCCACCGTCCCGAAGCTCACGGTGATCCTCCGGAAGGCCTACGGGGGCGCCTACGTGGTGATGTGCTCGAAGCACATCGGGGCGGACCTGAACCTCGCCTGGCCCCAGGCGGAGATCGCCGTGATGGGGGCCGAGGGGGCCGTGAACATCCTGTTCCGACGGGAGCTATCGGAAGCGCCGCCGGGGGAGCAGGAGACGCTCCGCCGCCGGCTCGTGGAGGACTACCGGGCCGAGTACCTGCACCCGTACCTGGCCGCCGAACGGGGCTACCTCGATGCCGTGGTGGACCCGGCGAAAACCCGGGACCAGCTGGGGGAGGCGCTCACCGCCCTGCTCCCCAAGCGCGCGGACCGGCCGGCGAGGAAGCACGGCAACATCCCGCTCTAGGAGGCGAGCTTGGTCGAGATCACCGAGACCGTTCTGAGGGATGGGCACCAATCGCTCATCGCCACCCGGATGCGCACCGAGCACATGCTCCCGGCGCTGGAACGCCTGGACGAGGTGGGGTACCGTTCCCTCGAGGTGTGGGGAGGCGCCACGTTCGACGTGGCGTACCGCTACCTCCGGGAGAGCCCGTGGGAGCGGTTGAGGGCCATCAAGGCCAAGGTCCAGAAGACCCCGCTGCAGATGCTGCTGCGGGGCCAGAACCTGGTGGGATACCGGCACTATCCGGACGACGTGGTGGAGCGCTTCTGCTTCAGGGCGGCGGAGGAGGGCGTGGACCTCTTCAGGATCTTCGACGCGCTGAACGATCCCCGGAACATGGAGGTGGCCATCCGCTCCGTGAAGAAGGCCGGGGCCCGGGTCCAGGGGACCATCTGCTACACCGAGAGCCCGGTGCACACCCTCGAGGCCTTTGTGTCGCTCGGCCGGACGCTGGCCGAGCTGGGAGCGGACGAGCTCTGCATCAAGGACATGGGGGGGTTCATGCCTCCCCATGCGGCCGCCACCCTGGTCCAGGCCCTGGGGAAGGAAGTGGGGCTGCCCATCGCGGTCCACACCCACTCCTCCAGTGGGATGGCCCTCATGACGGTCTTCGCCGCGGCCGGGGCCGGGGCCAAGAGCGTGGACACCGCCCTCAGCCCGTTCGGGGGAGGGACCTCCCAGCCTCCCACCGAATCCGTGGTGGGGGGGCTCCGGGAGACCCCCTGGGCGACCGGGCTCGCCTTGGAGCCGCTCGCCGATCTGGCCGGCTACTTCCAGGGGGTGCTGGAGCATTACCGCCCCATGCTCGAGCTACGGAGCCTGCAGGTGGACCCGCAGGTCCTCCTGCACCAGGTTCCGGGCGGCATGCTCTCGAACCTCTTCTCCCAGCTCCGGGAGCAGGAGTCCCTCGGGAGGCTCACGGAGGTCCTCCACGAGGTCCCCCGGGTCCGTGAGGACCTGGGCTACCCACCGCTGGTCACGCCCACCAGCCAGATCGTGGGGGCGCAGGCGGTGCTCAACGTGCTGCTGGGGAAGCGCTACGCCCAGGTCACCCGGGAGGTGGAGGACTACGTACGGGGCCTCTACGGCCAGACCCCGGGGCCGGTCTCCTCCGAACTGAGGTCCCGGGTCCTCCAGGGCGCGGAACCGCTCAAGGGCCGGCCCGCGGACCTGCTCCCTCCCGAGCTCGAGAAGATCACCTCCCAGGTGAAGACGCTCCTTCCGGGCGCCCGGGAAGAGGAGATCCTCTCCTACGCCATCTTCCCGGAGGTCTTCGAGGAGTTCCTCGCCTGGCAGCGGAAGGGGCTGAGCGTGGCCGACCTCACTTCGGTGGCGGCCGGGGTGGCGACCGCGCTGAAGGAAGCGCTCCCGCCAGCCCCGGTTCCCCCGGCCGTACCGGCGGCGGCCTCCGGGGCGAGCTCCGACTGGGCGCTGGCCGGAAGGATGAGACGCATGGACAACCATCGGTGGCAGGATGCGTATCGAGCTCGTCGTCGACGGTGAGCTTAAGACCCTGGAGGTGGACCTTGCCCGGGGCGAGGTCCGGCTCGGGGAACGCACGATCCCGTTTCGGGTGGGGTCGCAGACGGACCGGCGGCTGGAGCTCTCCCTCAACGGCGACCCGTACGTCGTTGAGGGGGTCCCTCCCGGCGACCCGGGAACCGGCACCGTCGACCTCGTCATCAACCGGGAACGCTACCGGGTGGAGCTCAAGGCGAGGGGACCCGGGGGCTCCGAGCCGAGGGGGGCCGGTGCGGTGGCTCCGGCCCCGCCGGCCCCGCCGCCCGCGGCCCGGACCGAGGCCGGCCCGGGGGTCGCCATCGTCCCGCCCATCCCCGGGAAGGTGCTGGAGGTCCGGGTGACGGAAGGGGCCGAAGTGGCGGCGGGCCAGACGTTGCTGGTGCTCGAGGCCATGAAGATGCGGAACGAGGTGGTGAGCCCTCAGGCCGGGAGGGTGGAAGGTCTCTCGATCGTCCCCGGGCAGATGGTCAAGGCCCGGGAGGTACTGCTCCGGGTGGTCCCGCCCTGAGCCGGGTACCGGCCTTCCCGAACCGGCTCCCGTGGCCACGGGAACCGTCTCCCCTGCTCTTCCACCCTGCCTCCCGGCTCGTGGCGAGGGGCCAGGGATGGTTCCTCCCCGGCCTGCCGGGGGGCTCTCCCTTCCCCGGCCCGGTAGAAGTGGCGCACCTGCCCGGCTCCCGAAGGGCTTCGCACGGCTTGGGGGACCGATCCGGAAGGGTCCCCTCGTTCCCTCCCGAAGGGTGAGAGGCCCGTCCGGGGCCGGGCGACGGGCCCCCTTGGGCGCGCCCACCGGAGGGTGGAGGAAGGGGACCGGGCCCGCCAGCGACGTCCCGGCGGCTTTCCGGAACGTCTTAAGGTCCACGGCCCGTCGGGCGCGACCCATGCCCCATCCTTCTCGCGTCATTCCCGTGGAACGCCTGGACGATTGGCGCTACCGGGTCCCTCGGGGGACGGTCCCGGGCATGTGGGTGGAGGGGATGCTCTTCAGCACCCCTCGGCTCTCGGAGGTCTCCCGAGCGGACGGCTGCCTGGAGCAGTTGGCCAACGTGGCCACCCTCCCTGGGATCCTCGGGGCATCCTACGCGATGCCGGACATCCATTTCGGGTACGGCTTTCCCGTCGGTGGGGTGGCGGCCTTCGACCTCACGGAGGGCGTGGTCTCCCCGGGAGGGATCGGCTACGACATCAACTGCGGGGTGCGGTTGCTCAAGACCGACCTTTCCGGGGAGGAGATCCGCCCGCGGCTGAAGGACCTGGCCCGGACCCTGGCCCGGGCGGTCCCGAGCGGGGTGGGGAGCAAGGGGGGCCTCCGCCTGGCCGGCCGCGAGCTCGACCCGGTGCTGGAAGGCGGGGCCCGCTGGGCGGTCTCCTCGGGATACGGGTGGGAGGAGGACCTCCTCCTCCAGGAGGAGGGGGGGAACCTTCCCGGGGCCGTGGCCGTCCGGGTGAGCGAGCGGGCCCATGAACGGGGCTCCCGCCAGCTGGGGACGCTGGGGAGCGGGAACCACTTCCTCGAGGTGCAGGAGGTGCAGGAGGTCTTCCACCCGGACGCGGCGAAGGCGTTCGGCCTCGCCCCGGGCCAGGTGGTGATCATGCTCCACACCGGCTCCCGGGGGCTCGGGCATCAGGTGGCCACCGACTACATCCAACGGTTCGATGAGCTCCGGCTCGCTCAGGGGACGACGCTCATCGACCGGCAGCTCTCGTGCGCCCGGGCGGACAGCGCCGAGGCCCGGGCCTACCTGGAGGGGATGGCCGCCGCGGCGAACTTCGCCTGGGCGAACCGCCAGGTGATCACCCACGGGATCCGGTCCGCCTTCGCGGAGGCCCTTTCCCGCTCCCCCGAGGAGTTGGGGATACGGCTCGTCTACGACCTCTCCCACAACATGGCGAAGGTGGAGGAGCACGCCCTCCCCGACGGGGGACGCGGCCGGGTGCTGGTCCACCGCAAGGGCGCCACCCGGGCCTTTCCCGCCGGGCGGAGCGGCATCCCCGCGCCTTACCAGGAGGTAGGGCAGCCCGTACTGATCCCGGGGGACATGGGGACGGCGAGCTATGTGCTGCTGGGCGCCCAGGGGAGCCTGGAGCGCTCCTTCGGCTCCGCCTGTCACGGGGCCGGGAGGGTGCTCTCGCGCACGGCGGCCGCACGGAGGTTCCAGTATTCCGAGGTGATCCAGGCCCTCGCCGGGAAGGGGATCGTGGTGGAGGCCTCCAGCCGGGAGGGGGTCACGGAGGAGGCTCCCGGCGCCTACAAGGACGTGGAGGAGGTGGTCCGGGCCACGGCGGGGGCCGGGCTCGCCGTCCCGGTGGTCCGGCTCGTCCCCCGGGCCGTCATCAAGGGGTGAGAGGTCCGTTGCCGCGCATCTTCATGAGCCATACCGCTCTCGTGGACCCGGCCGAAGGTTGACCCCCGTGCCCTTCTGGAACAACGGATACTTCTGGCTCGCCGTCGCCCTCTTCCTCTACGGGCTCATCGTCTACGCCCTCTGGCGAGCGGGGAAGCTGGGCCGGGACAAGCCGCTGAGCCTCCTGGGCCCCCTCCTCATGGTGAAGACCCTCCGGGGAAGGCAGCTCATCGAAAGGGTCGCCCGGTTCCGGCGGGGCTGGAACCTCTTCGGCGACGTGGGGATCGTGCTCGCCTTCGCCGGGATGATCTCCATGTTCGCGCTCCTGGTCTACGGTGCCGTCCGGGCCTCCAGCATCCCGGCGTCGCAGGCGCCCTCCCCCGCCTCGGCGCTGAGCATCCCGGGGCTGAACCCGCTGCTCCCGCTGGGCTACGGGCTCCTCGCCCTGGTGGTGGGGGTGGTGCTCCACGAGCTCTCCCACGGTGTGCTCGCCCGGGCGAACGGGATCCGGGTGAAGAGCCTGGGTGTGCTCTTCCTGGTGATCCCGCTGGGGGCCTTCGTCGAGCAGGACGAGGAGGACATGACCGCGGCCACGCGCCGGCGGCGGGACCGGGTGGCGGCCGCCGGGGTGATGTCCAATTTCGTGCTCGCGGTGATCTTCTTCCTGGTCCTCTCGGCCGTGGTCACCACCTCGGTCCACCCCAAGGCCTCCGGGGTGGGCATCGCCGCGGTCTTCCCGGGCTCGGGAGCGGCGAACGCCACCCTCGCGGCCGGGGACATCGTGGTCTCGTTCAACGGCTCGGCCACCCCCAACGCCTCGGCGTTGGTGGCCGGCCTCGCGCATGCCCGGCCGGGGCAGACGGTGACGGTGGGTTGGTACAGCCAGGCGACGCAGGGCCTCACCAGCGCTCCGGTGACCCTGGGGGCGGCCACCGCCTACCTCTCCTCCGAACGGGGGAACCGCACGGCCGAGGCGCAGGCCTTCCTGGGGATCAGCGAGTACCCGCTGCCTCCCCAGGTGCTCGCGGGGGTGCTGGGGAACCCGTTCACCAGCGACCTTCAGGGCATCTCGCTACGCGGAGGTTTCCCCTCGGGACTGACCGGTAGCCTGCTCTTCCTGGCCCTTCCCGGTACGCAGATGCTTCCGCTGGACGGGACCGTGGGCCAGTTCTACAGCGTGAGCGGTCCGCTCGCCGTCGTCGGGGCGCCGGGGGTCTTCGTGGTGGTGAACGCCCTCTACTGGCTCGTCTGGATCAACTTCCTCCTCGGGATCTTCAACGCGCTGCCCGCGGTCCCCCTCGATGGGAGCTTCCTTTTCCGGGACATCGTGGGAGGGACGTTGAAGAGGGCCCGCCCGAAGATGGCCCAGGGCCGGGTGGACGCGCTGGTGGGGGGGCTGAGCGTGCTCATCTCCTTCACCGTGCTCCTCCTCATCCTATGGGAGTTCCTGGGCCCGTACCTGTAGCGCGGCGGGCCCTCTACGCCCGCTATCCGTTCCTGCCGGGGGCGCAGAGCGCGTTGGGGGGGCTCTCCCCCACCTCGATCGAACTGGCCGGTGGCCCGGTCCATGAGATCGCCCGGGCCCTGGGCCGGGAGCGCGTGCTCTGGGCCCTCCGCCCGTCCGCAGCGGAGACGCCGGTCCAGGGGATCGGCCAGGCCGACGACGGGGCCCGCATCCTCTCGTTCCAGTACGCCGCCCTCCTCGTTTCCCTCCTGCCCGGGACCGCCCCGGCCCGCCGATGGGCCCGGGTGGAGGCTTCCGCCCTCGAAGCGACGCTGACGGACCCCTCCACCTCCCCGGAGGAGGTGGCGTGGCTGGCCGAGGGGCTGGGGGAGGAGGTCGCCCCTGAACGGGGTCCACGGGGGGAGGAACAATGGCCGATGCCGCTCGCGCGATACCTCACCTGGGCTCCCCCGGTCAAGGAACGGGCGTTCCGGCTGGTCCACCAGCCGCTCCGCCACGGGTCGATCTCCCTCCCCCGGGAGCGGTTCGCGCGGCTGCTGGGGGAGCGGCTCTTGGAGACCCTCGAGGACCGCCTCCCGCTGGCGTTGGAGCCGGGGTTGAAGGAAACCCTCCTCTCCCTGGAGGCCCCGTTCCTCCGGGAAGCGCTGGCCCGGCTCCCGGCCCGGGAGGGGCCCCGGAGCGGACCGGTGGACCCGGGAAGGTTCCCTCCATGCATGAGCGCGCTCAAGGAGGGCCTGGCCCGGGGGGAGCACGTGGGGCACCTGGGCCGGTTCGCGCTGGCGAGCTTCCTTCACAAGGTGGGGATGGACCCTGAGGGGATTGTGGACGCGTTCCGGGGGGCGCCGGACTTCAACGAGGCGATCACCCGGTACCAGGTGGACCAGATCCGGCGGCACGACGGGGGGGAAGGGTACACCCCACCGGAGTGCGCGACCATGATCACCGCGGGGCTCTGTCGCCGGGAGAGGGACGACTCCCGCGCCCGGCTCTGCGCGGACCCTACGCTCCTTCGGCACCCCTTGAACTACTACCGGCGTCGGCGGGAGGGCCGGAGGCCCTCACCGGCGGCGGGGAAGGAGGCGGGGGGAGCTCCCGCCAGGTCCGCCGCGCCCGGTACGCCGCCGTGATCTGCCCGGCGACCACGAAGTAGAGGAGCACCAGGTCCACCGGGGTGAGGGGCACCCCGGCCACGACGAACCGGTAGGGGATCAGCACCGGGCCGGGGAAGAAGCGGTTCCCCAGGACCCAGAATCCCATCACCCAGGAGACGAGCGAGAGGAGCAGGATCCGGTCCGCCCGGCCCAGGAGCCCCCGGTACTGGCGGCGTCCGAGGACGGCCTGGGCCTGTGTCCCCATATAGCTCACCAACAGGAGGCTCACCAGAGCGAGGAGGGCCAGCGTGGGGTTGGCCCAGCCGCTCACGGCGATGCCCAGGAGGAGGGCCAGGTCGGCGTAGCGGTCGAGCACGTGGTCCAGAAGGTCACCGGCCTCGGATTGGAGGTGCCGGCGCCGGGCCACATGGCCGTCGAGGGCATCGAAGATCCCGCCGAGGAAGATGGCGGTCCCGGCGCCCAGGAAGAGCAGCGGGGCCACGAGCGGTGGGAGGGAGGCGCCCAGTCCCAGGGCCACGAAGGTGCCTGCCGCGAGCACGAAGAGAAGGAAGGAAGTCCAGCTGAGGGTACGGGGGGCGAACCGGAGGAAGGGGTTGGAGAGCCGGTCCAGGTGGGGGCGTGCCCACTCCCGGTACTGTTCGAGCAAGCTCAGTCCCTCCCCCGGTCCGGCAACACGCTTCAGGTCTTGGGGGTTTGGAAGAGGGACGCGTCCCGTCGTCCCGTCCGTGCCCCCTCCGGGTGGGGGGGGTGGGTGGAGAGCCAGTCCACCACACCATGCCGGGGGGGAAGGTCTCCGTTGAGGGCATGGCGTAGCCATCCTGCCACGGTCCGGGGCCTCTTGCCGGTCGTGTCGAACTCATAGACCGTACGGCCCAGGGCGAGGGCCTCCTGCAGGATGAGGTCGATGCGCTCGGCCTCCGCGTTCTCCCTGCGGGAGCGCTCCGTCTCCCCGCGCCGAGCGAGCCGCCGCTCGAGAGCGACGGGGGATGCGCGGAGGAGGAAGACGTCCTGGACCGGGAGGAGATGGGAGAGGTGTCCGATGATCAGCAGGGTCCCGTCCCTGCCATCGTGCCGGTGGCGGCGCACGAGGTGGGCGAGGTGGGCGAGGTCCACCCGCACGGGAACGCGTCGCTGGGGCTCCCTTCGCGGGGCCGACCGACGGGAGTGGGGAAGCATGTCCTGCACCTCGATCCACCGGAGGGACGCACTTCGGTGAGAGGCCCCCAACCAGGCCGCCACGGTGGTCTTCCCCACCCCGGGGGTCCCGGTGAGCGCCACCACCCGGGTCATGCGGCGGGAAGGACCTGGCCGATTCATGGCGCTGTCGGCCACGGGGGGACTCTTGCGAGGGGGAGGGGCCCTCGCTTAGGTATTTATATGACACCCCCTGATGGGGGCGCGGCTCTCCCGTTCGGGAAGGCCAAAGGGTGAACGACGATGCGAAATGTAAATGTCATGGCTGAAATGAACGTCGCCGCTCCGACCAATCGGGCCTCGTGGACCACGCTGGGACTCTCCCTGCTGGTGGTCGCGATCATGGTGCTGAGCAGCCTTGCCGTGGTCACCGCGACCGGGGCCTTCGCCCCCGTATCGACGGCTCCGGCCACGGGAACCGGGTCGCCCGCCGCCCCCGCTCCGTCCGCCCCGGCGCAGACGGTGCAACCGGTGCTGAAGGCCCCGTCCACCCCGGTGGCCAATCAAGCGTTCCAGCCGAATCTCGCGAACCTCAAGATCAAGGCCCCTGACAATCTCCAATCCATTCTCCCTCAGTCCTGGGGCGGTGCCAAGGCCCCCCCGGGTGCCCCCGTTCCCACGCTCCTGCAGAACGCCGTGACCTCCGCCGCGAAGAGCGGCAACTGGCAGCAGCAGAACTCGTTGCTCTCCAACTGGTGTGACGGACTCTGGCCCGCCAACACCGCGCCCAACGGCGCCCAGGCCCTCTATCAGGGAGGCTGCTATGGGCACGACGAGCCCGGGCTCAACCCGTACTCCAACCTCCCCGGCAGTGGGGGGAACGTCACCTGGAACGTGACCCTCCCGGTGGACCGGTCAGCCACGCAGAACCAGTCCAACCTCTACGGGGCCATCTGGTTCGGCATGACCCTCTCCGACCCGCAGGGCTGGATGAACCAGTGTTTCCTTGAGCTCCAACTCTACCCCGACTCCTCCTTCAACCTCCCCGTTGGGACGGTGGCCGGCCAGTGGGTCGGTGCCGCCGTGGCCTGGCAGATCGACCTCGCCAACGGCTTCGAGGACCCCTGCTTCTACCAGCCTCTCTACCTCAACGCGTCGACGAACACGTTCTTCAACATGACCCAGGGCGACAGCCTGACCGTGACGATGTCTGGCTGGATCGGAAGCCCTTACGGTGAGAACATCAGCATCGTGGACAACACCCAGGGCATCTCTACCAAAGTGAACCTGGTTTACAACCAGGGTGGCCCGAACCAGGGAGCGCCTCTGAACCCCGCCTATCTGGCGAACGACGTCCCGGGGGCCATGCAGTGGACCCCGGGTGGCGAGCTCCCCATCGCGTTCGCCTTCGAGACGGGTCACGGGGCCAACCCCACCATCCCCGGAACGAACCAGTACGGCGGGTGCAGCGCGGGACAGCCCGGAGTGATCCCCTCAACGCCTTGCCCGAGCTACGATCCGGGCAGCTGGTCGAACGACACCCTCCAGCCCTGGACATGGGCGCCCCCCACCTTCTTCTACAATGATGCGGGCACCATGGTCCGCCAGACGGCCACAGAAGTGGCGTTCACCCAACCTGAGGGTGGGAACAACCTCGTCGACCAGACGAGCCTGGGGACGTGCGTCTACGGGTCGGCCTGGTGCACCTACCCCTGGTACAGCTGGTACGGCGCGAAGGGTGTCTTCGAGTTCGGTTCCACGAACTACGCGGGAGTCACCAACGACTTCGGCCAGGCGTACGGCGAGTTCGACAGCACCATCTACACCCCGGCCACCGGGCTCGGGTACTACTATCCGAACTTCTTCCCGATCCCCGGTGCCAACGAGCAGTCTGTGGTGGCAACGGCGACCACGACCGGCACGCTGGGCGGCTCGATCATCGTGGCGGGTACCACCATCTCTACACCGGCCGGGACTGCGACGTTGCATCTCCAGCCGGGAGTCTACAGCCTGGTGGCGAACAACGTCACGGGAACGAGCTTCACCGGATGGACGGCCTCTGGTGGCGTGACCGTGGCGAGCCCTAGCAGCCCCGTGACCTCCATGACGGTGAGCACCGCCTCTGGAACGATCGCGGGGACGTTCGGAACTCAGGGCACCGCCCCAGCGACCACGGTGTACTTCAACACCACATCTCCCTCGGTGTACAGTTGGACGACGCTCTCGTTGGGTGAGGGTCTGGGTGCGAAGAGCATCACCATCGCGAACGGAGCGAGCATGGCGCTCACACCCGGTGTCTACACCGTCCAGGGAATGCCCGGGGCCACCGCGCTCTTCCAGAAGTGGAACGCTACCACGGGCAACACCGGCACCTACCTGACGCAGACGGTCTTCCCGGTCTCCCTCTTGGTCGTGGGAAGTAACGGCGGCCACGCTACCGTGAGCGCCAGTTACAAGGGGGTCAGCACGATGACGACCCTGTCAGTGTTCTTCTCCCTCCCCGGATCGGGGATGGTGAACGTCACCGGCATCCCCGGGACCCCCTGGGCTGACCTCTACCCCACCTCCGGGGCGCTGACCGTCCCGGTGGGCAGCTACAACCTGACCTACACGGCGAACCCTGGTTACGCGCTCTACAGTTGGGCGTACTATCTGGGCAGCATCGTGGTCACGAACCAGTCGGGCCTCTACCTGGGGACCGGCGTTCCGGCCACCACGGCCACGATCCAGTTGACCCTGGAGCAGGGTGCGGCGGCCATCCTTGTGGAGCCGTTCGCCGTCACTAACGTGGCCCTTGACGTGACCCCGGATGCCGGCGCAGGATCGTTCGTGGTCGTGGCCCCGTACGCCTATACGATCGGGACCACGAATTACTTCGTGAACGCTCCGAACCCGTACGCGATCTTGGGCTACCCCAGCTATCCTAGCTCGACTGCACCCGCTGCCGAGGTCAGCAGTGGCCAGAGCATGGCCTTCTACGACATCACTGGGAACGACAGCTGGCCGATCATAAGCGCCCCGTCCCTGGGACCACAGTCCGCTAAGCCGGACCAGAACATGAGCTTCGCCACCTGGGGGATCACCGGCGGACCCGGCGGCACCGTGGCCTCAGAGTCCTCACCGAGCACCATGCTCATGCTGAGCGCCTCGGGAGTGACCACCACCCTCTGGCTGAACCTGACGGCTAACACGTATGGATCCCAGGTGCACGTCATCACGACAGGACCCGGGACGGTGACCTTCGATGGCTACCTCATGGGGATTTCAGGGCCGACATCCTACATCTGGGCACCGAATGGCACCTATGCCATCGGCGCGACTCCGACAACGACCACGGATGCGTTCATCGGCTGGGGGACCACTGGGGGGGTGGCGGTCGTGTCTAACGGCGCCAGCTCCGCGGTGGTGATCTCCGGTCCGGGCACGCTGACCGCCACCTTCGCCACAGGGACCAGCGCACCGAATCCGCCCGTGGAGGTCACCCTCATCTCGAGCGACCCTGGAGCGACCACCTTCAGTCTGAACGGGGGACCCGCGCTCCCATCCGGGGACAACGTTTGGCTCGCCTATGGGACGGGGTACACGCTCACCGCGACGCTGACGGGATCCACGTTCCAGGGGTGGAACGTCTCGGACAACGGACTCATTGCCGTGACGAGCGCTGCAACCAACCCGACGACCCTCACCGCGACGGGGCCCGGCACCATCTATGCCATCGTGACGCAGAGCTTCGAGGTTGCCCCCGCCACCATCGTGAACAACGCCATCGATGTCGGCATGAACACGAGCTTCAGTGCGTTTGCTGTCGGCGCCACCGGTGCTACCACCACTTTCGCCTGGACCGGTTTGCCCGCACCCTGCTCAGGGACGACCGCGGTGATCACCTGCAAGCCGTCGACGGCCGGGGCCTACTCGGTGACCTATACGGCGACCTCGGGAAGCGCCACCTCAGCCGCTTCGAGCGCTTCCCCGCTCACCGTGGCGGCGCTCCCGACCGTGACCATCGGGTTCTCTGGAGCGGTGAGGATGAACGGGTTCCCGCTGACCATCTACGCCAACGTGACCGGCGGGACGGCGCCGTACTTCTATGACTACACGTCCCTCCCCGCGGGCTGCTCCACGGTGAACGCCCCCGTCCTCACCTGCGTGCCCAGCGCCGGAGGGATCGCCTACGTGAATGTCACGGTGACGGACGCCTACGGGAACTCCGCCAAGGCGTCGAGCACGGTGACCCTGCACAACACGGTCCTGAACATAGTCACCCCCGCCTCGGGATACTACGAGTTCTCCGGGGTCATTGACATGCCGTTGAACTGGACCACCTCGGTGACGAGCGCCTCGGACCTCGCCCTGCTGACGGAGACGATCTCGTTCTCCACCACCAGTGCGAGCGGGGCGACGCTCTACTACAACACCTCGGGGATCTACACCCCCAACCTCTACTACAGCCCCCCGGCAGCCACCGAGAGCACGTTCTTCACGGCCGCGTCGGACCTGGCGCTCCCCGCGCAGAGTTCGCAGCTTCCCTTCGGGGTCTTCACCTTGACCATCTGGGTGTGGAATGACACGAGCTGCATCCCGACCACAGGACTTCCGTGCAACCTGATCACCTCCGCCTCGGTCACGGTCGTGCACAGTCAGGCCCCGGTGATCACGCCGGACGGCGGACTCAGCATCGCTCCGGGGAACGTCTCCCTGGCGTACAGCTACGTCCGACCCCTGCTGACCAGCGCGGTGCTGAGCCTTTACGAGCTCAACATCACGGGGAACAACCTGCTGCTGAACGAGTCGATCATCTCGCCCACTGGCTACGGCTCGGGCGCAGTGACGATCCAGTTGGCCCCAGGGACGTACCACGCGACGGTGACCACGTACTCGGCTGCGCTCGGGACCTACCTCAACGGGACGGCTTGGTTCCGGGTGAGTGCGGGGGTGTCTGGCGGAACGGTCTACCGGAACACGACCACCACCGTCAACAACTACAACAATGCCACGCTATCGGTGGGCGGACTGAACCCCAGGACCCTGGGGACCATCCTCATCGTGGTGGGGATCATCATCGGGATCATCGTCGGACTGGCGGTGGCCATGTTGACGCGCCCGAAGGCGGAGTCGGCGGCTCCCCAGGCTTGGCAGGGGACCTCCACCCAGACGACCACCACGGGGGACTTCTCCTGCCCCGCCTGCGGGGCGAAGTTCCCGGACCAGGCCTCCTTGGAGGAGCACGGGAAGACCGCCCACGCCTCCTCGTAGGCCGGCTACGCCCAGGTCCCCCGGTCCTCTCGGACCGGGGGGGAACCCTTTCCTTTCCCTTTCTTCTGAAATTGAAACAGCGGGGCGTTGCCCGGAAGGGCGCTCGTGCGGACCTGACCTAGCAGTACTCCGGTGACCGGAATCGTTGACGCATCGCCCGGACCTCCCGGGCGACCGGCTCTCCCCGGAAGGAGCGTTGGATCAGCTCCCCGAGGGCCGTCATATCGGTCTCCTTCATTCCCAGCCGGGTGACCTCCGCCGCTCCCACGCGCCCGACCAGGTCCAGGATGAGCCCATCGTTCTCCAGCCGTCGGGCAAGGCCGGCCGGGCCCATGCCGGTCCGCGCACGGAGCGCCTCGCCGTCGAAGAACGCCTGGTGGGAGGCGGTGTATCCCTCTGCAGCACCCACCATGGGGAAGCCGTGCTCATCGAGGGTCCGGGCGAGCGCCTGCGTGTTCCGGACCACCTGGGGAGCGTACTCGCTACCCCAGCGCTCCATCTCGAGGAGCGCCTGGGCGAGCCCCGCGATCCGGTTCAGGTGCGTGTTGTCCAGGACCCGCCAGATGAGGGCCCCGTCCATCTGACGGAAGAGGTCCTCTCTCCGGGTCGCCAGGAGACCTCCCTGCGGGCCGAAGAAGCTCTTGTGGGTGGAGCCGAAGACCACGTCCACCCCGTCGTCGAGGGGCGCCTGGAAGACGCCGCCCATGATGAGGCCCAGGACATGGGACGCGTCGTAGAGGACCAGGGCTCCCACCTCATGGGCCGATTCCACGATGGCCTTGAGGGGGTATGGGAAGAGCACGAAGCTCTGTCCAAGGACCAGGGCGTCCGGCCGCTCCCGTCGGAGGAGGGTCGCGATCTCCTCCGGGTCCGCCCGGTGGGTCGGGCCGTGCAGCGGCAGCGGCAGGACCTGATGGCCGAGGACCGCGGGCAGGTAGCCGGGAGCGTACCCATCGTACCCCCCATCCTCTGGTTGCACGGCCAAGTATCGGGCCCCGCGGGGGAGAAGCGGAGCGAGGACGCTCATGGCGGCCACGTGGCCGGACAGCGGCCGGACGGAAGCGAAGCTCGCCTTCAGGAGCCGAGCGGCGGCACGGGCGGCAAGCTCCTCGATGGCATCGGCGTAGCGGGTGCCCGCGTAGCCGTTGTCCACCCTTTCCCCATGCAGGGTCTGGTCGAGGGGGAGCGTGTAGCGCCGGGCCAGGTCGGTGCCGAGGTAGCGCAGGACCTGGGGCGAAGCAAAGTTCTCGGAGGGGAGCAGGTTGATCGTCTCCCGGGCGCGCCACCGTTCGTGCTGAAGCACCAGGTGACGCAGCCGGCGCCCCTCCTCCGGGACCTGGGGAGGCGTTCCCTCCGCCATCCCTGTCCCTTGGCGACGCCCAGCCGGGGAGCTCAGGCGTCGGGCGGGCTCTCGGCCAGGGCCGGTTCCCCGGGAGGGGTCAGATGGATAGAGCCGAAGTCCTCCGACACCTTCCGGTGCTCCTTCCGGCCGCAGCGGGGGCAGAGCAGTCCGCCTTCCCGGCTGGTCATGGGGCTATGGCAATCGGAGCACCGGGCCGCGACGACTCCGAACGGCGGGCCCTGGGTGCTCAGCTTGACCACGGGGTAACCCTGCAGGACCTCCGCTTTCACCAGGTCTCCCACGGCGAACTCTCGGCCCAGCTCCTCCACGTAGCTCTCCTTGGCCTTGGAGATGTGGATGGTCCCCTCCGGGAACCCTGGGACGATCCGGTCGGTGGCGGCGCTCCGCAGGACGGTCACCACCAGCATGGCCGCCTTGATCTCGTCCACCCGGGCATAGACCGCCTCCCCCTCGGCAAGGTGGGGGATGGCATGCAGCGCCTCCACCGTGGCCAGCCGGGTCTGGCTGTCGATCCGGGGGTGCCCTAGGAGGGCGGCGTACACTTGGCCATTGTACTCGTAGGTGCCCCTTCCGGGGACGTACTCTTCTGCGGTCCCCAGGAGATCTCCCGGCACGACCAGCTTTGGCAGCTCTTCCGCGTTCATGCGTTCTCAGGACCACCCGTGCCAGCGGGCCGGCCCCCTCCGACCCCTTCCGGACCGGAGGGAACCGGCGGCGGGAGGTGGAGGGTCTTTCGCGGCCACTGGGGTGGGCGGAGGGATTCGAAACCCCTTCGCTCTATAAGCATTTGGACGGGCTGAGCGCCCTCTCCGTGGCCCACGTTCCGGGGGGAGCGAGGCGGTGAAGCGTCATGCGGGGAGCCGGATTCGAACCGGCGAACGCCTGCGCGACGGGATCTCTCAGAAGGGAGCCGTTCCTCCGGTCGTTTAAGTCCCGCGCCGTTTCCGGGCTTGGCTATCCCCGCGCAGGGGGCTTCCTCACGCCGCGCGCTGGGCCGCGTGCCCTCCCGCGGCCGGGGTCTCGCTGGACTTGGCGGCCGCGGAAGCCTTCTTCACGGTGATCCGGCGGGGGAAGTACTTCAGCAGGATCACGTCCGAGACGGCCGACACCCACCGGAACGGGACGTTGATGCTCCGGCTCTCTTCGACCAGGAGCGCGTTGGGCTCGGCGATGTAGAGCCCATCGATCCGGGCCCCCTCCACGTCCAGCACCACGTTGGTGACCCGGCCAAGGAGGCGGCCTTCCTGGGTGTATACGTCCCGGTCCACGAGCTGGGTCATCTCGACCAGCATGAGTTATCCTCGTCCCGGGAGGACCCCGAGGTTGTTTAAGGACTTTCCGTTCCACCCGGTGAGGCGCCGGGCTCCTTCCGCGGTGGCCGGTGGGGCCCCGGTGGACCCTCCGGCGCCTCCGCCTCGGCATGGCGCACCTGGGTCTGGTAGAGGCGGAGAAGCTCCTTCACCTCAGTGGCTTCCTCGGGGGACTTGTCCTCCCGGATCCGGCCGGTGAACCGGGGAAAGCGCAGGGCGAAGCCGTACCCCGCCCGGAGGAGTCCATCCCCCGCCCGGTGCACAGGAGAGAGAGTGAGCTCTGCGCCCCGGAGCTCCAGGACCAGCGAGGGCTCGAGCCACACGTCGGGGACCAGCGTGCTGACGACATCCTTGGGCGGTTCCTTCTGCTCCCGGGAGGACAGCCGGCGGGTGAGGTCCTCCAAGGTCTTGTCGTCGAACCCGGTCCCCACCTTGCATAGGGTGGGGAAGGTCTCCGCCTGCGCGTCGTACACCGCCACGAGGAGCGCGCCGTAGCGGCCGGCGCGCCGCCCCCGGCCGCGAAAGGCGCCCACCACGACCGTGTCCACGGTGTCCGCCAGTTCATGGGTGTACTCTCGCTTGTACTTGATCCACCAGAATCCCCGGGCACCGGCCCGGTACGTGGACCCCGGAGCGAGGGACTTCGCCATGACCCCCTCGCAACCGTCGGAGAGCGCCCGGTGGAAGAAGGCCTCGGCGGTCCCAAGGTCGTCGACCACCTCCCGGACCGCCAGGTCCACCCGGTCCGTCACTTTCACCATCGCCTCCAGCCGGCCCCGACGTTCCGGATAGGACCGGTCGAGGGTGGGGCCCTCCGGAGCGAGGAGGACATCGAAGAGGATGAGCCGGACCGGCACCTCCTCCTGGAAACGGGTGAGGTCGTACTTCCGTCCCCGACGACGGGAGATCTCCTGGAAGGGACGGAGCTCTCCGGTGACCGGATCCACGGGAACGCACTCCCCTTCCACGATGGCCGGCCCCGGTCCCAGGGACAGGGGGATCGCTTCCAGGATCTCGGGGAACTGGGAAGAGACGTTCTCCAGACGGCGGGAGAAGAGCCGCACCGGCCCCCCACTCGGCCCAGGGACGTGCGCCTGCAGCCGGAGCCCATCGTACTTGTACTCGAGGGCGGCCGTTCCCCCCATCCGGTCCAGCGCGCTCTTCAGGGTGGCCTCCCGCTCGGCGAGCATGGCCCGGACCGGTTTTCCGACCTGGGCGCGCACCCCCACGAGGGCCGGGAGGCCGTGGGCAGCCAGGCTGGAAGCGACCTCTCCGAGGTCGGAGGTCACATTGAAGGCGGCCTCGATGGCTCCCCGGGCCTCCTTGAACTGGTCCTCGGGGGCATAGGCCGCGGCCAGCGCATCCACGAGGGTCATTTCCTTCACCCCGAGCCGGAGCCGGCCCAGCACGAGCCGGACCAGGTACTTCGCCTCCTTGGCTTCGGCCGAGGTGAGGAGGTCCCTGAGGAGCCCGACCTTCACCTCCTGGGACCCTTCTCCCTTCGCCTCGGCCACGCCGGTGAGCCTGTCGTAGACTTCCCGCACCCGGAGGGGGCGGGAAGGAGGCTTCCTCCCTTCCCCCCAGAGGGCCTCGGCGGTGTCTCCGAGGTCGCCGGAATGAGACCCGTGCTGCTGTATCGTCGACTCTGGCAACCCGGTGGCCAGGGCAACGGCCTTCCGGGCGAGGGAGTCCGCAACTCCCAACTCGATCCCCTCGTATTCGGGCCGCAGCTGTCCCTGGAGGAGGTAGATGACCGCCGGGAGCTCGTCTGCTTCGACCTTGACCAGGAACGTGGAGAGCTTCTGCCGGATCTCCAGGCGCTTGGAGGTGTCCTCCAGCTCCCCGAACAGGGAGACCAGCTCAGCGAAGTGCACCGTCCATCGCCTTCCGGTACCCCTCGCGGAGACGGGCCAGCCCCTCCTGGGGGCTGTGGTCGGGGGAGAATACGGCATTCCCGCAGACGAAGAAGTTGGCCCCCGCCCGCGCGGCCGGTCCGATGGTCTCCGGCGTGACCCCTCCGTCCACGGAGAGGGTCGCCTGGCTCCCGAGCCCATCCAGGGCCTTCCGTGCCTGGGCGATCTTCGGGACGACCTCGGGATGGAACAGCTGTCCGGAGAATCCGGGCTCGACCGTCATGACGAGGACCTCGTCCACGTCAGAAAGGAACGGTTCCATGGCGGAGAGCGGGGTCTTCGGACGGAGGGCGATCCCCGGACGTTTTCCCTCCGCACGGATCCGTTCCAGGACTTGGTGGGGGTCACTGGAGCTCTCCAGGTGGAACGCGAGCGTATCCCCCCCGGCCTGGGCAAAATCCCGGATGTACCGGAGGGGGTCGGTGATCATCAGGTGGATGTCCAGCGGTAACCGGGTGCGGGCGCGGACGGCCTTGACCAGAGCGGGCCCGAACGTGATGTTCGGGACAAAGTGTCCATCCATCACGTCCAGGTGCAGGGCTCCGGCCTCTCCCTCCTCCACCGCGCGGATGGCCCCGGCAAGATCGGCGAAATCGGCGCTCAGGAGGGAGGGTGCCAGCACAAAGCCGGGGGAAAGGGACACGGTCGGTCGAGCCCGGGCCGCAAATAAGGGTGAACGGGGAAGGTCCGCGGTCGTGCCGGCGAGGGAGGAGCGGGAGGTGCCGTCGGCAGACCCGCGATCGCCTCGCGGCCCAGCGGTGGGAGTTGATTCCGTGGGCGCCCCTGTGCCCATCGTGCGGGGTCGTCGCAGGTCGCGCCAACGGCTATAAGGACCGTTCCCGGTCAGAGAAGGGAGCATGAGCGAGCCGGTCGCCCGGTGGAAGTGCGAGGCCTCCGGTGAGGTCCAGAGGGTGGGCTACCGAGAGGTGGTTCGACGGGCCGCAACCGCACGCGGCCTCGTGGGCTCGGTTTGGAATGACACCAATGACGAGTTCCTGGTCCACATTGATGTGCAGGGGAGCAGCCGGATCCTCGGCGAGTTTCTGGGCGCCATCACCGGGGAACAGGGACTCGGACGTGCGGAGTCGGTTCGAAGGACAGGCACCCTGCAAGTCGACCCTTCCTTGACCAAGTTCAAGGTCATCCGCGGGGACCCTGCGCTGGAAACAGTCGACCTCGCAGAACGGTCAGCACAGCTCCTCACAGCCCTGCTTGGGGAAACGCGTGGAATTGCCAAGGAGACGCACGAGATCGTCAACGAGACGCGCGGGATCTCCAAGGCGACACACGAGATCGCCAATGAAACGCGCGGAATCTCCAAGGAGACGCACGAGATCGCCAATGAGACGCGTGGAATTGCCAAGGAGACGCATGAGATCGCCAGTGCGACACGTGGAATCGCCGAGGAGACAAGAGGGATTGCTGCAGTAGGGCGCGAAACCCTTCGCGAGGTGAAGGCCTCCAAAGTGCGGCTGGACCGAATCGCAGAGGCCATGCGCGCCGACGTCCAGGGCAGCCTCCAAGTCCTGACCCGTGATGTGGAGGCGTTGAAGGCCCAGGTCGCTGCCCTCCAGCAGGAGCTGCATCACCAGGGCGCGGTCGGTCGCACAGCTCGTTCGACGGGGTAGCCAGCATCGAGGTAGATTCTCCCGGGTTCCCGAGGAAGACCTGCGCATGCCGAGCGCAATAGCCGCTGGATCGTTCTCCGACCGCGCCGTCCCCCTCGAGTTCCTCGTCGCCGCGGAGGAGAATCTTGCCACCCTCGACAGGGGTTTGACTGCTAATGGGGAAAGGTTCACTTGGGTGGTCTTCTCTGTCTCCTTGCCGGCGTCCCACCATGCGCACCATCCTCCTGTCCCATCCATCATCCGCCCCTCTGGACCGGCTCCTGTACGACTACCGTTCTATGGTCCGCCACCTCGTTCGGGCAGCCCTCGACGGCCCGCACCGGTCCCCCATCTCCCTCCGCAAGGAGACCAAGGATTGGTTCGCCGCCTCCTGGCGCTCCCGCTACGCCGCCCACTGGCACCACTCCGCCTGCTCCACCGCCGTGGGCATCGCACGATCTTACTGGCAACTCCAACGACAGAGAGCGAAGGCGAAGCTCTCTCCGCCATCCGAGCCGTTTCCGCACCGGCTCATGGCCCGTGTGGACCAGGAACTCGTGCGCATCAAGGGCGAAGAAGTGGTCGTGACCGTGCGGCCCGGGGTCTACCTGCGGTTCCCCCTCGCCGACGCGAAGAAGCACCGGGGGTGGGCGGAGTGGTCCAGGTTCGGCCTGGGAGAAGCCACCCTCCTTCCCCGTCACCTCGTTCTCCCATTCCAGGTACCCGAGGCCGCGCGCGTCCGGGCCCCCGGGTCGGTGGGCGTGGACC
>JAJZYB010000053.1 GCA_021806135.1 Thermoplasmata archaeon
TGGCAGCTGCCGGTCTTCCTGCTCCTCGACGAGAACCTGAGCGAGTACACCCAGAGCTCCGAACCCTTCGACCTCTCCAAGGTGCGGATCGACCGGGGCAAGCTCCTCAGCCCCGAGGCCCTCGCCTCCCTGCCCGTCTACAAGCGCTACCTCTTCACCGAGGACGGGGTCTCCCCCCGGAGCGTTCCCGGCCAGCGCGGCGGGATGGGACAGACCACGGGGAACGAGCACGACGAGTGGGGGCACGTCTCGGTGAACCCGGAGAACCGCCGCCGGATGATGGCGAAGCGGCTGGGGAAGCTCGAACGGGCCCGGGCCGACCTGCCCCGGGCCCGGATCTACGGCGACGAACGGGGGGACGTGGGGTTCATCGGCTACGGGAGCACCTACGGGCCGATCCGGGAGGCCCAGCGGATCCTTTCCGGTCAGGGCGTCAAGTCCCGTTTCCTCCAGGCCCGCACCCTCTGGCCGGTCCTAACCGAAGAGCTGGAGGCGTTCCTCGGCACCGTCCGGCGGACGTTCGTGGTGGAGCACAACTACACCGGTCAGCTCGCCCTGCTGATCCGCCAGGCGCTCCCCCGGGCCCCGGTCTTAAGCCTGCTCAAGTACGATGGCAGCGCCTTCCGGGCCCCCGAACTGGTCCGTCGCGTGAAGGAGGCCGGGCCATGACCGAGACCGCCAAGCCCACCGCCCCCATCTGGTGTCCCGGGTGCGGCGACTTCGGCGTGATGGCGGCCATCAAGCGGGCGCTGGGGGAGCTCAAGGTCCCGCCCGAGGAGACCGTCCTGGTGGGGGGGATCGGATGCTCCGGGGCGATCCACAACTTCATGGACGGATACGGGTTCCACTCCCTGCATGGGCGGCTCCTCCCCACCGCCGTCGGCGTGAAGCTCGCCAACCCGAAACTGACGGTCCTCGCCATCGGGGGGGACGGGGACGGCTACGCCATCGGCCTGGGGCACTTCGTACACACCCTGAAGAAGAACGTGGACCTCACCTACGTGGTGATGAACAACGAGACGTACGGGTTGACGAAGGGGCAGGCCTCCCCCACCGCACCGGTGGGCTTCTCCGGGAACGTGGAGACCCCGTTCGACGCGCCGCTTCTCGCCATGAGCATCCCCTCCAGCGGGTTCGTGGCGCGGGGATTCTCCGGGGCCCCCCGGGAGGCCGGGCAGCTCATCACCCAGGCCATCCAGTTCAATCGGGAGCGGCGGGGGTTCGCCTTCGTGGAGATCCTCTCCCCCTGCGTCACCTACAACGACACCTACAAGGAGTGGCGCGAACAGGTCCAGAACGTGGACACGGTCCCCGGCTACGACCGGACGGACCGGGGGAAGGCGATCGCCGGTTGCCTGTCCACCATCGCCTCCGGGAGGATCCCGGTCGGACTGCTCTTCCGGCCCTCGGACGAGCGGTTGGCCCCCTCCCTGGACCGGACGCTCCTGCCCACCGTGGAGTCCGCCCCGGCCACGGCGGAGATCGCCCTGGACGCCAACCGGGCCCGTTACGAGAAGCTCCTCGCCGGGCTCGCCTGACCGCCCGGGGCGGGGATCCGAGGGAGCTCACCACGGGGTCCCCGTGTACGTGGGGCTCGACGACACGGACTCCCCCCGGGGGGGCTGCACCACCTGGGTCCTCACGGAGCTCTTGCGGGAGCTGGCCGGACCGGACCTCATCGGGTTTCCGCGGCTGGTCCGGCTCAACCCGAACGTCCCGTTCAAGACCCGGGGGAACGCGGCTTTGGCCGCGCATCTCGGGCACGGGAGCGGCGTCCCCCGGAGGGTGGGGCGATTCGGCCAGCGCACCCTCCTCGCCTACCCCCGGGGCCGCCCTCTCACCGCCGCGGAGGCCCGGGCGCTTCCGGAGCGTCTTCGGACCCTCCTTCAGCGGACGGCCCGGTGGGAAGACCCCGGGGTGGACCCGGCGTTCGTGATCTCCGAACGCCCGTTACCCGAGGCGCTGTACTGGCGAGCGGTCCGGGAGATCGTCCCGGTCCGGGACGTGGAGCGACTGCTGGAGGGGACGGCCGGGGCTCGGTGGGAGGCCCGGGGGAGCGGCCAGGGGCTGGTGGGGGCCGCCGCCAGCCTGGCCTGGCCCCACCGCCGGGTGACCTATGAACTGTTGGCGTACCGGGACCGGGCCCGCTGGGGGAAACCCCGGGCGCTGGACCCCGGGGAGGGGGAGCGGATCTCCCGCCGCTTCCCCTCCACGTTCCACAACTACGACCCGAAGACCCGGCGGCTGCTCCTCGCCCCCCATACCCCTTGCCCCATCCTCTACGGGATCCGGGGGAGGGACCCCCGCGACCTTCCTGGGGCGGCGAGCCTGGTGAACGGGGAGGTCCCGGAGCGGTGGGTGGTCTTCCTGACGAACCAGGCCTCGGGGGACCACCTGGCCGCCCGGTCACTGACCTCCTGGCCTCCCGGCACATCCGGGGTGGTGGAGGCCTCGGTGGTCTCGGAGCCCGAACGGCTACCCGGAGGCCACGTGCGGCTCCGGGTCCGGGAGGGGGAGACCCGTGTCGACGCCTACGCCTTCGAACCTACGAAGACCCTTCCCGCAGTGGCCCGGGAGCTCCTGCCCGGGGACCGGCTCCGGCTCTGGGGGACGCGACCTTTCGGCGAGAGGGGGTTCAGCCTGAATCTGGAGGGGCTGCGGGTCCTCTCCGCCCGACCCAAGTTCCGGCGGACGGGGCGGCCCCTCTGTCCAAGGTGCGGGCGACGTCCGGCGAGCGCCGGGAGGCCCGGGGGGTTCCGGTGCCGGAACTGTGGGGTCCGGATGCCCCCGGAGGCAGCTCCGGGGGAGTGGGTCTCGCGCTCCCGCTTGAGGGGCGTTTCCCACCCCACCCCCTCGGCCCGTCGCCACCTCGCCCCCTTGCCCGGGCGCCGGTGGCCTTGAAACGCCGCGGGGGACGAGGGGCCCGACCCTTCCGTCGGGCGTTTATACCCACGGAGCCCTCCGGGAAGTGGCCCCCACGTCCTGGGGGTAGGTCGGGGAACCGGGATGGGGAGGTGCGACGCGTGACCACGCCCGGCCGCGTCGTCTGCCCGGTCTGTCAGGCCCCGCTTCCCACGGAGGGAAAGGTCTGCCCCACCTGCGGGCTCCCCAGGGAGCTCTGGCCGGGAGCGCGTTCCCCCCTTTCTTCACCGGGCGGTGGGGATGACCCGTACGAGCAATGGGTGAGCGCCCTGGAAGGGCTCCGAAAGTCCCCCGGGGCAGGAGGGTACCAGGAATCCGACCCCGAGGAGGGGACCGAGCCGCTCCCGCCGGGGCCCGCCCTCGGGGAGGAGGAGGTCCGCGTGCCCCCGCTGGCCTCCGCGGATGGGCTCCCGCTCCAGGAGCTGGTCGACGAGTTGAGCGACTTCCTTCAGATCGGGCGCCGGGCGGGGTTCAACCTCTCCGCCTTCGGGCCCGAGACCGCCCGGCTCTTGGACAGCATGCGCTCCCTCGACCCGGAGCTCTCCCGGGAGGCCCTCCTCACCCTTCGCGGCCGCCTCTACGAGCACCTGGGGCAGGAGTTCGCCACGCGGCTGGCGTCGGCCACCTCCCAGCTTAGGACCTTCGACCCGTTTGTCCGGATCGACGGGGCACTGGGCTATCTGGACCCCCTCCGGGACGCGCTCCGCTCTGGGGACCTGCGCCAGGCGCAGGTCACCCTCCGGCGGCTGGACGGGGAGATGGGCCTTCTCGAATCCCAGCTCGGCTCGGTGGGGGACGTGCTGCGTTCCCTGGCCCACCTGAAGTCTTCCCTGCGGTCCATGGGCGGGGACCCGGACGCGTTGGCCGGTCTGGAGGCCAGGGCCTTGGAAGCGGCCCGGACCGGGGGGAGGACCGCCGCCGAGACCATGCTCGGGGAGGAGGTCCAACGCTTGAGCGAGCTTTTGACGGACCGCCTCGTCGAGGAACTGCACGCGCTCAGCGTGGAGCTCAGGGAACTGCGCGCCCGGGGCACGGACGTGGAGGGGGCGATCCTCCTGGCGCGGGACCTCACCGAGGAGCTTAGGGACGCTCAGCCGCTCCGCGCGGCGCAGGGGCTCCCCCGCCTCCGGGAGGAGCTCCGTCAGGCCCGGGAGCGCCCCGTGGCCGAAGAGGCCACTCGCTGAGGGCCGGCCCCCGGCCTCACGGGGGAGGGGCCAGGTCCCCGCCCGGGCCCACGGGCCCTTCCGGCCCTTCGGCAAGCTCCTCTGGAGGGGGCGACGTGGCCTCGGGCAAGGGGCCCCGCCGGCCCCGGATCCGCCGCCGGAGGAGGACGATGCTAAACCCCACCGCCACTAAGCCCACCACCTCAGCCAGGAGGTACGGGTAGGTCTGGGTCGGGAGCACCGGGGCCGCCATGGAGAGGGACACGACGGTGTTCGCCCGGGTGATGGAGAAGGTGACCGGGGTCGCCGGGTACCCCGGCCCGGAGGCCGCGAAGGTGTATCGCCCGAGGAAGGTGTCTCCCCCGAAGGTGACCCGGTCGGTGAGAAGGAACATGCCCACGGCGGAACTGCCGTTCAAAGGGGCCGTGGTACAAGGGCTCCCGGCGAGCAGGTCGTTGCAGACCTGGACCGAGCTTCCCGCCGGCGGGAGGGCGCCCCCCGGGATGGCCACGCGGAGGAGGACGTAGCGACTGACCTCCACCACCGCCCGGTGATTGGTCACGGAGATGGAGGGGAGCGAGGGGGACGGGCCGGACGCGTTGGTGGTGTTCCCGGGCCAGTTCACCGCCTGGACGCTCGCCGGCCCGGAGACGATGAGGCCGGGGGCCGAGACGTTCACCAGGTTCACGGTCGGTCCACCGGAGATGACCAGGGGGGAGAGGAAGTGGCTCACCCCCCGGACGGTGAGGTTCCCGCTCGCCGCGGTCAGCGAGGCGGCCCCGGGTCCCACGGTCGAGGAGAAGAGGCTCACGTTCTCCGCCCCGCTCAAGGCGAGGCCCACCAGTTGCGCGTGGGCGATGTTCAGGTCCTCCAGTCCCGGCGAGGCCACGGTCAGGCCGTAGACCCCGACGAAGTCCTCCGGGGTCGCGGTCGTTCCCAAGGTGACGTTCCCGGCGGCGTCTAAGAGCACCCCGGTGAGATTGGCGTTGTCCGCCCGGAACGTGGAGACCGAGCTCACGGTGACCTGGGAGACCTGGGCGGGCCGGGTGTAGAACCCGACTAAGCTCAAGGTCCCGACGCTTCCGGTGACCGTCAGGTTCGTGACGTCGGCGCCGAGGACGGAAAGGTCCCCGACCCCGCTGAGGTTCAGCCCTTCCACCAGGGAGCCGCTGACGGAGAGGTTCGCCAGGACGCCGGTCACGTCCAGATGGGCGACCCGGGGCGGGATGGGGGAGACGGAGGTGGCGCCTTCCCAGACACCTCCCCCGGTGACCGTCACCGAGCCACCGGAGGCCACGGTGGCGGCCCCGTCCAGGAAGACGAATCCCCCGTCGATGATCAACGAACTGTTATTGTCCAGGTCGAGCTGGGAGGAGGAGTCCAGGGCCGCGGTACTGCCGGGATCGATCCGGACCGACCCGGTGAGGACCAGCGCCGCCGGCGTCCCCGTTCCCACCTGGAGGAGGCCCCCGCCCCCCACCCGGAGGCTGCCGGCCACGCGCAGGACGATGGGGTCGGTCGGGCTCCGGCTGGTGTTCACCAGGAGCAGGGAGGAGGTCCCCCAGATCACCAGGGTCCCGGTGGGGGCTATGGTCAGGTTCGCCCCGATCGAGCAGGGGCCTCCGGAGGCATTCGTGCTGTACGACCC
>JAJZYB010000026.1 GCA_021806135.1 Thermoplasmata archaeon
GGACGTTCACAGGCTTCTCGCGCCGGCCCTTCCTTTCGCGGGCCACTACCCCGGCAATCGTTCCCGATCGAGCGCGCCACTTCAACCGTTGCTCCCGCTGGATGGGCGGGAGTGCCTTTCTCCACCTTGGGGGTGGCAGGCGTGCGTCCCTCGGCAACTGGATACACGGTAGGCGACAGGCATCGAGTCCGCATAAGTGTCGGGGATTCCTCCCCCCACCTTGTTGGGGGGCTTCCTCCGCGAGGTCATCGTGAAGGTCTTATCGTCCTTCCATCTGCTCAGACCACGGAGCACGGCTCGGGGGGAGACCGATCTTGAGGCCATCAGCCTCACCTCCCATCGGAACGGCGGAATACCGGAAGGGAGGGCGTCCTCTGGTGCTCTCGGGAAAGAACCCCGGTGCCCCCGCGAGAACCTCGGTCCCCGCGAACCCGTCGGTGACCCCGATGAGGCTCCACGGCGGATGGCAGAGGGTGGATCCAGCAACGGGCGCCGGGCGCTTCGCCCTATGGGCCGAGAGCCCGTACGAACGATTTCGCAGGGAGGACATACCTCCCTCCAAGAGCGGTCTCCCTCATCCTCATCAGGTGCGTCTCGAGGACCTCGCGGGAAGGCTCGCCGGCGCGGTCCCCGACGGTCTTCTTCCACCGGAACGCCCCCTTCAGGCCTCCAAGGTGATTCTGCCCCTCCCGGTCTCCGGGGGCTCCCCGCTGCCGGCGATCTCCACCCCCGTCCTGGCGGACGGCCGCAAGCGGTCCCGCAGCCTCTCTCCCTGGGTGGTCCAGGTGCTTCCGTTGGACCTCGCGAGGACCGTGGAGTTCCTGGGAGCGGAGCCTCTGAGGCTTCCGGAGGGGTGCGAGCCGGGTCCGGACATCGAGTATTGGGCTCGCGCTTCCCGTCTGGTCCTGAGCCTCCTCGCCCGACAGCGGTTCGCCCCCCGAGCGACGGTCGCCCAAGGGGAATGCAGGGCCGGGTGGTTTCCGGTCCTCGATGATCCCGCGGATGCTGGACGTATCTCGGCCCTCATCGAGTCGATGCCCCGGGGGTGCATGGCCTTCGGCGGAGCCTTGAAGGAGGAGGGGGGAGCCGCGCCGCTCCTCGCGGGATTCCTCCAGGAGGCCGTGGATGCTTGCGTCAGGGCCTGGATCCGGGAGGCCCCTCCCTCCGGCGCGTTGGACGGCTCGGGCCTCAAGCTCGACGCATGGTGGCAGGGCCTGACGTCGTTCGGGCCCGAGGTCAAGGTCTCCCCGGCCCAGGCCGAGCATCTCGACCACGCCCTCCGTTCGTGGCTGCGCCCCCTGACGTGGGCCACGTCGGTCTCTACCGTCCGGACCTGCCTCCGGCTGGAGGAACCTCGACCGCCGGAGGGCTGGCCCGGGGGAACGCCGTGGGTCCCCGCCCGGAAGGAACGCTGCTGGGGCCTGACCTTCCTCCTCCAACCCCTGGACGACCCCAGCCTGCTCGTCCCCGCCACGGAAATCTGGGAGGGGAACGGGAGCCCGGGAGCGGCCCTCCTCCGCAAGCAGGTCGAGCATCCCGAGGAGAAGCTCCTGACCGATCTCGCCCGCATCTCCCCGCTCTGGAAGCCCCTCGCGGACGGTCTCCATCAGAAGTCCCCCTCGGGCATGTCGCTGGATGCCGGAGAGGCGTTCTCCTTCCTCTCTGACGTCTCGCCTCTCCTCGAGGAATCTGGGGTGGGCGTCCTGGTGCCGACCTGGTGGAAGTCCCCGGGGAAGCGCCTGGGGGTCCGGGTACGATTGAAGCGCGCCAAGTTCGACTCTGCCGGCGGAGGCAACTTTGGCGCCGACGCCCTGTCCGTCTTCGATTGGCGTCTGGCGCTGGGGGAAGAGCCGCTCACCACGGAGGAGATGACCGCGCTCTCGCAGGCCAAGGGCGGACTGGTCTACCTGAGGGGGACCTGGATCGTCGTGGACCCCGAGCGGCTGGCCGTGACGGCGATCCGATGGAAGAGGAGGGGCGGGACCGCCTCCATCCTAGAGGCCCTTCGATGGTCCCAGGGGGTCGAGGGGGTCGGGAAGGAGCTCCCGATCCTCGGCGTGGACTCGGACGCCCCGGTGACCCGGATGCTTGAGCGCCTCCTCGAGCCACGTTCCATTGAACCCCTGGCGACTCCAACGGGGTTCGAGGGCAGCCTCCGCGCGTACCAGCTCCGAGGCCTCTCCTGGCTGAAGTTCCTGCGGGGCCTAGGGCTGGGGGCCTGCCTCGCCGACGACATGGGGTTGGGGAAGACCGTCCAGGTGCTCGCCCTGCTCCAGCAGGAGGCGAACGAGGGGACGCTCAAGGGGCCGACGCTCCTCGTCTGCCCCACCTCCGTCCTCGGGAACTGGGGACGGGAGGCCTCCCGGTTCACGCCCGACCTGAACGTGGTCCTGCACCATGGCGCTGAGCGTGCACGGGGTCGGGCCCTGCGCGACGCTGCCGCCCAGACGGACCTCTTCATCACCTCCTACGCGCTCCTGGTCAGGGACCATGCGGACCTCGTCAGGGTCCCTTGGTCGAACTTCATCCTCGACGAGGCCCAGTCCGTGAAGAATCCGGGGGCCAAGCAGTCCCAGGCGGCCCGCCGCATCGAGGCGGGATGGCGCGCGGTCCTCACCGGCACCCCGGTCGAGAACCGCCTGCGGGACCTCTGGTCACTCTTCTCGATCACCAACCCCGGGTACCTGGGTTCCCTGGGGGAGTTCGAGGACACGTTCGCAGGACCCATCGAAGAGGCCCACGACCTCGAAGCGACCTCCCGCCTCCAGACCCTCGTCCGGCCCTTCCTCCTGAGGCGCGTGAAGAGCGACCCGGAGATCGCCCCCGATCTCCCCCCGAAGATCGAGACGCGGGAGGCCTGCACCTTGACCCGGGAGCAGGCGAGCCTCTACCAGGCCCAGGTCGACCGGATGCTGGACGAACTGGGGCGCGCGGACGAGGAGGTGACCGGGGCGGCCCGGTCCGGAGCGAGCGAGCTCGCTCGGGCCCGATTCAAGCGGAACGGGATTGTCCTTGAGACACTGCTACGCCTGAAACAGGTCTGCGACCACCCGGCGCTGATGCTGGGGGACGAGAGCTCCCTCCACGGCCGCTCCGGGAAGCTGTCGCGCCTGGTGGAGGTCTTGGAGGAGGTCGTCAGCGCGGGGGAGAGAGCGCTGGTCTTCACCCAGTTCGCGAGCTTCGCCCAGCGGCTCCATCCGTACCTCACCGAGAGGCTGGGGGCCGAGGTGCTGCTTCTTCACGGAGGGACCCCTCGCCTGCGGAGGGAGGAGATGATCCGGCGTTTCCAGGACCCCAAGGGCCGGGCCCGGGTCTTCCTGCTCTCCCTGAGGGCCGGGGGCCTGGGCCTCAACCTCACCGCCGCCAGCCACGTCCTGCATTTCGATCGCTGGTGGAACCCTGCCGTGGAGGACCAGGCGACAGACCGGGCCCATCGCATCGGCCAGAAGAGGACCGTTGAGGTGCGCACGATGGTGACCTCGGGGACCCTGGAGGAGACCATCGACCAGGTCCTCAAGGAGAAGCGTGAGCTTGCGAAGGCCGTGGTCGGTTCAGGGGAGCAGTGGTTGGCGGAGCTCTCCACATCGCAACTGCGTGACCTCGTGCGACTCCGGGGCACGGTCGTGGAGGACTGAGATGGTGAGGAAGGGGAGGTACGGTAGCGGGGGAGACTCCACATCCTCGGAGTGGGGCACCTACCCCACTCCGTCGATCCCCATCCGCACGAAGAAGGGGATTGCCCTCGCGGATCGGACGGGCGGCATCGGCAAGACCTGGTGGTCGAAGCGCTGGATCGAGGTCCTCGAGTCGTTCGGATGGGGGAGCCGCCTCCAGCGGGGCCGCTCCTACGCACGCCACGGCCAGGTGCTCGAACTCAGCGTGACGCCAGGGAAGGTCACGGCCAGGGTGCAGGGCTCTCGTCCGCAACCCTACGTCGTCTCCATGACGCTCTCGCCTATGAAGGCCGGCGCCTGGGAGATGGTGGCTCGAGCCCTGAACTCCGACGCGGGGCTCATCGCGCGCCTCTTGGCGGGAGAGGTCCCGGAGGAGATGGAGGGGATCTTCCGCGCCGCGAGCGCATCCTTGCTCCCCCGGACCGCGCGTGATCTGGAGACGGAGTGCTCTTGCCCCGACACCGCGAATCCTTGCAAGCACATCGCGGCGGTCCATTACCTCCTCGCGGAGCGATTGGACCAGGACCCGTTCCTGGTGTTCCGCCTCCGAGGGAAGGAACGGGAGGAGGTGATCGGCGCCCTGCGGGGAGCGGGGGTCTCCGGAGAGGTCAGCGAGAAGGAGGTCGAGGAGGTGGAGGGGGAAGAGCGGGAGGTCGCCGACGCCTCGCCCACCCCGGCGGACCTGCTCTCCTGGTGGACACCCGGCCCGCGCTTCGCGGCTGCGGCGTCCACTCCGCACCGACCTGCCGTGGAGAACGCCGTCCTGCGGAGGCTCGGCGACCCCTCGTTCTGCTCACAGAGCGAGGCACGGAGGCTCAACGACATGCTCAAGGAGGTCTACCGGCGCGTGAGCGAACGGGCGATCTCCGTCGCCGAACCTCTCGCGGGCGAGGGGAATCCCTCGACGCCGCCGTCTCCGTCTGTGGAGCCTCGGGAGCGGAGTGCGGTTCCTAAGGGTGGACTCAGTCGCTCCCCTGCGTGACGTGAACCGGTGCAGGCGGCTCGGTAGACCAACGTTTCGAACCACGAAGGGGAATTGCGAAGATCGGATGGGCCGGGGCGGAGTCGAACCGCCGATCTTCGCGTTGTAAGCGCGACGTCGTAACCGCTGGACCACCGGCCCGCGCCGATCCTCTCCCTGACGATGCCCCGTACTTCAACCGTCCGGCGCCGCCTCGGGGGTGAGCTCGTGGGGAGGGTCCCCTTCCCTTTCCACCGGCCCGTGGAACCGGTGCCGCACCTTGACCACCATCCCCCGGGGGAGGTGCCCCATCCACGCGCCAGGTACCCGGGCCTCCCCCACCCCCAGGAACTCCTCTCCCCGGACCAGCAGGACATCGTCCCCGATACGGATCTCCCTGCCCGCCTCCCGCACGCCGGGAGCGAAGAGGTCCCCCTTGAGCTCCACCCCGCCCCGGACCTCCACCGAGTAGTCGGCGGCCCGGGACCGGATCCGCTGCCCTCCCGGGACGGTCAGGCGGAGCAGCCCCGCCTCCTCCTTCCAGGTCGCGAGGGTCTCGCCCTTCCCATCCACCAGGCGCTGGAACCAGGGCCGGCCCTGGAGCCGAAGCTCCGGAGGGAAGAGCGCCTCGGCCGCCTCGGGCCCGAACTGGAAGGCGGCCAGGCTGGCCAGCTCCTCACGGACGATCTTCATGGGGCGGACCCGGGACGGGCCCCGGGTCTCCCCGAACTGCTGGAGCGCACGGGCAAGGGACCTCAACGACGCGGCGGTGGTCACGCCCTCGTCCCCCTCCGCGGTCCAGACCACCTCCGGGCCGGTGGGGAGGCCCTCCCGTACCCAGTCCATCTCCTCCCGCGGGAGGTGGACGAAGATCCCCTGGTAGGCATGACCTCCCACCAGGTGACGGAGCGCGTTCAGGACCCAGACTCGCTCCTCCCCGTCCCAGTTCCCCGTCACCGGGATGTCGTAGTGGGCTGCGGGGAAGACCCTCTCGAGCTCTTGCGGGACCGCCCCCAGAGGGGAGGTGAGCGAGACCACGTGGATGGCCGGTAGCCGTCCCCCCTCAGAGAGCGTCCGCAGGATACGACGGTGCGACGGGGACCGGGAGTAGGGTTTGGTCTTCGAACAGGGGACCAGGAGGAGGAGCTCCTTGCCCGGCGGCGCCCGGTAGCGGGACAGGAACCGGCGACGGAACCGCTCCATCTCGGGCCGGTACTGGGCCTCCTTCGTCCCGTACGGGTGGATCCCGCTCCCCACCACCGGCGCATGCTCCTCCAGGAAGGGGTACCCTTCCCCCTCCGCGTAGCGGAGGACCTCCCCCAACGCCGGCTCGAAGGGGAGGCGCGCCTCCACCAGCTCCCGGAGCCGGCCACCCTTGAGGAAACGACGGACCCGTTCTTCCTCCTGGGCGTACTCCTCCTCCACGTGGAGGAGGCGGCGGGAGAGTTCCTCCGTGGGGGCGCTCCCGGGAGCGCTCAGGTCCTGCTGCCCTTCAGCCCATACCCAGTAACCCTCCGCGGCCCGGAGGAGGCCCTCGGTGGTGTCCAGGAGGTCGATCCCCAGGGCGTGGAGGAGGGCGAGCCGCCCGGGGAGAGCCACCCGGGGGGCCCAAAGCAGGGGAGCCGGCCCTGCGGCCCGCCTCAAGGCCACCAGTTCGCGGACGAACCGCTCGGGATCGGTCCACGCACTGCGTGCGTTGGTCCAGAGGACCAGGTCCCAGGGCTCTGCCTTGAGGAGCGCGACCGTCCCGGCGGAGAGCGGGGTGCGGACCCCCAGGACCCGCTCAGCAGCCAGCGCGGGAGCCAGTTCCTGGGCCTCCACCTCCGGAGCCACCACGGTGAAGCGAAGCTCGAGGGAGAGCTCTCCCAGGCCCAGCCTGAGCGATCGCTCCATCTCCGCGGGGGGCTCCATCCCGGCCACCCACGGCTCACTGGGGCGGGAGGCAGGCCGGAACGGCAGGGAGGCCCAGAGGAGCCCCGGGAGGGTGAGGGAAAGCCGACCCACCGTCCCCCGTCCCCTCAGCGCAGGGCCGTCCAGGCCTTCCAGGATCCGCATGATGGGCCAGAAGAGGGTTGGAAAGGGTTGATGAAGGCGCGGGGAGCCCCCGCTCGCCTAGGGAGAGGTCGGCGGGCTGCCCTTCCGGGCGCGCGTCGAGGTCTTCTCCGTGGGGAAGAAGGTCTCCCATGCGCTCACCAGCCCCTCGCGCCGCTCGGCGCCCGCATCCTTCCGTCCCTTCTTCCCGAAGACCGGGTCGTGGGAGTCCCGGGCGGCCCGGAGGAAAGCGTCCGGGTTCTGGCTGGCCAGTTCGAACCCGTAGAGCATGAACTCCCTCAACAGGCTCGAGCGCCCCCGCCATCCGATCCGGCGCCGGACCATGGGATTCAGGCTCCGCTTCGCCATGCGCCAGACCTCGGTCGTCGTCTTGTAGTCCTTCACCGATAGGCCGATCATTACCTGCGGCATTGCCCCTCAACCGGGGCCACCAATCTCCCCTATATAACCGCCCCCCCAGCCGAAAGAGTCCCCTGAGGTCCAGAGATGTATCCAACTAGGCAAGATTCCCGGTCCGGACCTATCCGGAACTTACCTTAAGCTCCTCCAGGGCCCCGGGTTCGCACGGATAGGACCCGGCAAGATCGCCCCTGCCCTCCTCCTCCCGGTACGGGCGAAGCTCCCTAGATGTGTTCGTGGTGAAGGTTTTACCCGCCAGGAGCCTGCGCGGGTCCACATCCTTGGGAACCTTTACATGGAGAACACCACCGAACCCCGCCCCCAGACCGGGGTAAACGCGGTCCCTGCTCGATCCTCCGCCCCCCCCGGCACATCGCCGCAGGTGGCCGGAGCGGCTGCCCTCGACCTCCTGTGCGTGAACACCCTGCGCTTCCTGGCCGTCGACGCCGTGGAGCAGGCGAAGAGCGGACACCCCGGCCTTCCGCTGGGAGCCGCTCCCATGGCCTATACCCTGTGGGACCGGTTCCTCAAGCACAACCCGAAGAACCCCCACTGGTGGGACCGGGACCGGTTTGTGCTCTCCGCGGGGCATGGGTCCGCCCTCCTCTACGCCCTGCTGCACACCACCGGTTACGACCTGCCACTGGAGGAACTGAAACGGTTCCGCCAATGGGGAAGCCGGACCCCGGGCCACCCGGAGGTGGGCCACACCCCGGGGGTGGAGGCCACAACTGGCCCCCTGGGCCAGGGGTTCGCCATGGGCGTGGGCATGGCCCTGGCCGAGAAGCACCTGGCCTCCGTCTACAACCGCCGAGGCTTCCCCATCGTGGACCATCACACCTACGGGATCGTTTCGGACGGGGATCTCATGGAGGGGATCTCCTCCGAGGCGGCCAGCCTCGCCGGCACGCTCCAGCTGGGCAAGCTCATCTACCTCTATGATGACAATCACATCTCCCTGGAGGGCCCCACCCGGTGGGCCTTCACGGAGGACGTGGGCCGGCGCTTCGAGGCGTACGGCTGGCAGGTCCTGGACGTGCCGGATGGCAACGACCTGGCGGGGATCGACGCCGCGCTGAGGGCCGCCCGGGCGGAAACCTCCCGCCCCTCGCTGCTCCGGATCCGGACCCACATCGGGTACGGGAGCCCCGTCCAGGACACCCGGGAGGCCCACGGGGAACCCCTGGGACCCGAGAAGACCCTGGCGACCAAGGAGAAGCTCGGCTGGCCGGCGGAGCCGCCCTTCCTGGTTCCCCCCGCCGCGGGAGCGCATCTCCAGGGGGCGGTCCCCCGGGGCGCCGCGGCGGAGCGGGCCTGGCAGGAGCTCTTCAGCCGCTATCGGACGAACCATCCCCGTGAGGCCGCCGTTCTTGAGGAGCAGATGAGGGGGGAGCTGCCCCGGGACTGGAAGGACGCCCTCCCCCGGTTCCGTCCCGAGGATGGTCCCATGGCCACCCGGGACGCCTCCCAGAAGGTGCTCACCGCCCTCTCCCCTCGCCTCCCCGCCCTGCTGGGGGGGTCGGCCGACCTCTCTCCCTCCACGAAGACCCTGCTCGCCGGCACCGGGGACTTCGACTCCACCGCCGGCGAGGGCCGGAACCTCCACTTCGGGGTCCGGGAGCACGCCATGGTGGGGATCGTGAACGGGGTGGCGCTCCACGGAGGCCTCCTCCCGTACGGCGCCACGTTCCTGACGTTCTCCGACTATGCCCGCGGGGCGATCCGCCTCGCGGCGCTGCAGCAGACGCACGTGGTGCTCGTCTTCACCCACGACAGCATCGCGTTGGGGGAGGACGGTCCCACCCACCAGCCGGTCGAGCAGGTGGCGAGCCTCCGGGCGATCCCGGGGTTCACCCTCGTCCGGCCCGCGGACGCCAACGAGACCGCCGTGGCCTGGACCCTCGCCCTGGAACACCCGGGACCCACCGCCTTGGTCCTCACCCGCCAGAAGCTCCCCATCCTCGACACGGAGCGGTTCCCCACCCTCTCCGGTACGCCCCGGGGAGGGTATGTCCTCTCGGAGGCGCCGGGCGGCGTCCCCCGGGTGGTCTTCCTGGCCACGGGCTCGGAGGTCTCCCTCGCCCTGGAGGCCCAGGCTCTGTTGACCAGCCGGGGAGTCCCCTCCCGGGTGGTCTCCCTTCCCTGCCTCTCCCTCTTCGACCGGCAACCCCGCGAGTACCGAGACTCCGTGCTCCCGCCCGGGGTGCCCCGGGTCTCGGTGGAGGCCGGAGTCACGCAAGGCTGGGACCGCTACGTGGGGCCGGGGGGCCTGACCTTCGGTCTGGACCACTTCGGCGCCTCCGCTCCCGGGCCGGTCGTCCAGCGCGAGCTGGGATTCACCCCCCAGCACGTGGCCGAGCTGGCCGAACGCCTGCTCCTAGGCGAGCCCGGGGGAGGATCCCCGTGACCGCCCGTCTCCAGGGTCTCCTCGACCTTGGCCAGTCTCCCTGGCTCGATTACATCCGTCGGAGCCTCCTCACCAGCGGAGAGCTGGAGCGCATGGTCCAGGTCGACGGGATCACCGGCGTCACCAGCAACCCCACGATCTTCGAGAAGGCCGTCGTGGGGAGCCACGACTACGACACGGAGATCCAGAGGCTGGAGCGCGAGGAGCCCGACCTCCCGCTCGAAACGCTCTACGAGCGCCTGGTGGTGGAGGACGTGACCCGGGCCGCGGACGTGCTGCGCCCGGTCTACGACCGGACGCAAGGGCGGGATGGGTTCGTCAGCCTGGAGGTCTCCCCCGGGCTCTCCCACGACACCGCTCGGACGGTGGAGGAGGCCCGCCGTCTCTGGAAGGAGGTCGGCCGTCCGAACCTGCTCATCAAGGTCCCCGCCACCCCCGAAGGCGTCCAGGCGGTGGAGAGTCTCCTCTCGGAGGGGATCAACGTGAACATCACCCTCATGTTCTCCCAGGCCCACTACGAGGCCGTCGCCCAGGCCTACTGGCGGGCCGCGGCCCGTGCGCCCCGGCCGGAACGCCTGGCCTCGGTGGCCTCGGTCTTCGTCAGTCGGATCGACACCGCGGTGGACCGGGAGCTCGCCAAGAAGGGCCCGGAGGGCGAGGCCCTGGTCGGGCGCACCGCAGTGGCGAACGCCCGGCTGATCTACCGGCGGTTCCAGGAGCTCTTCCAGGGACCCGCCTTCGCTCCCTTGGCCGCCCGGGGGGTCCGGCCCCAACGGGTGCTCTGGGCGAGCACGAGCACCAAGGACCCCCGGTACCGGGACACCCTGTACGTGGAGGAGCTGGCCGGGCCGGAGACCGTCAACACCCTTCCCCCCGCCACCCTCCAGGCGTTCGAGGACCATGGGCACCTGAAGGGACCCGCCCTCGCAGAAGGTCTCCCCCGGGCCGAGGCGGACCTCGCGGCCCTCCAGAGGCTCGGCGTGGACCTGGACCGGATCACGGACACCCTCCAACAGGAGGGGATTCGGGCCTTCGCCCAATCCTTCGACCACCTCCTGGCGTCGCTGAAGGAGAAACGGGAGGCCCTGCGGAAGGGTCCGGAGGACCCCGTCGAGCTCCACCTGGGGTCCGCCTCCGTCCAGGTGGAGCGGCGCCTGACCCAATGGGACCAGGAGAAGGTGGGAGGCCGGTTCTGGCGTGAGGACCCGTCCCTCTGGCCGAACGCCGACCCCCAGGACGTGGCGAGCCGCCTGGGCTGGCTCACCCTGCCCGAGGTCATGGCGCAGCGCCTCCCGGAGATCACCCACTTCGTGGACAAGGTCCGGGAGGAGGGCTTCGACCAGGTGATCCTTCTGGGGATGGGCGGCTCGAGCCTGGCCCCGGACGTCTTCTCCCGGGTCTTGCCCTCGTCCGCCGGATCCCCGCGGCTACGGGTGCTCGACAGCACCCACCCGGACGCCGTGGCGGCGGTCCGGCGGTCCGTCGACCTCCGGCGCACCCTCTTCCTCGTCTCGAGCAAGTCCGGCACCACCACGGAACCGCTCTCCTTCTACCACTACTTCCGGGAAGAGCTCTCCCGCGCCGGAGAGGTGCCCGGAAAGCACTTCGCGGCCATCACCGACCCCGGCACCCCCTTGGAGAAGCTCGCCCTGGAGGAGGGGTTCCGGGCCGTCTTCCGGGCGGTCCCCACCGTGGGGGGGCGATACAGCGCCCTCACGCACTTCGGCCTCGTCCCCGCGGCGCTCCTGGGAGCCGACCTCGGGGCCTTGCTGAACCAGGCCTGGACCATGGCCGAGGGGTGCGCGGCCTCCGTTCCGGCCCCCCAGAACCCGGGCCTCGCTCTCGGAGCGACCCTCGGGGAACTGGCCACCCGCTCCCACCGGGACAAGCTCACCCTCTACGCGGAAGGGCCCTCCCTCCTTCCCTTCCCGGTCTGGGTGGAACAGCTGGTGGCCGAGAGCACCGGAAAGTCCGGGCGCGGGATCATCCCCGTGGTGGACGAGCCGTGGGCCCCTCCCGCGCGCTACGGGGACGACCGGCTCTTCGTGGCCCTTGTCCCGCCGTCCGGGCCGGGCCCGGAGCTCGCCGCCCATCTTGCCGGGCTCTCCCGCGCCGGCCACCCGTACCTCCTGGTGAAGGTCCCCGGACCGGGGAACCTGGGCGAGGAGTTCTTCCGCTGGGAGTTCGCGGTGGCGGCCTCCGGCATCATCCTGGGGATCGACCCGTTCAACCAGCCGGACGTGGAGCTCGCCAAGGAGTTGGCCCGGGAGGCGATGGCGCACCCTGCCGCCTCGGCGGCCTCCCCCTCCCCGGACCCGGCCTCCGTGGCGGCCGGCCCGGCCCTCGGCCGGGCCCTGAAGGACTTCCTCGGGAAGGCCCGCCCCGGCGACTACGTCTGCCTCCAGGCCTATCTGGCGCCTTCGCCGGAGACCTGGTCTGCGCTGCAGGGGATCCGCCGGGCGCTCCTGGTCGAGCTGGGGGTGGCCACCACCCTGGGCTACGGCCCGCGCTTCCTCCATTCCACGGGACAGTTGCACAAGGGCGGTCCGAACAACGGCCTCTTCCTCCAGTTGGTGGACACGCCGAAGGAGGAGCTCCCCGTCCCCGGAGCCGGCTACGGCTTCGGTGCGCTGCTCAGGGCCCAGGCCGACGGGGACCTCGTGGCCCTCCAAAGGAAGGGCCGACGGGCGCTCCGGGTGGACCTGGGCTCCGACCTTCCCTCAGGGCTGCGGCGCCTGAGCGAGGCGCTCCATGGCTGAGATCTCCCTCCTGCTCTGGGACGTGGGCGGGGTGCTGCTCTCCGACGGGTGGGACCGCGCCTCCCGGGAGCGGGCGGCCGGTCGCTTTGGCCTTGACCTCCCGGAGCTCGAGCAGCGCCACGCCGCCGTGGCCCGGGAGTTCGAGAGCGGGCAACTGACCCTGGAGGAATACCTCCAGACGGTGGTCTTCACCGAGCCCCGGTCCTTCTCGCCGGAGGATTTCATCGCCTTCCTCCACGACGAGAGCAAACCGCATCCGGAGGCGATCGCGCTGGCGAGAAGGCTCAGGGCCGGTGGCCGCTACGTCCTCGCCACGCTGAACAACGAGTCCCGGGAGCTCAACCGCTACCGCCTGCAGACCTTCGGCTTGAAGGAAATCTTCCACGCGTTCTTCAGCTCCGGGGAGACCGGCCGGCTCAAACCGGACCGGGGGGCCTACGAGCTTGCCCTGAATCTCACGCAGCGCGATCCGGAAGAGAGCCTGCTCCTCGACGACCGGGAGGAGAACCTCCGGGCGGCGGAGCGGCTGGGTCTTCGGACCCTCAAGGTCGAGGACCCCCGCCGGCTGGCGGAGAGCCTCGGGCGACTCGGGATCCACGCGGGCGGAGGAGGAGAACCATGGAACTAGGACTGGTGGGACTCGGCAAGATGGGCGGGAACATGGCCGTGCGGCTCGTCCGGGGAAAGCACCGGGTGGTGGGGTACGCCCGCCATCCGGAGGTGGTGGCCGCCGTGGTCAAGGAGGGAGCCGAGGGCGCCTCCTCGCTGAAGGAGCTGGTAGGGAAGCTCAAGCCTCCGCGCATCGTCTGGCTCATGATCCCCTCCGGCGCACCCGTGGACCAGACGCTCGAATCCCTCCACCCCCTCCTCGCTCCCGGGGACCTCATCGTGGACGGGGGGAACTCCTACTACCGGGACACCCTGCGCCGCGCGGCGCTGGTCCGCTCCTGGGGATTCCGCTACGTCGACGTGGGGACCAGCGGAGGGGTCTGGGGCCTCACCGAGGGCTACAGCATGATGGTGGGGGGGGACGCGAAGGACGTGGAGGGGATCCGCCCGATCCTGGAGACCCTGGCCCCCGGGCCCACCAAGGGATGGGGGCGGATGGGCCCGGTCGGCTCCGGCCACTTCGTGAAGATGGTACACAACGGCATCGAGTACGGGATGATGCAGGCCTACGCGGAGGGGTTCGCGGTGCTCCAGGCGAAGCAGGAGTTCGCCCTGGACCTCCACCAGATCTCGGAGGTCTGGCGCTACGGCAGCGTGATCCGCTCCTGGCTCCTGGAGCTCACGGAGTCCGCCCTGGCGGAGAACCCGACGCTCAAGGGGATCGAACCTTGGGTGATGGACTCCGGGGAGGGACGCTGGACCGTGATCGAGGCGCTGGACCTGAACGTGCCGGCCCCGGTCATCACGCTGGCCCTGGAGCAGCGTCTGCGTTCCCGGGAGGCGGACCCGTTCGCCGAACGGCTCCTCGCCATGATGCGCAACAAGTTCGGCGGGCACGAGGTCAAGCGGGAGGGCTGAGCCGGTGCCGGAAGCCCCCGCCCAACCGCACGTCTTCGTGGTCATCGGGGCCACCGGGGACCTCATGCAGCGCAAGATGCTGCCGGCGCTCTACCGGCTGAGCGCCCGGGGAGAGTTCCCGGCGAAGAGCCTCATCCTGGGCGCCGCCCGCCACTCGCTCACGGACGAGGCCTTCCAGGAGCAGGCGAAGGCCTCCCTCCTCGCGGAGAAGGTGGGAAGCCCCGGGGAGGTGGAGCGGTTCTGCCGGGACCGTCTCCGCTTCCAGAGCCTGGGAAAGGAGACCCCCGAGGACTACCGTGCCCTCTCGCAGCGGATCCAGGCGTTGGAGAAGGCCTACGGGCTTCCCGGGAACCGGATCTTCTATCTCGCCCTCCCCCTGGAGGCCTTCGGCCCCACCCTCACGGCCTTGGGAGAGGCGGGGCTCTCCCGGGGGCCAGGGTTCACCCGGGTGGTCATCGAGAAGCCCTTCGGGGAGGACCTGAAGAGCGCCGAGGCGCTCAACGCGCTCCTGCACCGGTACTTCGAGGAGAAGCAGGTGTACCGGATCGACCACTACCTGGGGAAGGAGACGGTGCAGAACCTCCTGGTCTTCCGGTTCGCGAACATGTTCGTGGAGTCCTTGTGGAACCGCCAGGGGGTCGACCACGTGGAGATCACCGTGGCCGAGAGCCTCGGCGTGGAGGGACGGGCGGGCTACTACGAGGCGAGCGGGGCGCTCCGGGACATGATCCAGAACCATGTGACCCAGATCCTGACGCTCGTGGCCATGGAGCCCCCCGCCACCCGGGACGAGGACACCATCCGCAACGAGAAGGTGAAGGTCCTCCGCAGCGCGGTCCGGCTCACGGCCGCGGACGTGGTCCGGGGACAGTACACGGCCGGGACGGTGGCCGGCGAGGCGGTCCCGGGCTACCGGGAGGAGCCCGGTGTCGACCCCAAGTCGGGCACGGAGACCTTCGTGGCCCTAAGGATGAAGATCGCCAATTGGCGGTGGCAGGGCGTCCCCTTCTTCGTCCGGACCGGCAAGCGCATGCCGGCCAAGTCGACCCGGGTGGTGGTGATCTTCCGGGCCCCCCCGGTCTCCTTCTTCCAGAGCGAGAAGGACTACGAGGTGAACCCGGACCGGCTCACCATCCTCGTGCAGCCGGAGGAGGGCTTCGAGCTCGCCTTCGAGATCAAGGTCCCGGGTCGGGGGATCCGGGTGCAGACCCACCGGATGAAGTTCCACTACGCCGACGTCTTCGGGGAGCTCCCAGACGGCTACGAGACGCTCCTGTTGGACGTGATGCTGGGGGACGCCACGCTCTTCGTCCGGGCGGACGAGGTGGAGGAGTCCTGGTCGCTCTACGACCCGATCCTGAAGGCTCCGCCTCCCGTGGTCTTCTACCCGGCAGGGACCATGGGGCCTTCCGAGGCCACCCGGCTCGCCGAGGGATGGGGGCACCGGTGGGAGCAGCCGGTGGGAGCCGGGCTAGGACGGCCCGCGACCCGGGTCTTCCCGTCGCTCGACCAGGCCACCCGGGCCCTCTCCTCCGCGGTCCTCGCCTCGGCCCGGGAGGCCATCGCCCAGCGCGGCCGCTTCCACCTGGTCCTGTCGGGGGGTTCCACGCCCCGGGGCCTCTACGAACGGTGGGGGAAGGGCTCCCGCTTCCCTTGGCAGGAGACCGAGGTCTACTTCGCGGACGAACGCTCGGTCTCCCCCCGCTCCTCGAAGAGCAACTACGCCATGGCCCGGGAGGCGTTCCTGTCGAAGGTCCCTGTCCCCCGGAGCCAGGTCCACCGCCTCCGGGGGGAGCTCTCTCCCGGGTCCCGGGCGGCCCGGGAGTACGAGAAACTCCTCCGCCAGGGAGCCGGGGGCGGCGCGCGCTTCGACCTGGTGCTCCTGGGCGTCGGGAAGGACGGCCATACGGCCTCGCTCTTCCCGGACGCACCGGCGCTTTCCGAGCGGGAGCGTTGGGTGGTCGCGGTCCCGCGGGCCGGGCAGCCTCCCTTCGTGCCCCGTCTCACCATGACGCTACCGGCGCTCGCCTCCTCCCGGGCGGTGAGCTTCCTCGTGGCCGGAGCGGACAAGGCCCCCGCGATCCGGGGGATCTTCACCGCCCTCCCCCGAGGGACCGAGAGGCTCCCGGCGAGCCTGGTGCGTTCCGAAGGACCGGTGACGTGGTTTCTGGACCGGGAGGCGGCCGCCGGGCTTCCGCCCGGTCAGGCTTCCCCGAGGGGCAAGACGGCGTAATCCCTGCCTTCCCAGCGGCCCGCCTCGGGCCAAAAGAACGTGAAGACGATGGGATCCTTCAGGTCCGGCGGGACCGGGAGGTCCACGTGGTGCAGGCCCACGTCGGTGGCCGTGGCCTCCGTGTCCGTGACGGTCCTCCATCCGTCCATCGACCAGTGGAGGGAGAAGGGGGCCCCGATGAGGATCCGCAGCCGGCCCCCCCGGGGGACGGAGGCGACCTGCCGGTTGAACTTCCAGACCTCCCATCGGGGCCGGACCTCCCGGTGACGGACGTAGCGGTCCTCCACCTCGGGGATCCGGTCGAAGACCACCCCGTCGCTCACCGAGCGCAGGAGGGTGACGTACTCGGCGTGGGCCCACATCAGCGGGACGGCGCTCCCCGTCGGGCCCCCCAGCTTGAGATGGGTGCCGGGCAGGTCGGGCTCATCCCAGACCTGCTCGGGGAGGAGCCCCATCCGGGTGGCGAAGCGCTCCATGGCGTGGAGGTAGGGGCGGGGGTTCCTTCCGGCGGCGAGCTCGTAATGCCCCCGCTCCCCGGAGAGCAGCGGCCAGGCCCGGCCCTTCCCGTACCCCCGGTACGGGCCCCCATCCTCCGCCTGTCCGAACCCGTCGTGGTTGTACCGGTGCCAGGCGGCGCCCTTCGGGGTCTCCACCTTGAGGACGTGGTCCACCACCCTCACGGAGTTCGCCACGAGGGGGTCGTGGGGGGAGCGCACCCCGAAGCGGACCAGTTCGAGGAAGCCCGCGTCCACGATCTCGTTGGGGCGGAAGGCGTTGAAGGCCCCCGGTGGTTGGTTGTTCAACGGGAGAGTCCCCCGGTCCGGGTCCTCGACGGGATGGGGGTCGTCCAGGTCCACCGGCAGGATCCGGACGTAGTGCTCGGAGATGCCCGGGACCAGCGTCCCCTTCCGGGTCACCGTCCAGGCCTCCACATGCTGCTCGAGGAAGTCCGCGTACTCCTCCAGGAAGGCCGCCGTGTCCGGGTCCTGGTGCTCCCGGGCGAAGCCCGCGGCCCCCACCAGGGCCGCGATGTTCACCGCGAGCGTGGAGGGGGAGTAGCCGGCCGTCTCCTCCCAACGCTCCTGCTGGGTGGCCGGCCCGTGCCGGATCAGATAGCCGGCGGCGGCGAGGACCATGGGGTAGGGGTCGAAGCCCTCCAGGGCGCCTGCGCGTTTGAGCCGCCAGGCGAGCAGGATGGGGTAGGAGACCTCGTCGAGCTGGATGCCCGTCCAGTAGGGGGTCCCGTTGAGCCAGAAGTTCTGGGGGAAGCCGCCGTCCGGCTGCTGGCTGGTGGCCAGGTAGATGAGCGCCCGCAGGGGGGTGGCGGTGTCCCCCGAGGCGAGCAGCCCGCTCGCCGAGTGGAAGAGGTCCCGGACCCAGACCAGGTGGTAGCCTCCCCGGTCCTCGTCGCTCTGGGAGGCGCCCCAGGGGATGGAGAGCGCGGCGATGAAGGCCCCGGGATAGGTCTTGTCCTCGTGGGCGAGCAGGAGGGCGTGGCTGGCCCGGTAGAGGCGCCCCCGGTCGCCGGACACGGGCTCCAGGGGGAGACGCTTGTGGATCGGCCGGTGCCACTGCTCCTCGAACCGGGCCCTCAGTTCCGGGAAGGGCGTCCCCAGGGCCTGGAAGAGGTTCGAGGTGGCGTGGTTGAGCCCATGCCCGAAGCTCAGCACCAGGGTGAAGCCGTCCTCGGGAGCCTTCTCCCAGGCGATCTGACCGGTCAACGCCACGTTGCCCCGGGTGGCCCGGTCGAACTCCCAGTCCATGGTCAGGTTCTCGGAGAGGTCCCGCCACCCGTCGCTCTCCCCCACGAAGCCGGCGGAGAGCTTACGGTAAGGCACGCTGGCGCCCAGGACCAGCGCGAGCCCGTCCTTCTCCGCGGCGAGGAGTTCGCGTCCCCCGGCCTCGATCACGAGCCCGGTGTTCCCCCATCCCCCCACGTTCAGGTGGGGGGCGAGGAGGGCGTAGAGCCCCAGCGGGTGGCCGGTCTCCTTCATGCGTTCGAGCTTGCAGTGGAGCAGGACGCAGGAGAGATGCGGGTGGCCCATCACCTCCTTGACGATCCGGTAGCGTCCCTCGGGGTCGGTGTTCGTGATGCGGTAGGCGAGCCCGTGGGGGGCGAGGAGCTCCACGTGGCTTTCCAGGTGGCGCTTCTCCTCGTGGAAGAAGGAATGGTGGTCGGTGACGAGGAACTCGAGGTCCCGGATCTGGGGGCTGTCGATGGTGGGGTAGTAGACCTCGGTGAGGATCCCCTGCCAGAGGGTGTACCAGACCTTGCTGTCGGAGGAGTAGGCGGTGCCCACGGCCTCCTTGTTGCTATGGGTCCAGCGGGGGGGCATCCCCGGGGCCCCGAACGCCTCCCGGTCCCCCCTGAGCTTCATCTTTGGGTCCTTCGGTCTCCGGCCACCGCGACCGGCCGAGAGGCTAAAGGGGTTTTCCGGTCGGGGCGAAGGGACACGGCGGAACCGGAGGAACCAAGAGCCTGAGGGGAGAGCGAAGAAAACCTTCCCGGGCTCGTTTGTCAGGCCCCGGGTAGTGAACGTTGCGACCAAGCACGGCGCTGAGATCGCCTGAGAAGGGGCCTCTCCAGGGGCCCCCTACGTGACGACCGTTCCCCTCCCCCGAAGCAGGAGCGGGGCTCTGGGAAAGGGCACGAACACTTTCGGGTCAGTAATAGTACGTATCCCCCTCTGAACCATCCATTTCGCAGTAGGTGGTTCCGGTAGGGTCTTGGCTCTTTCTCACTTGGCTCCACTCCAGCGCAAATGGCTGGTCGGGCTTCTTTGAGGCCATGGACTCTGCATTCATTAACTTGTATTTATACATGACACGGCTGCTCGGACCCATGTACCGGTTTGCCGTACCAAAGGTCACCTATCGCCTAAGGAGAATGGTGATGTATTAACTAAGGGGGTGATTGTGACGATCGTCATCTTCGTGCCACGGAAGGGCTCCCAGGTCCAGCGGATCGTGCGACGTCTGGAGCAGAGGGGAGCGGAGTACCGGGTCTTGCCTCTTTCCCGGCCGGACCGTTGGAACCTCAGCCTCCGACCCCAGGACGAGGACGGAAGGAGTTCATTGGGGAAGGGGAGGGACCGGGTGTCGCTCGACCAGATCAAAGCTTTCCTAGGCCCAGCCCTCTCGGTGGATGTCCGACGAACGGGCTGGACGGAGGAATCCCAGCGGTTCGCTGCCCAGGAGTGGGTGAGCACTCTCTGGTCCCTTTACCTCTTGACCCGCTCTCGGTTGTGGGTCAACCCGCTCGAAGCTTACCTGCTCTATGAATCCAAACCGTTCCAGAATCGGGTGGCTCGGAACGTGGGTTTCCTGGTACCGGACTCGCTAGTGACCACCGACCCCTCTGAGGTCCGGCGCTTCTTTTCAGGGCGGCCCGGTGGCGCTGCGCTCAAGCGGGTCAGTCACCCTCCCCGGATCGAGTTCGATCCTCGCCCGGCTCCCTCCTCCCGGGTCCTGTTCACGACCCGGCTGACCCTCTCGGACCTTACCCCGCGTCGTCTCGCGAATGTTCCTGACTGTCCCGTCCACCTTCAAGAGTACGTGGAGAAGGCCACAGAGGTCCGCTCCTATGTGGTGGGCCAACGGGTCCTCTCCATCGAGATCCTTTCCCAGGATGTGGAGGAGACCCGAGAGGATTGGAGACGGTACCCCACGAGGCGGATCCGCGGCCGGCTCGTGGTGGATCCCCAGCGTTGGAAATGTCGGCAGTTCGATCTTCCCTCCCCCATGGTTCGTCGTTGCCTTCTTCTCTCCCAGCGCTTACAAATGCGCTACGCCGCCATTGATATGATTCGCCGTCCCGATGGCCGCTTCGTGTTCCTGGAGGCCAATGCTTCTGGGGCCTTCGGGTTCGCAGAGGACCTCGCGGGGCTGCCTCTGTCGAGAGCCCTGGCGGACCTCCTCATGGAGGCGGAGAGGGCGGCCGGGTGAGTCCCGGTCCCCGGAGAGGAGGTTCCATCCATGAGGATCCAATGGCCGGGTCATGGACGGGGGCGGGTCCTTGCGGTCGTGGGCATCGCCTTCGTCCTCCTGTTCGTCAGCGGTATCCGTCTTCCCGGGCAGGGTCCTCAGGACCTGCGTCCCTCCCTCAGTGCCGGGAGCCTGGCCGTGCCCTCCCCGGGAACCGCCCTCACCGTATCCTGGTTCCCAATCTCCTCGTACATGTACCCCATGAGCAACGCCAGCATCACGCTCTACCAGGGCGGTCCGGTCTTTCCCCTCTTGTTCGGAGGAACGGGCACCTGTGGCCAGTTCTGCAACAGCACCTGGGGGTATCTCTACAGCCTGGGTACCGAGGTCTGGGCCAACATCACTCCCCTGGTCAGTCCGTCCGTCCGGTCCCACGCCGCGCTTGCCTGGGATCCCACGCGGGGGGGGGCCATCCTTTTCGGAGGGGAGGGACCCTCCGGGCCGCTGAACGACACCTGGCTCTATGTTCGGGATGTGGGGTGGACCGAGCTCCACCCCACCGCGAGCCCGCCGGCCCGCTACGGCGCCGCCTTCACCTATGACGCCGCGGATGGTTACCTGTTGCTGTTTGGGGGCGAAGGCGCCCGCGGTCCCCTCGGAGACACCTGGGCCTTCACGGGGTCCACCTGGGAGAACCTCACCACCTCCACCGGCCCTTCCCCACGTCAGGGCGCGGAGATGGTCTATGACCCGGGGACCGGGCACGTCTACCTGTTCGGAGGAAAAGGAACCGCCGGGTACCCCACAGGGACCTGGCAGTTCCGAGGAGGCGCCTGGACGAGGGTCACCAGCCCCGGGAACCCGCCTCCCCGGGCCTATGCCTCCCTGGTCACCACCGGGGCGGGGTACCCCCTCCTCTTCGGGGGGCAAGGACCGGCGGGCGAACTCAACGACACCTGGGTCCTTGAGAACGATAGCTGGTCGTCCGTGGAGAACCAGGGCCTCTCTCCCCCCCCGCTCGCGGGGTCCATGCTGGCCAATGTGGCCAACCTCGGGCCGAACGACTTCGTGCTCTTCGGTGGATACCGTCCTTCGGGGGTCACCGCAGACTCCTGGTCCCTGTTCGCCCCGTTCGGGGGCAGCCCGAACGGATCCGCCCCCCTCAGGGTGACCCTGACGTCGAGTGGGACCGGCGGACCGGCCCCGTACCAGGTGACGCTTTCGGCGGATATCACCGGGGGCTCCCCTCCCTACACCCTCGTTTGGGCGTTCGGGGATGGTTCCGGGGGACCCGGCGCCACCGTGGTGCAGCACACGTACACCACGCCCGGCAACTTCCAGGCCTCGGTGGTGGTCACCGACGTTTCCGGTCAGACCGCCTCGGCCGTCCTCCCCATCCACGTGGTGGCACCGGCGGCCCCCGTTAACCCCTGGCTATCGTTCCTGGGGGGACCCGGGGTCTGGACCCTCCTGGGCCTCGGAGGGGCTCTCCTGGGCATCGTCGGTTACACCGGGTTGAGCGAGGGGGTCGTCCGTCACCGCCTCCGGCGGGCGGTGGGGGTCGGCCCGTCCCGGATCCGGAGGTCGGCCCACGAGGTGGTGGTGTTCTCCCGAGGAGGGACGTGGACGGTCCTCCTCGCCAGGCTCCGGGGGATCTGGCTGCCCCCTTCCTTCGGAACCCCACGGGGCCGCGGTCTGGGGCCGGTCAGCACCCGGTTGGTCCGCCGGCTCCTCCTCGTGGTCCCCCAATTGCTCCTGGGCACCACCACCCTCTACCTCTTCTCCGAGGTGGTGACCGGCCTGGTGCAGCACACCTACACGGCCGGGGACTTCCCCACCGGCTGGTGGACCTTCAATGCCGAGCTGTTCACGGGGCACTGGGGAATGGTCCTGGTGAACGGGTCCCCCGTCGCTCCGGTGCTCACCGTGGTGGGGTACTATCTTCCGTACACCATCGAACTGGCGGTTCCCGCTCTCCTCCTTGCCACCCTGATCGCCTACCCCCTCGGCCTGCTTTCCGCCTGGAACCAGGGACGCAGCCTCGATAACGCGACCCGGATCCTGGCCGCCTTCGGAGCGTTCTTCTCCCTCATCATCATCGTTCTGCTCCTCTCGTACTTTTTCTACCAGCCCTTCACCGCCGTGTTCGGGGACTCCCCCTTCGGGAGCCTCCCGTCCGGGCTGTGGTTCTCCATCCATTACGGGGGTTACCCGTCCTGGGTGGGGTACTTCGGGCAGACCAGCCCCACGGGTTTCCCTGTGCTCGATGCCCCCTTGAACGGGGCGTGGGCGGCCGAAGGTCTCATCCTCGCCAAGATCCTCTTCCAATCGGTGGTCATTGGCCTCGCCTACGCCGCCCTCTTCCTGCGCTACGCGCGGCTGGGGGCGGTGGGGGGCCGGCAACGCCTGAACGTGGTGGCCTCCCTCTCCCGAGGGGTCCCGGAACGGCGCCTGCTCTGGCGGGACACGTCGAGGCAGGTCCTGCCGGTGTACATCTTCACCTTCGGGAACACCTTCGCCCTCTACCTGCTGATCCAGTCCCTCACGGAGTGGTTTTTCAACGACACCGGCGTGGGAGCGTACCTGATCTTCGGGGCCTTCCACGCCGGGACCTCCACCGGTGGCCCGTCCCTCCTCGCCGTCATGGCCTTCCTGATCCTCCTGCTCATTGTGGTGGTCAACACCGCGGCGGACGTGGTCAGCCACTGGCTGGACCCGCGACTGACCCGGGAGTAGGAGAGATCCCCATGCCCGACCGTGGGAAGACCCGGACGCCCGACCCCCTTCCCCGACCCGTGGAGGAGGGTGGGGCCGGTCCCGGGGGAACGGAGACGCCCTCCGCGGGCGGACCAGAACCCTCCGCGCGCTTCCGTTGGCCCTGGGGAGCGAACTACCCGCTCCTTGTGGGCCTCCTGGTCCTGGGCAGCTTCGTGGCCGTGGCCGTCCTCTCCCTGATGGTCTGGTACCCGCACAACATCGCCTACCTTCCCGACCATGTGTCCCACTCCAATGTCTGTCTTCCCTTGACCCCGCCCACGCTCCAGTTGGCCCCGTTCTCACCGGGCGCCTATCCTTTGGGCATCACCGGGGGATTGGGGTTCAACGTGCTGAAGGGCCTGGTCATGGCCACCCCCTGGGACCTGGCCTTCCTCACCGTCATCGTGGCGCCCGCCATCCTCGTGGGGTCACTGGTGGGAACCCTCGCGGGAGGTTCGGGAGGTTGGGTGGACGATGCCCTCATGGTGCTCTCCGATGTGTTCCTCGCCGTTCCGGAGTTCGTCGTCGCCCTCCTGGCCGCGTTGGTCCTCCTGAACTACCTGCCAGAGGGGGACCGACTCTGGGTCTTTGCGCTCGTGCTGAACCTGGTCCTCTGGGCCCCCTACGCGCGGGTGGTACGGGCCCGGGCCCGCCTGGTGGCCACATTGCCCTTCGTGGAGGCGGCCAGGGCCGTCGGGGCCTCTTCGCGACGGATCTTCACCGTCCATCTGCTTCCCAACAGCGTTTACCCGGTCTTCGCCCAGATCCCCACCACCCTCGCCACGGTCCTGCTGCTCTTGGGAGGCCTCCAATACGCCTCGCTGGTGGGGGACACGTTGCTCTGCACGGGGGAGCTTCCCACGATCCTCTTCCCGATCCTTCCTTCCGTCAACTTCCCGGAATGGACGTGGATCCTGGCCAACGGGGCCTACGGGTGGGTCCCCTCCTCCACAGTCAACCCGTGGTGGGGGGCCATCTTCCCTGCGCTCTGGATCCTGCTCTTTGGTCTGGGGGTCACCTTGACCTGTGACGGCCTCAACCAGTTCTTCTCGCGGGAGCAACGACGATGAGGGGGCGACCGCCGGACCGGCCGTGGCATTGCCGGGCTTGTCGGTCCGGGAGGCCCCCCTTCGCTGATGGTTCGGGCCAGCCCCGCTTCCAAGGCACGATGGTCCGGCGTCCCGGCGAGATACTGGGCCCCGGGAACCGTGAGCGGTCGACGGGCCGTTTCCCGAGGAGGCAGAGTCCCTGCGCCGCATTGGTCCCCCCCCGCGGGGAGCAGGCGAATCTTAACCGTCCCAGGCCCCTGCCCTCTCCATGACCCCCTCTTCGAACCCTCCCCGCCGGATCCTCGTCCTGGACATCGGAGGGACCCACGTGAAGGCCTACCTCTCGGGCGACGAGAAGGAGGTGAAGATCCCCAGCGGCACGAAGATGACGCCCGCACGGATGGTGAAGAAGATCACCGACCGGCTCAAGGGGAGGCCCTTCGACGTGATCGCCATGGGCTATCCCGGCCCGGTCATCCACCACCGGATCCTCAAGGAACCCCAGAACCTGGGGAAGGGGTGGGTGGGATTCGACTTCGAAAAGGCGTTCGGCTGCCCGGTGAGGATCATCAACGACGCCGCCATGCAGGCGTTGGGGAGCTACCGCGGCGGGCGCATGCTCTTCCTCGGCCTCGGCACCGGGCTCGGCTCGGCCATGATCGTGGACGGGAAGCTCGAACCCATGGAGCTCGCCCACCTGCCCTGGAAGAAGGGCAAGACCTACGAGGACTTCGTCGGGGAGCGCGCTTTGAAGCGCCTGGGCCGCAAGAAGTGGCAGAAGGAGGTCTTCGAGGTGGTGGAGCATCTTTCGGAGGCGCTGGAACCGGAGTACGTGGTCCTGGGTGGGGGGAACGTGGCCAACTTGAAGGCCCTCCCCCCCGGGTGCCGTGCCGGGGACAACCGCAATGCGTTCCCCGGGGGCCTCCGGCTCTGGGACGACCCGGGGAACCCGAGCGCCGCCTGAGCGGCGTCCTCAGCCGCGGGCACCGGGGAGCCCGTAGGTCGCCAGGACCCCCACCAAGAAGCACGCGCCCATGAGGAAGTGGCTCCGGAACGCCTTCGGCAATGACCAGCGCCCAGTCCGGAGGCCACGGACCTCCAGGAGGGCGAGGGCCGCCAGCGCGAGGATCCCCGCGGCGTAGGGGAGGGAGGGGCCGAGGGTCCAGGCGCCCAAAAGGGCGAGGAACAGGAGCGCGAGGGCGAGAAAGGCGCCTTGCAGCCAGATCGCCGGGCGGACCCCCAGCGCCACCGGGATGGAGCGCAGACCGAGTCGACGGTCGGCCTCCACGTCCTGGAGGCTGTGGACGATCTCGAAGGCCGTACCGAAGGCCACCAGCGCCGCGATGCCGAGGAACGCCACCGGAGGGAGGGTGCCGTCCACGGCGAGGAAGACCCCGGCGGGGACCAGACTCTCCACGGCCCCCAGGATCACGGTGGTCCACGCGGTCACCCGTTTGGTGTACGAGTAGCCGAGGACCATCGCCACGGCCGGGAGGGCGAGTAGGAGGAGCACCGGGCGGAGGAGCGCGGCCGCGACGAAGAAGACGGCCAGATTCCCCGCCACCAGGAGGAGCACGGCCCGTGAGGAGAGCCGGCCCTGGACGAGGGGGCGGTCCTTCGTCCTCGGGTTCGCCGCGTCCAGGTCCCGGTCCGCCCACTGGTTGAACGCGTGGCCGGCGTTGCGGGCACCGATGAACGCGAGGACGATGAGAACTCCCTGGACCAGGCCCGGGCGGCCGCCGGTGGCGAGGAAGAGGAAGGCGAGGGTGAAGAAGATGTTCAAACCCAGGTTGGGGAGAAGGAGCACATCCATAATCGCACGGGCACGGCCGGCCGACCCCCCCGCCCGGGGCGCGGGTTCCCCGGTCAAGGGCGACCCAGGAGCGCCCGGGCGAGCGCCGGGTCCCCGGCCAGGAGCGCATCCACCCTCCGGATGACCTCCGGGTCCATCGTCGCCTCCTCCGGCCAGGGACGGGGATACCCGTCGTCCGGCCCTTTGCGCGTGGCGTCGATGCCCAGCTTCCCGCCCTGGTTCGGGCGACGGTTGGAGATCGACAACTGGTCCACCGGACCGTGCACGAGCTCCAGGTCCTCGGCCGGGTCCGCCTGCAGGCCCACCCGATAGAGCACCTCCCGGTGGTCCCGGGGGTCCACGTCCTCGTCCACGATGATGAGGTAGCGGGTGAACATCAACTGTCCCAGTCCCCAGAGGGCGTGCATCACCTTCCGGGGGTGCTGCGGGTAGCTCTTGCGGATCGCCACGATGGCCACGTTGATGAACAGACCTTCGAGCGGCAGGTCGTAGTCCACCACTTCCGGCAGGACCGCCCGGAGCACCGGCAGGAAGAGCCGGCCCACGGCCCGGCCGAGGATGGCATCCTCGGTGGGGGGCTTCCCCGTCACCGTGGTGAGGTAGATGGGGCGTTCCCGTCGGGTGATCCGGGTGAGATGAAAGACCGGGAAATCCTCCGGCAAGGAGTAGAAGCCGGTATGGTCCCCGAAGGGCCCCTCCCGGTGGCGCTCCCCCGGGTCCACGTAGCCTTCCAGCACGATCTCCGCCTCCGCCGGGACCTCGAGCTCCACGCTCCGGCAGCGGACCAGGGGGAGGCTCTCCCCCCGGAGGAACCCGGCGAAGGCGAACCGGCTGATCCCCTCGGGGACCGGGGAGAGGCCGGCGAACACGGTGGCGGGGTCCACCCCCAGCACCACGGCGACCGGCATCCGCTCCCCCCGGCGCTCGTAGCGCCGGTAGTTCTCCGCCCCCGCCCGGTGGATCTGCCAATGCATCCCCAGGGTGGTGGGGGAATACCGCTGGAGGCGGTAGACGCCTACGCTGGTCTGGCCCGTGTCGGGGTTGGCCGTCACCACCAGCGGGAACGTGATGGTGGGCCCCCCGTCCTTCGGCCAGCACTTCAGCAGCGGAAGGTCCTCCAGGTTCCCGGGTTGCTCCTCCACCTCCTGGCACGGGGCCCGGGTGACGCGGCGGGGCGCCAGCGCCCGCAGGGTGGAGAGCTGTTCCAACGCGCCCCCGGGGTCCTTGAGGATGCCGGCGATACCGGCCGGTGGCCGGAACCGGAGGAAGTCCGCGATGCGCTGGGCCACCGGGTCCAGGCTCTCCTCCCCGAGCGCCCAGGCGATGCGTCGCGGTGAGGAGAGCAGGTTCATGGCGACCGGGAAGCGGGAGCCGGGGACGTTCTCGAACAGGAGGGCCGGGCCATCCGCGCGTAGCGAGCGGAGGCTCAGTTCGGTCATCTCGAGCGTCGCGCTCACGGGCGCCCGGACCCGGAGGAGGTCCTTGCGCTCCTCCAGGGTGGCCAGGAAACCCCCCAGGCCTCGCTCCGCCATACGTAGGCCCCGAGACCCGAGCGAGGGACAAAGCTCTTGAGATTATGGGTCCGGCCCGGCCGAGATTCTTTAGACCCCCCGAAGCTCCCGGGTCCGGGGGGAACGGATGCGCTCGGTCACGTTGGAACTGCCCACGACCACGCTCGAACCCCTCGGCCTCCTCCCCCGAGGGTTCTTCGACCGGTACGAGGAGCTCGAGCTCGTGGAGACCTTGGGGCTGGAGCCCCAGTGGCGTCTCCAGGTGCTCCGCCTCCGGTCCCGGGAACCTTCGAGCCGCTCCTCTCCCCGCTCCTCCCGGACGAAGGAGATCCGGCGGACCTACGGCCTGGAGCGTTTCGAACTGCTGGAGAGCCGCCCCTCGACCCGGGACCGATTCTTCCTGGTCCGGCAGAAGAATCCCGGGGCCATCGCCGCCTTGCTCACCGAGGCGCAGGGCGAGGTCTACCCGGGGCGGCCGTTCCTCCTGCGCGAAAGGGTCACGTTGGCGTCGCTCCGGGGGGAGCGCCGGGCCGTGGACCGGGTGCTCCGCCGGCTCCGGGCCCTGGGCATCCCGTTCCAGCTCAAGCGGGTCCTTCCGGGAGTGGGAAGTCCCCCGGCAGGGATCCCCCCCCTCCTCACTCCCCGCCAGGCGAAGGTGCTCGAGGAGGCCCTCCACCGGGGCTTCTACGAGCACCCCCGACGGGTATCCCTCACCCGGCTCGCGACGACCCTTGGGATCAGCCCGGTGGCGCTCGGGCGGCTCCTCCGACGGGCCGAGGGGTCCCTGGCCCGACGCTTCCTGGAGACCGGGACCGGGGTGGGACGGGCCGGTCCAGGAGGGTGATTGTCCCCCTCCGAGGCCCCCGGGCCATCCTCCGGAGGATCGCAGGATCCCGACGACCCCCTCCCCTGGGTGGTGTGGGTCGAAGCGGTGGCGGACCTGCCGGAGACCCCGCTTCCCCGGCGCGCCACCCCAGGATCGGCGTGCTTCGACCTGTCCTGCGCCGAGGACGCCCGGGTGGAGTCCGGCCAGGTGACCTTGGTGCGTACGGGGCTGAAGTTCAAACCCCCCCGGGGGTTCTTCCTCGAGGTTCGCCCCCGCAGCGGTCTCTCCACCCAGGGCGTGGTCATGGTGAACGCCCCCGGGACCATCGACCGGGACTATGCGCTGGAGGTGAAGGTCCCGCTGACGCTGCTCTTCGGGCCTCCCCGGTGGATCCGCCGGGGGGAGCGCATCGCCCAGATGCGCCTGGTGGAGGACCTCCCCGCCAAGTTCCGTCCCGGGGAGGTCCGGGCGGAGGGAGCGCGCCACGGAGGGTTCGGGAGCACCGGCCGGTGAACCTCTGACTTCCATTAACCGTCAGACCTCCAGCCTCCCCTTCTCGAGGTGACCTCAGTCCTTTCCTCTCGACCACC
>JAJZYB010000027.1 GCA_021806135.1 Thermoplasmata archaeon
TCTCATAGCGCACCCCGGCTTGCCGCGCCCACTCTACGAGTTTCATCGGTTGTGGCATATACAAGTCGCTATAAGACGCTATGTGCGCCCTAACAGTTCAGAACCCACTGATCGAACAGCCGAAACGCACCATCGCGTACGCTCCGGTTGGGCAGGTCCATGTCGCGGAGCCGTTCCCAAAACGCCCGGTCTCGGAGGGGTCCCGGCCCGTTGAAGGGTAGGAACGGTTCCACATCGCCGATTCCCCTCAGGCCGGCTATTTCTCGAAGATAGAGGGGGCCCATTTCCAGGGATGTGAGCCTTCCGGCGAGACTGTCCTTGCCAAGCTGAAGACGGAGTGCGGAGCTCCCGGTAGCGACGACCCTGACGGTGCTCGTGTCCACGAGCGCCTTGATCTGGACGCCCCAGTCTGAAAGATTCTGAACTTCATCGAAAAAAGGTAGGCGGGTGTCTCGTCAATGGCGGCTTGGTTGAAAGTGGTCCCCAAGACCGTAGCCTCGAACCAGCGGCTGAGCGAAAGGATGGGGTCAGAGACCCTCTTCAGGGACTGAAGTTCGTCAAACTGGGCTCGGAAAATGCGGGTCGGTGGCACCCCGCCCGACAGGAGGTCCGCTATCAGCTGCTCTTGCAGCGTTGTCTTTCCGACTTGTCTCGGGCCACGAAGAAATACCGCAGGAGCGAGCGGATCCTCCAAGCGGCGCTTGAGAAAGCTGAACGGCCATCGACGATAGGGGAGCACGGGTCGCCCCGGTTGACCCTCCCACCACGGGTTCGCAGCCCGAAGCTGCGCTTCCAGCGGGCCGGAGATGGTTGGCTTCTCCAGGGCTGCCACGCCACCGGAACTCGACGGAATCCAAATAGCCTTCGGCAACCGACCGCGGTCTCCAATCTCGACCTCCCGGAATCGATTCGAGCGCTTCAGAGAACGAGGCCTGGACGCAGACCTCGAGCCAGGCCGTCTCATCCAAGGGGAGCCCATCGTCGTCCGGGTTGGACATCGTTCCATCACGCCTCTCGGGGCCATACCTCAGGGGAGGAAAACGCGGTGTGGCCCCCACCCACCCCCGGGTCCTGGGACGGGGGGCGAATCCCCGGCCCGGACCGACGCCCTCCCCGGGAACCTCGAGACCGGCGCGGGGATCTGTCAGAGGTCCGGTGGTCCGGGCCCGGCGGGACCGGGAGGCGGGGGCCTTCGGGCGGGCCACGCACCACAGGTGACGCAGAAGTCCGAAGAAAGGTCGGGCAGTTCGAAGCCGCAGTGGGGGCAGGGGTCCGGCCCCCCTCGACGCACGGGCGGGTGGTCCGAGAACACCTCCCGGAAGACCCGGTAGTACGCCAGGTGCTCGGCGTCGCGGATGGCCACCCCGTCCTCCCGACGGATCCGGTCCTGGGCCGCGACGAACGCACGGGGAGCCATCCGCTCCCGGAAGAACTCCGGTAGCCGGGTGCTTCCGGAGCCCACCTCGATGGGATCCTTCCGCCGCCAGACCGCCGGGACCTCCGGGAAGGCGAAGCGTAAGAGAACCTTCCCCATGGTCGTCCCGTCCCGCGAGCCGACCAGGTCCTCGCGCCCGAGGCCGGCGGCGAAGGCGACCACCCGGGGGTCGAGGAAAGGGGCCCGGACCTTGACCCCCAGGGCCTGTCCCAGGGGAAAGGACGAGAAGCGCATCCCCGCGGCCATCCGGTCAAGCCGGTCCCGGAGCGTCGCGGGCGGGAGGGACCAAAGGAAACTGTAGCCGGCGAAGAGCTCGTCCGCTCCGTCACCGGTGAGGACCTCCGGGATCCCGAGCCGGCGTGCCTCGCGCAGGCCCCGGGCCACGACCACACTGTTGCGGAGTTCCATGGGGTCGAAGGTGGCGAGCACCCGGACCACCGCCGGAAGGTCCTCCAACAGTCCCGGGAGATCGGTGACGATCTCGTGGTGGGACAGCCCGAGCCGCCCGGCCACCTCCCGGGCGAAGGGACGATCCGGAGCGTCCTCCGAGGCGATCACGGTCAGCGCCTCCCGCAGGCCCCGTCCCTGTGCGATCTCGGCCACCACGGAGGTGTCGAGCCCCCCGGAGAGCAACAGGCCGGGGGGAGAAGGGGTCGGCACGGCCTGGGTGAGCAGGGAGCGCAGTTCCAGGGCCCGGGCCCGCTGGTCAGCGGTAGGCTGGAGGAGCGCGTGTCCGGGACCCATGGCGCGGGAAGCCGGCAATCCTATACGCGACTTGTGCTCCCCACCCGCCGCATGGCGACGGGAGGGGAGGGGGCCTTCCCCCATCGGATCGTTTCCCTTCTTCCCGGGGCCACTGAGATGGTGGCGTCCCTGGGATTGGAGGACCGGCTGGTGGGAGTGAGCCAGGCCTGCGATTTTCCCCCATCGGTGCGGACCAAGCCTGTGGTGGTCCGTTCCCGGTTGGAGACCCGGGGGATGGATCCCGCCGAGGTGGACCGGTGGGTCTCCTCGCAACTGAAGCAGGGAGGCTCCCTCTACGACCTGGATGCACCGGCGTTGGCCCGCCTGCGGCCGGATCTCATCCTCACCCAGGACCTCTGCGACGTCTGCGCAGCCTCGAGCCAGGACCTCCTCCCGGCCCTGCGATCCCTGAACCCCCGACCCACGGTTCTTGCCCAGAACCCGCACCGGCTTTCCGAGATCCTGGACGCCCTCGGGGAATTGGGACGGCTCGCCGGCCGGCAGAGGGTCGCCGAGGAGCTCCTTGGGGTGGCCAACGCCCGGCTGGCCCGGATCAAAGAAATGGTCCGGGAGCTACCGGTCCGGCGGATGGTGTTCCTGGAATGGCTGGACCCGGTGTACGGCTCGGGGCACTGGGTTCCCGACATGGTGGACCTCGCCGGGGGAGAGGACCCGCTGGGGCGCCGGGGCATCCCATCGGTCCGGATCCCCTGGGAGGACGTGGTGAAAGCCCGACCCGAGGTGCTCCTCCTGGGCCCCTGCAGCGTCCCCGTCCCGGAAGTGATCCGCCAGGCGGGGACGCTTCTCAGCAGGGAAGGCTTCGACACCCTGCCTGCGGTGCGCGGGGGAGAGGTCTACGCCGTGGATGCCCGAAGCTACTTCGCCTGTCCCGGCCCGCGCGTGGTGGACGGGGTGGAACTCCTCGGGCATCTGCTGCATCCGGGGGTGGTGCCCTGGACCGGGCCGGGGGACGCCTACGTAAGGCTCAGCGGTCCGGAGGAGAACGGGGCGGCTCCCCGCTGAGGAGCCGGTGGGGGAAGTCCCCAACGGTGTCCCAACGCAGGTGAAGGTAGGAAGCGAACTGGGCCCCTGACCCGTACCCGTCCCCGTGGGATGGTGCTGCGTTCCGGGGGCGAACGGTCATCCCCCAGGCATACCCCGGGGGGCTGGTGCGGAGGGAGTGGTGGTAAAGGTGTCCCCGGAGCTCCTCGCCACGGGTCCCCAGGAGGCCGGAGCGTCGAAGCCGCCCGGTGGCGTAGCCGAACCCGCCGAGCCGGGGGGAAAGCCGGGTACGTCCGGGAAAGGCCCCCGCCATGGGGAAACGCCGACCCTCGGCATCGGTGAGGCTGTCGAGGAGGAACATCATCCCCCCGCACTCTGCGTAGATCGGCCGGCCCTGTCGTACCCAGGAGCGGAGCTCCCGACGCAGGGCCTCGTTGTCCCGGAGGGCTTCGGCGTGCAGTTCCGGGTATCCTCCCGGGAGGACCACGGCATCGGTGGAGGGAGGCAGGGGATCGCCGCGGACGGGAGAGAACGGCAGCAGCCGGGCGCCACCCGTCCGGAGAAGCTCCACGTTCTCCGGATAGAGGAAGCAGAACGCCTCGTCCTGGGCGAGGGCCGTGCTCCGTCCGGTGAGGTCGCCATGGGCCGGAGGGAGACCCGGCACCTCGGGCAACGGCGGAGCCGAACGGGCCACACGGAGAAGCGCCTCCAGATCCACCCGGGCGGCCACCGCTTCCCCCAGTCTCCGCAGGGTCCCATTGAGACCCTTCCCAGGGTCGGTGACCGGGGTTCGTAGGCCGAGATGCCGTTCGGGCACCGCGAGAGCCAGATCCCACGGTAGCGAGCCCAGCACGGGCAGGCCCGAGGCCCCTTCCACCGCCCGTCGTACGGCGGTCTCATGCCACGCTCCCCCGACCCGACCGAGGAGGAAGCCCTTCAGACCCCCCCGCCCCAGGAGTTGACGGGCTCCCGCCGCAGAGATGGCCAGCGACTCCGAGGAGGCGGAGGCATCGAGCACAAGCACCGTGGGGAGGCGGAGGGTCTGGGCCACCTCCCAGCTGGAGGTCCCCCAGGAGGCGGTATCGAGGACGCCCATGACGCCTTCCACCAGGGAGAGCCCCCGGTGTCCCCGGGGAGCGCGCCGGAGAAAGCTCTCCATGAGGAGAGGAGCGGGAAGGAGGAAGGGGTCCAGGTTGCCGGCCGGGGTTCCGGAGGCGGCGGAGAGGACCTGGGGATCGAGGAAGTCCGGGCCGCACTTGAAGCCCTGGACCTTGAGGCCCCGGCTTCGGTAGGCGGAGAGGAGGCCGGCGGAGAAGGTGGTCTTCCCGGCCGAGGAGGTGAGCCCCGCCACCAGAAGCCTCGGCGCGTGGACAGCGGCGACCATGCCGCAGGGGGAAGGAACCGGGGGGGATGCCGTTTCGGGGGGGGAGGGCGGGGAATGCCTCCTGGGTGGAAGCAACCTCCCCTTTCCGTGACCTCGGCAGGATGCTGCCGCCCCTCCGGTGTCTCGGATCCCCGAGGGGCTGGCCCCGGATCCTCCTTGAGGCCGGGGTCCCCACAGGGCTCCCCCTACGCGCCAGGGTGCATGGGGATCCCTAAGCAGATCACCCCGCACGCGGGAGAGGTCCGAAGGTGCTCCTTCTCGCAGGAGCCCGACTTCGGGTTCGCCCAAGGGGCGATAGCAGTTGCACGGCAACTTTTCCGAGCCTGGAACCGATGTTGACACTGTGGAAGTCCCCCCTCGCGCCGTTGCCGCCAAGCGGATCGGGGTCACCACGCAATGCCTCCGCAACCTCGACCGAGCCGGCAAGCTTCTCGCCTCAAGGACCCAGGGTGGTCATCGCCCGGGAGCACCCGAAGGAACGTCTTCCACGGTCCTTCCCGGGGGCCGAGATGCACACGGACCTCCGTTCGGGGCCCCGGTCGACCGCCCCGGGTCCCACGCCGTCCTCCAGGCCGTCCGGGAAAGGTTCGACGGCAGGGCTATATGGGAGGTAGCCGTGCCGGCGTCCACAAGGGTGGATTCATGACCCAACCAGCTTCAACACCCAGCGCCAGCCCAACCTCCGGACAGGACTTCGGACGCCGCTTAGCCCGAGTGAAGACCATCGCCGCGGTCCTCATCGTGGTGGTGGCGATTGCCGCCGGGGCCATCGGCTACGAATTGCATCCGGCGAGCAAGACCTCGTCGAGCGGGAACATCTCCCTGACGTACTTCGACGACCTTGCGCCGAGCGAGTCGTCGTACATGACCTCCAACGTCCTGCCGGCCTTCGAGGCCCAATATCCGAACATCACCGTGGTCTATTCCAATCTCGCGGCGAGCAACATCGTCACCGAGGTGCAAGCCTTGGTGAACGGACATGACGTGGGCACCACGGTCATCGCGGAGGACAACCTCGTGATCGGGGAGCTCATCTACGGTGGATACCTCATGAACATGAGTTCCATCGCCTCTACCTTCGAGCCGACGACCATGATCCCCTCCATGGCGGGGATCGCGAACTACGAGATCAAAGCGTTCGGGGGCACCTACTTCGTCCCCCTGCGCGCCAACGTCCCGCTCTTCTGGTACAATGCGAGCGCCCTGAGCGCCGCCGGGATCTCCGCGCCCCCCACGACCCTGGCCCAGCTCACGAGCGATGCCCAGATCCTCAAGGCCCACAATGGCAACGTGGGGCAGCTCATGTTCCAGGGACGCGGTGGCGCCAGCACCCCCACGGAGCTCTTCCAGTGGCTCACGCAGTTCGGCGGGAACCCCATGCTCTTCAACAACGCCGGTGACATCCAGGCGTTCCAGTACCTCTGGAACCTGAGCGCCGACTTCAACCCCGGGTACACCCAGGGATACTGGGGCACCTACACGGGCCTGGCCAATGGAGGGTACGCCATGGTCGACTACCAGTGGCCCTACATCTACAGCGACCTGCTTTCCCTGGGAATGACCAACAGCGAGATCGGGGTCTACCCGGGACCCAGCGGACCCGTGAACAGCGACCACCTCATCGGCGGCGATGTCCTTGCCATGCCGAAGGGAGAGACCAACGTCTGGGCGGCCGAGCAGTTCTCGCACTATCTGCTCTCCACTCCGGTCCAGCAGGGATTCATCCAGAACCTCAGCTGGCCCGCCGTTAACGCCGCGGCCTACAACGGGCTGAACGCGACCACGCTGAAGGTGTACGGTCCGCTCGAGCAGGCCATCCAGAACCCGGTCTTCCGGCCCCCGGTGGCCTGGATCAGCGAGTGGCAGACCATCATGGACAACGTCTGGACCACCATCATCGTGAACCATGCGAGCTACGGGAGCATCCAGGGGACGCTCAACAGCGCCAACCAGCAGCTGGACTCCTACCTGAGCACCAACTACGGCTCCGCGGTGGCCACCGCGTACGAGCAAGGAGCGTATGGCCCGTTGATCGTGTAGAACCGACCACATGGGCTCCTTCCCCCCGGCTCCGGCCCCCGGCGGAAGGAGCCTCCTCAACCCTTTCCGCCGCCGCTTCCGTCTTTCGCGGGAGACCTGGGTCCCCCTCGCCTTCATCCTGCCGGCCTTGGGCTACATCGGTTACTTCGCCTTCTACCCGTCCGTGGATGTGGTCTGGCTGAGCTTCCAGACACCCTTCCCGGCCGCCTTCGGGTACAACTACGGGAGCCTGGTCCAACTCCGCCTCTGGAGCGCCGTCGAGAACACCATGGTGGTGACGGCGGGCGCCCTCGCGATCCAACTGGTGGCGGGCATGGCCATTGCCACGATCCTCACGAAGGAGTTCCGGGGGAAGGGGGTCTTCTCCTCCATCGCGATCTTGCCCATTGGGTTCGCCACCGTGGTGGCGGCCTTCGCCTTCTCCCTCATCTTCCCGGCGGTGGGAGGGTACGCCAATTCCGCCTTGGTCGGGTTCGGCCTTCCTCCGGTGGACTGGATCCACCCCAACGCCCAGGCCCTCCTCACCATCATGCTCGCGGACAGCTGGAAGAACACCCCGCTGGTGACCATCATCCTCCTGGCGGGCATGACCACCATTCCCCGTAGCCTCTACCAGGCGGCCGCAGTGGACGGGGCGGGCCCCGTCCGGCGGCTCTTCTACATCACGCTGCCGAACCTGAAGCGATTCATCGCGATCACCCTCATCATCCGGGGCATCAGCGAGTTCAACATCTTCGCCCTCCCCCTGATCCTCGTGGGAAACCATCCCATTCTGCTCACGGTGCTGGTCTACAACCTCTACTCGCCCACGTACCCCGCCATCTACCAGGACTCGGCGGCCGCGAGCGTCCTGTTGGCCTTCGTGGCGGTCTTCATCGTCATCGTCATCGCGATGGGAGGGACACGACGGTGAAGCCGCTGCGACCGAGCCGGATCGCCCTCTACGTGGCGGTGGGGCTGTTGGGGGTGATCATCCTCTACCCCATCTACATCCTGTTCCTGGTCGCGTTCTCCCCGGCCCACTTCACCCTGGACGCTCTCTATCCTCCCCAGGTGCCCCACGCCTTCACCCTGCAGAACCTGACCTTGGCCCTCCACAGCTACAGTCTCATCGACCCGCTCCTCCAGAGCCTTCAGGTCGCCTTCCTGGTGGCCTTCATCGCGCTGGGGCTGGGGATCCCGGCGGCCTACGGACTGAGCCGGCTCCCCCCGGGGCTCGCCTACGGGATCACCACGCTCCTGTTCATCGCCAACATCCTGCCGGCGCTCACCATCGTGGTCCCCATCGCCGCAGAGTTCATCTCCCTGGGCCTCTACGACACGGCGGTGGGGTTGGCCCTGCTCCAGGAACTGGTGGTCCTTCCGCTCGCGGTCTTCATCCTCCTAGGGGCCTTCCAATCGATCCCCCGTGAGATCGAGTACCAGGCCCGGGTGGACGGGGCGGGGCTTACGAGGACCCTCTTCGGGACCTTGGTCCCCCTGGCGAAGGCGGGGATCATCGCCGCCTTCCTGCTCTCCTGGATGTTCTCCTGGGACGAGTTCACCTTCGCCGTGATCCTGCTGCCGATCCATCCCACGCTCCCCGTGGTCATCTACGACAACATCACCCGGGGGAACCTCCTCGCGACCACGGCCTTCGCCATCGTCATGACCATCCCGGTCATCCTGCTCACCGTGGTCCTGCAGAAGTATCTCAAGGGAGAGGAACTCGCCGGAGGGCTCAAGGGATGACCGCGCAACTGGAGCTCCGGGGGATCACCAAGCACTACGGCAAGCGGGTGGTGGCCGAGGACGTCCAGCTTTCCCTGCGGGCCGGGGAGTTCTTCGTGATCCTGGGGCCTTCCGGGGAGGGGAAGTCCACCTTGCTGAGGATGGTGGCCGGCATCGAGACCCCGGATGCGGGAAGCATCTTCATCGACGGACGGGAGGTCACCCATCTGCCCCCGAACAAACGCAACGTGTCCATGGTCTTCCAGAACTACGCGCTCTACCCGAACATGAACGTCTACCGGAACATCGCCTTCCCGCTCAAGATGCAGTTCTTCCCCCGGGAGGAGATCGACGAGAAGATCCGGGCCATAGCGAAGACCCTGGGGATCACGGACATCCTCCAGAGCCCGGTGAACCGGATCAGCGGGGGGCAGCAGCAGCGGGTGGCCCTGGCCCGGGCCATCGTGCGGTCCCCCTCCGTCTTCCTCCTGGACGAGCCCCTCAGCAACCTGGACGCACGGGTTCGATTCACCGCCCGGGCCGAACTGAAGAAGATCCAGCAGGAGCTCGGACAGACCTTCTTCTACGTGACGCACGACCAGAAGGAGGCCGAGGCCCTTTCGGACCGCACCGGCGTCCTCCACCAGGGGCGGTTGGAGCAGGTGAGCCCCTTCGAGGTCCTCTACAACGAGCCGGAGACCCGGTGGGTGGGGGACTTCGTGGGGGACGTCCCCATGAACTACCTTCCCGATCCGGAGGGAGGCCCGGGGGAGGAGATCGGTTTTCGTCCCGACTGGGTGGAACTGGACAGCGCCGGGCCCCTGAGCGCCAGCGTGGAGCTTGCCGAGAACATGGGGGAGGCCAACTATCTGGTCTGCGTCACTCCCGAAGGGAAGAAGATCATCCTCCGCAGCGTGGTCCGCCACGGGCCCGGGGAGACCGTGCGGTTCCGGATCGCCCGGGCCCAACGGTATGGGTCTGACGGAAGACGGAAGCCTTCCCCGACATAGAACGGGGGCCTCCCGCGCCCCGGGACCCCGGCCGCTGCCCCCTTCCTCGGTCCTCGCCTGGCGTCGGGATCCCTCGCATGGGTGGTTTGGTGCTCGCCTTCCGGGCGGTCCTCGGTCCGGTCTTAAGAAGGCCCCGCGACTGCACCCCGGTGGAGGGGGATTGCTTCGGGAGATGCCGCCCGAGAGCGTGCCGGTCGCCTTCCCCAACGACCGGCGCTGCCGGAGCGTCACGCTCGACAATCCCCTCCGGAGATGGCTGGCACCGGCCTCCCGGGACCTTCAGCGTCTCGGGATCCGCCCGGGCATGGAGGTCCTGGACCTCGGAGCCGGGGTGGGGTACTTCGCGCCGGCCATCCTTCGGCTCGTGGGACCCGGAGGTCGACTTGTCCTCGTCGATCCGGACCCGAGGGGGCTGGAGCGAACCCGAGCTCATCTCGGACCGGATCCTCGGGTCCGTATCCTGGAGACCTCCGCTGCGTCGGTACCCTCACTCCCTGACCAGAGCCAGGACCGCGTGCTCCTTTCCCTGGTCCTCTGTTGCGTCCGGGACAAGGAGGGGGTCCTGGACGAGACGTGGCGGGTGCTCCGACCCGGAGGACGCGCCCTCGTCAGCTATCCCCGTCTTTCCCTGGGATCCGGGCACCGGGGCCTTGGGGTGACCCCCTCGGTCTGGGCCGGACTCCGGGCCAGGCATCCCTGGAAGGAGGTGTCCGCACCGACGGGATGGGTGGTGCGCCAACACCTGCTGGAGAGGACCGCGGAGGAGCTCCCGGGACCTGGCGGCAGGCATGTTTCCCCAGTCCCCCCCGGCCCTCCTCGTAGGAGGGCTGACGCGGGAGACTCCCGACCCGGCCTCCGGAGCTTCATGGGCCTTCCGGCCCTCAGAGGCTGATGGCCGTACTTCCCAGGCTCCTGGTGACGACCCCGCTCACCGCCTCTCTCCAGGGAGCCTTGGAGCGGCATCTACCGGGTATCCCCCTTCTGGTGCCGGAGGAAGGGGACGAAGGTCCGTGGCCCACCGTGGAGGCGGCCCTGGTGGGAATTCCCCAGCGAGAGATGCCGGGCCTCTCGTCGAGCAACGCCCCCGGGATCCGTTTCGTCCAGAGGCTCTTCACGGGGATGGACCGGTTCCCCTTCGACCGCTTCCCTCGGGGATGTCTCTTTGCCGGGAACGTGGGGGCGTACGCCGTCCCCGTTGCCGAGCATGGGCTCACCCTGGTGCTGGCCCTGGCCAAAGGGCTCAGGGCCGACCAGGAGACCATCCTCGCCCACGAAAGGACCCGACCGCAGCGCCGTCTCATCCTCGAAGGGAAGGAGGCGCTCCTGGTCGGATACGGGGAGATCGCCCAGGCACTGGCCCTCCGCTTGAAGGGCCTGGGGATGCGGGTGGTGGGCATGAACCGGACCGGCGCGGCCTCCCCGGGCGCCGACCGGATGATCTCCCCGGAAGGGCTCCTCCCCGCCATCGCCCGGGCGGACGTGGTGGTCGACCTCCTGCCCCTCACCCGGAAGACCCGGGGGTTCTTCGGATCGGCGGAGCTCGCGGCCCTCAAGCCCGAGGCCATCTTCGTGAACCTAGGGAGGGGGGCGACCGTGAGCGCCCCGGCCATGGCCGAGCTCCTCCGTAGACGCCCGGAGAGCCGGGTGGGTCTGGAGGTCTGGTGGGACGAGCGACCCGGCAAGATGGGAGAGGTGGAGCCAGGCAGAGGCCTCGAGGGGCTCCCGTACGCCCTGGGGACCCCGCATGTGGCCGGCCTCGCAGAGGGGGCAGCGGAGCGGGCGGGCGAGCGGGCTGCGGAGAACCTCGCCCGGTTCTTCGGGGGAGAGAGGCCCCTGCACCTGGTGGACCCGGCCGAATACGAGGAGACGGGGTGAGCGGGGGGAAGCCCGGGAGGCTCACCGCCGCCGGAACGATCCCAGGCGGGAGAAGAGGGCCCCGGCCAGGAGGGGCAACACAACGGTGATGTCGCCCTCCACGGTCACCTGCCGGGCCTCCGGTTTGAGCTTCCCCCAGCTGACCGCCTCCCGCAGCCGGGCCCCCGAGAGCGAGCCGTCCCATTCCACGGCGGTGGTCACGTACACCGCACTGTCGAGCCCCCCCCGGAACTGGTTCCACCAGATGGTGTGATGCTTGGAGATCCCTCCGCCCAGGATGAGCGCATGGGAGCGCTTCGCCTCGAAGACCCGGTCCGAGAGCGCCTGCTCGTCGGCGAACAGGTCCACCCGGAGGTCCCGGTGGTCCTGCCAGAAGAGCCAGAGCTGGCTCCCCACGGCCCCGTCGAAGGGGCCGGGCACAAAGACGGGTACCCTCTGCTCGAAAGCGGCCCGGGCGAGCGAACCCTTCCCCCGTTCGGGCCCGAGATCCTCTCCGATCGCCCAGACGAGCTCCGGGGTGGTCAACGTGCGTTTCCCGTCGGCCCAGAGCCGCCGGAGCAGCCGTCGCATCCGCGACTCGATGATCCCGCCATAGTTCGCCTGGGGGATCACCACGTTCCCGAGCCGGTACACGTGCTTGCGGGCCAGCGCCCGGTCATCGAGGAGCCAATCCCCCTCGTAGTACGGACGCCACGCCCGGGCGAGATCGTGGTCCAGCGTCCCGCCGGTGGTGATCACCACGTCGACGAGCCCGCGCCGTACGATCTCCACCAGCACCCCACGGGTGCCCGTGGCCATGATGTCGGCCGGGAAGGAAAGGAAGTTCGTTGCTTCCCGGTCCCGCCACTGGGCCTCCAGGATGTCCGCGGCCTGGGCGACCCCCTTCGCGCTGAACCCTCCCGCCACCTCGAAGCCGCGGAGGAGCCGGTCGGGACTGACCAGGTCCCCTGGCACGAGGTCCCGCACCGCCCGACGCTTCGGCATTCGCGTGCCCCGTCAGCGGGGGAAGGACCATCGTATAGGGCTCTTGCGGTCCCGTCTCCCATTCGAGGATGCGGGATGCGCCCGTAGGCACGGGTGCCGGTGAGGTCGGCCGCCGCACCTCAATCTCTGGAGCGCCCGGGAGTCCCGGGCCGCTAGGGAGAGGTCGAGCCTTCCTGATGATTGAGCCACCAGAGCAAGGCGACCATCCCCGCACCGGCGACGGAACCCAGGGCGAGGGTCCCTCCGACCCCCAATTTCAGTCCGGCCTGCCGGTGCCCGCAGGCCGGGCAGGTCCACTCCGGGCTCTTCACGGAGACCGACGGGAGAGACACGCCGCACTTCGGGCAACTGAGTTCGAGGGTGTCAAGCTTCCCGACCCCCTGGCGGATCAGGCGGTCGCGGGCGTCCCGGAGCAACTGGGCCTCATCGTCGCTGAGGCGGATGGTGGTAGGTGGGGTCATGGTCTTTCCTCAATGCTTGTCAGCATACCAATGCATGCGACGGTATTTAAGTGCGTGGAGATGTATGCGAGAGCGTGTACTGCCTCGTGGAGGCATGGTCCGCCACTCGTCAGAATGGTGGCCAGACGATTCCAAGCCCGAAGGAGTGGTAGAAGGACACGTACCCCACCACGAAGCCGAGGATCGCTCCCCCGTTCAGGAAGGGGAGGCCGGCCTGCGGGTTCCCTCGCTCCACCAACCGCATCAGCAAGGCGTAGCCCCCGAGAGATCCCAAGATGGTGATGAGCGCGATGACCAGGTTGGCCCCCACTCCCAGGATCAGGGGGTGAACGGGCAGGAAGGTGTAGGCGCTCACCACCAGCACCCCCGGGATGATCACGTCCCCCAGGCCCATGAACGTGGCTTCCCTTTCCGCGGGAGCGGTTCGCACCCGCTCCCGGACCTTCTTCAAAGGGCTGGTCCGGGTGTAGTCGAATCCCCGCTCCTCGGGGACCACCATGAGGATCGGGAGCTTCATGTCCGCCACCACGTCGGCCAGCGAGACCATGTGTTTGGTCCCGTACACCGCCACGGCATCGTAGACCATGAGCGCCCCCAGGAGGAGCAGGACGGGCAGGATGCCCAGGGAGATCCCCAGGATGGCGGTGAGGCTCCCGGCGGCGAGGAACCCCACCAGGTCCACCGCGTACCACTGCGGTTCCAACAGCAAGGTCAGGAAGGCGAGGGACGCCACCAGCAGGGCGAGCGGAGTGGCCCAATCCAGAACATACCCGATGGAGAGCGTGAGGCTCTGCGGGAAGAGCAGGCTGAATGCCGGGTCCAGCGTGTAGACCAGGGCGAAGGCGATGGCCCCGAGCAGGAGGTAGCGGAGGAGATAGAGCGTGTTCGGCGCCTCCCGGGCGAAGAGAAGGATGAGCAGTGGGGCCGCGACGATGACCACGAGGAAGGGGAGGATGTTCCCCACGGAGGAGGGGTTGGCGTTGGTCTGGAGACCCAGGTTGAGGAAGGGGGCCGCGAGGGCGATGGCCGTGAGCTGGCTGCCGACGTAGAGGACCAGGAGGCCGAAGGTCCTCACCCGAGGCATGGGACCCCGGGCTCTAGGGGACCATGGTGGCGCTGGCGGCGTTCCCCGAGACCCGGGTGATCCGGGCGTTCACCGTGGCCCCTTTCATCCGGGCGCCCTGGATGAAGACCACGAAGCCCTCCTTCCGGGCGACCCCTTCCCCGCGGCGGTTCACGTCATCCACGGTCAAACGGTACGTCTCGCCCAGGGTCACGGGGAACTTCGGCTTCTCGATGGCCATCACCCGGCGGACCGTCACCGGGCGTTGGGCGCCGCACGCCTCGCAGACGATCATGGGGGCCGAGCGCGCGCCCCGGTCCAGGTGGGTGTCGGGGCTCCCGCACTCCACGCAGAGCACGAACCGCTGGGTGTATTCCTTGAGCTTGGTGTTCACCTGGTCCGGCGAGGCTTTGGTCTTGAGCACCCCCCGGGGGCCGTCCATGACTCCAGGGCAGCCGAACTCTCGGGCCATGAAGTTCAGGATCTGGGGCGGTTCCCGGCGGAGCTGGTCCCCGATCTCCTTGAGGTTGCGGACCACCGTGTTCTTGCCGTCGTAGCTGACCTCCCCGGTGGGGACGGTGAACCGCTCCGACCGGTGAGGGTTCTCGGGAAGGCCCGTCCTCGCCCGGTCCAGCAGGGCCTCGTAGTCCGTGCTCGCCATGAGGAGTGTCGGAGGCTCCGCCCCGCATTTAAGGGTGCCCGACCTTCGGGGATCCAGGCCCCTGCCCGGGAAAAAGGCGCATCCCCCGGAACCGCGACGGGATTCCGCCTTCGAGGACCCGCCCCTCCGTGCGTATCAAGGGCCTCCCCCGGCCCCGTTTCAGGCTCGCCCACTCCGTCGGCGCCCTCCTCCTCATCGTCCGGGTCCTCAGCGATGCCGCCCAGGTGGGGACCAGGGACACCGCGTTCCTGGCGAGATTCCTCATCCCGATCAACCTCCGGTGGCCATCCTCGGGGATCGCCGCCTACCAGAAGGGGGAGCGATGGACGGAACGCTGACTCACCATCACCACTCGCATGAGGGTGGTCTGGGAGCCGTACCTGTTCGATCCCCTCGTCTTGCCCACCGTGCCGTCCCCGCTCTCCTGACCGTCCTCTCCCAGTTCTATGCGGTGGACATCGGGACAGTACCCTCTTCCAGGCGGGCATGAGCCTCCTCAACGTGCGAAAGGGGCTCGTTCCCGGGCCGGCCCACGGGCACAGCCGTGCGCTGGCCGCAGGCCTGGGGACCTCGGGGGCGATCTTCCTCGTCTCCGCGGTCCCCCTCTTCGGCACCCTCACCCTCTTCTCCATCCCGCTACGCTACCTCCTTTGGGGTTCCATCTTCGCCCGCCGATGGATCCCCCGGGGGCGTTCCAAGGGGGGACTGGGCCCACCCCCCCCGGACCGATCCCCCGCCTGAGGGGGAGGGCCGCCCCGAGAGGAGCCCCATGCGCAGGCTTCGTCTCCTCGCCCCCCCGTGGCGCTGGGCATCCCCCTGCCTTTCCGGATCCACCTTACCGCCGGAGCACGAGGGGCGTCGGAACGCGATGATGACCGGAAGGAGGGCGGTGTGCTTGGGGACGGCCTCGTCGGTTCAGCGGGCTGGCCGCCGGATTGCCCGTCCCGGCAACCCTCGAACTCTGCCGCCGGGAACGGAGCCCGGGGGAAGGACTTCCGGGGGGCCGGGAAGCCCCAGGAGGCCGGGAGCATTTCGGACAGACCCAATCCACCGAGCCCGGCGACCCGAAGAAGAACACCGGGGCGCGGTGTCGGTCCTGGCAGACCCCCAGCCGCCGCTCAACCCCGTCCGCCCCCTTCGACGGATACACCCTCCAGTAGACCACCCTGACCCTCTGGCCGGGGGGAGCGGCGGCCAGCCAGCGTTCTGCCCGGGGACCCAGCTCGGGTCCGTGTCGGGTGGCGAGGCGGAGGTCCCGCCGCCGGACCAGCGACACCGGGGAGGCCCACCGGCGAAGGGCCCCCCGGACCCGGTTGGAGGGATTCGTGCTCCCGAGCTCCGCGTACGAGACCACCGAGACCACGCCTGAGGGGCAGGCGAGCACTTGCCAGAGGCCGGGAAGCCCGCTGGTGATCTCCGTCACCCGGGTGGGGCGGTCGCAGTGGCGGTAGCAGGTGGCCTCCCCCACCCGAAGAGCGGCCCTCAGGGGCGCCGGAAGTCCACTCCCGCCCTTCAACCCCGGGCCCCCCGCCGGGTCCGTGCCAGCCACGCACTCGACAAGAGGCTCCGCCAGGCGGCCGCCGTCCGGGCGACCTGCTCGGAAAAACCGGTCAGGAGGTGTTCCACCGTCCCGTCCGACCACTCCAGGAAGACCTGGGGGATGAGGTAATCGGGAGCTGCGTCACCGTACCGCCGGACGTAACGGTCCGCCTCCTTCCCCTGATCCTTCCGGTCGATGTCGAGCAGCCGCAAAGGGATCCCGAGTCCCTTGGCCAGGAGGCGGCCGTTCTTCACCGACAACGGGACGCAGTGCGGGCACCACTGCGCGAGGACGATGGTGAGGCGACGGGGTGCACGGGAAGCTCGCATGGTCCAACGAAGCCTCCTACTCCTTGGGGAGTAAAAAGTTGAGGAGGGCGACGACCGGTCCCCTATGCGCGAAGGAGCGGGATGACCCGGCGGAGGTCTCGCTCCTCCACCACGTGGGAGGCATGGGCCCGGACCTCGGCGTCCGCCGGGCAGAAGGCCACCCCGATCCGGGAGGCCCGGAAGAGCCCCACGTCGATCTCCGAATTCCCTACGGAGGCCGTCCTCTCCGGCGGGATCCCGAGCCGGGACTGGAGAGCCCGGAGGACCCCTTCCTTTCCTTTGATGGGAACCCGGATCTTCGGGAGGAGCAGCCGGCCCGCCCGATCGGTCTCGAACCCGTTGGCGAGCACCACGTCGATGCCGAGGGTCCGGCCGAGGCGTTCGGCCAGGACGTCGATCCCTCCGCTGATGATGGCCGTGGTCACGGACCGGTCCTTCAGGGCACCCAGGAGTTCCGGGGCCCCCGGCATGAGCGGGACCCGGTCGAGGATCTCCCGGAGGTGCCTCAGGCCCATGCTCGGTTCGTGCAGCTTCCAGAGCGCCACGTCGCGCCGGGCGAACTCCACGTCGTCGATCTCGTCGTGGAGGAACGCCTGGAGGGCTGCCTCGTTCGTGTCGTGGAAATAGTGGTGCACCTCTGCCCAGGAGCTCTCCACATCGACCAGCGTCCCATCCATATCGAAGGCGACCAGCTGGAGGGGGGGGAGGTCCCTCCGGCCCCCAGCCTCAGTCACGGTCCTTCCCCAGGTGTCCCTCAAGGAGGCGGAGCCGTTCGGCGAGCTCCCGGATCTTCCCTTCCGTCTCCGCCACCACCGCCGGCGGGGCCCGGTCCCGGAAGGTGGGGTCGGAGATCCGGGCCTCTGCCCGGGCCAACCACTCCCGGACCCGGTCGCGTTCTTTGCGGAGGGCTTCCTCCGACGAACCTTCCGACCGGCCCGGGCGTCCTAAGTAGATCTCGGCCTCCGGGGTCACCAGGCTGAAGGATTGCTCCGGAGGAGCATCGGTCTCCGAAAGGACCTTAAGGGAGCTGATCCGGGCCAGGCGGACGATCACGCCGTGTTCTCCGGCCAGCTGGGCCAGCGAGCGCCCGGCGGCCGTCCGGGGTCGGAGGGCTGCCGGGGGGCGGGACTCGGCGGGTAGATGGACCTCCCCCCGGAGCGTGCGGAGTCCTTCGACCCAGGCGCGGAGCTCCCTCGCCAGTTCCTCGGCCCCGGGATCCGGTGGACCCGCGGAGGGGAAAGGCGCCGCGGCCAGGAACTCCCCCGCGTGGGGGAGGGCGTGCCAAAGCTCCTCGGTAAGGTGTGGCGCAAAGGGATGGAGAAGGCGCAGGCTGCCCTCCATCACATGAAGGCCCGCCTCAGCGGCCCTCCGTCGCGATGTCTCTCCTTCCTTGCCCGACAGCCTCCCCTTGGAGCCTTCCAACCACCAGTCCGCCACCTCGTGCCAGAGAAAGTGATGGAGAGACGCCGCCGCACGCGTGATCTCCAGCGCCTCGAGCGATTCCCGGACCTCCCGGACGGTGGCGGAGTAGCGGGAGAGGACCCAGCGGTCCAACAGCGGGCTGGCCTCCCCGAGGTCAGGGGCCCCGCCGGGAGGGGGGAGATCCGCCGGGAGGGACCCCTGGAGCATCCGGACCAGGTTCCAGACCTTGGTGAGGAAGTTCCGGCCGCCCTCGGAAGCCTTCTGGGGGTCCCAGGTCCCGCCCTCGTCCGTGGGGAGCGGGAAGACCAGGCCGAAGCGGAAGGCATCGGCTCCCCAGGCTTCGATGAGCTCCAGGGGATCCGGCGAGTTTCCCAGATGCTTCGAGAGCTTCCGTCCCTCGGCGTCCCGGAGGATCCCCGTGAGGCAGACGCGGGGAAAGGGCAATTCCCCCAGGAAGATCTGGGCGCCCATCACCATCCGGGCCACCCAGAAGAACAGGATGTCCGAGCCCGTGACCAGGACGCTCACCGGGAAGTAGGCGGTCCGGTCCGGCGTCTCCTCGGGCCAGCCCAGCGTGGCGAAGGGCCAGAGCCAGGAGGAGAACCAGGTGTCGAGGACGTCGGGGTCCCGGTAAAGCGCACCCCCGCCGCATTTGGGACAGGCCGGGGGATCCTCCTCGCAGGCGTCCACCCATCCGCAGGTGGGGCAGGTATGGACGGGGATGGGATGTCCCCAGGCGACCTGACGGGAAATGCACCAGGGCTCCAGGTTCGAGAGGAAGTGCCGGTAGGTCTTCCGCCAGCGCTCCGGGACCAGGGTGAGCTCTCCTTTCTCCTCGGCCTCGAGCGCCGGCCCGGCCATGGGCCGGACGTCCACGAACCATTGAAGGGAAAGGCGGGGTTCCACGGGGACCTCGGAGCGCTCGGAGAAACCCACCCGGTGGTCGTGGGGCTCCTCCCGGACCAGGTAGCCCCCACCCCGAAGGGCTTCCACGGTCCGGATCCGAGCCTCCTCCCGGGAGAGTCCCTGGAAGGGAGCGGGGACGAAAGGCCCCGTCAACCGGGCCCGCTCGTCGAGCACGTCGCGACGGGGCGGAAGCTCCGGGTGCCGCTGAGCGATGGCCAGGTCGGCGGGGTCGTGGGAGGGGGTGACCTTCAGGGCGCCGTTCCCGAAGGACGCATCCACCGCCTCGTCCAGGACCACCGGCAGGACCCGGTCCGTCAAGGGAAGATGAACGGACCGGCCCACCCAGGCCCGGTGCCGTTCATCCTTGGGATTCACCGCCACCGCAACGTCCCCGAAGAGCGTCTCGGGCCGGGTGGTGGCCACCACGAGCCCCTCCTTCCCCTCCGGAGCCCCGTCGGCAGCCGGATACCGCAGGTAGTAGAGGGTCCCCCGGACCTCGGTGGGGATCACCTCCAGGTCCGACAAGGCGGTCTGGGCCACGGGGTCCCAATTCACCATCCGCTCGGCCCGGTAGATCCGTCCCTCCCGGTAGAGCGTCACAAAGGCATGGCGGACCGCCCGGGAGTACCGTGGGTCCATGGTGTAGACGTACCGGCTGTAGTCCAGGGAGAACCCGTGGGCGACCAGCTGGCGGCGGATGTGCTGCTCCTTCTCCACCCGCCAGCCCTCCACGGCCCGTTGCCAGTCCTCCGGCCCGTAGTTCGCCACCGAGACGCCCTGGGATTCCAGGTGCCGCCGGACCGCCATCTGGGTGGCGAGCCCCGCGTGGTCCACGCCGGGCAGCCAGAGCGTGGGCTTGCCCAGCATCCGGTGGTAGCGTACGAGCACGTCCATGCAGGTCCCTCCCAAGCTGTGCCCCAGGGTGAGGACCCCCGTCAGGTTGGGGGGCGGGAGGACCACCGTGAAATGCTCCCCGGGAGCGGTCCGTAGCGGCGCCTGGAAGAGCCGGGCCCGGTCCCAGGCCTCCTGCCACCGGCGCTCGTACGCCTTCGGGTCCAGCCGGGGAGGTAGGGGTTCGACCATGGAGCGCGGGGGTCTCAGGCCGCCCGCCCCCGTCCCCCGAGGGCCCAGAGGCCGGTCACGGTGAGAAGGGCGAGAGCGGAGAGGGCCATCGACGGCACGGCCCAGAGCGTATGATAGTATTGGCCCACGGCATAGAAGACGAGGGGGATGCCGGCCACCACGAGCCCGGGGATCACCACCAGCATGGTCCACCACGCGCCCGAGTACAGGTTGGTGAGGGGGATGCCGGTCCGTTCCGCCCGGTTGAAGAGCACGCCGAGCTCCAGGACCGCGGCCCCCAGGACCGCCGGCAGTTCGGCCAACGCGAAGACGAGGAAGGGAACGGGGTTCCCGACCCGGAAGGCCACGAGCCCCATGACGAGCAGGCTCGCCACGGTGTAGATGAGCACGATGAGGGAGGCCTTCCCCAGCAGGAGCGTCCGCCGGGAGATGGGGAGCGTCCGGGTGAAGGAGTATCCCAGCACCTCGGTGGCGAAGAAGGCGGGGCCGAAGAAGGTGGCCAACAGGGCAGCGACCGTCACGGCGGCCAGGGCGTAGTGCCCGGCCGCGGCGGGGCCGGGGGCGGCCACGTAGCTCGAGAGACCGAGGACGAAGGCGTCCAGGAGAGGGAGGAGGATGAGGAAGGCGTATCCCGGGGTCCGCGATGCCACCCTGAGGTCCTTCTGCAGGATGGCGCCGGTGGGGGAGCTCCGGCGGAGGGGAGGGAAGGTCCCGGTCGCTCCCCGGGAGCTCTTCGGCTGCTGGAGGGAGACGCTCATCGGGGCCGTGAAGAGCCACCGGGCGGCCAGGACCCCCAGGGCGGCGTACGCCGCGATGGCCAACCAGAAGGGGAGCCCGAACAAGAGGTGGAAGGGATCCTGTCCCGGGAGGGCGGCCTGCGCCGGGAGATAACCGAACGGGAAGGGGAAGACCAGAAGGAGGGATTGGAAGGCGAGGGGGTTGTTGACCTCCCAGAGGCCGAGGGTGTTGAGGATCTGGGAGGAGAAGCTCACGAACCCGGTGATGGCAAGGCTGGGGAGGCTCCAGAGCAAGAGGTAGGCCCAGCGGAGGGCGCTGTTCCCCCGGGTCCCTCCCCGGGAACCGCTGACCTGGGCCACGAAGAACGAGGCCGTGTAGAGGGCCACCGCGGCGGCGAGGACCACCGTCAGGAGGGTGCCGGGCAGGACGAGGAGCCCCACCGAGAGGCTGCCGGTGGCGAGGCCATCCGCCAGGGGGAGCAGGACCAGCGCGGTGAGGGCCGGGGCGTCGAAGACATGGAGGAGAAGGAGCGTGGCCACCCGGCGGTTCTGGCGCTCCGGAAGGGGGAGGGTGGCGAGCAGGTTGAAGATCCGCGAGTTCGTCAGCGTGGGGGCGATCTGCAGACCGGTCATCCACAGGAGGGAGAAGAGCAGCAGCAGTTGGCCGGCGATGACGCTCGTGGCGTAGTCCACCGGGGCGAGGCGGATCCCGAAGGCCCCGCCCCGGGTCAGGGCGAAGGCCCCGGCCACGATGACGAACAGGAGGAGCAAGGAGACCATCAGCTTGGACTGGGCCACCCGGGAACGGGCCTTGCGGACGGCCTTCAAGGGGTCCTGGCTGGAGGAAGGGTCGAGCACGTTCCCCTGCTTGAGGGCATAGATGGACTGGAAGCTGAACTCCTGGTAGATCACGCCGGCGAGGGACCAGGCCTCGCGGAGGCTGTCCGGAGGAGGGACGGTCCGGGCCAAGGATCTCCCTACGCTTCCTCAGCGAGGAGGCGGACGGCCCGGGTCACGGATTCCTGCTCCGAGGTCAGGGTGAGGTAGACCTCCTCCAGGCTCCCGTCCGGGAGCGCGGCCTGCTGCTTGAGCTCCGGGAAGGTCCCCTCGCCGGTGAGCTTACCGTGGTCCAGGATCCCCATCCGGTGGCAGAGCTGTTGGGCCACTTCCACCGTGTGGGTGGAGAAGAGGGCGGCCCGCCGTCCATCCCGCACGTAGCTCTGCAGCAGGTCCTTCATGATCCGGACCGAGCGCGGGTCCAGGTTGTTGAACGGCTCGTCCAGGACGAGCAGCGGAGGCAGGTGGAGGAAGGCCACCATGAGGAGCACCTTCTGCCGGGCCCCGTTGGAGAGGGTCGCCAGGGGTCGGTCCATGTCGGAGGTGATCTGCAGGGCATCGGCGAACTCCTGGGCGCGCCGGGCGAGCGCCGCGGGCTCGATCCGTCGGATGGACCCGACGAACTCCAGGAACTCCCGGGGGCTCAGGGCATCATAGAGCAGCGGGGTCTCGGGGACGTACCCCACCCGACCTTTCACCTCCATGGCGTGCTGCGCGGGGTCGAGCCCGGTGACCCGGAGACTTCCGGAGGTGGGCTTGACCAATCCGACCACGGCCTTGATGGTGGAGGACTTTCCGGCCCCGTTGGAGCCCAGAAGGCCGTAGATCTCCCCCGGGTTGACCGAAAGGGACAGCCCGTCGACGGCGACCACACTACCGTAGCGAATGACCAGATCCTCCACCTGGAGGGGGGGAGAATCGCTCCCCGGAGAAGTCGGCATGGAAGGGAACGAAGGACCCCGGGGCTCTAAAAGCGTCCCCGGCCGGCAGGGGAACCCGCCGCGGGGGGAGGAGGCGGCTCAGGCCTTCATGACCTTGAGGAACCCGTCGGACTCGTAGACGGCGAGCCGACGCCGCTTGAGAAGGGATTCGAACTCCTCCCAGGGCACCGGGACGATCCGGTCGTTCCGGCCCCGGGTGAACTGGACCCCATCGGTCCCTTCCACCCGTCCGGGTTTCAGTCCCTTCTTCGCCGCGATCTTGCGGGCCTCGGCGAGCGAGATCTTCTCCATGATCGTTGCGGGGTCGTCCCAGTTCCTCCGTGGTGGCGTTGAGGGAGGGGGGAATATAAGGGCCCGGAGTGGAGGCGACCCGGTCCCCCTCAACCGGAGGGCTTGGAGGAGGGGGAGGGCCGGGAGGGCGGATCCGCCCTGCGGGTCGGCGGGAAGAGCACCACGTCCTTGATGGACGCGACGTCGAGCAGGCTCATCAGGAGGCGCTCCACCCCCATTCCGACCCCGGTGGTGGGGGGCATCCCGTAGCGCAGCGCCTCGACGAAATCCTCGTCCAGAGCGTAGGTCTCCTCTCCCCGGGTGGCCCGCTGCTCCTCGAACCGGGCGAGTTGCTCGTCCGGATCGTTCAGTTCGGTGTACGCGTTCCCGAGCTCAAACCCCCGGTAGAAGAGCTCGAACCGCTCCACCCGTCCGGGGAGGCTCCGGTGCTGCTTGGCCAGCGGCGTGGTCGACCGGGGATGGTCCTCCACGAACGTGGGTTCCTGGAGGGTGGGTTCCACGTGGTGGGCGAAGAGCTTGTCCAGGCAGTATCCGGCGGGGCTCGAGGGAGTGACCGTGGCGCCCACGGCCCGGGCCTTCTCCCTCAACGTCTCCACCGGGAGGTCCAGGACCCCGGGCAGCCCGCTGTGCTGCTCCAGCGCGTGGACGAAATCGACCCTGGCGAACGGAGGGGTGAAGCTCCGTTGGATCCGCTCGGCCGCCTCCGGGGACAGGAACGGGGCTGCACTCCGGGCGAGGTGGTGGAGCATCCGTTCCACCAGGGCCCGAAGGTCATGGTAGTCCGCGTACGCCCAATACAGCTCCAGTTCGGAGAACTCGGGGACGTGGGTGGAGTCCAGATCCTCGTTCCGGAAGACCGGTCCGATCTCGTAGACCTTCTCGAAACCTCCCACGATGAGGCGCTTGAGCCTGAGCTCCAGGGCGATCCGGAGCTGATAGTCCTCGTCGAGGAAGTTGTAATGGGTCACGAAGGGCCTCGCCAGGGCCCCGGAGGCCACCCGCTCCAGCACCGGGGTCTCCACGCCGAGGAACCCTTCCTCGTCCAGATGGTGGCGGAGGGCCCGGAGGATCACGCTCCTGCCCGTAAACCGGGTGAGGGTCTCTGGCGAGGAGAGCAGGTCCACGTAGCGTTGCCGGAGCCTGACCTCAGGGTCCTTGAGGCCGTGCCACTTCTCGGGGGGAGGACGGAGGGCCTTGGCGAGCAAGGTGAGCGAGCGGACCGCGAGCGATGGCTCGCCCCGCCGGGTCACCACGGGGATCCCTTCGGCCCCGACGAGGTCTCCCGGGTCCAGCCAGCGGAGGACCGCCCGGAGGCCTTCCTCGCCCAGATGGTCGACAGAGAGGAAGAGCTGGAGCTCCCCCGACTGGTCCCGGAGAGGGACGAACGCCGTCCGCCCCAGATGGCGGATGCTCAGCGCCCGTCCCGCCACCCGTCGGGGGTGGTCCGGGTGGATGGCCCCGGGGGGGGAGCCCTTCAACTCGTCCCGGACCGCCCTGGTGGGGACCCGGTCCGGGTAGTTGTGAGGGTAGGCGTGGGTCCCTGTCCGGGAGAGCGATTCACGCTTCTCCCGCCTCTCCCGCTCGAGTTCCTCCCCGGTGGGCATGGCGATGCCGCAGCCGTGGCCCCTCGTTTAAGCCTTGAGGAAGGGGTCTCGCCGGGCTACGCCGGAGGAGGCGTCTCCGGTGAGGATGGGGTCCTCGCCCTCAGGCCGGGAGCGCCCCTCCGCAGTGAGGGCAGTACTTGAGCCCGGGGTCCACCATCCGCCCGCACTTCAGGCAGACCCGCTGTGGCGCGGCGGGTGGGGTGGGAGCGGGGGCTGGGGGGAAGAACATGGCCTGGGGGGTGCGCTGCTTGAACGCGAGCCCGAGGATCCCTCCGATGAGGCCCAGGAGGAAACCGATGAAGAAGCCCCCGAGCGACGTGAACAGGCTCACGATGGAGATGACAAGGACGAGGGCCCCGTAGACGCTGTGGTTCTGCGGGGTGTGGTACATCATGACCCCGAAGATGATCATGAGGATCCCGAAGAGGAGGCTGAGGCCGGCCAGGAGGAGGATGCCCCCGCCGGCGAACCCCAGAGTGATGCCGGCCACGAACGATCCAATCGCCAGTTCAAAGAGTCCCGCGATGAGGACAAAGACCCCGCCGATGATCGACAGCACCATGCCCGCGGTGGGCCGGTCCGGTTCGGCCGGAACCATGGGGGTAGGTACGTAGGCCACCTGCCCCATCCGGGCCAAGAAGGTCGGAACATTCATTCGGCGGGATCGATCGATGGACTTCCGGCTCGCGGCGTCGGTCATCAGTGGGCGGAAGCGATGTCCCTCTATTTCTAAGCTGGGGGGCCTTCCGAGAGGGCTCAATGACCCCCCGAGGCCCCCGGGCCCCCACCGATCGGCGACCGGGAAGCCCTCAGGCCTCCACCGGTGGTGCCTGGGCACCTTCCAGTTCCACCCGCTCCGGCCGAGCTGCGGGGTGGACCAGGGTCAGGACCTCGCGACCCCCCGCAGCGGGCGGGGGATCGTAGAGGAGGAGTTGGGTCCCGTAGAAGAACTCGGCAGTAGCCTCTCCGCCTCCCACCCCGTAGCTGACGTAGTCGTGGAAGTAGATGTGGACGTAGGCCGAATGGTGACGGCGGAGTCCTTCCAAGAACTCGGTGTAGCGCTCGGGGCCGAGGTGCTGAAGCTGCTCCAAGAGGTCGTGCAGGATGGAGCGCTCGCTGATCCCGGAAAGGCCGTCGTACGAGAGATAGAGGGCCGGACGGGGGTCCACCCCGATGATCTCGAAGTTCCGGACCCGTTCCGCCTTCTTGGTCCTCATGGGGGTGCGTCCATAAGGGACCAGGGTAAAAGTCTTGGGGTCCGCGAACGGGGCGGTCCCTGGGCGGGGGTTTCCGCGGGCCTGGACCGGCGCCGAAACGGCCGGCCGTGCCGAGGGAGGTCCCCGGGAGAGCGCGGGGACCAGGTGCCAGTACGCGTTCTGTCATGTCAAGACAAGGCCATCCCCTGGCAGCGCGTCATCCCCTTCGTGCGGTGAGGATCCTTGCCGTTGGAACCGCGGAGCGCTTCTGGGGGGGCCGGGAGAACGGTTCCGTTGCCCTCGCCCGGGTCGATCCGTCTCGGTCCGTTCGGGCGGAAGCTTGACAAGGGGGGAAATCCCTGTAATCCCGTTGCGGATGCCCTCTCCCCCATCAGGCCGGCCGGCCACGCACTTCCCTCGTTTGCGCCCTCGTCGGCGGGCGGTCAGCCCCATCATCGGGACCATCTTACTGGTCTCGCTGACCGTGGTGCTCGTCTCGCTGCTCTACATCTTGGTGGTGGTCCCGGTGAGCCCGCCTCCCCCCTACATCGGGGTGACCGTGACCTACTCCCCTCACCAGACCTACTACGGGACCCCGAGCCTCTGCCCCCCCACCACGAGCGCTTGTCCCACGCTACCGGCGGTGACCTTCACGCTCACCCAGGTGGTCTCCCCCGCCCCCAGCTACTCCCTGGTGGACCTCCTCTTCCATTGTAACGGGACCGCCTACCTGAACGCGGGGTTGACCTCGACGCTGTTCACCCCCAGCGTCCCGCCATCCGCCCCGACGACCCCCACCGTGGGGCTGTGTGGTACCTTCTCCCCCGGAAGTCCAGCTCCGGTCTTCAACGAGCTGCTCTACTATCAACCGCTCCACCCCGGGCAGGGTCGGTTGTCCCCCGGGGATCAGATCGTGGTGTACCTGCACGCGCCCCTCCCACCTTCGACCAGTTACGCGGGCGCTCCGCCCTGGTGCCTGACCATCCCCGGGGCGTGCACCTTGGAGCTGCTCTATACCGGCACTGCCGGCGCGGTCCTGCTCAACCTCGCCCTCCAGATCCCGAGCGGAGTGGGGTAGGGCCCTCTCCAGTCGCTCCTGAAGGGTCTCCCGCCGGTCACCGGATGGCCCGGGGGGGAGGCTCGGTTGAGGCCGCCACCCCTATCCCGAAGCTCCCTCGGCCCGTGGGCCGGCCCTGGTCGGCGGGCCCGTTCAGGTCTCGATGGGGAGAAGCTCATCCCACCACGGTCGTCCCGGGCGAGGAGGCCGGAGGGCTCCCCCACCCCTCACTCCGATCCCCTGGCTCGCCATCCACCTCACTTGTTCGGCCCTGAACGCCACAGCTTCCAGCGGGAACTCCCAGTGTTCCGGGCCGGTCCGGACCTCGAGGTCCTGCGCGAGAACATACCTTCCCGACGCTCGGGCTGAGGTCCGGGCGCCCTTCGGCGGGATTCCCACCCGTGCAGGCGGAGAGCACCGTAACGCCCCGGCGGTCTTCCCGCCGGAGCGGCCAGGTGGAGGCCGTAAGCCCCGGTACGCCATCCTCTTCAGGCGCCCGGCCGTTTGTGAGCCCCCCCTCCATTCTACCCCTCCTTCGCCGTCTCTGCCATCAGTTTGCTCAGTGCGTCGATT